>JAHECO010000074.1 GCA_024641705.1 Candidatus Kryptoniota bacterium
TGGACGCGCGCCCACCTTCCTCATTTTCTCCTTACCAAAAGATAACTTAGATATTTCATGTTACACAAACCTTTCAAAGAGAGTCAGTCTCATTCCCGGGCGCGCGGACATGACGCATAACTACTGTAACACCACACATATATGTGTTTATTTTGTTTATGGTACGATGTCCCATCGAGATTATAAATCCAAATTATCTAATGGACTGCGTATGGCTGCAATGTTCTTGGAACTGACATGCGTATAGATTTCCGTTGTCTTCGAACTCGCATGGCCAAGCAACTCCTGAATATATCGTAAGTCCACACCTTGCTCAAGCAGATGAGTCGCAAAAGAATGGCGAAGCGTATGAAACGTAACGGGCTTTGTTATTCCAGCGTGCTCAACAGCTTTACGGAAAACTTGTTGAATACTACTCTGGCTGTAAGGTTTCCCATCGCGGTCGCCCTCGAAAAGGTATTTTGCGGGTTTAAAGACTGAAAGATAGTTAGTAAGCTCATTCATGGCCTTCTCAGAAAGCATTGTGTAGCGATCCTTTTTGCCTTTTGCTCCTCGAATATGGATCATCCTTCGCTCTCTGTCTATATCCTCAGGTCGCAGTCGTGTTACTTCTCCAATCCGCAGTCCTGCTGAGTATGCAATCATTAAGACCATTCGATGCTTGGGGTTCGATACCACTTTGAACAACCGCTTCACTTCGTCCTGGGTAAGCACATCAGGCAGTTTTCTTTCTTTTTTAGGCCTCGGAATATTGCTGAGAGCAAACGGCATCTTGTACAACTCGACATACAGAAATCGCAGCGCGTTAAACATTTGATTTACACTCGACGCTTCCCAATGCTCATCCTCAATAAGATGGAGAAGGAACATTCGAATTTCACTGTTCGATATATCTCGCGGATGCTTCGGAGAAAAGAATCTAATGAGTGTTCGAAGGCAACTCCCATATGCTTTGAGCGTTTTATGACTATAATTCCGCAGCTTCAACTCCTGCCTCAGTACCTCGAACAGCCCCGGCATCTCGCCTGGGCCGCTCCCGTTGCCCACCTCCCGTATCGAGGCATTCATCTTTCCGTATCCCTTCCTTGTGAGGAATCTAACCGTTCACCCCCGTTATGTCAATCTGTACCCAGGCCTCCGACAATTATCCTATCCCTCTATAACCTTGCACAGCCCACGCTGGCAGCGTTTCTGAGACTCCACTTCATCGACGCGACAACCGGAAGCGTCGATCCGACTGCCGAAACCGATCCTCCGGCACTCCGGAGCGTCTTCCCAACGGTCCCGACTGTCAGCCTGTCGCTCCGGAGTGTTATTTCAACACTCCCGACCGTCACTCCAACACTCCCGACCGTCAGCCTACCGCTCCGGACCGTCATTCTAACGCTTCCGACCGTCGTTCCAACACTCCCGACCGTCATTCTATCGCTCCGGACCGTCGTTCTGACGCTCCCGACCGTCAATTTACCGCTCCGGAGCGGACACCCTAACACTCCGGAGCGTCATTTTGTTACTTCAGCGTAACGGCTTGTACCGCCTCAGCCCCTTATTGCTTCGGCGGAGGAATGGTTCTCGTCTTCTTGAAGAAGCCTGCCATTTTTCCGGCCATGGTGTCCATTCCGGGGATCTTATCCTTGTTCGATTGAACTGCCGCGTAGATCTCCAGCGCCGCAGACATCGCATCGCTGTTTGCAGCGAATATCGTATCTTCGACCGACTCCGTTAACTCGCTGAGCTGGTTCAGGATCGGCACCAGGTCCTTCGCTAACTGATAGTCTCTCTTGAATTCTTCAACGTCGAATACCCCCGGCATTATGTTGGGATGATCCCTGACTGTTTCATATCCCATTTCGATAAAAGGTAGGTAAGTATTGCCTACCTTCACGAACTCCTTCTTCTGCTTGGGCTGAAGTATAACCAGCATTGGGAGTCCTGCCTTGATTGCGGCAATCGACTCCGTTACAGAAGCAATGGTTTCCGGCGTCACAGTGCCAGATGCGAGATTCTGTGCGGCCATTTTGACCTCCTTTTGTTTTTACGATTCTTCCGTTTTACCGCCGTGCATACCCGGAGGGCATTTCCGAGCGATGGTATCACCGGCCATAAATGCAACGGTGATCCGTATGCCGCCTCATCCGTATGGTTGCCGTCTGACACGCCCCTCCTGATAAAGGGAAGGGCACGACGACCGGCCAATGCAAAAAAGTATGATTTTGCACTGTACACGACTTTCGACTTTTGGTCGATGCCGCTGGTGTTCGGGTTCTGTCTGGTATGCTTTCTCTGTTGGCTGGCTTATCCGCCAACTTCCGTATGACTATCTCTGTCCGTTGTTCTACGCCCCATGCCGGTACCATTTCTATACATACCGGCGTTGCTCGAATTTATGCTGCGCCAGGTTATGTGTCAAGAAAAATCTTGGCCATTCGTGTGACCGATCATCACACCGAGGTTGTCCCAAAACAAGGAAAATGTCATTCTGAAGGAGCGGAGCGACTGAAGAATCCACTTATTCGTTCTGAAAAATGGATGCTTCACTTCGTTCAGCATGACAGACAAGACTTTCTGGACAGCCTCGTCCCGAACATACATGGATGTACAAGGTTCGGGAGATGTGACTTTCGATCGGCTGACCTTTGACCTTTCACCTTTAACCTTTTGCTTCCTATTACGGAGAAATATCTCACCCGTTCCTGATTGCTACTTGCTGTACCCACGCTCGTCGATCTCGGTAAGGTGGTACCCCGGCCGCGCGCAGTTTATTCCCAGGCGATCTTACCTCCGGACTGGATGCTCTTCGTGAGTTTTCAGTCGGCCATGGTCGCTGCTTCCCTCAGCCGATCCAGCAATGTGATCACATGCCTCGAATATTCATCTATGTCCGACAGCTTCCTCTTTGCATCCTGCTTCTTGTTTGCCGAAACGAGCTTCACGATCTCCGCTGCCGTCTTGTGGAGGTCTACATGCCATCTTCCAAGTTCTTCGTAAGCCGGCTGTCCTTCAAAGGAATGAGCCTCTTCGGAGTAATACCACCTCCCTAGGGTGCACGCGCGGTAGTCCCCGGCATGTGCTTCGTCCAGTTTCTCCCTTCCGGATATCACGTTATGCAGCCTTGTCTTCCATACAAGATGGGCGGACTTGGCCTCGGTGACACCCAGGGAAAACCGCTCACTTCCGCGGCCGTCCGTGCCTTCTTTCCGGACGCGACCTTCGCCGGAGTCCCCCGAACTTTCAAACTTGAAACGCTCAATCAGATTCCGCAGGCCTTCCGTGAGTCTGCTGAGCTCGTCGGCTGAGCGGGCTATCTGAGTAACGCCGGCAGCAGATTCTGAAGAGACGGTCGACATCGCTTCGACGTTCCGCGATATCTGTTCACTGGTCGCCGACTGTTCTTCGTTCGCGGCAGCGATCTGGTTGATCATATCCACAACACCCTGGGTTTCGCTCACGATGAGGCTTAAGGCATCGCCAGCCTTGTCGGCCAGGCCTATCCCCTCCTGTACCTCCTTTGTGCCGAGCTGCATTGACTCAACGGCCTGCGCGGTTTCCGATTGGATTGCTCCCACCATGCCTTCGATCTCCTTTGTGGCCTGCATCGTTCGTTCCGCAAGTTTCCTGACCTCGTCGGCGACCACAGCAAACCCTTTTCCCTGTTCTCCCGCACGAGCCGCTTCGATCGCAGCGTTGAGAGCCAGCAGATTAGTCTGATCCGCGATGTCGTCGATAACGGCGGTGATTTCGCCGATCTGCCGGCTCGAGACACCAAGCTTTTCAACCGTTCCCGCAGACCTGGATACGACATCGGCTATATCCTTGATCTTCTTTACCATTCCGTAAACGACCTCCCCGCTTTCTCTCGCGGTCTTGCCGTTTCTGGTCGCAGCTTCTGCGGTGCGGGAGGCGTTCTGCGAATTGTCGAGGATTGTCCTCGACATTTCCTCCACGGCGGCGGCCACCTCGTTGGACTGGGCCGATTGCTCCTGAGTGCCTGCGGCAAGCTGTTCAGTCGAACTGCTGATCTCGGCAGACGCGCTTGCGGTTGTTTCGACCGCAACCCTAACCTGCTCGATCATGTTGCGGATGTTCAGGATCGCCTTGTTGAATCCGCGGTAAAGCCGTCCGATATCGTCGTCCTTCGAATTGTTTAGTCTGACGGTAAGATCACCTTCTGAAAACCTCTCGATCGCCGCAAGCATGCTCTCGACACTGTCGGAAAGATACTGACGCTGTTCGTCGGAGAGTAAACGGGCATTCTCGGCGTCGCGCGCCGCTGCCTCGGCAGCATCGCTCTTCAACTTCACTTCCTGCAGCGCGCGCCTGATGTTTTGCACCATCGTGTTGAACGACTTTGCCAGTTCACCGATCTCGTCGCTCCTGTCGAATTCAACCTGCACCTCGTTATCTCCACCCGCAACCCGGTTGGCTGCACCGCTTAATTCAGTTATAGGCCCGGCGATGGCTTTTGACGAAACCACAGAAACGATCGCACCGGCAATCATGGCCAGTAACAGCCATACGAGCGCCATCTCTTCCGCCGACGTGATCGTTCCTCTGACGCCTGAGTAATTCGCCGCCAGCGCAGAATCCGCGTTTGCCGCCACGATGGATGCAAACCTCACCAGGCTGTCCGCTTCATTCGAAGTCAGATTTATGAGCTTGCGAGCTTCCGGGTCGGTGGCAGCAACAACGGCTAGCGATCTGTGAGACCCCCTTTGGATTTCGGCGAGCCGCCCGAAAGTGGAATCCAGATTCGTTAAATACTCGTCGGACAAACCGATGATCTGCCTGGCGTCCTTCCGGTTCGACGTGACTTCGGCGGCCTGAATGATCGTCTGTGCATCGCTCTGGGCCTGCCGAAGATCGGATTTAACGCTGTCCATCATGTTTTTGTTGTCCGTTATTATTATGTCTTTTCTGAGTGAATTTGCCCGGAGCAAGTCGGCCTTGATATCCTTCGCCGCCGATCTGACCACGAGATCATGATCCATCATTTCGAAGACATCGAAACGGACATTCTTCACTTCAATGAGATTCACAACTCCAAGGCCCAGCGTGAACAATAGCACCACCGAGAACCACAATATCTGTTTCTTGAAGATGTTGATACGCATTTTTGGTCTCGTCCTTTCAGGATTGAATGTCGGTTGTGGATCGCCCGGCAGGAGGTCTATCTCGCCTGGTCCGCATGCAACTCAAGTCTGCAAGCTCCGTGATCTTTACAATCTTTTCCGCGAGCAGGCCGAACGGGAACGGCTTGAGCAGAACCTCGCAGCCGCTGTCCTGGAGAAAATTGTGGGCCTGCTCCGATGCGGCTTCGCCGCTTACAAAGATGAACCTTCCTTTGACTGCAAATCAGCAATCGACATCTATCCTGTTCTGAACCAAGAGATCCCTTCGGAATATTTCCATCAGACCGGCGCGAGATCCAAAAAGCATACTGGACCATCTTTCGGGCGTTGATACGAGTTCTAGAACAATGTGACATTTGTTGACTCTCGGTTGACAAGCTCATGCGCAATCTTCTTATAAAAAGTCATTTCCTCTTCCTCTTTCTGCCTGAAATGAGAAGCAGAAATCGGCTTCACAAACACTTCAAACGTGTGTGCAATGAAATGGACAATCAGCCCGTCGTTCCCACCCAAACGTTCTTTGAGAATTGGTATTCTCTCCGTATCCAGGAATTCTCGGATGAATTCGATATTTCTTTTCCCGACCATCATCAGTTTGTGATTTGCACGGAAGATATCTGCACCGCCAAACACCTTCGCCTGCATATGGGATCGACTGGCGCCAACTTTCATCATTTCATTGATGAGGATCTCCATGGCATTGACTCCATAACGAGTGGAGAGATCGAGACTATCCAGCTCGCCCGGCAGAAGAAAATGGTTCATCCCGCCGATTCCCGTCGAAGGATCGTACATGCAGGCAGAAACGCAGGAACCAAGAAGTGTTTTGATCTTTACGGGTGTTTTGCTCGCATGAATACCGCCGACGTGTATAGTTACGGTCGGGAGCGGATCGGAATTCCCCTCCTCATCCTCCGGCATATATCTCATAGTTCTGTCCTACCCATTCTCCGCGTGACGCAAGGCTTCGGCAAAAACGTCCTGCAAGGGAAGGACTTTATCGACCCCGCCAAGTTTAATGGCCTCGGCGGGCATGCCGAAGACAACACTGGTCGCTTCGTCCTGCGCGATGGTGTACGCCCCCGCTTCCTTCATTTCTTTCATACCACGCGCACCATCGTCGCCCATCCCGGTCATTATGATGCCAATGGCGTTTTTCCCCGCATAACGCGCCGTCGAACGGAACAAGACATCGACCGATGGCCGGTGCCGCGATACAAGCGGTCCATCTCGGACCTCAGCATAATACCGTGCTCCGCTGCGTTTAAGGAGCACGTGTCTGTTTCCCGGTGCGATCAGCGCTCTGCCGCGTATGATGGCGTCATTTGTCTCAGCCTCTTTGACGGTGATGGCACAGAGTGAATCGAGGCGCTTGGCAAAGGAAGCCGTGAAGTTCTCCGGCATGTGCTGCACGATCAGAATTCCCGGTGAATCTGGCGGGACCATTTCAAGGAAAACTCTCAACGCTTCTGTACCTCCCGTCGATGCACCCACGACTATGACCTTTTCGGTAGTTTCCGCCATAGCCTTCGTGGTCGCCCTGGCCAATATGACATCGGCAGTGAGCTTAGGGCTGATTTCATGCACGGCCTGCGCTTTCTTCAAACGGGCACGTGATGCGGCTTTCACCGCATCACAAATCTGAATGCGCGACTCTTCAATAAATTGCTTCGTTCCCATGGCAGGCTTGGCGATCACGTCGACGGCACCAAACTCAATGGCCTTCCACGCCGTTTCCGTTCCTTTCCCGGCAAGACTGGAGATAATAACCACAGGAATCGGATGCTGAGACATGATCTTTTGCAGGAAGGTGATGCCGTCCATGCGCGGCATTTCAACATCTAGAGTCATTACATCCGGCACCTGCTTGTCAATACGGTCGACTGCCACGTATGGGTCCGCAGCGGTCGCCATCACTTCGATATCGGGATCTGATGAGAGAATCTCGCTCAGCGTCTGCCGGACAACCGAGGAATCATCCACAATGAGGACACTTATTTTCGAATTCATAATTCCCCGGGCTTCTTTTGGTAGATCGTAGGCCCCACCGGATCAAACGGAAGCGGGTACCCGTTCAGCGATTCCGAATGCCCGAGAAAAAGAAAGCCGCCTGGAATCAAATAATCTGTAATCTTTTTTAATATCTTGAGGGCCGTCGGACGGTCGAAATAAATAATGGCGTTGCGGCAGAAGATCACCTCAAACTGCTGACGGAGTCCGTAATCATCTTGCATGAAATTGAGTTGATGGAATTCCACACGCGAGCGCAACCCCGGTGCGATCTTCACCAATTGTTTCGACCGGTCCGAACTTCGCAGAAGATACTTTTTCCTCAGCGCCATGGGCACAGGTTCGATGGTTTCCTCTTTATACGTGGCTTGCGATGCATTCTCCAACACGCTTGTGGAAACATCTGTCCCGAGGACGGTCCATGAGAACCCGGGATTCACCGCCTCATATTCTGCAAGCACCATCGCAAGCGTGTATGGCTCCATCCCGCTTGAACATGCCGCACTCCACACCTTGAGATACCGTTGGCCAAGCAACCCGTGATGACTGAGAAATGGGACCGCGGTCTCGACGAGGTAATCGAAGTGGTGCGGCTCACGGAAGAAATCCGTCTTGTTGGTCGTGACTACGTTGATGAATTCGTCTATCTCCTCGATCCCGTCCGGGCCGAATAGATACTCGCAATAGTCGAAAAAGTTGGTCAGATGAAGAGCCCGTAGCCTTTTTTGAAGGCGTGCCTGAAGCATGGTTTTCTTTACATCGGACATAGCGATACCAGTCATCTCCCTGATGAATGCGCTCAACCGGGAGAAATCGCGGTCTGAAAGCTCTTGCTCTTCCAATGAAAAGCTTTCGTGGACTTCTCGGGCCCGGTGTCGCCCAGTATCGCCACGCACCTGTCGCTCCGACGGGGCTATGATAGTACGTACAAGTCTGCGTTCCATTTTACGGCCAGTTGGCGCTTACAACCGTTCTTGGGTTCCTGACGGCAAGGCTTCCGATCTCATTCGGCAACCGAGTGAGAAATCGAAAGCCTGTCGTCTTTGGAGAATCCGTCACCTATTCGGCAACCGTTTCCGGCTCAGCCATGGTAGCTCTTACCGCTCCCAAATTCTCAGCCGAGAAGACTCTGTCAATATCCAGGATGATGATGAACTTGTCATCACGTTTACCCATCCCGCGAATGAAGTCCGTGTTCAGCTTCGTTCCGATTTTTGGCGGCGGTTCGATTAAGGAGGCATCCAACTCGATCACCTCCTGTACACTATCGGCCAAGGCTCCTATTATCATCGTCTCCCCGTCCATATCTACTTCCACGATGATCACACATGTGTTCACGGTCTGTTCCGTCCGGTTCATCCCGAATCGCAGTTTCAGGTCCAATACCGGGACCACACGCCCGCGGAGGTTGATCACTCCACGCATGTAATCCGGCGTGCGGGGCACTTTCGTGACCTTGGAATACTCAAGTACTTCGCGCACCTGAGAGATGGTGGTGGCATATACCTCGTCTTCCAGTTTGAAAGTCAGGTACTGCGTGGTCTCTGTCATGCTCTCGTCCATTTGCGCCTCCTCAGTATTTCTCAAACTCAGCATCCCCGTTACCATTCTGCGGATGCTGGTCATCCAATGTTATGAGATGTCCGTTCGGAGCGGCGGCCATGGCGGGCGTTTGCTTCTTGGCCGCAGATTCTTTTCTTGCTATATGCGCAATGTTGGCATGAGTTTGAACGTGTGCGGCGGCCTTAGCCTGGTGACTCAGCTCTTGTTCATCCAACTTGAAGAAGCTGATTGCGTTCTTCAACTGCTCTGCCTGCGCTGCAAGCTCTTCCGCCGTCGCGGCCATCTCTTCCGCCGCCGAGGAATTCTGCTGTGTCACTTGATCCAGCTGTTGAATGGCCTTATTGATCTGTGTGGCACCTGTGCTCTGCTCTGCGCTGGCGCTGCTGATCTCCTGCACCAAGTCCGCTGTCTTTTGGATATCCGGCACAAGTTTGCCCAGCATCTCTCCTGCCTTCTCGGCGATCTCGACGCTGGAGCCCGCCAACTGATTGATCTCGCCTGCGGCTGCCTGGCTGCGTTCGGCCAGCTTTCGGACCTCGGAAGCAACGACCGCAAAGCCTTTGCCGTGTTCTCCGGCCCTCGCCGCTTCAATAGCCGCGTTGAGCGCGAGAAGGTTCGTCTGCCGGGCGATTTCCTCGATGATTGAAATCTTGTCGGCAATCTTCTTCATCGCATCTACCGTCTGATGGACGGCCTCTCCTCCCGATCTGGCATCCTGAGATGACCGCGTCGCGATGACCTCAGTCTGGTGAGCATTGTCGGCATTCTGCTTTATGTTGCTTGCCATTTCTTCCATGGACGATGAAGCTTCTTCAGCAGCACTGGCTTGTTCTGTCGATCCTTGCGACATCTGTTCCGACGTCGAGCTCAGCTGCTGACTCCCGGAGGCCACGTTTTCTGATGATGTGCGGACATCCTCGACAACATTCGATATCTTCCTTATCATATTGGAGAATTCATTGACCAACTGGCCCACTTCGTCTTTACCTGATGCTTTGAGGTTCATTCTCAGATCGCCATCCGCAAGTTTATTGGCAGCGTCCAGCGCAACGCGCAGCGGTTTTGTGATATTGCGCGAGATAAGAATTCCCAGGGAAAGACCGAGTCCCACTCCGGCAATTATCAGCATCATCAGGAATCGCTTGCTGTCGGCGTAGACGACATCGCTGTCATCGTAAGCCTTCTTCCCGTTTTGCTCCTTGAGGACGGCTAGGTTTGTCATAGTATTATCGACACTGTCAACCAGTTGACTCTCCTTAGCCCTTGCCAGCTGCACGGATTCCCTCGACGCGCTCAACTTCTCACCACTTGCTATCCGCATGACTTCCTGGTTCACGGCCAGATAGTCATTCCACTGTTTCTGTAACTTTGCGAAGATGTTCTCTTCTCTATCAGTACGAAGAAGAGGTTTCGCTTTCGCCATGTTGTCAAGGAACGACTTCTCGGATTCTTCCAGTCGTTTCTGAAACTCTTGACGCTGTTCGAGAGTGGATGAAAGCAGGAAATTCTTTTCCGCTCTTTCGTGGTATATCAGGTTGATATTGGCTTCTTTGATGTACGAGATGCCTAACGTCTCGTTTTCATAGAGACTGTTCAGCATGTCGTTTATCCTGCCCATATCTGAGACACCCTGAATTCCCACCACGGCGGTGATCGCACAGACAATGCTAAACCCCGCCAGCAGTTTTGTCCCTATCCTCAGATTAAAGAACCATTTCATGATAACTCCCTTTCCTTGTTTGTGCTTAGGAACTGCAGATGAAAAACCGTGTTGCTTACTGTATTTGTTCGCACGCTCATTGTGCTTCTCCCCGGATTGCTAAAGATCCTGAGGATTCAACTCGCACGTCTGCCGAAGCCAACCGCAGAAGTCGTTCTCTTTCACTTTCCGCGGTAGACAGCACGACCGGAATATCTATGATCAAAGCGAGGGCACCGTCGCCAAGGACGGTTGCGCCCGAGATTCCCTTGACATCCTTGTACGATTTTCCGATAGACTTGATAACGACCTGCTGTTCTCCGATTATAGAATCGACGGCAAATCCGCAGCGCTTGCCCTCGACTTCCGCGATGACCGCATATTCGATCGACGGGGCGCTGCCGGTCATTTCGAAGTAATCACGCAGCCTCACGTACGGGACGATTTCGCCCCGTACATTTATAAGCTGGCCGCCATTGCCGCGTCGCGCATTCCAGGGCGGCAACTCCACACATTCCTTAACTGCGGCAAGCGGCAAAACGAAAAGCTCGTCGTTGACTCTCACGAGCAAACCTTCAATAATTGCCAGCGTGAGGGGAAGTTTCAGCGTGAATGTCGATCCCTGTCCTTGTTTGCTCGCTATCTCGATTTTCCCGCCGAGGTCCTCGATATTTCGGCGAACGACATCCATCCCAACACCGCGTCCCGAAACGCTTGTGACTTCCTTTGACGTGGAAAACCCCGGTGCAAAGGCAAAAGCGAAAAGCTCTTGTTCTGTCGGATGAGAATCCGGTTTTATCATGCCTTGGGCAACCGCCCTGAGACGAATTGCTTCGACGTCAAATCCCCGGCCGTCGTCTGAGACGGTCACATTCACATTCGTGCCGGAATGCGCCGCGGAGAGGCATATCGTGCCCGTTCGCGGTTTCCCGGCCGCCTCGCGCATGTCCGGCGACTCGATACCGTGGTCAATCGAATTGCGGATCATATGTACAAGAGGATCACCGAGGCGTTCAATCACTGTCTTATCCAGCTCCGTATCTTCACCTTCGGTAACGAGCCGGATTTCTTTGCCGAGTTCGACGGAAAGATCACGGACAAGCCGCTGAAAGCGCATAAATGTCGTGCCAATCGGAACCATTCTCATGCTCATCGCATTGTCGCGAAGCTCTGCGATTAATGCCTCTACTTCTTCGGCGATTTGCGTCAGCGTCGGGTCCGTCAGGTTCATCGCGGCGATAGTCAGACGAGCCTGAACTGTGACCAGTTCGCCGACCAGATTCACCAACTTATCGAGACGCTCCGATGGGACCTTGATGCTGTGGATTGCCCTTTGCTCTTGATGCCTGCCGGTTCCGCCGTCCGCCGTCGCGTCGACTTTCACCTTCTCCCGGCGGCCCTCCGTCTCGTTAATGAGCGCCTGCAGGGATGAGGTCGGTACCCCCTTGGATGCCCGCATGGTTTCGAGCAAAGGCTGCCATTTGTCTTTGCCGAGCGGGGCTGCGTCGTACAATTTCTCTATCCGGAGCTCGCTGTCTTCTTCCACAAAAATAAAAACATCCCGTATCCCCTCCGCCGGATGCGCGGTCGAAAGCAGGATATCGTAAATTGAACGGCATAAGTCTGCGCCTTCTGGTTCCTGCACGGAAGGGCTATCTGCATGGACGACGTGTTCTTCGTCGCCCATCGCCGCCAGTTCCTCAATGAGATTAGCGGGGTTCAGTCCGCGCAGGAAGATGTTTTCCGGCGGTTTGAAGTAGATCCTGTAGAGGACAGATTTCTGACTGTCCGCGTTGGGATCAGACACCGTTGCTGCAGGCGTTTTTGCAGCGACACCCGGCTCTGCGGCTTGCGGCATCAGGGTTCGCAACTGCCGCAGGATTGCATTGCCCTTCGATGTCAGCGCCTCATCGACCTGCAGGCCGTCCTCGACAACGAGCAAAAGCGAAGCGATATGGTCCCTGCTCGCAAGTGTCAGCGTGACCAACTCGGGCGTTACTTGCATGGTCCCTTCGCGGACGCAGTCGAACGCTGTTTCAAGCTCATGTGTAAATGAGGCAATCGATTCAAACCCGAACATAGCACTCGATCCCTTGATCGTATGCATAGTCCGAAAGATCTTTCCAATCAGCTCTGTATTTAGAGGATCACGTTCAATCTCCAGAACTGCTTCCTCCAGTCCGGCAAGGAGTTCTTTCGCTTCTTCGACGAATGCCTGTTGGTTTCGGTCCTTCATTTGAGCAGTTTCCTTACGACTTCGACTAGTTGAGTAGCGTTGAATGGTTTTACAATCCAGCCCGATGCCCCGGCGGCTTTCCCCTCCTGCTTTTTCGCTTCCTGGGATTCCGTTGTCAATAGAAGGATCGGGATGAATCTATGGCGCTGCTGAGTGCGCACGTTCTTGATCAGTCCGATACCGTCCAGATTCGGCATGTTCAGATCGGTGATCAACATGTCAATCGTCGACGAGTCGCCGATTTTCGAAAGGGCGTCGCTGCCGTCGACAGCTTCGACAACCTGATAGCCGGCACTGGTCAGGGTAAAGGAGACCATTTGTCGGATACTCGTGGAGTCATCCACTGTCATAATCAGTTTTGCCATCGTTTACACTCCGCAAGTAGAAGCATCATAACAGGTCCACTGCATTAGAATAGCTCAACTCCACCGCTGCCGCCCGACGGCATTTCCATCTGAATCTCGTTTCCATTAAGGACTGCCTGGTGAGTCGATCGTTCAGTTTCCATTGTGTAGTTCAAGCGCATCTCTTCAAGACGTTCGTCGATGATCGCCCGTGCTGAGTCCGGGACAGATGCCCGGAG
>JAHECO010000008.1 GCA_024641705.1 Candidatus Kryptoniota bacterium
CGGACTTCAGAAGTCCCAACAGATCTCAAATCCACAACGCCTGAACCAGTCTTCCATCTTAAAGAACTTGTCCACATGAAGATTTTTGTCTCATTAACATATTTTTCAACAGCCTGCTAGTAATATCTCGTGGGCCATGGAAGGGCTCTTCGCAAATGGCACGAATAAAAGAAGTCGGGCTTTTTGCATTCGTGTCATTAGATTTGAGGACTTCCCTAGCCCATCAATTCCTATTCGTACAATTTGCGTTCAGATTCTCTTTTCCCTGCTAGATTTGCTAATCACCCGGCGGGCCGCCCGCTTGCATTCTAATTCCCCCTTTTCTACATTTCTCCACCTAGATTTGCAGGTTTTTTCTGTCGACCCAAATCATAAAAGGAGTGCGTATGAAATCATCTGGTATCTTCTTCGTTTTGCTGGCGATCCTGGCTGCCGGATGTTCGCCGTTGATGTTGAAACCGGCGGATTTCTCGTGGCCGATCGAGGACGAGCTGAAGTCCGATTCTCAGGGTGTCGTGCATGAGGACCGGTACAGCGTCTCGTTCAGCATCAAGCCGTTGATGTACGCCGAGTTCAAGGATTCCGTGAATGTGGGCAGCAAGTCGATCAGGCTGATCCGCGGCGTGAGGGGCTACTATTACATCACCGGACCGAAATTCAAGAACGTGTACGTGTTTGCACAGGGAGATGGCGGTCTTGTGCTCGAGAAGGCGGTCCCCGTATCGAAGGACGGGCTCACCTCGCCCGCCTTCAACCAGAGGTCTCCGTACATCGAGTTGATAAACGGCAAGGATAAGCCGATCTTGCTCACGAAAGATGGAATTCATGAGGAGGCCAAGAAATGAAAACTCTGAGGAACACACTCGGCGCCATGACACAAGGCATGGTAGTGATATTCGCGCTGGGCTTCCTCGCGACGGCGGCTGCCCAGCAGAGATCGGACTTCGAGACGGTCAAATCGTTCCAGACGAAGTACAAGGCTATCAGGGAGGCAATAAAGGAAGCCAAGACGGTTCAGGATTGCGCGGAGATAAGTGCAAACATCGACGAGCTTATGAAAGAGTATGCACCCGACACCACACTCCTCAACAAGGCGCTCTATCCCGACAAGTATGACGACCAGATCAGCGAAGTGCGGGTCGAACTCCGCCTTGCTCAGGACAAGCTGGGTCTTATAGAGACACAGGTCGCGAGGATTGCAGATCTCGAGATGCAGGTACGCACTTTATCGGGAAAAGTGGACAGCCTTTCGGCGGAGAACGACAAGCTCATGGCCTCGCTGGACGTGATGTCCAAAGCCATGGAGAAGAACAAAGAAGTCATCGATTCGCTCAACAAAGTGATCTCCAGGTTGCGCGAAGGACTGAGGGCACGCGATGCCGCGATCTTCGCCCTCGTGGACAGCATGTTCATGCAGTACGGCAACAACATTCAGGGGCTGTCCGACCGGCAGAAGAATATGCTTCTCGGCAAAGTCGAGCGTCACAACGTCGTCGCGAGCATCCTGCAGTCCGCTGAACAAAACATGAAGTTCCTCGAGACCACGCAGCTTACGGGCAAGGACCTCGTGCAGATGCTCAGAGAGCAGCACAGGTTCAGCTCGTACTGGAAGGGACTCGGCCCGCGGCTGGCGAACCTTTATGTGAACAGGAGAGAGAGAACTAAGCAGGTCGCGGCGGTAGACACTGCCATAGCACAGTGGGGACGCAAAGCGGATTCCACACTCTGGAGCGGCCTCAACAATGAATTCAAGAGCGCGACGATATCGATCGCCCCGTTCAACAGCGGCGACGAATTTGTATCGAGTCTGGGCAGTTATCTCGACACTCAGGGCGGCGACATCAACGCTCCCGACGCCGACAAGGCGGCCAGACTGAACCGCTTCCTGAACGACGTGTGGAACCCGAGCATAGGCACGCAATGGCTCCCCATGCTAGTCGACGAAGGTATAGTTACGAAGAATCAGCAGGCCCAGCTTCAGAGCAAGCTTGCCGCTTGGGAAGCTGCCGCCAGGCCTTCCCACACGGTTCTTTATATCGTCATCATTATCGTGCTGGCCCTGCTCGCACTCTATTTCTTCATGCGTCGCAGGAAGAAACCCCAGCAGCCTCAACAGACTCCGCAGAAATAGGCGGGTAAAATATCGGCGATGATGAGACGGCGGGCACAAGCCCGCCGTCTTCGTCTCTCGCCGGACCAGTTCTTACCTGTCGACCGCTTTCATCATTTCGTCATTGTACCGCGCACCGGCCGCCACTCCCGGCGGGGCAACCTCGTTCAACTGTGAGAGATCCTCTTTCGACAGGTTTACTCCCAGCGCCGCGATGTTCTCTTCGAGATACTTTCTCCGTTTCGTGCCGGGTATCGGAACGATGTCGCTTCCCTGCGCGAGTACCCACGCGAGTGCAAGTTGAGCGGCGGTGCAGCTCTTCGCCGCGGCCATCTTCTCGATCCTCCCGACGAACTCGAGATTCTTCCTGAAATTCTCGCCCATGAACCTGGGGTTGTCCTTCCTGAAATCTTTTTCGCCGAAAGCGCCGCTGTCCCTGAGCTGGCCCGTGAGGAACCCGCGACCGAGCGGACTGAACGGCACGAACCCGATTCCGAGCTCCCGGCAGGTAGCCAGGATTTCCTTCTCGACGTCCCGCGTCCAGAGCGAGTACTCGCTCTGCAAAGCCGTAATCTGATGGACCTTGTTCGCTCGCCTGATCGTCGCCGGCGACGCTTCGGACAGCCCGAGAAATCTTACCTTCCCTTCCTCGACCAGCCTTAACATCGCGCCGACGGTGTCTTCGATGGGAGTGTTCGGATCTACCCTGTGCTGGTAGTAAAGGTCTATCGTTTCAATGCCGAGCCGTTTCAGACTGGCATCACATGCCTGGCGCACGTACTCCGGCCTGCCGTTGATCGCGAGGGTCTTTCCGTCCTTTGTCCTCACATTGCCGAATTTTGTGGCTATTAGAACTTTATTGCGGTACGGTTTCAAAGCTTTTCCGACAAGGAGCTCGTTCGCACCAGCTCCGTACACATCGGCCGTGTCGAAAAACGTTATCCCGAGTTCGATCGCCCTGTGAGCTGTCGCGATCGATTCCTCGTCGTTTCCACTCCCGTACGACTGCGACATCCCCATGCAGCCGAGTCCAAGGGCCGAGACTTCCGGTCCGAGTTTGCCGAGTTTTCTAAGTTCCATTTCTCTCTCCTTACAGATTGTTGTTCAAGCTATAGAAACTCAAAGGTTGCTTTAGCTTACCTCTGATATTTGACTTTTACTTTTTCCTTCTGCCTTCCTGACCTGTCGTCAGGACAGGTTTGACCTTTGACTTTCTTAAAAAGTATGGTACAATCCCAGGTAGTACGCAAAGTGCTTGTAGGAAGTGATCCCGTTCCCGGCGTCGCCCGAGAAGAGGATCTCGTAATCTTTCGCGACAGGAATGCTTCCGCCGATATGTATCCCCGTGTATCCGGATGCATCGACAGTGGAAGCGGTCTGATGAAAGATCTCGGCGCCGAAAAAAAACATGTCGCTGAAATTATACTGGATTAGGACGCCCGAAAAGTCCCAGTTCCTGTTACCGGGTCCGGGATTAAACCAGTACCCGTCCCCGCCGTAGACAGTCCAGTTTCCGATATCTTTCTGGAACCAGAGCGGAACGTAAACCTGAGCCTTTCCATTGCCGAGCCCTCTCGCGGAGTTCCCCGTGGGAAGCTCGACAAGCGGGAACATGCCGATATCGGGGATGAATTCCGACTGCTCGACGAAGCGGTACTTCACTCCTATCTCGGTATCGCCGTAGCCCGCATAGGAAGCCCCTCCCTTCGGCGAATCGAACGCCAAAGGGAAAACGATATGGAACTGGGTGTTCGGAAAGACGCCGTAGTTGAACTCGACGGCAGGGCCCACTCCGCTTGTCCCCGTACCGTCGACCACCCCGGTGGAAAAGAGGTACAGTTCTCCGTGCGTGTAGGGCACCGGGATGGGATCATCAGTACGGAACGGCGGACCGGCAAATGCAACAGCGACCGCAGATGCCAGGGTCACGACTACGATTAGTATTTGTTTGCGGCACATTGTACTTAGAAAGTCAAAATGCAAAGGCCAAAAGTCAAAACCACAGCTCAAAAGTGAAAAGTGACACTATCTTACCTTTGACGTTTGACTTTCAGTTTTCACTTTTCACTTTTGACTTTTTCCTTTTTCCCGAACACGATGTTCGGGAAGTCCCGCTCATTATTGTCTTTTTCGATACGCGGGATCCCGCTTCGCGGTGACCGATCATCACACGACGTGATTTTTGATCGGCAGACTTTTGACTTTGATTTCAGATGTTCACCGACTTCATGGCGGCTTCGGGATAGCGCAGGCCTGCCGCTACTCCCGGGGGCGCAACTTTGTCGATCCTCTTCAGGTCGTGGGGGACCAATTTGATGTTCATTGCCGCCGCATTTTCCTCGAGGTACTTGATTCGCTTCGTTCCGGGGATCGGGGCGATGTCGTTCCCCTGGGCCAGCACCCACGCAAGCGCGAGCTGGGCGGGCGTACAATTCTTCTCGGCGGCGATCTTTTCGATCTCCGAAACCAGCCGGAGATTTCTCTCCATATTTTCGCCCTGGAACCTCGGGTTGTTGCGCCTGAAATCGGATTGATGCAAGACGTCGAGCTTCTTGATGGCGCCGGTTAGAAATCCTCTCCCGAGCGGACTGTAGGGGACAAATCCGACCCCGAGTTCACGGCAGGTGTTCAGAATTTCGGTTTCGACATCGCGCGTCCAGAGAGAATATTCCGTCTGCAGCGCCGATATCGGATGGACCTTGTTCGCCCTGCGGAGCGTCGCGGCGGAGGCTTCGGACATTCCGAGATATCTCACCTTTCCTTCCTCGACGAGCCTCGACATCGCGCCGATGGTGTCTTCGATCGGCGTGTTCGGATCGACGCGGTGCTGGTAATAGAGGTCGATCGTGTCGACGCCGAGTCTCTTCAGGCTTGCCTCGCACGCATCGCGGACATAATCGGGCTTTCCACTTATGCCGAGCCGCTCGCCGTTCGGGCCGCGGACATTGCCGAACTTCGTCGCAATCACGACTCTTTCCCGATAGGGCTTCAATGCCTTGCCGACGAGTTCCTCATTTATGAAAGGACCATACATGTCCGCAGTGTCGAAGAAGGTTATGCCGAGCTCGATCGCACGGTGAATTGTCCTTATCGATTCGTCGTCGTTTCCCGGGCCGTAGAATTCCGACATCCCCATACAGCCCAGCCCGAGGGCGGATACTGTCAATCCTGTTTTTCCAAGTTTTCGTTTTTCCATTCGAATATCTCCTCTAAAATAATTTACTCGGTTCTCATTTTTGTTTCTCTTTGATCCACTCAATTGCGACTAACCGCTGTCCGTTCATTTCCTTCGCTTGATCCGAAGCCAGATATACCGCCGGGGGCCCCATCACTGCCGGATCGATGAGCTTATCTCTCATCGACTCGGGAAACGAGTCGGGGATCATCCCGGTAGCGGTCGCGCCGCCCGGAAGAAGGACGTTCAGTGTCACGCCCGTCCCTTCCAGTTCCTTAGCCCAGATTATGCTCATCGACTCGAGCGCGGCTTTGGACGGGCCGTACGGAGTGAATCCCTGCCGCTTCATCGTCTCGTAATTCATGGAGATGTTGATTATCCTTCCCGAACCGCACCTGAGCATGTGTGGTACCACTGCGCGCGTCATCAGGAAAACTCCGTTGACATTCGTGTCTATCACCATCCTCCAGGCGTCCGGGTCGGCCTCCCAGAATGGTGTCGGTTGCGTCATGAAATTCTCGTTTACGAATTTCATTCCGCGTCCGGCATTGTTGACGAGGATGTCAATCCCGCCAAACCTGGAGACGACCGTCCCGACAAGCCTCTCCACGTTTCCCTTGTCAGATGCGTCCGCGAGAATTGCGGTTCCGCCGATCCGGGACGCGACCTCTTCGATCTCATTTTTCTGCCTCGCGGCGGTGACCACTACGCTGGCTCCTTCGCGCGCAAAAGCTTCGGCGATGGCTCTGCCTATGCCGCGTCCACCACCGGTCACAACAGCAACTTTGTTTTCGAGTTTCATTGCCATTTTGTCTCTATGATTGCATTGAAAAGAAATGGTGCACCGATAACACGGAAATGCACGGACTACCACCGGTCAATATTTTACCCTTCCTCAAATCCGTGAGAATCCGTCCCATCCGTATGATCCGTGTTCCAATTTACCTCTCAGGCCTACCTGTCCTGGGCCATCCTCTCGAGCATCCAGTAAGGGTAGACACGGGGCAGTTTGCTGAGTTCGTCAAGTCGCGCCACCTCTTCGGGGGTCATCTCCCAATCCGTCGTCTTCAAATTGTCCGTCAGCTGCTCTTTGTTCTTCGCGCCGATTATTACCGATGCCACGCCCGGCTTCCTGAGAAGGTAGTTGAGAGCGGCCTGGGTAATCGTAGCTTTGTGATTGCCGGCTATCTTCTCGAGCTCATCGACAATGTCGAAGCCCCTCTCCTCGTCGAACTGGAGGAACTGCTTTGTCGGGTCGCTCCTTCGCGCGCCTTCGGGTCGAGGTTTTCCCCGCCTGTACTTGCCGGTCAGAAAGCCGCCGCCCAGCGGACTCCACGGAAGGATACCGAGCTTCTGGTCGAGCGATAAGGGGACGAGCTCGTTTTCAAGATCGCGGGCGATGAGTGAATAAAGAGCCTGGAGTGTAACGAACCTCTCGAGGTTCTGCCTGTCCGAGATTGAGAGGGCCTTCATCAGCTGCCAGCCTGTGAAGTTCGATGCGCCTATGTACCTGACTTTCCCATCCCTCACAAGATCGTCGAGGGCCCGCAGAGTTTCTTCTAGCGGAGTACGCGGGTCGAAGCTGTGAACCTGGTAAAGGTCGATGTAATCCGTGCCGAGTCTTTTCAAGCTCGCATTACAGGAATCGATTATATGCTTCCTTGAAAGACCGATGTCGTTCGGGCCCGGTCCGGTTCTCCCTCTCACCTTGGTGGCAAGGATGATTTCTTTCCGCTTGCTCCCGAGCGCCTTGCCTAGAATCTCCTCCGACCAGCCTTCTGAATACACATCTGCCGTGTCGAAGAAGTTCACTTCGTTCTCTATCGCCGTGCTCACAAGGTCGTCGGCTTCCTTCTGCTGGACCTGTCCGACACCCGTCCAATATCCCTTACCTCCGAATGTCATCGCTCCGAAACAGAGCTCGGAAACTCTTACGCCGGTATTACCTAGAAATCTTGTCTTCATTCTTTGCATCTCCTTCTTAAGGTTAAGAGGTAAAAAGGTGAAAAGGTAAAGGTGTCAACAGGCCAAGACCTGAGACATCAGGGGAATAAATACTTGTTACGACGCGTGTTCGCTTGTTGTATTGCGTCCCTTCTAACCTCTTTATCTTTTTGCCTCTTGACCTTTTTACCTTCATTTCGGTTTGGCTCTCAAATACTGGTTCGGATATTGCGGATCGTCGCCGAGCGTTCTGGCGGCATGCAACGGGAAATACGGATCGCGAAGGAATTCGCGCGCCATGAAGACGACATCTGCCTGCCCGGAGGCAAGTATCTCTTCCGCCTGCGCCGCATCCGTAATCAACCCGATCGCTCCGGTCATGATCCCGGCTTCCTTCCTTATCCCGTCGGCGAACTTCACCTGGTATCCCGGCGCGAACGGAATCTTTGCACCCGGCACTAACCCGCCCGTCGAACTGTCTATAAGATCGATTCCGATCTTCTTGAGTTCCTTTGCCAGCTCGATCGACTGGACCAGGTCCCAGCCTCCATCGACCCAGTCGGTGGCCGAGATGCGCACGAAGACGGGAAGACTCCCGGGCCACGTTTCTCTGACCGCTTTCGCAACCTCCAGCGGAAATTTCATCCTGTTCTTCAGCTCCCCGCCGTAGCCGTCGATCCGCTTGTTCGAAAGCGGTGAAAGGAATTGATGCAGAAGATAGCCGTGTGCCATATGGATCTCGGCGACCTGGAATCCGGCAACGAGGCTCCTTCGCGCGGCTTCGGTCCACTGCCGTACGACGTCCTTCATGTCCGCGACGATCATTTCCTTCGGCTGCGGATAGCTGTCGGAGAACCTGACGGGACTTGGAGCGATTACTTCCCAGCCTCCGTCGGTTTCGGCGACCGCGCCTTCTCCTATCCACGGTATTTTCGTGGAGGCCTTTCTCCCGGCGTGGGCGAGCTGGATGCCGGGCACCGCCGACTGCGACTTAACGAAATCGGTGATCCTTTTGAAAGCTTCCACCTGAGCGTCGTCCCAGATTCCCAGGTCCGCCGGCGATATTCTTCCGACAGGCGAGACCGCGGTGGCCTCCGTCATGACTAGCCCGGCTCCTCCGACGGCCCTGCTTCCGAGGTGAACCAGGTGCCATTCGTTCGGAACGCCGTCCGCAGCGGAATACTGGCACATCGGTGATACGAATATCCTGTTCTTGAATTGTAATTCTCTGATCTTGATCGATGAAAATAGTTTGCTCATAGCTTTTGGTTAATCCTTTGAGAGGTTAAGAGGTGAAAGGCAAAAAGGTCAAAAGGATGTTCAAAGCCATCTAATCTTTTCTATCTCCGTTTCCATTTCGCCTTTTTACCTATTCACCTTTCTACCTTTGCAGCCATCGCAGTTCCATCGGCGACTTTCAGGTCGACGTAGTTGTTTTTGCCCGACATTGTGTTCTTTTCTCCTTTCGCAAAACCAAAACTCCTTAGACCGGCTGGAATGCGGCTTCCGAGGAGGGACCGCTTTCTCCGGGGTCAGGTCATCTGATCTCCTGATTGAATTGAATCGGATTCCCGGCAGACGCAATTCAGTTCCAGTCTCGACCGGCACAATCACTTGCTCAATTAACAAAATGGGCACGGATAGAATTCCGATTCACCGTTTCGGGCTCATTATAAAAAGAAAATCGAGTCCGGATTTGTGAAGACCCGGCACCATCTGAAGGTTGCCCTGTACGAACCGGTATCTGTGATAAAAGTCGGAGTGGCGCCTGGGCTTATCCGGAATCACTACCTCCGAACTCACTTCAACCTCCGGTGCCTCCCGCGGAAAGTAATCCTTCTTCCAGTCCCGCTTCCGCGGCAGGTACCCGATGCTTCTGAACCCGCGTTTCAAACTGTAGGTCTTCTTCTTCCGGATGACAAAACCTGTTTCATCCAGGAGCATCAGAAGTGTCCGGGCCGGAAAGAAGAAGATGTGCCCGTTCTTGCTCCGGGCCGGCTTCCCTTCGATGTTATTGAAATCGATAAGGTCGAGGGAGTCGTTGAACCCGTTGGGCACCGATAGAAAGAATGTCCCGTCGGGCTTGATGACGCGCCTGCATTCTTTGAGCAGGGATACCGGATCCAGGACGTGTTCCAGGACGTTGTTCACGTGGACGTAATCGAAGTAGCCGTCGGGGAAACCGGCGTCGGAAAGATTTCCGAGCCTCACATCGAGACCGAGTTTCTCGCGGGCGAAATTGACGGCGCTCTCGCCGAAGTCGGTCCCGTGCACTCCCCAACCGGAATGTTTCCTGATACCGTCGATGAAGAAGCCGGTCGCGCACCCGACGTCAAGAAACTCCCCCTTCTCTTCCCATCGCCGCAGGCGGGCGGCGAACGCCATCCCCTTCCCCTGCTCCCGTTCCATGTCGAAGTCGTAGTATGATGCCGAATAGAACCTGTTCAGCTCGGCGGGCGAAGGAAGGGGGTCGAAGCAGATGATGCCGCATTTAGGGCACTCGACGAGATCGAAGTCTGAATTGTAGACGAGGTTCACCCTGCAAAGCAGCCTCTTCTCTGCGTCACTACCACAAATCGGACATTTTTTCATGAACGCTCCAGTTTGTTTTCTACCATACCGGGTGCGCGTAATGAGACCACTTCCCGGTATTTGAACACTTTCCGTACGCTAATGATTTCCGTTCGATCTCACCGTGCTCCTTCCCGTAAGGCCGGGGTACTGCCGGATCAATCTCTTCCGATTACAACACTCAACTATCTCTGACTCCGTCGGCGAACCTTGAGGAGGCGCCTATCCGCGCGGCGGCGTTCCGGCATAGTAGCTTTCCAGTCTGTCGACAACCGACTTCAGGCTGAAGAGCCGCTCGACCCTATTGCGTCCCGCGGTACCGTAGCTCCTGCGAAGTCCCGGATCACGCGCCAGTTTCCCGATCCCGGCGGCCAGCGACCTGTAGTCCTTCGGCTGGATCAGCACGCCAGTCTCCCCGTCCACTACGATATCGAGAACGCCTGCGCTCTTGCTGGCGACGACGGGAAGTTCCATCGCCATAGCCTCGGCGAGCCCGAGACCGAAAGATTCCTCGTGCGACGGGAAAGCCAGAACATCGAACGCAGACAGCAGTGCGGGAACATCCCTTCTGAACCCGGTGAAGTCGACCGATTCGCCCAGGCCCAGTTCTCCGGCCATGCGCTTTATCCCGGTCTCGTAAGATCTCTCACTGCTGCTCGAAGTCCCTACGACGACGAACCGCAGGTTCAAGCCGGACGATTGGGTCAGCGATTTCGCCGCCATGAGGAATTCTTCATGTCCCTTCCCTGGCGATATCCTGGCCACCATTCCGATGAGGATCACATCGTCGGGAATTCCCAGACTCCTTCTGATTTCTGTTCTGCTGTAAAGGGCCGGATCAAACTTATCCATAGGTATGCCGGGCGGAAGAATGTACACTTCCGATTCCGGCACCGGACAGGTATTCAGCACACTTCCCCTGATGTAGTTCGAGATAGCGAACGTTCCCTGGAGCCTGGCGTATAGAAACCTGTGCAGGGGGTCGGTCTTCTTTACGCCGCTCGCCATGTGCTTGGTCAGGAAGAGCTTGCTGTCGGATGAGGCGAGCTTCAAAGCCGGGACGATCCACCATAGGTCGTGCGACAGGTGCGTGTGAACGACGTCGTAGGCGTAACTTCTGAAAAGCCTGCTGAGCCCCTTGATGGTGTTGAAAGCGCTCCTGTCCTCACCGAGCAAACCTATCGTGGGAATTCCCGCGGCTGATGCTTCCCTCGAGAGTGTGGATCCGGGGACGCAGAGAAGAGCGACGTCGTGTCCGCGCTTCACGAGTTCCGCGGAGGCGGCCAGTGCCTGCATCTCGAGGCCGCCCCAGGAGCGCGAACCGCAGGATTGTAGAAGTTTCAATTGTCGACTCAGCGCAAGTTAAAGAAGTCCTGAATTCCAGGTTCTAGACAAACAGAATATTCTTGGATTTCAAAATGCCAATCACGCCGCGCGTTTGAATCATTTGAACTCAAAATGTTCTGGCAAGATTACCATGACTCCACACCAATAGCTTGTTGCAGCTCGTATCTCCCGACGACAAACTTGTAAAGTGCCTGCAGGCGCATGAGCCTTGCCTGGGCGAGAGCAGTCTCCGCGTCGAGGAGGTCTAGGTTGGTAACGGTGCCTGCATCGTACCGGATCCTCGCGAGGCTCAGCGCACTCTCGGCCTGCTGTACCGTGATGTCGGTCGTTTGCAATTTGTCCATGCTCGAGCGCAGGTCGACGATTCCCTTCTGCACGTCGGCCGTAACTTCCTGCACTGCGTCAGTCTTGTAAGATTCGGCGGCCTTAAGCCCGGCGTTTGCCTCTTCTTCCATACTTTGTTTGCGGTATCCGCCGAAGAACGGGACGACGCCGGAAATCGGGATCTGGAGCTGTGCAGCGGCTGCAAAATTGCCTCTCCACGCGTCGATATTGGGTTCATAACCGTTCTTGAAACCGTAGGCCAATGCCACATGCAGCGACGGGTTGTCTACTGCCGAAGCGACGTCGTATCGGGCCCTGGCCGTGGCGATCTGGTCGTTCGCGGCTTTCACTTCCACGCGGTTTTCCAGAGCGACTCCCGTCAGCGAATCAAGGTTCAGAGTAACCGGCGATTCCCTGAACTCACCCGCCAGTTTGAGCGGCGCATCCTGGGGAAGACCCAGCAAACGCCTCATGACTATTTCGGTATTCGACAGCGAATTTCCAAGGTTTATTTTCTCGTTTTCGGCGGCCGCGACCCGAACCTGGGTGGTCAACACGTCGAAGTCGGTCGCCGTCCCGGCCGCAACCTTTTTCTTCGTCATCAACAGGTGCTCGTTCAGAGTACTAATCTCGTCGTTCTGAACCTGTATGCTTCTCTCCAGGAAGAGAATGGTATAGAAAGTCCTTATCGTGCTGTATGCAAGGTCGCGCCGGACAAGCTCCAGCCTGTCCTTCGAGCTCCGCACTTCCGTTTTCGCCAGATCCACGCTCTTCTGTCGCCTGTCGAAGTCGTAGACGGTCCCGCTAAACCCGATGTGTTCATCGTAGTTGTTGGCGGGCGCGAGCTCGATATTCCCGAACCCAGGAAAACTGAAAGCCGGGATAGGCCCTATACGAGTGTAGTTCAGCGAGACGCCGGCGTCGGGATAGAGAGGACTCTTGCTCACCTTGACACCCGCCTCGGAGACGGCCACCTGCTCGGCTGCCCGCTGAATCGACGGGCTCGTCGACAACACCATCTGAACCGCCTGATTCAACGTGAGGGAATCGCCCTGATCGGTTTGACAGATCGCCGTCACCGACGTGAAGAGAACGGTTAATACCATCGAAAGAAGAAAACGAGATTTCATTATTTCCACCATTATTTAAATAGCTGTTAGCGGTCAGTGATTAGCAATCGGCGATCAGCTTTCGGAAGCACGCTGAACGCGAATACACCGAATGACCGTTATTCCAATATTCCATTATTCCAACATTCCATCTTTCCATTCGACTCACTCCATACTCACGACCTTTTCGCCTTTCGGCTTCCGCCTGGTCCTCAGGAACATTATCGGGATGATGCAGAGCATCATAACTGCGAACGCGAAGAGGAAGGTGTCATCGGTCGCCTGGACTATGGCCTGCCTGACAACATCCGAGAGAACAAGCGCCTTCGCTCTCTGAAACTCGAGTGCCGGAGGTCCGCTCAAGACCATCGTCGAAAAATTCTTCAGACCGTAGAGTATATGCTGATAGGTTGCTGAATACTGATGTATCGACTGGCCGTCCACGGCGGTATGGAAGAAGGTCCTTTGCGTGAGGACCGCGCCGACGATCGCGACGCCGAAGCTTCCGCCGACCTGTCTTATGACATTGAACAATCCGGACGCCTGTGCCATATCCTTCTTCTGGATATCCGTTATTGCAATGGTGCTGAGCGGGGTAAAAAGCAGACCCATGCCGAGGCCGCGGAGATAAATCGGGAACATGACCTCCGAGTGCATCGAGAAGAGCGACAGCGATCCGTTCAGATACCAGCTCCAGCCTAACAATAGAATTCCGAGGACGGCGGGTATCTTCGGATTGATCTTGTCGGTAAGCACGCCTGCTACAGGAGCTACGATCCCCTGCAGGAAACCCATCGGAAGGAAAATCGCCCCCGCCTGATACGCGGTATAACCCAGAGAATTCTGAAGATAAAGCGGAAGAAGGAAGATGCTGCCGAAGGCGGACAGGCCGAAGATGAAGAAGACCGCGTTTGCCATCGAGTAATTGAAACTCCTGAACAGCTTGAGATTTATCAGGGGATGCTTCACCGTGAATTCGGTTATGAAAAACACGACCAGGCCGACGAAGGCTATGATAAAATTCGTTATGATGAACGGCGATGTCCATCCTCCGGTATTCCACGCCGCGTTTCCATCCGCGAGGGCGAGAAGAAGGCTGACCATAAACGTGGCCATAGATATGAAGCCGACAAAATCGAACGAGCGCGAATGCTCGGACTTGTATTCTCTGAGGATCGCCCACGTTGCGACGAGGGCGAAGATGCCGACGGGGATGTTCACGTAGAAGATCGCGTTCCAGTTGAACCTGTCGACAAGGTATCCGCCGATTAGCGGCCCGAACGAGACGGAGCCCGCGGCGGCGATCGCCCAGAAGCCTAGTGCCGTGCCTCGCTGTTCGAACGGAAATTCGTGAAGGATGATCGCCATTCCGACGGGCATCAAAAAGCCGCCGCCGATTCCCTGGAGGACCCGGAAGAAAATCAGCGCCGTCTCATTCCACGCCATGCCGCAGAGAAACGAGCCTAAAGTGAATAGAAAGAGTCCTCCCATGTAGACCGTCTTGTAACCGATATGGTCTGCGAACCACCCGGAAGCAGGAAGCACCACCGAAAAGGCGATAAGATAGCCGTTGAGGACCCACTCTGCAGTATCTATTGGAATCCCGAAAGTCGCCATGATTTTCGGAAGCGCAACATTCACGATCGTTGCGTCGAGGACGACCATGAAAGTTCCGATCATTACATTCGCAAGTACCCACCATTTATAGTTGGAATGTCCGGTATCCAGAACGGAACCGGCATATCCTTTCCTCCCGTTTTCAACCGACGTAAATCCTGTCATCTCCTCCTCGATTCAATCTATTTGAAAAAAAAAGTCGGATACAATTAACTAATGCGCGGGGACGACCTTTCGCCCGGGCGCATTTTTCCTCTTCGTCCTGAGAAATAGTATGGGGATCACGCAGATTATCATTACGGCAAATGCAAACAGGAACGTATCGTCGGTCGCCTGGACGATCGCCTGTCTCACCGCGTTCGACAATATCAGCGCCTTGGCGCGCTGCAGTTCGACCGCAACCGGCCCACTCAGCACGCCGGTCGCGAAATTCCTAAGGCCGAACATGACGTGCTGGTATACCGGCGAATACGGCTGCATGGCCTGGCCATTGAGCGCAGTATGAAAAAGGGTTCGCTCCGTCAGTACCGTCCCTATGACGGCTACCCCGAAACTACCGCCGACCTGCCTTATGACATTGAAAAGTCCGGAGGCCTGCGCCATCTTCTCCCTCTTTATGTCCGTGAGCGCAACCGTGCTCAGCGGCGTGAATATCAGTCCCATCCCTATACCGCGGAGGTAAACGGGAAACATTATCTCGGAATGCATGGAAAAGAGCGAAAGAAAACCGTTCAGGTACCAGCTCCACGCGAGGATGACGATTCCGGTGAGAGCGATAAGCTTCGGATTGATCCTGTCGGCGAGAACTCCCGACATTGGCGCGACCACGCCCTGGATCAGTCCCATCGGCAGGTAAACGGCGCCTGCCTGATACGCTGTGTACCCGAGCGAATTCTGCAGGTAGAGCGGAAGGAGGAACGTGCTCCCGAACACGGAGAACCCGAATATGAAAAGTACGATGTTTGCCATGCTGTAATTGAAACTCTTCATCAGGTTCAGTTCCAGGATCGGGTGCTTCACGGTGAACTCGGTGATCAGGAATACAACGAGCGACACGAAGGCAATCGCAAAGCAGGTGATGATGAACGTCGATGTCCAGCCACCGGTGTTCCAGGCGCTGTTGCCGTCGGCAAGGGCGAGGAGCAGGGAAAGAAGAAACACTGTCATCGAGATGAATCCCACTATGTCGAAGGAACGCGCGCGTTCCGCTTTGTATTCCCTCTGAATCGCCCAGGTGGCGAACAACGCGAATATGCCCACAGGGACGTTCACGTAGAAGATAGAATGCCAGCTGAAGTTGTCGACGAGATACCCCCCGATGAGCGGGCCGAAAGAGACGGAGCCCGCGGCCGCGACCGCCCAGAATCCGAGCGCCGTGCCGCGCTGCTCATGAGGGAACTCTCGCAGCACTATCGCCATACCGACCGGAGTTATTATGCCGCCTCCGAGTCCCTGGATCACGCGGAAGAAGATCAGCGCGTTCTCGTCCCACGCGAGGCCGCACAGGAAGGATCCGCTCGTGAAAAGGAAGAGCGCAAGCATGTAGATCCTCTTGTACCCGAAATGGTCCGCGAACCAGCCGGAGCTCGGAAGCATCACGGCAAAGGCGAGAAGGTAGCCTGTAAGCACCCACTCTGCCTTGTCGACCGAAATCCCGAACGCGGCCATGATTTTCGGCAGTGAGACGTTCACGATCGTGGAGTCGAGCACAGCCATGAAGGTGCCGATCATGATGTTGGCGAGGACCCACCACTTGTAACTCACGTGGCCCGGGTTGCCCAATGCGGCTGTTTTTCCGGCAGATTTCCCGTTCGACGTGCTGCTGTAACTCATCGCGACGGTTCTCTCCTACTTTACCCTGACCGAGACCTCTACTGACATCCCCGGCCTCAGCACCGGCATTTCACCGCGCAGAAGAGGCGGGTCGGCGATGGAGATCTTTACCGGCACGCGCTGGGTGACCTTCGTGAAGTTGCCCGACGCATTATCGGGAGGAATGAGGGAAAACTCCGATGCCGTGTAGGTCCCTATCTCGAATACTTTCCCTTCGAACTTCAAGCCGGGATAGGCGTCTACGTCGATGCCGACGGGATCGCCGATATGAATGTGGCCCAATTTCGTCTCTTCAAGATTGGCGGTGATCCAGATATCCTTCAGGTCATATATAGTGAAGATCGGCTGTCCGGGCTGCACCACATCGCCGGCGAGCACCCATCTCTTCGCGACCACGCCGCCGATCGGGGCGGTAACAACCGTGTTCTGAATCTGTGATTCTATCACTCCCAGCTGGGCGCGGGCAGAAGCGATCTTCGCCGTAGCTATGGCCAGCTGAGCCTGCGCGGCTTCCAGCGCCTTCTGCGAGTGATCGTACTGCTCCTTCGTTGTTATGCCGCCCTTGTACTGAACCTGCGCGCGGTTGAAGTCGTCTTTGGCGCGGTTGACCTGAACCTGCTCGAGCGGTATGCTCTCCTCGGCGAGCGACAGGCCGGCTTTGGCCGAAGCCTCTTCCGCACGGAGATCGCGGTCGTCGAGCCTGACAAGAACCTGTCCCGCCTGCACCGTGTCGCCTTCGTCGGTACCGAGATAGATTATCCTCCCCAGCATCTTCGTGCTGATGGCCACGCTGTTCGCACTCACGTATGCATCGTCGGTGGAGACGTAGTTCTGCATGTTCATGTACCAGTAGTACCCGCCGACCACTGCCGCTATGAGGACGAGGAAGAGCGGTATGATTACGCGTTTCTTACGGAAGAGAGGAACATCATCGATGTTCTCTTCCGTCTCCCCGTTGGGTGCGGGATTGCCCCGGACTGCCTGATCCGGGTTCTTGTTGTTGTCCTTGCTGTCCATTTATTTCCTCTTTCTTATTTTCTCTTTCTGATTCCGTTAAGGATGACTTCGACGATCTGCTTTGCGGACTGTTCCAGCGCATGGTACGTATCGTCGTCCAGTCTGTTGTCTCTCTTCAGGAGGAGCCAGGCACGCGGCCCGTAGAACATCTGCATGATGATCTCCGCAGACTGGCGTGTATCTTCCACATCGAATTCACCGGCCGCCTTGCCGAGATCCAGGACCTGTTGAAGAAGAGCGACTTCCTGCTGTTGAAAAGTCTTGAAGAGTTCGAGAAAAGATGCCCTCGACTCGGCCGATTGCTGAAACTGGAGAGCCCGCAGGTTCGCGAGATTCCGGAAATACTCGACGCGCTTGGATGCGTACTGGCGGAGCATTTCACACGGGGCTTTCTTCTGATCGATCATCGACCTGATGTCGTTCAGGAATTGCTCCTTCTCCAAACGTATCACTTCATGGAAAAGGCTCTCCTTCGTCGGGAAATAGTAGTAGAGGGAAGCTTTCCCCATCCCGACATCGGCGGCGATCTCATCCATCGTGACTTTTGAGAACCCGTAGTAGGCAAACCGCTTCCGGGCGGCGTCGAGAATGATAGCCTGTTTTTCAGAAGATAGCTGTTCCGTCATCGGTCCGTCTTCCTTTCAGCAGGCCTGGTGGCAGGCCAGTTGTCGCTATTTCGAATTTTCACAGTTTCGTCCTTACGACCATTCGACTGTTTCAGTTAATTCGTCGAAAATATATAACATCTCCGAAGGTGAATCAAGTTCCCGGAACTTTCACATTCTCAGCTGTAATCCACACAAAATGGGTGGATTGTTGATTTTCTAGCTGCCCGTTGATAAATTGAAACGTTCAAAATTTTCCAAACTGTTTCAATTGGGGTCGGCCCTGAAGAAACCCGGAGAGATTGATGAAGAGGATAACGATCGAGGATGTTGCGCGGCGGGCGAACGTGTCGAAGGGGACAGTCTCCGCGGTGATAAACGCAAAGAACACGGTCAAGCCCGCCACCAGAGATCATATTCTGGAAGTAATGAAGGAGCTCAACTTCCGTCCGAGAGGGGTCGCAAGGAATCTCAAGAACGGCGCCCAAGATAAGAGCATCGCGATAGTAATCAAGGATCTGAACTACCCCTTCTACACCTCCATAGCGACTGGCGCGAAAGATTACGCGAGCGCGAAAGGATACTCAGTCATAATCACCAGCTCCGACGACAGCCACGAGCGTGAAAAGAAGCTAACGCACCTCTTCTCGACGAAGGATATCAAGGGAACGATCATTGCCCCCGTCGTGGAGGGCACCGCCGAAATCGAACACCTGTTCAAACTCAAGATGATCAACTATCCTTTCGTGCTTCTCGAAGACGTGAAAGGAATACAGGCGAACGTCGTCGCCATCGATAACCTGAGGGCGATCAAGAAGGCGGTGAAGTATCTGATAGAGGGCGGGCACACGAAGATCGTGCACTTCGCCGGTCCCCCGCAGTCGTCCCATACTCAGGAACGCATCGAGGGCTTCCGCGATGCCTTCAGCGAGAGCACGCTCGCCTTTACTCCCGACATGATCGTCTCGATAGGCTCGCACTACGACGAGAGCTATTCCAGGACGGTGGAGTACTTCAAAAGGAAAGAACGAAACGACTATCCGACGGCGATAGTCTGTTTCAACGACCATCAGGCCCTTGCCGTCATGACGGCATTGAAGGACCTCAACATCTCGGTCCCGGGCGATATCTCGATCATCGGGAACGACGACATCTACTACGCAAAGATATACCCGGTGCCGCTGACGACCATAAGCGCTCCGCAGCACGAAATCGGCAAGACGGCGGCGGAGATCCTGATCAGGAACATAGAATCGTCGACGCTGCTCCCGATCGAACGGGTGGTCCTCGACACAGAGTTCGTCATCAGACAGTCGTCCAGGGTCCTCAACCCCAAATAGATATACCTCAAACGAAAGGATTTTTTGGCCGGACTTCTTCGTTACTAATTTGTGGAACGTTTCTGAGTGAATTCGCTTCAGAGACCTGAGACTATTGGAAAACGAAACATGAATTCCGGAAATCCTGGAGTGTTTTTTTCCCTTTCATGTAACGCATCCACAGATTTAAATTGCTTTTTGTCGAGCAAACCCTAAACGCTGAAACATTCATGAGGTGTTAAATTGGATATCGCCGCACTGAACGAAAAGATCAAACAGGAAAGCGCGTTCGTCGACCTGCTGATGAACGAGATCGGCAAGGTCATAGTCGGACAGAAACCGATGGTCGAGCGGCTTGTCATCGGCCTGCTGAGCAACGGTCACATTCTCCTGGAAGGAGTCCCCGGGCTCGCCAAAACCCTGGCGATAAAGACGCTGTCGTCCGCCATGAAAGCGAAGTTCCAGAGAATACAGTTCACTCCGGACCTTCTCCCGGCGGACCTCGTCGGCACGCAGCTGTACAACCAGAAGGACGGCAACTTCCTTATCCGCAAGGGGCCGATCTTTTCGAACTTTATCCTGGCCGACGAAATAAACCGTGCACCGGCCAAGGTACAGAGCGCCCTCCTCGAAGCCATGCAGGAAAGGCAGGTGACGATCGGCGAGCAGACCTTCAAGCTTGACGAACCGTTCCTGGTGCTCGCGACGCAGAACCCGATCGAGCAGGAAGGAACCTATCCCCTCCCCGAAGCACAGGTAGACAGGTTCATGCTCAAGGTCACGATCTCCTACCCTTCCAGGGAAGAGGAGATGAAGATAATGCGGCAGAATGTGAACATGACCGACGAGGCCGTCAAGCCGGTCATATCGCCGAAGGACATCCTGAAGGCGAGGGAGCTAGTCCACGAGGTGTATATAGATGAGAAGATCGAGAAGTACATACTCGACATAGTATTCGCTACGCGCTCGCCGAAGGACTTCGGCCTCGACAAGCTCGCCGACTACATAAGCTACGGCGCCTCGCCGAGGGCCTCCATCAACCTGGCGCTCGGCGCGAAGGCCATGGCTTTCATAAGAAGGAGAGGATACGTCATACCCGAGGATGTGCGTGCGGTATGCCTCGACGTCCTCCGCCACCGTATCGCGGTAACTTACGAGGCCGAGGCGGAGGAAATATCGAGCGAGAACGTCATCCGGGAAATCCTGAACAAAGTGGAAGTACCGTAGGAATTCTCAATTTTAAATTTTGAATTGAGAATTCAAAATTTAAAATTCTATTGGACACGTGCTTACTAAAGAGCTTCTAAAACAGGTCAGGCAGATCGAGATCCGGACAAAGGGCCTCGTCAACCAGGTCTTCTCCGGAGAATACCACTCCGTATTCAAAGGAAGAGGGATGGAGTTCTCCGAGGTAAGAGAATACCAGTTTGGGGACGATATCAGGAACATCGACTGGAACGTGACAGCGCGGTTCGGTCATCCATTCATAAAAGTGTTCGAAGAGGAACGTGAACTCACCGTCATGCTCATGGTCGACATGAGCGGGTCGCTCATCTTCGGTTCGGCCGATAAGACGAAACAGCAGATCGCCGCGGAAATCGGCGCCATACTCGCCTTCTCAGCGCTCAAGAACAACGACAAGGTCGGTATGATACTATTCACCGACAAGATCGAGAAGTTCGTCCCCCCGAGGAAAGGAAGGACACATGTCCTGAGGATTATCAGGGAGATCCTTTCATTCGAACCGGAGGGAAAAACGACGAATCTCAGATCGGCGCTCGAGTACATGAACAACGCGATCAAGAAGAGAAGCATCGCCTTCCTGATTTCGGATTTCATGGACACCGGCTATGACAAGATCCTTCGTATAGTGGGTAAGAGGCACGACCTTATCGGCATAGTCCTCAACGACAGGAGGGAGAACGACATCCCGCCGATAGGACTCGTCAAATTCATAGACGCCGAAACCGGAAAAGAGAGATGGATCGACACCGAAGACAAGAGGACAAGATTACTCTTCGGACAGATGAGGGGGAAGAACCGTGCAGAACGGAAGTCCCTCTTCCTCTCCAGTCGCCTCGACAGCATCGAGATACAGGCCGGTGAAGATTACATAAGACCTCTCGTACACTTTTTCAGACTAAGAGAGAAAAGATGGTAAGAAGAACCGTCGTCCTTGCATTTCTGATCCTGTCCCTCACGTACCCCACGTTAGCGCAGATAACTTCCGCCACCGCCTCGACGGACAAGACCGACTACCTTGTCGGCGATTACATCAACTACAGTATCCGGATCGGCTATCAGAAGGGCCTCACTGTCTATGCCCCATCGATACAGGACAGTTTGAAAGGTGTAACCATCATAAAACAGGAAAAGCCGGTTGAAACAGAGAAGAACGGAATCGTCGACGTCACCTATGGGTATATCCTCTCCTGTTATGATTCGGCCGGAGTGACGATCCCGTCGATCCCGATATTCTACCGAGCGGCCGGCGATACGGCGTTGAGCTCCGTCTCCATCAACCCCGTCAGCTTCACGGTCAGGACCGTCGCAGTGAACATGAAGGAAGGTATAAAGGATGTCAAACAGCCGATCAAGATACCTTTTGACTGGCGATGGGTGCTGGTCTGGCTCGCGGCAGCCCTGCTGGCCATCGCCCTGATTCACTACCTGTACCGGCGGTACAGAAAGATGAAAGCGGCCTCAGCGCCCGTCCAGGAGACCGTCAGGATATCTCCCCACGAGGCGGCGTTGAACGCGCTGCACCAGCTCGAGGAGGAAAAGCTGTGGCAGAGAGGTATGATCAAGGAGTACCACTCGGCAATCACGGAGATCATAAGAAGGTATTTCGAGGAAAGGTTCGCCATGCCCGCGATGGAGCTTCCGACTTCGGAAGCGGTCGAGCTGCTCAAACGCAGGCCGGGAAGCGAGCCGATCGGGGACCTGACGTACGATTTTCTCTCGAATGCTGACATGGTGAAGTTCGCGAAGTTCACACCTATGAGCTCGGTCAACGAAGAGATGATGAAACAGGCTTACGAGATCGTCAACAGGACTGTTCCTTCCGACGGATCTTCCAAGAACCACGGAGAGGGTAATGTTCGGTAACGTGACGTTCGCCTATCCCTGGATGCTGTACTTCCTGGCGGTCGTCCCGCTCATGATCGTATGGCACTGGAAAATCGGGAGGACGAAGGAGGCGTCGGTGAAGTACTCATCGCTGAACTCCTTCGGCGGAATCCCGGCGTCATGGAAAGAAAAGCTGAACGCCGCGCCCATGGTGCTGCGCTCGATGGCCGTGGGTCTTCTCATCGTCGCGCTGGCACGGCCCCAGAGTTTCTCGAGCGGCCAGAACATGACCACCGAGGGCATCGACATCGTGCTCGCTCTCGACATATCGGGGAGCATGACGTCCGAGGACTTCAAGCCGAACCGTATAGAGGCGGCGAAGAGCGTCGCCGACAAATTCATAGACGGCAGGCCCAACGACAGGATCGGGCTCGTAATCTTCGCGCGGCAGGCCTTCACGCAGTGCCCGCTTACCATAGATCACACGGTACTGAAGAACCTTCTGAAGAAGGTCGAGCCCGGCATGGTGCCGGACGGCACTGCGATAGGAAACGGGCTTGCCGACGCCGTCGGGAGACTGAAGAACGGCGAGGCGAAAAGCAAGGCGGTCATACTCATGACGGACGGCGTCAACAACTCCGGAGAGATCGACCCCTTGACTGCAGCCGAGATCGCGAAGACATACGGCGTAAGGGTTTACACGATAGGTATAGGCACAAACGGGGAGGCGCCATATCCGGTTCAAACACCGTTCGGTGTCAGATACCAGATGGTGCCTGTTCAAATTGACGAAGGGCTGCTGAAACAGATTGCAGGAATCACCGGCGGCGAATACTTCAGGGCCACAGACAACAGAACGCTGAACCAGATTTACGAAAAGATCGACAAGCTCGAGAAGTCGAAAATTAACGTGACGTCGTACCGGAATGCTGCCGAACTTTTCCCTGGTTGGCTCGACGCCGGGCTGATCCTTCTCCTGCTTGAACTCGGGCTGTCGAGAGTCGTTTTGAGGAGAGTACCATGATGAATGGAAACCGGAAACAGGAGACCGGAGGCCGGAAACCAGAATGGCTGGACTTTTGTAGATCCCGGTCTCCCATTTCCCGTCTCCAGTCTCCCTCACATGAGGAGTTGACTTAGACACATGTTTCGATTCGCACATCCGGAATATCTATACGGACTTTATTCAATCCCGGTGCTGATCCTCGCGTTCTGGTATCTCGCGAGGCGGAGAAACCGGATGCTGGATCTGTTTGCCGGCAGGAAGCTCCAGTCTATCCTCCTCCCCGCTTACAGCCGGGGCAAAGGGATCCTGAAGTCCGCGATCTGGGTGCTGGCGCTCGTGTTCCTTCTCGCAGCGGCGTCCGACCCGCAGATAGGCACGAGGCTGGAGACCGTGAAGGCGAGCGGAATAGACATTTATATACTCCTCGACGTCTCGCTGAGCATGCAGGCACAGGACATCCAGCCGAGCAGGCTCGAGAAGGCGAAGCTGGAGATTTCGAACCTGATACAAAGGCTTCATGGAGACCGGCTCGGCCTGATCGTCTTTGCCGGAGAACCGTTCGTCCAGTTCCCGCTCACGACCGATTACTCCGCCGCAAACCTCTTTCTGGACGCCGCCGGTGTGAACACAGTTCCCGAGCAGGGCACCGCAATAGCAGCCGCGATCAACCTCGCCGTGAAATCGTTCGACTACAATTCCAAATCAGAGAAGGTGATCGTCATTTTCACGGACGGCGAGGATCACGAGGGCGACATCAACCAGGCAATCGACAACGCGAAGAAGAACAATATAGCGGTCTACACCATAGGGCTCGGCTCACCGGACGGAGTACCGATTCCCGTATACAACGACCAGGGACAGCAAACCGGTTTTAAGAAAGACAGCAAGGGAAACATCGTCCTGACAAAGCTCGACGAATCCACACTGCAGGAGATTGCCTCCGAAACAGGCGGACGGTATTTCAGAGGGGCGAACGGCAGGGACGAGCTCGATATCATATACACCGACCTGTCGAAAATCAAAAAGACCGAGTTCGGAGAAAAACGGGTCACTGATTACGAGGACAGGTTTTACTATTTTCTGGCACCGGGAATCTTGCTGCTGTTGATCGAGTTTTTAATATCGGACCGCAAATCGGTTCTTTTCGGAAGGTTGAACAAGAAGCTAGGACTGGAACAAGCAGAAAAATGAAGAGTATCGTTTCTTTCGTCTGTGCCGTGTCGCTGACCGTTATATTCGTACGGGGGAACGCGCTCGCCCAGGATACAAGGTCGCATGTCAACAAGGGCGTCGACCTCTATAAAGACGGCAAGTATGTCGATTCGGAGGTCGAATTCAAAAAGGGAATGGAAAAGTCGCCGAACAACTTCCAGGCAAATTTCAACCTCGGTGATTCGTACTACAAACAGGGCAACTATCAGGACGCCCTGAAAGCTTACCAGACCGCGCTCTCAAAGGCGACAACCGGCGACCTGAAGTCCAAAGTCTATCACAACATCGGCAACGCTCTTCTCAAGGACCAGAAGATCAAGGAAAGCATAGGGGCATACACCGACGCCCTGAAGCTCAATCCGGACGACGAGAGCACGAAGTATAATCTGTCCTACGCGCTTGATATGCTGAAGAACCAGAACAAACAGAACAAAGACAAAAAGAAACAGAACGATAAAAACCAGCAGAAGAACAAGGACCAGAACAAACAAAATCAGCAGAACAAGAACCAGCAGCAGAAGAACAAGCAGCAGAACCAGAAACAGAACCCGCAACAAAATCAGCAACAGCAGGACAAGATTTCAAAAGAACAGGCACAGGCAATTTTCAGCGCCTTGAACAACGACGAGAAGAAGTTGCAGAAGCAATTGAGGAAACTGGTTGGAAAACCGATCAAGACAGACAAGGACTGGTAGAAGCGGCGACTTATATAGACGCAGCGCATCGCTGACCACAATCGCCGTGGCGTTTGTGGCGGCGGCGGTCATGCTGTCTCCTGTCGTTACATATTCTCAGAGTTTCACGGCCTCCGTCAACAACACGAGCGTCAGCCAGAACGAGCAGTTCGAACTGTCCTTCACATTTTCCGGGCAGGACGTCAACGGCATCAAGAACTTCCAGCCCCCCGATTTCAGAGAGTTCGTGATCCTGTCCGGGCCGAATCAGTCGACGAGCCTCCAGTTCATAAACGGCGCCGCCTCCGGTTCCATGACCTACTCCTATTATCTCAGATGCCCGAAGACGGGGAAGTTCACGATCGGACCCGCGTCGATCGATTACAACGGAAAGAAGTACGCGACGAAGCCGATCACGATGGATGTCGTGAAAGGCTCGCCGAAACCCGCTCAGGGTACGAAGGCGAACGCGAGCGCCTCTGCTGGCGACATAGGCGACAACGTCTTTATAGTCGCCACGGCCGACAAGCACCGGCTATACATGGGCGAACAGGTCACCGTAACGTACAAGCTTTACACGAGGCTCCCGATCGCCAGCCAGATGCAGGTGTCCAAGCTCCCATCATACGAAGGTTTCTGGGCAGAGGAGATAAACCTCCCCGGCACAATCAGCCTGTCGACAGAAACGCGCAACGGGAAGCAGTACAGGGTCGGAGTGCTCAAGAAAGTAGCGCTGTTCCCTTCCCAGCTCGGCGAACTGTCCGTTACCCCCATGGTGCTGAACATCCCGGTCCAGATCCAGCAGCGCCGGGGAGGCAACGGTAACGTCTTCGACCAGTTCTTCAACGACCCCTTCTTCAACAACTACAGGACGGTCAACTACACCGCCAAGTCGAACACAATCAAGCTTCAGGTTATGCCCCTCCCGTCGAAAGACGTGCTTTCTTCTTTCAGCGGTGCCGTCGGCGATTACTCGCTGTCGTCGGAGATCAGCGCCGTCAACGTCAAGGCGAACGAACCGCTGACTCTCAAGGTAACCCTGAAGGGTCAGGGGAACATCCAGCTTTTGTCGATGCCCGACTTCACCCTCCCGGCCAGCTTCGACAAATATCAGCCGAAGGTTTCGGAGCAGATCGACAGGGACGACACAATTTCTGGGACCAAGACATTCGAGTACCTGATCGTCCCGAGGGCTGGCGGTAAGAAGGAGATCCCTTCCCTGAAGTTTTCCTATTTCAACCCGCAGAAGAGGTCTTATATCACGCTTTCGACTCCCCCTTACCCGATAAACGTCGAACCGGGAACGAGCACGGGGAGCGAGGTCGCAGGATTCTCCAAGGAAGACATCAAGCTGCTCGGAGAAGACATACGTTACATCAAGACCTCGACAGCAGATATCAGGCGAAGTGCGGGACTCACGGTTTTCGGTACCGGCTTCTGGACGGCGGTACTACTTCCCTTCTTCGTGCTGGTCGGGTTAGTGACATGGAAGAGGCGGACCGACAAGCTGGCGGACAACCTCGAACTGCTCCGGTACCGTCGTGCAGAGAAAATTGCACGGGGACGCTTCAAGAAAGCGAAGTCCCTCATGGACGCCGGCAACCAGGCAGACTTCTACACTGAAATCTCGCAGGCCATTTTCGGCTACCTGGAAGACAAGCTTCACATTCAGAAATCGGAGATGTCGCTCGAGAAAGCCGAAGACGAATTGAAGAGAAGAGACATCGACGGCGGACTGATAGCGAGCCTCAGATCGTGCACGGAAAGATGCGAGTTCGCGAGATTTGCCCCCGCCGGGAATGGATCCGGCGCAATGAACGACATGTATAACGAGATGACAAAAGTAATCGTCGGGTTGGAAAGAACTCTATCGGTGAAGAAGAATGCGTGAGAATATCAAGAACGTTCCGTCCGTCCTGATCAGAGCGGCGCTCCTGGCAGCAACTATATCGTTACTTATGCCCGGGGTCTCGAAGGCTTCGGAGGAAATGACCAGGTTTCAGGCGACGGAGCTGACGGCACAGGGAAACAAGTACTACCAGGATAAGCAGTACGACAAGGCGGTTGAGATTTACCAGGAAGCTGTAAACGCGGGATTCGAGGGGACCTCACTCTATTACAACCTCGGCAATGCATTCTACCGTGAGGGTAAACTGGGCTACGCGATACTCTATTATCAAAAGGCGCTCAACCTTTCGCCCGGCGACGACGATGTGGTCCACAATCTGAAAATTGCAAATGCCAGGACCGTCGACAAGATCGATGCGCTGCCGAAGTTCTTCATATTCCAATGGTGGGAAAGTCTCCTGGCGCTGCTTTCGGTCACCGGATGGACATACACGGCATACATCTTTTACTTCTTACTCCTTTCTTCGATAGGTATCTATTTCTTCACGAAGAAACCCGCACTCCAGAGATACTCCATTTATTCGGGTTTTGTGTCGCTCCTTCTGCTGATCGTCACCGCTTCCCTGCTTTCCGTGAAGCTCAACAGGGAGTTGAATGTAAGGAGTGCAATTGTAGTCGGGCCGACGGTAACGGTCAAGCTCTCGCCGGATCCGACGAGCAACGACGCGTTCGTGGTTCACGAGGGTCTGAAAGTACGAGAGATGAACAACGTCGGTAATTGGGTTCTGATAAGACTTCAGGACGGCAAGGAAGGCTGGATAGAACAGAACGATATAGCAACGATTTGACACAAGGAAATTCTAAACTCTAAATCCTGAACTCTAAACAAATCCTAATATCAAAAGCTCGGGTATTCCAGTCTGGACTTTTTGACTTTCGAATTTGTTTAGGATTTAGAGCTTAGGATTTAGAGTTTAATTCCGTTTCGGAGTCAAGAGAGATGTCATTTGAACAAGTCTGGAGATGGTTCGGTCCTAACGACCCGTACTCATTGAAAGAGACAAAGCAGACCGGCGCGACCGGGATCGTGACGGCATTGCACCAGATTCCTATCGGCGAAGCGTGGACGGCCGACGAAATAATGAAGCGGAAGAGAACCATCGAGGCGGAAGGACTCACCTGGTCCGTCACCGAAAGCGTCCCCGTGCACGAGGACATCAAGAAGCGAAACGGCAATTACAGACGCTATACCGAGAACTACAAGGAAACGCTGCGGAACCTGGCGGGATGCGGAATAGATATCGTGTGCTACAACTTCATGCCGGTGTTCGACTGGCTGAGAACCGATCTGAAGGTCGTTTTCGGGGACGGGTCTATAACCACTAAGTTCGAGAGGAAAGCCCTTGCCGCGTTCGACATCTTCATGCTGAAGAGGAAAGGTGCAGAAGGAGACTACTCCGACGAACAAATTCGCGAGGGAAAAGCGTACTACGAGCAAATGTCTGGGGAACAGAAGGAAACTCTTCTGCGGACGGTCCTCCTCGGTTTGCCAGGTTCACTCGAAGCGTACACGCTCGACGCGTTCAGAGAAGCGCTCGGAAAATATGACGGTATCGGTGACGGGGAGCTCCGTGAAAATCTTTACGCGTTCATAAAGGATATTACGCCGGCCGCAGAAGAGGCCGGAGTCCTGCTCGGAATACATCCGGACGATCCCCCGTTTCCGCTTTTCGGACTGCCGAGAGTCGTTAGCTACAAGAAGGATCTCGAGCAGATACTTGCAGCAGCGGATTCTCAATCGAACGGACTCACGTTTTGCCCCGGGTCGCTCGTCGCCTCAGCGGAAAATGACGTAGTAGATATGGCGGAGTCGTTCGCGAAGAGGATCAACTTCATCCATCTGCGCAACGTCAAGCGGGACGGCAAGGGAGGATTTGTAGAGGACAACCATCTGGACGGCGACGTCGATATGTACGGTGTGATGAAGCCGCTCGTCATCGAAAAGAACAGGCGGGCATCGCTCGGTCTCAACAGTGCAAGGATGCCGCTCCGTCCGGACCACGGACATCTGATGATACCGGATATGAACAGGACGAGTATTTACCCGGGGTACTCACTGTTCGGCAGGATGAGAGGGCTTGCAGAGCTGCGCGGCTTGGAGCTCGGCATCAGGCGATCGCTCGGGATCTAACTGACTAATTATTTACAGCCGATCCGCCAAGCGTTTTCCCGGGGGTTCTGTATCTCTATCTCCATGAACTTACTTTCGACAGTTAGCATAAGAGGACAAAAAGCCGATCAGCGCGGTGGGGTCTTTCGCAGAGGTGACAAAGAAACGGCATGGGGAGCGACAGAGAGGAGCTTTGGGCACGGGCTCCCGCAATTCTCTCCCCTGCTTGATATTGGGTCGGAACCGTGTTAACATCTGGCGAGATAGTTGGTCAAGCACAGCGGGTAATAGGGATCGGGATCCACTTCAATACGCTGGAGATAGAAATAGCGAATTGTACCGGTCCTTTTGGGAGCTTTCAGAGCCTCCGGTTGGATTGAAGAATTGATAGGGCAAGAAGGAGTGAAAAACATGTGCTGCCACAGACTTAAACTCAAAAATGGTATACCAGGAAAAACACCGGCGAAAAGCTATCTTCTCATCCTCATTATATCTCTCCCTTCCCTTGTCCTCGCCCAAAATCCCAAAGCGGTAAGGCTGGAACAATGGATGGGGGTGGTCGGAACAAACAATCAGGAAAGATTGGGCACGTACGTGCTCGGCATAAAACCGAGTGCAAATCTCCCGTACCGAGCAGCAGTGTCAAGGTTCGACACCAACGGGAATGGATATACGGATTTCTTCCGCCTGCAGAGCCCGGTGGACACGATCCCGGGGTTGACTTTATGCGGAATTCATCCGCTGGTAGGTGATTTCAATAGCGATGGTTTCCAGGATGTTGCCGTCGCGAGACAGAATTCAGGATACGATACCGTTTACATTTACTGGGGGACATCGACCGGGATCGATACCGTAAGTCCGGTGAAGATTCCCGCGGAGAACGAAAATGATAGTTTCCTGCCCATGTGCACCGGGGATATAAACAACGATGGAAAGGAGGACTTAATCCTGACAGATCCGACTTTCGGAAACTGGCGGGGAAAGGCGTATCTATTCCTAGATCCCATCACAAAATCAATTCCGGACTATACAATTCTCGGTGACTCGGTAATCTCTTACTACTGGTGGTACCTCGGAGTAAACTGCGCGGTAGCAGATCTAAACAATGACGGTTTCAACGACCTCATTGTTAGAGGAGAAAGGGGTTTAAGTTCAGGTGACACAATTCATTATGATTATCTCAACATTTATTGGGGCACCGGGATGAATTCCCTGCCAGATTTTGCGCACCCTACCAAAATACGTTCTTATAGTCCCTATTATGGGAATGCCAATTGGGGACTTGCCTGTTTCGATGTTAACGGAGACGGGGTTGCAGATTTGGTGTGGGCAACAGAAGACAGCGCAGGGCGATGGATAAATATTCACTTTGGGGGGAAAGATTTCGCTTTGGCTCCCGATTACCGAATAGGGAGTCCAGGGTCACCGAGCTTTGGGTGGACGGTAGCCAATGCCGGAGATATGAATGGCCACGGGTTTAATGATATTGCCGTAGGTTGTCCAGGGAGTGAGCCTATTGATGGCCTGCTTCTCGTGTACTCGGGGGGCATAAAAATAGACTCCACATTCGATGCGGCTATTGGGGTAGTAGGAATACACACAGCAAGTCGATTTGGCGCAAGCGTCTCTTCCGTCGGAGACATAAATGGAGATGGTCTGTCGGATATTATCATTGGCTCTCCTTCTTATCCTTCGTTGAGGCCTTACTATGATACCGAAGGATTCTGGGGAATATTCTTGGGAGACTCTGCAATACCAACTTCAGTGAGAAAATACCCTGAGCGTCTTCCTGACGGGTTTGAGCTTGATCAGGCATATCCTAATCCATTCAATCCTGCCACAACAATTAGGTATCGACTTTCAGTGGTCAGCAATGTAAAGCTGAAAATATATGACGTGTTAGGGAAGGAGGTGAAGACATTACTCGACCAGGAAAAACAAGCCGGGCAACATGTTATCTACTGGGATGGCACAGACCAGCACGGACAACGCGTTGCTTCAGGAGTCTATTTTTACCGGATGGCCGTGACTACGAAAGATAGCAGAACATTTTTGCAGTCGAAGAAGGTATCGTTAATCAAATAACGAAGAATCAAACAGGAGAAAAGGTCATGAAGAAAAGTTCTACTTTCTTGCAGGCCGCGGGCTACTTCCTGTTTAGAGTTGTCAGGGGGAGCGTCTATGCGGCAACACTAACAATTTCTTTAATCTTACCCAAACTTGTTCTTGCGCAACAAACGGACATCCCACGAGGCATGATAATGTTCGGAGATGCGAAGGCTGTCTACGGTCAGATGCGGGATTCTCTCGGTATAAACTGGGCGCAGGGATGCAGTGAAAGAGGAAGAGGGTGGAAAAGCTCCGTGACATTGTCTGGATTGATGAATGTTTGCGTGAGTTTATATAAAGCGGGATTCATTCGGAGGCGGTCATGAAAAAACCACTTAGCTTAATTCTGATATTTCTTCCTTGCCTCCTCTTTGCTCAAAATCCCAAAGCGGTGACGCTGAAACAATGGATGGGAGTGGTTGGAAACGAGAACCAAGAGGAGCTTGGTATATACGTCCTCGGCATAAAACCAAGCACAAATCTTCCTTACCGTGCGGCCGTCTCAAGGTATGACAGTATTCTTGGCGGTGTCACGGATTTCTTTCGTTTGCAAAGCCCGACGGACACAACCGCTCAATTAACTTTGCGCGGACTTCACCCTCTTGTAGGTGATTTTGATGATGACGGTTTTCAAGACATTGCCATCGTAAGACAATCTAGTGGCTATGATACCGTCTGCATTTACTGGGGAACGGCAACGGGGATAGACACGCTTAACCCCCTGAAGATTCCGGCGGAGAACCGGTACGATAATCTCTTACCTGCATGCGTCGGTGACATAAATAACGATGGAAAAACAGACTTGATTCTCTCAGCTTCTCAATTCCCTAACAGTAGGAGTTGGGGAAAGGTGTATATATTTATTAATCCCATCACCAGTTCCGCTTCAAATTATACAATCATTGGTGATTCCCTGCCACTTATAGATGGGCAACTCAAATCTATGGGCATGGAACTCGGGGTAAATTGTACCATGGGCGATCTAAACAACGATGGCTGCAATGACTTGATTGTCCGAGGAGAGAGAGGATGGTCAAACGACAGTGTGCACTATGATTTTGTGAACATCTATTGGGGAACAGGGAAAAATTTATTACCCGATTTTGCACATCCTACAGAGATACGATCGTACCATCCTTTGGGAACTCCTAATTTGGGACTTGCCTGCTTTGACGCGAACGGCGATGGAATACCCGACTTAATATGGGCAACGTTGGATAGTGTAAATCAAAAGATAAGCATTCACTATGGCGGTAAGGATTTTAGTTCAACCCCTAATATGCATCTGCCGAATCCTGGCGTGAATAATTATGGATGGTCGATTGCCGATGGGGGCGATATGAACGGCCATGGATACAACGATATTGTCGTTGGTTGCCCGGCAGCGACATACACCGCTGGATTTGTCTTTGTCTATTCAGGAGGCCCGAAAATAGATACGGCATTTGATGCGGCTTTAGGAGTACAAGGATTATACACCGCATGTGGATTTGGTGAAAGTGTTTCTTCGGCAGGCGATGTAAATGGTGATGGACTTTCTGATATTATAGTCGGCTCTCCATCATATCCAATGTTTGGTCCATTTAAAGATTCTCAGGGGTTCTGGGGGATTTTTCTTGGAGACTCTGCAATACCGACTTCAGTGAAAAGGTGTCCTGAGAGTCTGCCTGGTGAGTTTAAACTCGATCAAGCATATCCTAATCCATTCAACCCTGGTACAACGATCAATTATCAATTATCAGCAAACAGCCGTGTCACAATTAAAGTGTATGATATTCTCGGCAGGGAGATAAAGACATTAATTGATGAAGATAAAGCTCCAGGGGAATATGAAGTCAAGTTCGATGCATCGGGTCTTGCAAGCGGTGTCTATTACTATAGAGTGACTGCAACTACAAGAGACGGCAAGACATTTATGCAGGCAAAGAAGGTATCATTAATCAAATAACAAAAACTAGACAGGAGAAAAGGTCATGAAGAAAAGCTCTACTTTCTTACGGGCTGCGGGCCACTCCTTGTTTAAAATAATCGGGAGAAGCCTTTATGCAGCAACGCTAACAATCGCTTTAATTTTGCCCAAATTTATTCAAGCACAACAGACAGACATTCCGCGTGGTATGATAATGTTCGGAGATGCGAAGGCTGTTTATGGGCAGATGTGGGATTCTCTAGGTATAAACTGGGTGCAGGGATATACCGGAGTCGGAAATGAGCATATTGGACCTGGTACAAATACCGTGGGTTTCAAAGTCATTGCATGCAGAGCGAATCTTGATTTAGTGTCCACAGCTCAACACATGGAATATCCAGCGTATAAAACCAATTTGACCTTCGATTGGAGTCAGAATTTTTTTGCAGCACATGGGCCAGGTGGTACTGCAACCGATGGTGGCACTCGTTACGGCGAATCCGCTTGGTACTGCCAGAAGGGCGTATATCAAGCGGGTGTCATGGTTAGCAGCCCTATGCCCGATAACGAGTTTCATTACGGACATACGAACTACATTGCTACTTTCAGACTGAAAATCGATGACAAATCAAATCCATCATGGAACGTAGTTACCTTACACGTCAAGGGTCTTGATAACAATAGGAATGTCCTGTACGATTCGGTTAAGACGCTCACCGAGGATAGCTTTGCAACAGCAACCAATTATCAAACTTTCCAAAAGTCATTCACAATCCCTCAGCAGCCGGGAAGTCAGCATGTTGACATTAAAGCTGGCCGTCCTCACGTGATGACTGCGAGCCCTGCTGTCAGCCACATAGACATCAGCGTTTACTGGTACGACAATGTTAACACGTGGCTTGATTACGTTGACGTAGACGATAGTACGTCTTTAAACCTGTTTGCCGGAGCGTACGACGATACGATACGCGATGATGTCAACGGGTATCTTTCCGGAGGGTATCCATTGATGCAGAGGTTGTATTTGCGGGATGAACCATTTGTGCCATCTTTTCTACCCTACCACTATGTCGATGCCTATCTCAAAAACAATATTTTCGGAGACGCTCTACGTGGCAGAGGCATCACGGAGACATTCTGGGCGCAAAACAGTATCATTTTTAATCGATTCCTGCAGGAGGCTCGACCGTGTGAGACCATCTATGAGAGTGGCCCTCTTATTGACGCAGACATTCCATCACCTTCTTTTAGGGACGCTTATTATCAAGATCTTATAGACGATTGGCAGGGGGTTGCTCCATATATCTCTGACGCCGACTACATCTCAAAGATGCAGACCCAGTTCAATAACGTAATAGATGCCAATTTCAAGGTGGCTGCAGAATTGACAAGTAGTAAATCTGTTCAATTCTGGTTTTCCCCCCATTTGGATGGTTCTTTTCATCGCAGCACTGGACAATATCGATGGACCCAAGACCCCTATCATTGGCGGCCTCCTATAGCGATCGAGCTGCGGGCTTTGGTAAACACTGCTTTGGCTTATGGGGCAAAGGCAATCCTCGCATATCCTTACACCGGCAATCCTGAACAAACCGATTATGAGTTATTTTATCCCGGGCTGGTATCGCAGGCTCTATCACCGGATGGACTCAAACACAATCACTGGAGCAATATTGAATCCATTTCATGTTGGAATAATAACGATCCAAATAGTCTCTATAGCAAAAACGTCTACACCGGTTATAGTGAGAAATGGGATGAGTTATCAGCTTTGAATAAAAGGCTGGGACTGATTGGTCCGACCCTCGCTTCCATCGCCTGGCAGGGAACGAAAAGCTGGGGGATGGGATTGACTGCCGGTACGTGGGCAAACAAAATATCAAGCGTCACGACAAACATTTCCGGAGAGAATGTCTACGTGGAGACGGGCCATTTTACGGGCGCTAACTGTGACTACTTCTACATTGTGAACCGTCGGACTCTGGCAAGCGAAGGGAGAAATATCACCGTAAGGCTCGCGTTCCCTTCGGGAAGCTGGGACGTGTCGGATGTTGCCTCCAGTAATGCATGGGTTATCCCAGGCACAGGATCGTTCACAGATTCGTTCGCTCCAGGGGAAGGTAAATTGTACAAAGTTGCTTCTGCGAACTATAGCGCGTCAAGGACAATTCCCGCAGGTGCAACCTTTAGGCTCAGTGCCGGTGTAACCCTGAATTTTTCATCAGGAACCATATTAACGGTAAACGGCACTCTTCTGGCGAGCGGCACATCTTCTCAGCATATCGTCTTTACTGGCCCGACTTCTTACTGGCAAGGAGTCGTAATCAACAACTCCGGCAGCTCGTCACTTCAATATTGTGACTTCTGCTATGCCCACGAGCCGATCTGTGCCACGAACTGCAGTAACCTTGCCTTAGATCATTGCACTTTCCAGAACTCCGACTTCTACGGCACAGACGCGGCAGGACTTCGTTTCTACAACTCTTCTCCGAATATCTCATATTGCACGCTAAATGGCCTGACCGGTACGGTGAATTCCTGCAGCGGCGTACGTTTTGCTCAGGGGTCAACGGGCTCACTCAGGAACAGCACGATACGAAATCTCGGAGCCGGACACGGGATCATCATTCAGGGAAATTCAGCCCCAACGATCAGCGGCAACAACATACGGTCTGTCCACTACTACGGTATCATTCTCAATGGTAATGGAACGGCGTGCCCGGACATTTTCGGCAACACGTTCGATTCATGCGGCACATACGGAAACGGTCGCCACTACGGAGCAATATACCTGTATCAATCTACCGCAACCATAAGAACGAATTCCATGACAAATGGCCTTTTCGGAATCCTTTGCGATGCCAATTCTTCGCCGACTTCAGGTAACCTCCATCCTGGAAGCAACATCATAACCAATAACACACACGGAATCATCGCCTACAATGGCAGTAACCCCATTATCGGCCTCACTAGGACGCGCGTCGTCGGACAGATCACATACTATGATGGTGCCTGCAATCACATTCTTGACAACTCAAATTATAACGTTTATACAAGCGGTTCGTGTGTCGTGGGAGTCAAGAGAAACTGGTGGGGATCTAATCCTCCGAACACTTCCAAGTTCTACGCAATAAACAGTTCCGTGATCCAGTACAATCCGTGGTCACTGTCTGAGAACGACGAGTGCTGGGAGAGCGGCGGTCCGCTCCTTGCCACCGGAGCCCAGCCCGTCACCACGCCTGAAGACTCCATACTTCAGAACGCTCTAGACGCGCGGTTCAACGGATCATATGCAGAGGCTGTGAAGGTCTATGGATCAGCCCTTGATGGTAATTTCACCGACGAGTTTAAAGAGAAGGCACTGTCTGGCATGTTTGACGTCTACAGGGACTCTAAGGATGCCTCAGTGAACAGCTTCGTAGAGTCGTGTCTCATGCAGGCGAACAACCTCGGAAACCTCGGAAAGGCTACCATGAGAATTCTGGTTATCATGTGCTCTTCGTCAGGCCGCTACGACCAGGCAAGGGACATCGCACAGAATCTCAGGACGAGGTATCCAGATGCAGTCACTGAAAAGTTCGTGCTGAGAACGCTCGCGATGCTGGGAGGTTACTCGGAAAGTGAGCGCGCTATTTCTCAATCTGCTATTGGGCAAATAAAGGCGAAATACACCTCTCCTGAGGACGAAGCTTTTCTAGCCGCGCTTGGAGTGTCCGCGGGTGAGGAGAATGCCGAACCTATTGCCCAAGAAACCAAGGAAGTAAACCTTTCCGGCTATCCCAACCCGTTCAATCCATCCGCAAGGATCGAGTTCAGTCTAGTCAAGGCGGGAGTTGTTTCCCTGAGAGTCTACGACATACTCGGAAGAGAAGTCGCATCGCTTCTCAACGAGACTAAGCAGCCCGGAACTCACGTTGTAACCTGGAACGCGGGCAGCATGCCGAGCGGAGTCTATTTCATGCGTCTTAGTGTTGCCGGAAAGAGCGTTGTGAAGAAAATGCTGCTCCTCAAGTGAGTGCCAAGACCTGATCTTCGCGAGTAATCGAGGCGGAGGAGGTTCTCCCAAATCTCCTCCGTCTTTACAAGATGGGACGGGCGCAGTTCGGCCATCAGGAATGCCTGGCCCGAAGAAAAAGCGTGTAGGGTCCGGCTCTAAAGAGCGTGTGTTGTCTGTGTCCGAAGCTTCTCCCCCCTTGATGGGAGGAGATTGAGAGGAGGGTGAGAAACAACGACGAATACAGTTCGTGATGCCCGGCCGGGGTCTCTATCTATCGGTTTAATATTTCATCCCTGACAAGACGATTGGTTGGGTGATTCGAGTCTTCTACATCCATTGCGGATGTCGTAGAAAAAGGGAAATGTCATTCTGAAGGAGCCCGTCCGTTCGACGAACGGACGACTGAAGAATCCATCTATTCGTGCTAGAAAATGGATGCTTCGCCCCGCTTATTGCGGGGCTCAGCATGACAGACTCCACTATTGGACCAGCTTCGCCGAAGGTTTTAACCGGAGAGAACATGTAGGAAACATTGAAATCCCCTCACACCATCTCGAACTCTTCTATCTTCGGAACAAGAATGTGGATGATCAGCAGAGCAATCAGGTATACCGAGCCTGAAAGGATAAACAGGGGGATATAGCTGCCGGTGAATTGGAGGATGAATCCGGCCAGAATTGCGATCAACGAACCGCCGATCGCGCCGGCCATACCGCCGAGACCGACGACGGAAGCGACTGCTTTTTTCGGAAACATGTCGGAGACCGTCGTGAACAGGTTTGCAGACCAGCTCTGGTGGGAAGCCGCCGCAAGTCCGATCAGCAACACCGCCCACCACTCGCTAACGGACGCGGCAAATACGATCGGCACGATCAACAGGGCGCTAAGCAGCATCACCGCTTTCCTTCCCCTGTTGATGCTCCAGCCGCGCTTGATGAAGAATCCGGACATCCACCCGCCGCCGATGCTTCCTACGGTAACCATGGTGTAAATCACTATAAGCGGGAAACCGAGGTGAGCAAGGTCGAGATGGTAACGCTCGTTTAGAAAACTCGGCAGCCAATAAAGATAGAACCACCAGATCGGATCGGTCAGGAACTTGCCGATGACGAACGCCCACGACTGTCTGTATTTGAGAAGCTTGAGCCACGGGATTTTCTCCGCGGGAGATTCAGGCGGGTCGCTCTGGATATATGCCACCTCTTCCTTCCTGACGCGCTTCTGTTTTTCGGGAACTTCATAGTATATCAGCCAGAGAGTCAGCGCGATAAAACCGAGCAGGCCGGTGAAGATAAAAGCCTCGCGCCAGCTCCAGGTCAGCGTTATCCACGGCACGAGTACCAGAGCTATAATGGTACCGACATTCGGGCCGGAATTGAACAGTCCTGTCGCGAGGGCTCTCTCCTTCTTGGGGAACCATTCCGCCGTTGCTTTCACGGCTGCGGGAAAGTTTCCCGATTCTCCGATGCCCAGTGCGAACCTCGCGACCCCGAAACCAAATACGCTCCGCGCAAAAGCGTGCGCCACCGCGGAAATACTCCACACAATCATCGATGCGGAGTATCCTCGTTTCGTTCCCACCCAGTCTATGAACCGGCCGACAAACAGGAGACCGATCGCATACGCAGTGGTGAAAGCAAATATGATGTAGCCGTAGTCTATCTGGTTCCACCCGATACTGTTCTGCAATACCGGCGCAAGGATGCCGAGGACAGCTCTGTCTATATAGTTTATCGTCGTCGCGAAGAACAGAAGCCCACAGACGACCCAGCGGTAATAACCTACTTTGATGTTTGACTCGGGACCCGGTCGGGTCCCATCCAAGTGCGGGATATTATCTTCCATTGTCTCCTCTTTTCATCCGATTGTTCTACGATATCTCAACTAACGATGTAGCTGCGGCCGGCTCTCATGAAAGCCATTATGTTTTCCTCCGGCGTTTCCTGTGGCAGGTCGCAGCCTGTACTGAGCACGAAGTTCTGATACTTCTTCATCTTCTCAAGGAGCTCCGATACGTCATTCGCCACATCAGATGGTCCGCCGTTAAGAATGGAGCCCGTTGGATTGAGGTTCCCAATAATAATGATATCTTCGGGGAGCTGTTCGGCGACCGCAGCAACGTCGACGCCCGCCTCCGCCGAATCGAGGCTTAGCGCATCCACTCCGGATCGCGCCATCCCTTTCACAAGATGCATCGAGTTTCCGCAGATATGATAAACCGTCGAGACCCCGCTCCCGGTACAGCTCTCGCATATCCGGCGGACATAAACCGCCGAGAACTCCTCGAACTGGTCCGGCCCGAGCATTACGGCGCTCGGTTCGAGCACGCAGACTATCTGCGCACCGGCGGCTATCATAAGACGAACGTACTGTTGTATCTTCGCCATGGCAAAACTGCAGACCTCGTGGAGCATCTCGGGTCGTGTCACCGTCGCCACGGCGGCTTCGTCGGCACCCATGAGTAGCGCCGCAAGCGTATACGGACCGGTAACGTAAGCCCCCCGCATGATAGAAGACGGAAAACCGATGCTCATAAGCTTCATCGTCTCGACATAGCTCAGGAGCCTTGCGTCGAAAGAGATGTTGATCTTCTCCGCGGCGATAAGGTCGTCCAGGCGGAATTCATCCCGCACTACAGTTGCGGATTCATCCTTCGGAAAAACCGTATACCTTCCGATCGCGTTGGCTTCGACGGAAAGATCCATGAGTGGGAAAACGGCATCCGGCCTGAATTTTTCGGCGATGGCTTTCAACACCCGGTAATGCTCGCCATAGTTCTGCTGTGCTAGCTTCACGGAGCAGCCGGTCAGATTGAGTCCCGGGAATCCTATCAGCGGCACGACGAGCCGCCGCCTTTCCTCGTGCGCCCTTCGCACCGACGCCGGAAATGCTTTCGACTCGACGGTATCAATGCGTTCCGTGTTCCATCCATTCTCATTCATGCCTGCCCCTATTTCTCATAAATCATCTTCGTTGTCTGAGCGAATTGGCCGGACTGCATCCTGCAGAGATAGACGCCGCTCGCGAGCCCGTTGGCCGCCCAGCGAAGGGTATGACTCCCTGCCGGGACAACCCCGTCAACGAGGGTCTCGATTTCTTGCCCTGCAATGTTGTAGATCTTAATCGACACGCGTTCGGACGACGGCACGACGAAAGTAATCCTGGTCGAAGGATTGAACGGGTTGGGATAGTTCTGGCAGAGCCGGAACCCCGTCGGTCTTACCGCTTCGTATCTCGGCTTCACCGGCGTGATCAGGCTCGCTCCATCCCCGACTATCTCGATCTCGCTCATCTGGTTTGTCCCGATCCCCTTCTGGTGCAGCAGTTCGAGATAGTTGTCGCACTGACCGCCGTCCGGCAGATCGATCTTGGCCGCTTCCGGGTCGTTGCCCATGAAATATGCCGCCACGCTGTCGGTTGCCACCGGGTCTTTACCGGCAAGGAGTACATGGTCCTCGGTCGGCGTGAATGTCGGATTCCACGTTCCCTCCCCGCCTCTCGCGTTTTTTATTCCGTCTATCACCGCCAGGTTTACAGGACGGGCCGTGTTCAGATCGCAGATGGAGCGGGGAAGATAACTCGTCGATGGGTCGCTGCTCGTCATGTGATGGATCGCGCCCCTTCGGCCGTCGTCACCTGTGATCGTGTAACTGTTCTTCGGAACAATCCCGACCTGATTCTTCAGCGAGCAGGTGACACCCGCCTCGTAGTGCTGTTTCATTTTCGGGATCGATATATACACGTCGACATCCGAGAGAATCTGGTTCACCGTAATTGATGTGAAGTGGAAGCCGTTGTCCCCGACCGCCTTCTGGACAAAGCTGCTATACGGGGCTGTCTTGTTGAGGTCCACCATCTTTGCCCCCAGGCTCTGCTGGACCATAAGGTAACCGTTGTCATTGTAAGACGAATCGCTCCACAGCGACTCGACGATATAAAGATTGCCCGGCGCGACGCCGCAATCGACGACCAGTTCACCTACGGCTCTCAACACTTCCGGATTAGTCCACATGTTATCGGGCAGGCCTCCGCCGCCAGTCAGGTTTATTTTGATCGCCACCTTGTTACCGGATTTTACCACATCGGTTATCCCCCCGATGGACTCGAAAAGATGCTGCACTTTTTGCTTCACATAGGCACGATCGTAGTTGTCGGCCTGGGTGATCGCGACCTGTGTCAGGTATGATGAGCTATTCTCCCGCCCGTATGCCAGTACCGCTGCCGACTTTATATACGGCGCCACCAGGACGCCGGCTGCCGCGGTCCCTAGGGTCTTGAGAAATTCTCTTCTCGAATTGTTGGCTTCCCGGCCGGCATCGACATTCTTCTTCATAGCCTGCCCTTTCAATTACAGTTCCTCTGAACAAGGAGCGTACTGCTGCCCGATACGCATGACCCTGTTGCGGCGAAGCACGAAACCGCCCGTTTGACCAGTTTATAAAATATTTGAACCGTTTCAATGATACAAAGAATGTCGCTGCATATCAAATATTTTTTTCTTGAAGAGAGGGGCTCTTACTCCGCGCCGGAAATCAGTGCGTTCGCCGCATTTGCGAGAAAGATGTAGCTCGCCCCCCACAGGAACGGCCAGTCCTCCTTGTTCTCTGGAAAATCGGGTTTCAATATCAGATCACCGGGAACGACGCCGCCTGCTATGAATGTGAAGTCGGCGCGGTTGTTTCCGTACGCAATCCTCTTGGACACAGTTCCCACATCCGACACGAAGGAGATATTCGAGCCCGGGTGACAGCCGTAGATGTAGTTCAGGCCCGCGAAGACCCATTCCATGAACATGTGGTCCATCTGTACCGGAAAGAAAACGTCGAGCGTCGGGCGCCATGCATCCCTGTACACATCATCGGCTATTCGGAACGGTTGCGTCCTCATATTGCCGTACTCGATAGCATAGAGACCGCCCTGTTTGACCCGCGAAAAATCGAACGTGGAATAGTCATATCTGAGATACTTACCCCATCTCTTCAGATTTCCTTCATAGACTTCAGCGAGCTTGCCGTCTTCCGTGACCTTCATGAGTCTCACTGACGAAAGGGGACGATCGTGGACATCGAACTCAAAGACGGCGACCTTCCGCTGCGAAGGTGCATATCCAACCTGGGAATATTCGATTACAGGTTCACGTATCCAATCCGGTATCGTGCGCGCGTCGAGGAACCACTTCACGACGGTTCCCGATTTCCCTGAAGGGATCAGGCTCCGTACCACGAACCATCCGTTCTGCGCCAGGTTGCGGCCGTCGTACAATGACAACTGTCCGTTCTCGTCCTTGATCGTGACCATCCGAAGGGAATCATCGGGTGCCAGGACGATTGTCCTGCCGACGGCAAGGGGCTTTGGTTCGACGGTGCCGGAGGCGGTTCTCTCCATAGGCCCGTCGGGATAAAGCGGAAAGCCACCGGGCGTGCCGTCCATCAGATATGATTTCTCGAAATAGGCGGACGGGAGAAACTCGAGGTTGAACCCTGCGCGTCCTTCCAGCTTCACGGGGAGCGGTTTGTCCAGATTCACGGTAATGAGCACGCCATTGCTGCGTTTCTTCACTTCTATCATGTATGAAAAACCGTAATCGGGGTAAGAGAGCCGAACTTCTACGCTGCTGTCTCCCATGTTCACTTTTCGGTCGACCAGATGAGGGATCGGATCCCACTGCCCGGGAGTCGGACTGAGCCTGACGTCGCCGTTGGTCGCTGTTCGTACTCCGTGATGTATCAATTCTATCCCCGCTATTTTCGCGTCGCTGAAGTTTCCGTCGTACCAGTTGTTGAATACGAGGACGTCAAGTCCCCGCTTCTCGAAATATCCGAGAGTGTCCAGTCTCAGTGACGCGCCGCCCCCTGTCTGGGCAAATGAGAAGCCCGTGATCAGCGTGCTGATCGTTAGTGCAAGCGTGAGTATTCTCATCTTCCTTTGCATGGCGAATCCTTCTGCACTCAAGTCGACCTCCGTCGTTGTGCGGGCGAAACCCGCCTTCTCGAGCATCGATTCAAGGCTTACTTCGTCAGGTTCAGTATCTCGGTGCCCGCGAGTATGACGGCACCGATTCCGTGAACGTCGTTGAGAGGTGTCGGACGGTTGTAGTAGAAATTCAGGTTGTCGCCCACTCCCGTGCCCGTGCAAACGCCTTCTATTTTTCCATCGGGACGGATCTTCGACATTACGCCCTCCCAGCCGCGTCGGGCAACGGAGGCGTAGCTCGAATCAATATAGCCCATATTGACAGCCCGCGCTATCGCGTAAGTGAACATAGCCGAACATGAGGTCTCGAGGTAGGAATCCGGCCTGTCGAGGAGCTGATGCCACAGTCCGCTTGCATCCTGATAACGGACAAGTCCCTCGATCTGTCTCCTGAGCAGCGGAATCAGACTTTGGCGCCGCCGATAGAACATGGGCAGACGGTCCAACAGGTCAACCTGCGCCATTAACATCCACCCGTTGGCGCGACCCCAGAATGCCACTCCATTGGTTCTGGTATCGGAGTACCAGCAATGATACATCAACCCCTTTTTCTCATCGAAGAGATGCTCGTTGAAATTGATGACCTGCTGCGCGGCATCCATTAAATAGCACATGTTGCGTCTCATAACCCCGAGGCGAGCGAGAAACGATACGCTCATGTAAAGGTCGTCGGCCCAGAGCGTCCACTTTATGGGAAAAGAGCGGACAAGCGTCCCGTCTGCGAGACGGGCTTGACTGTTCATGATGTGGCCGGCGGCCGAGTCGATGTATGCGCGGTATCTAGCCTGCTGATCGTGCCAGTAGATCTCGATCAGGCTCGCCCCCATCGCGCCGCAGTCGTCCAGCTCCTTCATAACAATCATCTGCCCCAACGGATATGTCCACTTGTCCTCTCCATGATATCTATCATCGAAGTACTTGTAGCTGTCGAAATCGAAGGCGATGCTTCGATTGACGAAATTTGTGTACGAGGTGTCGTGGAGCTGTTCCCCCAGCCTGAGCATGGCGATATTCAGCACCCCGTTCCAGTAACGCCAGTCGTTGTAGGGGCTTTCGGGCCGCAGTTGCGCGTCAGCCGGAGCATCCGACGGCGACACGTAAGAAGCCCCAGTCTTCTCGTCGACGAACCGGAAAGTCGCGCTCCGAAGAACCGAGTCGGCGACCAGCCGCACTTTTCTCTCCGTCACGGATGGACTGTCCCGACCCGGCTGCGCGCGGACGGCACCGGCACTTAGTAACAGAATTGCCGCCAGCGGAAATGAAGACCGGATCGTCGGATAGAAGTAATACTTTCTCTGCATAGCTCAGCCTCCCTTTGTAAAATTCACGGGCAGTGCCTCAGCTCCGTCTCTCATTAGAAAGCCCTCTCGAATCAACCACATAGGCACATAGTTGCTTGTTCTACGTGTCCATGTGGTTCAATCTCAAGCTGAGACACTGCGAATTTCCTATGTAGAATTGGAACGTGGTCACTCCAAGTCGCGTGTGGCTCTCCATTAAATGTCTGCCATCTTCACCTACTTGAACCTGAACCAATCGAAGTCGGCATAACCTTCACCGGAAGTAATATTGGGATCCACGCTGAAAAGCCCAACTTTCGCTCCGATCCAGACTCCCGGCACGGCAGTGAATTCCCTCCCGATGCGGCGGAAGTTCTTGCCGTCGAAGCTGTAGGAGAATGTGCATACAGCCCCGCTGTCGACGTGTACTCTGAAGAAACATGAACTCCTCTTCGTATCGACGGAATCGAATATCTGCGTCCCATCATAACCACGTTTGTATGTCCCGGTGAACATTCCGACCTGAAACCCGTTCTTCACGGAGGTGAGAGCGACGAAAGCCCATTCCCTTCCCATGACCACGAGCCCGCTCCTCTCCCCCGTTTGATTCGGATGAAACGCTATCTTCGTCGTGACTGTGAAAGACGGCGCGGGAAACTTCTGCAGGAGCAGATTGGGCACAAACCACAGGTTGCCGCCCTGGGTCAGATTCTGCACCGTATAGAGTCTCAGGTGACCCGTATTTTCGGTCAGTGAGTACCATTGTTTCTGAGGATTGGCCGACCACTGCCACTGGAGTCCAAGCTTGTTCGAATTGAACTCGTCCGTTGTCTGGGGAACGCACACGCGATAAGAGTGTCCCACATCGGGCTTCCTCCACTCGGTCACCGGCTCGCCGACGCCGCTGTGGCTGGAATCAACACCGATTACCGGCCATCCGTCTTTCCATGTAGCCGGTTCGAGATAGTCTATTCTACCGTATGCGCCGCGGTCGCTGAAATGAATGAACCACCACTCTCCCGATTTCAATTCGACAATACCGCCCTGATGCGGACCGTTAATGTTTGTGTTCCCCTGGTGCATCACGATCCTAGATTGGTACGGACCGTAGATTTTTTTCGAACGGAGAACGGTCTGCCAGCCGTGCGATACTCCTCCCGCCGGCGAGAAGATGTAATAATATCCGTTCATCTTCAGCATCTTCGGCCCCTCGATGGTGGGCTGCGTGGAGTCGTCGTGAAAGATCACCCTGCCGTTGTCCAGCAGCCTCATGCCGTCTCTGCTCATCCTGTGGAGGTACAGTGTACCCGCGCGCAGCTTGCTCCTCACGAGGTAGGCATTGCCGTCGCTGTCCCAGAACGGGCACGGGTCCTCCCACATTTCCACCTTCGCCACCTGGTGGAGTTTCCACTCGCCCGCCGGATTCCTCGTTGTCGCGACGAAGAGCCCTTCGTGCGGCGTGCAAAAGTAGACATAGAACAATCCGTCGTGATAGCGGATGGACGGCGCCCAAGACCCTTCTCCGTGCGCCGGCTTGTCGAATTTCTCAAATGGAAGCCTCTGGTAGACGTGACCGATGATCCGCCAATTTACAAGGTCCCTGGAGTGAAGCACCGGAATCCCCGGCATGCAATTGAAGCTCGATGCCACGAGATAGAAATCGTCGCCGACCCTGATGACGTCGGGATCGGAGTAGTCTGCGTATAGGATTGGATTCTTATACCTGCCATTGCCGAGATCCGGGACCCACGCCTGCGGATGAAGGTTTCCGACGGTAACCAGTGAAACAATTAAAAGCATCAGAACTCTGATCATTACCGATCCCTTCGACGAGTGTTAGAATTCTCCGATATGGTGCCGGGCCAATTTAGCCAGCTTTCGGTTAACTCCTCAAGGAAGTCGCCGCACATCGTGCGCGAGGAGTCGTGCAGCTGCACACCCAGCTCGAGCATGAACGCGGGCCAACGAGAGTCAGCAACGAAATGAAAAGACATAAACCAGACCATCTCCTCATCAAGTGCTCCCCCCGTATCAATGGGCTTCCTCCTGAAAGGTTGAAATTCTGAAGTCGATTCTAACCGGGATGTCACTCTTGTCGGAGGAGGTAAACACCGTCGCCGGACCCAAGCCAAATCGTGTTCTCTCTGTCGGCCACGATATCGAAAACACCGCTGCTCTGCAGGTATTCCGGCTCGTTGCAGATCCATTTCGCGCCGTCGAACACTGCCAGACCTTTAGCGTTTCGGATGCTTGTCCAAATGAACCCGCGCCGGTCTACGGCTATCCGGCCAATATAACCCAGAGATTTCCCGGATGAGTCGACCGGATTGTTGACTTTCCATGCGATGCCATCAAACGATATCAAGTGCGGTCGCTCGAGAGTCTGTAATCTATCGAAGCACAGACTCGGCCCGGACCGCAGGCGAGGTTGCCGAAATAATATGGTTCGAACCCGAACTCCTCTTCATCATATACCGTCCAGGTATCGCCGGATATACTTACTATACCGCATGAGTTTATTCCGTCGTTAACAGCAACCCATTTGCCGCCGTGGCTATCGACATCTATGTCCCACACCATGCTTCCCGGCAGGCTGGAGTTGTTCCTGGTGAACAGATTCCATGTCGTGCCGTCAAAGTTCATCAGACAGCCTTCCTCGAAGACGGGTGATGAAAGCCAGAGGACGTTATCGTTATCGACCGCCACGGAATTAACGAGGCCTCTTAAGAGTGGAGAGTTGGAAGCGTCGTAAACGGTGAAGTCTGTTCCATCATATTTTATCAACCCCTTGTCTGATGCTATCCACACAACATCATTCTTATCGACGGCAATTTCCCATACGTGGTTGCTGTCCGGGAGGGGGGTGTTCTGCGAGTTGAAGACGGTCAGCGTGCCGTCATACTTTAACACACCCCGATTGAGAGTACCGAGCCACGCAGTTCCTTTACCGTCCAAGGCAATTGCCGTCACAGAATACCCGGGCGCTATCCGGCTCGATAATTCAAATGATACTTCTCCGGTGAGAGCCGGAGAGACACTGTGGCTGCACGAGCCGGCGAAGATTTGCACACAAATCGCAAACGAAAGGACGAGTCTCTTCATGAAAAACTCCTTCCTCCATGAATCCCTGACTGATGCGGCAGTAACTTACCCGGCAATACAACGAAAATAAAGACCGGGAATCGCCCGGCCCCTTGTTACCATGTCCAGAACGGCATCACCGGGGAGATCTAACGGCCCGTACGAAAGCAGCGATGTTTTCGGTCTTGACTCCCGGCGGCATTCCGCCGCCGCACGACATTATCACCTTGGTCTTGTCCTTCAGTGAGCTCACAAGTTCACGTGTCACTCTCGTTACGTCTTCCGGAGTTCCGCTTGCGAGCACGTCGCGCGGCGGAATGTTTCCGACGAGCGCCACCTTTCCCTGCGTCAGCTCTTTCAGCTCGTTCAGCGTGACGTCAAAACCCATGTTGAAGAGGTTCACGCCCATTTCGGGAAGGAGCGGGGCCGACTCCCTGCACGGCGCGTCGTTATGAAGGAATTTCACGGAGACGTTCGCGTCGAACAGTTCCTTGAAATACGGGAGACCGAATGTCCGGAATTCTTCCTGGCCCATGAAGCCGATGATATCGTCCAGAAGGAATATACCGTCGATGGAAGGGAATGTCTCCATCTGCAGGTGGAGCCAATCCTTTATGTATGCGGTTATCTTCTTCATGAGAGATTCCACCTTGTCCGGCTGCATCATCATCATCGTCAGAAATTCAGTCGAACCCATGAGGTAACTCGCAACGTTGAGCGGGCCGCGCGCGACCGCAAAGCGTATCTTGTGTCCGGTCGCCTCTATCTTGGGCTGCGCTAGCTTCAACCTGTTCAGCATAAACGGCAGGAGGCCGTCGGTCCTCGGGTCGGGTGAAGGCAAGTTGTCGATGTCGTCTGCGGAGTTAATCACTTTATGTGCGAACGGGAACTCATCCGGCGGAAATGTACCGCGCGCGCCGAATCCCGACGGCTCCGTGCACATTCCGAACTCGGACCAGAATCCCGGCAGAAACATGACATCCGGAAAGTCGTTGATCGCCTTCAGGTTCGCCTTGAGCCACAGCTCGTCGCTGGAAAAATAGTCGAGTATCTTGACCCCGTACCAGTTCGGAAGCCAGGGGCTGTCGATGATGAAACCGATCGGCAACGGCTCAAAGATCTCGCCTTTGATGGTTCCCTTAAGAATTTCCCATTGTTGGTCTGTCATGTTTCACCCTTAGGTCTCTCGTTCATGGAAACTGGAACATCAAAGAGAACTAAGCCACAGAGACACACAGGCACAGAGGGTTGTTCTGTTATTTCTACTCTCCGTGTCTCTGTGTCTCCCGTGGTGATATTCTCTTCTGAGGGATTCTCCCTGCTGCGTCCTACTCAATTTTCACTTGGCCCTTCGGCAATCTGGTTGCCCTGTATGTGCAGTCCTTCACTCCGCACCTGTCGCAGATATAGTCTTTCCATTCCACCTTTTCGCCCACGCCGATCACTCCGCTCACGGATTTGATCGGAGACATGAGCGCCGACTCGGAGAGCGTGACACCGCAGAAATTCTCCGGGAACATTGAGAAGAGAAGATGCTGCTCGGAGACAGACCAGTTGCAGTATCCCGGGCTGTACCTGTTCGTGACGTTCAGCCCGCGATCCCGCATTCGCTCCGCTATATGATCGTGGAGCACGTTTGTAACCGTCTCTGCGGCAACGGAGGCGGTAACGTCGGCGATATACCCGAGCGCAGGATCGCCGTGTTTCAGAAGATGCCTGGACCAGTTTTCCATGTCGGGCCCGATCGTGCAGACAAAAAGTGCAGCCTTCGATGCTTTCTTGAGCTGGCCGGCTACGATCTTGTCCATTGCGAAAAACTTTCCGCCGACGATGAGTCCGTCGTGACGGCCCGCCGGTTTCTCCATATCAAGGACCCTATACCCGGCCCTGATCTCGCAGCGTTTCGGCAACTGCAGGATCGCTTCATCTATCATCGCGGCGAAGTGAACCGGGATTTCGCCGTCCGAATACCCCAGTGTCAGTTCGACTTCGCCTCTCTCGAGCGAAAGGTCGGTGAAATCAATCGCGACTTCGAAAACGTCTTTCTCTATTTCAACCTCGCGCAGACTCAAAGCGATTTCAACTCCTTTACCAGTGCGCGTATATGTTCGGGCGTGGTGCCGCAGCAGCCTCCGATGATATTTGCACCGCATTTCGCCAGCTCACGCGCCTTTGCGGCGACCGCCTGCGGCGTTTCCTTGTAGACAAGCTTCCCGTCTTCGATCATCGGCAATCCAGCATTCGCGTGGACGAGAACCGGAGTATGTGGATCCGCCTTCCTGATTTCCTTCACAACATCTATCATCTGGTCGAAACCGTTGCCGCAATTCGCGCCGATGACCGAAGCCCCCGCTTCCTTCACGGCTCTTGCCATCTCGGCGGGAGAAACACCCATCATAGTCCGGTACTTGCCGGTAACGGTCCTGTCGAAGGTGAAAGTGCAGATTACTTCAAGTCCAGTCGCTTCCTTCGCCGCCCGGATTGCAATTTCAGCCTCGTCGGTCGCCGACATGGTTTCTACAAGTAGCGCGTCGGCTCCCCCCTTCTTGAGGGCTGCGGCCTGGATGCGGAAGCCGTCATACACAGCCTCTTCCGTCACCTGTCCCATCATAAGTATTTCGCCCGTCGGTCCGATGGAGCCGAGCACGAAACGGTCTATCCCTGCGGCCTTCCTTGATATCGCAGCCGCAGCCTCATTGAGTTCCCCGGCCCTGTCCTGCAGTCCGTAATGCGCAAGCTTGATCGGACTTCCGCCGAAGCTGTTCGTCAGGATCATGTCCGCTCCGGCATCGACATAACTCTTTGCTATCGCCATGACATCGTCAGGGTGCGTCACGTTCCAAAGCTCAGGGCAATCCCCCGGCTCGAGTCCCCGCTCCTGGAGCATCGTCCCCCAGGCCCCGTCCGACACCAGGATCTTTCCATCTTTCAGCGCGTTCAGAATCGATCTCATTTCTGCCGTCCCGCATTAAGAAAGGCCACGGCCCCCTGAGGATTAGGCGCGTACCCGTCCGCCCCCATCTGGTCGGCCGCTCTCTGAGTGAGCGGCGCTCCTCCGACGATCACACGAATGGAGGGGAACTGCGTTTTGATTTCCTGGACGGTCTTGGACATATTGGCCATCGTCGTCGTGAGAAGCGCGCTGAGGCCGACTGTACATTCCGGGCCTTGCCTGATCGCGTCGAGGAACTTCGCAGATTTGACGTCGACGCCGAGATCGACGACCTCCCAACCGTTTCCTTCGATGACCATAGCCACGAGGTTCTTCCCGATGTCGTGAAGGTCGCCGGCCACTGTGCCGATCACGAACCGGCCCTTCGCCTTAACAGTGCCCGTCTGGAAATACGGCTTCAGGTGTGCCATGACGGCGTTCATCGCCTTCGCGGCCATGAGGAGCTCGGGAACGAACACTTCGTTCCGGCTGAACCTGTCGCCGATCCTCTTCATGCCGGCGTTGCATGCCTGCAGGATCTCTTCCGGTCCGACACCCGAGTCGAGGGCCTGCCGGGTCAACTCGTCGGTTCCGTCCTGGCCCTGCATGTCCTTAGGGTACGGAGAGGACTTGTTCACCTTCCCGCGCTCAATGCACTCGCCGATTTTTCCAACCAGTTCTTCCATTCAGCAACTCTTCCTGTTTATGGAATATAAATACTCCGGGCCAATGTACTCACCACCGGATTTCGCCGCTGCTAATGTGCCGTGCATTGTCCCCTCGTCAAGGTACCGGAGGAAACGCGCCGACATACAGGCTGCCTGTCCCGGTGCGACCGATAAGTTTCGCGATCCCCTCCGGAAGCAGCGTGCCTGACTTGAAGCCCGGAAAGTTTATTAACAATTGATAGTTGTTCAGCTCGGAGCTTTTGAACAGGGGGCCGCCATAGTCAGCGTAGAAACGGCCGTTCGCCTCAAAACCGGGATCTAACCTTCGCAAACCGTCCAGTGAGTCAAATCCCAATTGGCATCTCTCGTTCTGTGCCGGACTCCACAGAATCAGAGGGTAAGGAGTATTCTCCACGCCGCGAACATAGACGTTATGATCCATCTCGCTGAGCTCCGGCTTCGTGAGCTGACCGCAAAGGGGGGCAGGCTGCCAGACAAACAGGAGAGGCCTTGTGAAATTCTCATCGCCGGTAAGCAGATTGTTGACAAACACGTGACCTTCGCGCTTATCGACATCCGGGCCTGTGCTGGAATGCCAGCCGAATCGGTCGCCCGCAGGAGTCCGCCCGTTCCGGCCGATGCAAGCCATACTATTGACAAAAGTGTTCTGGTATATCTTCGCGTCGGAACTATTCAGTATCATCATACCATGATCGCAATTCACGAACACGTTCCCCGCAACCACGGCGCCCTTCGAGATCTCGAAGAAGAACCCGTTGTCGCTCGGCCAGAGCTGACCGGTCGGGGTTGTCTTGCCGACATGGCCGACTCCTTCGACCCAGTTATCGATGAACACGCCGTCCACTTCACCGACATCGTACCACACCCCGTTTGAATTCGGGAGATCGATTATCAGGTTATCGCGACATACCGCGTGGTGGCACTGGTTGAATATCTTGACGGCTGCGGGATAATACCCGGTAATGTCATCGATATTATTGCGGGTGAAAATATTTCCCTCCAGCAAAATGTCGTTTGACGCTATTACATAGACGCCTTCCGTTCTCGTATCGCTTATTTTGCAGTGCCGGATGGTCAGATGATCTCCCCGGAAATAGCCTGCGACGCGCGAGCAGTAGGAAATGGTGCAATTTTCCAGCGTTGTGCCGACCACGTCCTTGCCGTACTTCGATTCATCGGTCACTCCCACCGGTTCTGTCCCCTCCACTTCAAGCGCGCGGTAAGCATACTGCGTGAATGTAATTCCCCGGATGGTGTATCCTTTGCGGTCCGATTTCTTGCCGTGGCATTCGCCGGTCGTCCTGATTATCGCAGCATCGAAGGCTGTGATCTCGACAAGTCTGTTCGTCGGGTCAGCGCCGATGTACACGAGTCCGGCGTTGTAATCGATGTAATACGTATTTGAATCCACGGCTCCTTCCCAGCCGACCGATCGCAGGTATCTTCCGTCAACGAAAACCATGTCGTTGTTGAATCTCCATACCGGAGTCTTCCTCCCTTCGATGCTGCTCTGCCACCAGTCTGCGGGTTTGGAGGGGAAAAGATGGGTCCACTTTGTAACCCAAACGCCGTTGTGGAGATTCTTCCAGTTTGTCGCAACATATGTTCCTTTCAGCACCGGCTGCTCATCCCGGTACGGCTGTATCGTAATTCCCTGGTTCAGCTCCAGATCGCCGGTCCTGTAAATGCCGCCGCGCATAACGATCTCGTCACCGGTTTTCACACGCGCGATGGCGGCTTCCAGCGTTGTGGGCTCGCTCAAGGACTCGCCAGATTGGGTCGAGTCTCCGCCGGCCGCGACGTAATATATTCGGCCGGATACTGCCGGCAGTTCATATGTCTCACGAACCGGACCGTACGGGCCGCCGGATGGCTGGGCCGCGGCCGTCGCCATCCAGGAGCATGAGCTGAAAAATGTTAAGATTATATACAGCCGCACTGTTCTTTTCATCTTATTACCTTCAGTTTATTCGGGGTTCGCACGCTCCAACCGCCGTTCCCTGTGCCGCGCAAGTTCTCTCTCATTTTACTAATAAAAGCTTTCTAACGGAAGAGAATTTCTCCGTAAGAAGTCTGCAGAAATAGACCCCGCTCGGCAGCTTGCCCGCATCGAAAGTGACACTGTAATTTCCTGCCTTCTGTCTTCCATCGACGAGCGTCGCCACCTCCCTGCCGAGTACATCATACACTTTCAATGTGACCCGGCTGTTCATCGGTAATTGATAATTGATTACTGTCGTCGGGTTGAAAGGGTTGGGGTAGTTCTGTTCAAGATTAAACGAAGAAACCGCGGATGGGCGCTGCTTTACATCGACGGTAAAGATGGAGTCTGTTCCGTTGTTCAGCCAATAAGAAATCCGTTCGTTCTCCAAAACCTCCTTGGCTTTCCACTGTCGGTATTCTTCAGGCCACCAGCGATACAGATCTCCCAGTGGGAATCCTCCCATGCCGGCCGTTCTAACCGTATCGTTTGTGTAGGCGAGGTTCTCTTCCAACGGCCAGAGCCTATTGAAGCAGTTCGCGAAGAGTACACGACGGTCTTGCTCCGCAAATGGGACCGGAAATCCGAATGTAGAAATGCTGTCTATCCTCAACGTCCCGCCGTAGGGCTCATCATAGTACAAGCTGGTGGTTGGATAGAAACGCAATGCCGGGATGTCCCCGTACATGTAAGTATTCACGAAGATACTGTTGGTCACGGTAAGCTTGTTCCACCACCCGGACTCCAGCGAGAACATCATCACGTTTAAGAACGTGCAATGGTTGAACTTCACGTAGTCCGCGTATTCGTCTCCCTCCTGCATGTAAACATATCCGATATTTGCGAAAGTGCAATTTTCAAACGTGAGGCTGTCGATGTGCCAGCCCGTCGAATTGTAGGGAAAAGAAACCGCCCTTCCGTAATAGCGTAGATGCTGGTCGATGCAGTTTCTCCAGTAACAATTCCTGAATATCCCCTTGAAATGTCTGGCCGTCACGCCAACGGCACCGCTGGCATCCCATGGACAACCCGAATAATCGAATATTACATTTTCAAATACAGCAACCTCTCCCTTCCCGCTCGCATTGGCATCAGGATCGTCTTCTATCTTCACATTTACCTGGACCTGATACCCATTTGTGTTCGCGTACAACAGCCAGACGTTTTTCAGGGTAACGTCTCCATAGCAATCGAACATCAGATTAAGCGGCGACCCGTATTCTGCCGGCCCGGAGGCACACAGGATCTGCGGCGGAGCGGTCTCTTGTGTTGACCCGGGAGGCGGCGCAATGATCGTCAAATGCTGCCCGGCAGGGACCAGTACCGAGTCGGTAAGGACATATCGCCCGGCCGGTTCCAGCATGAAAACGGTGCCGGACAAGTTGCCCGCGTGGATATGCGCGCGGATCGAATCGTTGAGACTGCCCTCGGCCGGGGGGACATCGCTCGGCACATACGATGTATCGGTCTGGGCAATCGACAGCGCCGATGTCGAATCCATCAGGAAGAGCAATGCAAATACAAGACTCTTCAATCCTGACCTCCCAGATCTGCTCTCACACATTTTAAAATCGATCCATTTTGAAAACCCGAGCGCTTCGCTGCACCGCGACCGACCCGCAGCATACACCGACTACTCCAGGACTTATCCATCAGTTCGACACAAAAGTCGTCACGCTCGAAGCATCCAATGTCGCTGTGAAACTCCCGTTCGACACGGCAATATTGTTCCCCTGAGCGCAGTTCTTGCCGCTTGAGGTAACGTAGGGAACAAAAGTAGATGCGGCCACGCCCGGTATCGTAAATTCCTGGCCGATTGAAGTCGAGCCCATATTCAAAGCGACTATGACAACCTTGGAACCGCTCTTGTATGCGGTCACGAAAATATTTGACTGCGGATTTGCCGTGGCACTGACTCTGTAGAAGCCCGGTCGAACAAACTTCGCAAATTGAGACATGACGTATCCTCTCTTCGTGACGACGCCGTTCTCGTTTATCGGCCCATAATATCTCACTATGTACCACCATATATAAGCGCTCATTTGACACGTCATACAATCGTTGATGCTTTTCGCCGTTCCCAGTACTGCGCTCCAGGTGGTGTCGAGCACAAGATACTCCGTCATCCACACTTCTTTCCCCTTACTGATGGCAAGCGGGTAAGGTGTAGGGCTCACCCCGTAAATATGCCCACCTATGAAGGCAATATTCGCCGCGGCATCGGGATCGTTCAGCGAGAGATCGGACAACGAATGATCGAAGCCCGACGCTTCAGGCATGAAGACCGGGACCCCAACCGACGCGGCGTTGTTCTTCATGAAGTTGAGAAAATTGCCCGCGGTCCAGTAACACGATTCATAACTTACGTTGACGTCCGGTTCATTCTGCACCGAGACCGCATACAAGGGAACGCCGCTGGCCGACATGGTATCGGCAAATGACTTCAGGTGAGCCGCGTACGCCGCGTAAGCGCCGGTATCGAGAACGCCGCGGACAACGTTGTCGTTGCTCTTCATCCACGCCGGAGGCGTCCAGGGAGTCGCAATGATCGTCACCCCCATCGAAGACGCCAACTTTGCCGAAGGGACGTTGATGCCGAATTGTGTCGAGTCCGGCGGGATGCGCAGGCGCATTATCGTGAACCCAAGTTGACCCGGGCCGGTGCCAAAAGCCGTCTGAATTTCCCCGGCTGTCATGTCCGGCCGCCAGCCGACGATGTTGGCGGCGCCGAATCCTCTTATGATCTGCTGCGTGCTGTCCAGGTAAATAGTCGCGTAACCCGTGGGGGGAGGGCCGTTAATCGAGCTCTTCTTCGAGCAGCCCGACGCCAACAATCCAAAAGCCAATACAATAGCAACCGGTAACGACCAGGAGATGCGAAAGTATCCTTTCATACGGCACACTCCTTATTTGACCAGGACAAGTTTCTTGACCGATGTAAATGTCCCGGCGGTGATCCGATAGAAGTATATACCACTCGATAACCCAGCCGCGTTGAATGTGGTTCCGTGATATCCTGCGTTCTGCCTCGCGTCCACAACCGTCGCGACTTCTCTCCCCAGGACATCGTAGATTTTCAAGATAACGTGGCTGACCTTCGGGAGTTGATATCTGATGACAGTTGTCGGGTTGAACGGGTTGGGATAGTTCTGATACAGGACAAAATTACGCGGGATTCCCTCTGATTCGTCTATTCCCATCTCCACTGTATCTCCTGTCGTAATGCTCACCGGCGCGGAGAAATCACCGGTGTCGCTCGCGTTCAGTGCAGCCACGTGCCAGTAATACTTGGTACTCGCCTGGAGTGGGGCGAGACGCAGAAGAGTGTCTGCCACCGTCGAGTCCACCATGACGTCCCTGAACAAGTCGTCGGTGGCAACCTGTAGTCGATACGAAGATGCCGCGACCGACGGATGCCATATCATAAGCGGATTGCGCGGTACGCTGCTCGTGCCGAGAGGGGACACCACTACCGGCTGAAGCAAGTACTTAGTAAGATACGTGCGCAGCCACTGAAGGGCCGGGCGCTCAGACCCGTCTATTCGAACCAGGTAAGCGTTGGCTTTCCACGTATCCCCTTGAATGTAGCCCCACAGCGTCATGCCTTTCACCCCCCGGTTCTCCCAGAAAAGAGGGTAATAGATTTTATAGTTCGCGAGCTGGGTGCTGTCATCCGGCTCGTTGATGTCAAATTCTGAAATGTAGATCGGCAACCCGGTAGCTGAAGTCAGCCTGTCAAGATTGTATTTCAGTGTGCTCACCGGGTAAGAATACACTGGGGTCAGGCCCTGTGCACTCTTGAACTCGAAGTAGTGCCCCTGAATCCCGATCCCATCGATCAACCCCCTGACTTTCAAAGTATCTATGAGAGCAATGTAGGTGTTAGTAATGCTGTTGTCCTGCAATACGTTATACTCATTGATCAGCAGCTTGACTCCGGGGGCACAGGCCTGTCTCGCCCATGTGAAGGCAGTGACGACCCAATCCCAGCCGGTCGCTCCCGAACCGCCGAGCGCCCTGATATAGTTTGCCCTGGCAGGGTTTCCGCCGCCGTCCGGAGGAGCACGCAGAGGCTCATTGACAACATCGATGAAATCCATCAGCGGATACCGATGGCCGACGCTGTCAATCCAGGCTTTTATTGCCGCTCTTTGAGTGGCTGAGTCGAGGGAAGAAATCCAACTCGGCTGCTGCTGTCCCCAAATCAAATTGTGGTCCTTGAAAGGAATATCGTTGGTCAAAGCAAAATTGTAAAGAGCGTCAAGGCCCGACCAGTTGTAGGTCCCCCGTGTGCCCTCGACACTTCCCCACTTGCCGTCATTTCCCGGCGTGACCTGATTCCAATAACTGAGGTAGTTGGAGGGGATACTGTAACCCCAAGTGACCGCGTTTCCGACAAACTTGCTCCTGCCGATCGCCAGCTGCGGAAAAGATTCGCACGGGATAAGAAACACGATGATAGGCAGTATCAGGCTTGCCGCCGGATTTCGTTCGCGACTAATTGACCGCCTGTTTGTCATTGTTATCTCCCTTCCATCTCCTGGTTTGACTGGACAACAAATGAACCGCCTGGCCAAAGCGTCATCCCGAACCGGAACCGAAACAGCGAGAGGCAACTCGAATTAGAGACGTCCGGTCTTCAATGGCCATACCATCTCCTGATCGTTCTTGAGGAAGAGACAGCCAGAGTAGAGTCTGTCGCGATTTTCCGTCCCCCACAAACGCGCGTTGCGCGACAGACATATTCAACTCACCACCCCCTCCCAAGGCTTAGGGAGGGGGTAAGTGAGATGGTTGTGAGCTCTACTTCATAAGGAGAAGCTTCTTAATCGAAGAGAACATCTCCGCACCGTCCTGAGGCCGAGCCTCTATACGGCAGAAGTATACGCCGCTGGCGAATCCATGCGCGTTCCACTGGACAGTGTAGGTTCGCGCTGCCTGGACGCCATCGACGAGATTGGCAACAGCCCTGCCAAGCACATCGTAGACGGTGACCTTTACGTAGGACATCCTCGCGATGTCGTAGCGAATCGTCGTCGACGGGTTGAACGGGTTCGGATAGTTCTGGAACAGAGCGAACTGCTTCGGAACCACGCCGGGTTCGTTCACGCCGAGTACGCCGCTACCGGTCTTGAACGTGCTAGCGCCGGAGACAGCACCTTCACCGCCGAGGTTAATCGAACTTAATCGGTAGTAGTACGTCGTGCCTGCAGTCAAAGTGTCCGCTATCATCACGGTCGTGTCCGAGATGTCTGTTATATCCACAACGATGTTGCTTGCCGTGGAGAAGTCGCTGGAGGATGCGATTACCAGATGATACCACACCGCATTCGTAACAGGCTTCCATGTGAAGGTTGCCCTTCTCGGCCATTTGCCTCCCGTGCTGGGATCGGAAGTGCCCTTAGGCGAGAGTGCGACAGGGGCCACCGGTTTTTCGATAGAGGTCGTGAATGAATCGATCGCGCTGAACTCGCTCGCACCGCCCTGGTTGTAGCAAAGCACCTTCCAGTAATAGGTGAAACGATTGTTCAGACCGCTTGCGATCGTCCAGGATGTATCATGGCTTGTGGTGTCAACCATGAGAACCTGTCCGCTGCTTGTGTAAGTCCAAAGCTGGACGACATAGTTGCTGTCACCGGCTTCATGACGCCACTGTAGAGTCAGCGGATTAACCGGTACGTTAGCCTGGTTCGGGACGGGATAGACCTTCACGGGTGTCGCCGGGAGGTACATGATGGTGAACGAATCCACCGAAGACCAAGCGGACGATCCGGCCGGATTGTATCCACGCACACGCCAGTAGTAAGTCTTGCTCGGTTTCAACGATTGCGTAACGGCCCAAGTCGTATCGAAATTGCTTGTCGAATCGTTGACGATGACATGTGTCATAGCAACGCTCGAAGTGTCGAGCTGGAAGTGATACGTGGATGCCGTAGGCACATAACTCACCCTCAGTACCGGCTTGCTGACGACGTCCATCGGATTGTGGATCGGGTATACCATCGCCGGAGTTGTGGTGCAAGGCTGAACCTTCGTCCGGAAGCTGTCGATCGCCGAATACGGACCGGGCACCATGTTATCATACGCCATCACCCGCCAGAAGTACTTCGTCGAAAGACCAAGCCGAACTATCGTGCTGGTATCGGTTAACGAAGACACAGTCTTCGCAATCGAGGAGAACGAGGCATTCGAGGCTATTTGAACCTGATAGGTGGTCGTACCGGCGCCGGAAACCGCTGCGTGCCATGTAAGTGTATCGGTAGAGGCCAGGGAAGTGTCGCCTGCTGCCCATGAGGGGCTTATGGTCACAGGCGCAGTCGGAATGACCGATCCTTCCTGAATCTTGTAGTACTTGTTGAGTGCAATCGTGTTGTTCGCAGCGCCGAAATCGTAGGTATGGCTCGTTCCGTCGGGCCACTGGACGTTCACGCTGTCAACCTTCGTCGCTGATCCGAGACCGAAGTTGGCTCTCGCTTCTCCGCCCATACCTCCGGAGCCGCCTTCTGCCTTGATGACGCGAATCTGCATCGTTGAGCCGGTGTAGACGGTGAACTTCGCTCCGATTGCCGACATGTTATGGCCCGCGCCGATAGGTATGAAACCGATCCATTTGTTCGAGTTGCCGTTGTTTTTCTGTAGGACGGTATTTCCACCGGTATACATGAATACGTCAAGGAAACCGTCGTTATTGTAATCGACGAACTGTCCGGCGCGCTGCCCACCTGCGGTGAGAGCATCCTGGCTTGCTACGTCTGTGAACGTACCGTCACCGTTGTTCCTGTACAAATGTTGAGATGAGTAGGTTCCGCTCGTATAGATATCTGCCAACCCATCGTTATTGTAGTCGCCTACGTCGATTGCACGTTGGTTCGTAGCCTGAACCAATCCGTTGTTTGCAACGACGTTCGCACCATCCCACTTGTACGTAAACGTGCCGTCGCCCTTACCGTACAGGATGACATCTGCCACGTATTTTCCATGCCCGTCGCGGTTATCGCTACCGCCAAGCGCGTTCAATATCAGATCCTGGATGCCGTCGTTGTTGAGGTCACCCCATTGTTCACCAATGGCAGTGAAGTGACGAACCGTATCGTCGACTATAATACCGGTGTCCGGATTGGCACTGGCATAGGTTATGCTGTCGGCGCCGGCCGACGAAAGGACCAAGGAATCGACGCGATAAATCGTCGGATTTCCTGGTATCGTCGCGGAAGTCGGGACGATGAATTTGCCGGTTCCATCGTTCAGGAACAGGACACATCCCTTTCGGGCACCCGAGGTTCCGGTGTCTATTCGGGAGAATCCATTTCTGAAACTCGGCATCAATAAATCCATCCAGCCGTCATTGTTCGCATCCAGGAAGCGTACATCCCAGGATTCGAACGAAAGCGAGGTGTCTATCGCGAGATTCGATGCGGTCGCCCCTCTTGCTACGTTGGTAAAACCGCTTGGACCTCCCTTAAGCAGCCACATGGCCCCGCCTCCCGGCACCGCTGCGTTGCCTGCAATACCGGTGAAGTTTCCACTCCATACAAGGCTGAGGTAGTTACTGTGATCAATGGGGGCCGCCGCGGCTCCGATGAAGACTTCGCCGGTAACTCCCGCCGTGGCAAGATCGCCAGTCCCAGTTGCAGCGACAAACACACCGTTGGTGTTGTAGAACAGACCGGAACTAATATTGCCGCCATTGGTTGTAAACAGGTCGGGGACTCCGTCGCCATCGAAATCTGCGAACAATCCACCGACAGAGTTAGTGTTGAGCGGGAGGTTTGCCGATGCTGTCGCATCCTGAGCGAACGAAGTGATATTGTTCATAATGATGTTGATGGATGGGATGAAGACATCCAGTGTACCATCTCCATTCAAATCCGCCCATGCGAAGCCGCCGTTTGCGGCGCCTGCTGCCGGAGTGAATGACGGTCCGGAAGCGAACGTCACTTCCTGGGCATTCGACGTGCTCAATCCCAGCAAGAGCAAGAATACTCCTGCTGCGAATGAACGTAGAATTGTTTTCATGCTTCCTCCTAAGTTGTTTTGTTTTCGGAGTAACAGAACTTTTGGAAGGCCGACCCCCTGACAATAGTCTGTCTTGCCACTGTCGTTGGACCTGTACGCATTGAGGCCGTCCTTCCGCGCCCTATCTGGCGCGTTGCACGAGGAATAATTGTCTGACCCGAATCACCTCCTTTGACAATGGCACTTTGCTGTAAGCCATCTTAGTCTTTATGATCTCACGTGTAAATCCGGGTGGCCGTCATCGCGACATTTTCCAGCTTCTGACGTGACAGCCACCCTACAGCGATTACTTCAAAAGGACCAATTTCTTGATCAGCGTAACGTTCTCAGCCTGCAGCTTGTAGAAGTAAACACCGCTGGCAAACCTGCTGCCGTTGAACGTCGCAGTGTAGTTTCCGGCTGCCTGGACGCCCGAGAACAGGATAGCGACCTCCTGACCGAGGACGTTGAACACCTTCAGGGTCACAAAGCCTTTCCGCGGAACCGAGTACTCGATCTGAGTCGTCGGATTGAACGGGTTAGGATAGTTCTGGGCAAGCTCGAACTTAGCCGGCAGATTCCCCGGCCTTGCTTTCACGTCGGTAGTGACGCCGTGTGTCAACCACGAAGTGATCGAGTCATGCTCTGCGGACGACTGTGCAAGCCAGGCGGTATAACGGTCTGTACCCGAAAGAGGGCCCCACCAGTGGTATAAGTCACCGAGCGGGAAGCCGCCCATTCCGGCCGTCATTAGCGTGGAGTTCGTGTAAGAGAGATCCTCGTTCATCGGCCAGACCTGCTGAACGTCCGACGCGGGATCGTAAGCCCAGCTGACGTTCGCCCCCGTAACCCATCTGCCGAGAAGGAACGACTTGATGCTGTCGATGTTGGTGGGAGCCAGAATGAAGCCGGGATTTGCATTCGGGTCGTACATACCGCGCGTGGTGTCGGTGGTCAAATCGGACGGGTAGATGTTGAGCATATTGATATAAGGGAAGGGTTTGTTACCCGCCGAATCTAACCCGAAAAAGAGCCTATACGTCTTGCCGCTCATCATCGGCATGAGGTATATCTTATTGACCGCACTGGCAGTATCGTTGTACATGTTGCTCCCCAGGAAATTGATGTACCAGTCGTCAAAGCCGTAACTGCAGTTCGCGAAAAGGATATGACGTTGCAGATCTATCGGAGCAGATGAAGAATCGGTAAAGGGTACAGTAAACCCGAACGTTGCTACGCTGTCGACGTTTATTGTGCCGCCGACCGGAGTCATGCTGGTTCCGTCCTGCGAGGGTATGTCACCCATCATGTAGGCGTTCACAAAAACGCAATTCGTCACCGACAGCCACCACCAGTACGATGATTCGAAGGTATACATCATCGTGTTCAAGAAAGTGCAGTGGTTGAATGAGACGTAGTCGGCATATTCCGGAGATTCCTGCATATAGGCATATCCGCAGTTCGCTATGGTGCAATTTTCGAAAATCAGCGTGTCGGTGTGCCAGGTTGTGCTTTGATACGTCCAGGAAACCGGTCTGCCGTAGTAGCGGTAGTGCGGATCGGTCATGTTCCGGAAATAAGTATTGGTGATCTTTGCACGGAAGTGTTTGCACGCCGGCTCTATAGCCCCACCGCCGTTGCCTATGCTCATGTAGTCGATTATACAGCCATCAAATACTGCGCGCTCGCCTTTTCCGCTCAAGTTTGCGAGAGAATCATCCTCCAGCACGATACTCGAACCGACTTGCGCTCCGCTCGTTCTGGCGCACAGGATCCAGACATTCTTCATGGTGAGATCGCCATAACAGTCGAAATTAAACGTCGTCGTCACGCCGCCGCTGGTGGTCCATACTATCTGGGGCAAAGCTTCCGCCTGAGAAGGACCCGGATCCGGTCCTATAATGTAAAGATGTGAATGAGGCGGCGTCGTGATGGTGGCGGTCAGAATGTAGTAACCGTAGGGTTCCAACTTGAAAACGGTGTTCGACAGGTTATCGGTGTGATTAATTGAATCAGCTACGATGATGTCACCGATAGCGTTGTTGAGATTCCCTTCGGTACTTGTGGTAAGATCACTGGTGACCACCACGGTATCCGTCTGTGCGTACAGCGATACCGGGATCATGATTGCCGCAAGGAGCAAAGACCATAGAAAATGTTTCATGTTACTTCTCCTTCTGATTGTTTTTGATATCACTCGAAAACTCGTCTGCGAAGAATCCTTCCGGGGATAACGGAAGCAGAGTCCACCCGGCAAGGCTCGGAATCTATCTTCTTCATAGGGTATACCTGATTCCCAAGTTGGCAGTAAGACCGTAGTACTGCTGAGAAGTGAATCCACCGATCGCATTCTCGGCAGCCATATTTGTCTCGCTGTTGAGGTTGTTGGCATCGAAATACAACTGAAGCCCTTCCCACGGCAGCATCTGTCTTGCCGAAGCATCTATGCGGAAATAGTCCTTGGAAAAACCGTCCTGCTCCGGATAGGCTCCGACAAAGGTTGCAGAGTTCCCCTGGAAGGTGAAAGACACACGGGCAGAGAATCCTTTGTAATCATAGCCGATGTAGCTGTTCATTATATCGTTGGGCTGATACACCAGCCGGCCAGCACGTGTACTGTCGGTGAACTGCGTAATTACCCCTCTGACTGCTTTTTCGTCGAAGTAAGGATACGTTGCTTTCGACCATATGTGGGTGTAGTTGATGCCGAACACGACTCCGTTCAGCGGGGACGGCAAATACCAGAACCTCGTCTCAAAATCGGTCTCGATCCCCTTTACATAGGCCGTGTAAGGGCTGTTGATGAAAGTGTAGAGGGTAGCGTCATCGTCCGCGGATGTCAGATAAGGAGCAAATGAATTCAGGGAGTCGAGTCCCGTTACGCCGAATCTGTCGTAGACCGTTTTGCTGTGGAGGTGGTATGACGTTGAATATGTGAAATGATGCACTTCCTTGTAGAAGCCTCCGATAGACAGAAGTCCGATGCTGTTGCTGTGGAGCGTGATCAGGAAATCATGGTTGTACGCCTGTGCCGGTTTAAGCTTTGGGTTGCCCGCATAGACGCTGTGGGGAGAATCGGCTGAGATATTGAAATGCGGCGAAAGCTGAGTGTAGTCGGGCCGCGCAAGAGTCTGGGTATACGAGTAGCGCACGTCAGCCCAGTCGGTGATGTCATATTTCGCCTGTACCATGGGGAGCCAGTAATGATTCTGCGGATAGATCGTTACCGTATCGGAGTTTTGAAATATCGGCTGGCGTTCATCCAGGAGATTGTACGCGAGGTACAGTCCCTTGACCTGTTCATATCGTGCGCCGCCAACCACCATGAGATCCGGTCCCAAATCCACTTCCGCCATTGCGTACGCGGCATAATACTTCTCGATGTATTTGTAATCGTTGGGAAGTCTCTGGTAAAGGCCGTCAAACCATCCCCCGGCAGAACTCGGTGCAAGGAGCGAAGGAGTGGTGCTTATATAGTTGATCATCCAATTAAGCACACTTGGGTTGCAGGCCCAATACACCCTTCCGAATTTATCATTCAAGAAACTCTCCATGAGCTTCGGATCGGTGGAGGTGAAGTTCGATGCCACCAGCTGATTCGTTCTGCCGAAGACCAGATTCGGATAATAATTCATTACAGAATCCACAACCTGACGATTTATGTCGGTGGCGCCGGTACCCCCACGGTTGATCGAAATGTACGGCGTGTTCTGATCGTTCATATGATAGTTGTAACGGTATTGGCCGCCAAACTTGAAGAATCCCGACACATTTCGGCTGATGCTCACCGGAATTTTGAAATCGCCCTTATAGACCTGATCATTCTCGCGATAATCGGAGCTGAACAGACTCGTCGAACCGAGCAGGGTTGTACTATCAGGGCCGTAGTTCACGAAATGCACAAGATCTTCAGGGACTATGTTCGTGTCGCCTGTGACGGAATTCGTGAGCGCATTGTTCTGGAAAAATTGATAATAAGGCGAAGATGGAAGGTGATTTCTGGAATAAGTATTGGCCGCCCTGATATCGATCGACATAAACCCGAAGTCGTTGGTAAGCTGCAGGGTATTCACTGCAAGGTCCGTGTTGCCGTTTGCTCCCCTGTAATAGAAATCTATGTCGTGGTTGATGCTGTTGTAATTCAAGGTCGTATTATAATCCTGGTAATTTGAATTCAGACGGCTGAACATGTTGATCGATTTGATGGAGCCGGAGGGCGACCTGTAGTCCAGTATCAAATTGCCACCATATCGCTTCCGGGTTTCTGTATGGCGGTTGAGGGTAACGTTAGTCACGCGAACAGGCCTGTACCCGGTCGGGCGGAGGTACGAAGCTGCGGTCTGGTAATTCGCGTTCATGTTATCTGCGCTGCGGTCATACTGTTCAAGATTTCCAAGCACATAAACGCCCAGCTTTTCATCGAAGAAACGGTTGCTCAATGATGCCACCGCACGGTAGTTCCCGTACGTGTTGCTTTTCTGAGTGTAGCCGGATTGCCACAACGCATCGCCGTGGATACCAGACGGGGCTTCCCTCAACTCCATGTTCACGTAGCCACCGATAGCGTTTGCCTCCATGTCGGGGGTAAGAGTCTTATAGACCTCGATAGTTTTTATCATGTACGGGGTCACCATGGTGAGGTCGACGCTTCTGTCGTTATTGATTACCCCGGTAAAGCCTGGCCCCAATGTGGACAGAGAAGTTGCGCCAATTTGAGCGCTTCCTGTGGAAGCGAGCGTTATTCCACTGACCGCTACCTCATTATACTGCGGAGCCAAACCTCTTATCACGACTTTCTGAGCTTCGCCCGAGCTTTGCGTAACCGAGATACCTGGCAGACGGCTTATCGCCTGCGCCGCGTTGAAGTCCGGCAGTTCCTGGATCTTGGCGTCCGAAACGACGTTCACGATTTTGTCTGAAGTGAGCTGCTGATTGATAGCTTGTATTTGCCCCTGGGCTTGCGCCGTCACGACGACAACCTTTCCCTGGATGGCAGTCGCTACCAGGTAGAAATCCTTCTGCAGCGTTTCGTTATCAGGCACGTTCACCGATTCGCTCGCGGGGACGTATCCGACATAGGTCACGACCAATATCTGCGCACCCGAGGGTGCATTGTAGATCGTGTATCCCCCGTTGAGATCCGTCGAGGCCCCGATGCTTGTACCTTTCACAAGTACTGTAGCGCCCGGCAACGCGTCGCTCGTTGCCTTGTCAAATACCCTCCCTTTGATCGTCCCGGTGGCCATGAGGGACTGAGCCGTCAGCAGGAGCACAGCTCCTCCGATGAGAAATGCTCTTGCAGGGGGACGATGGCCGACCCGGCCCGACAGGAGCCGGACACCCGTTGTGAATGAACCCAATAATCTTTTCACGAGAAAGCCTCCCTATTTTGTGTCTGCAGTCTCCTGTCCTGATGATCCCGCAAGCGGGCCGCGCGTCTCAGGATCCGATAGTCAACCGGAATCCCTCCCCGCCCTACCCGGTTGGATAAGGGCGGGATCGACCTTAAGGAGAAGCAAACTCTTTGGTAAACCGATTTATTCCGTCCGACAACCTCCTTCGAGCGGCACACGTCGCCGCTGCGGTGGAGAGCGGATTCTTCAACCTCATTCATCGCCTCTGGCCACGCACTCAATTCCCGCGGACTCATTGTCTCATCCCCCTTCCGGAGCTTCTGCAGTGCCGGGAATCCCGCGGCGAGCCGTTAAGTCTTCTTCAATCTTTATCATCATCTTGTTTGTCAGCGGATAGAACAGCATCAGCAGCCCACCGACCACCCCGAGGACAGCCGGATAAACGCTGAGCAGGAGTATGATGCCGCCGACCGATTCCGGGGTCTGCGGCCGGTTGGCAACGAAGCCGTGGTAGGCAAGAATCCACCCGACAATTGCGCCGCCGAGAGTAAGCCCGAGCTTCAATGAGAAAAGCGACGCCGCCATCACCAGCCCGGTCGCCCGCCTCTCGTTCTTCCACTCCGAATAGTCGGCAGTGTCCGTGTACATGGCCCACTGCAGAACGGAAACCGGTCCGAAGAAGAACGACACCATGAGATTAAGCCCGTAAATCAGGAGGACATTCTGCGGCTGCATGAAGTAGAAGAACACGTTCAGCACGGCGCTGGCGATCAGGAACCAGAGATATGTGTTCTTCTTGTCGAGGAGCCTGGAAAACCAATTCGTCAGGATCGCACCTGTTATCGTGGCCAGCGTCCCGGTGAGCATGAATGAAGACGCGAAAGTCTCGAAGGAGAGATTGATCGCGGTTCCGAAGAGGTCCAGGTGCTGACCCCCGACATAGTATTTGAAATAGTACATTATCGACGAGTTGCGCATCACTATGTACATCAGCTGGAATACCGTAGCGCCGGCGATAAGGAGCCAGGGTTTGTTCGAAAACAAATCGCCGAGGTCGCGCCTGAAATTTGTCTTCTGCCCCTTCGGAGGAAAAACCCTCTCTTTCGTGGTCATGAAAGTGACCATGAAGAGAACGAATGCCAGTCCGGAGAGACAACCCATCGCCCACTGCCATCCGAGAGTCTCGTTCCCCTTGCCGAAGTAGTTCACGAGCGACATCGTCACGGCCTGAACGATGAAACCGCCAGCGAATGCCGAGACAAAGCGGTAGGACGAGAGGACCGTCCGCTGTTCAGAATTGGGCGTGATGACCCCCATCAACGCCGAATAAGGCACATTGATGGCAGAATAGAGCATCATCATGAATGAATAAGTGACGTAGGCGTAGATGAGCTTCCCGGAGGTGTCGAAACCGGGAGTCGTGAACGTGAGTACACCGATGATGCCGAACGGAAGCGCGAACCAGAGGAGATACGGACGGAATTTGCCCCAACGGGTGTGCGTGCGGTCGGAGATCATGCCGATTATAGGATCGAAGAACGCGTCCCAGATTCGCGTTACCAGGAACATCGTCCCTACCGCCGCCGCAGGAAGACCGAATACATCGGTATAGAAGTAGAGAAGAAAGAGTATGAAGGTCTGGAAAAAGAGATTCGACGCGGTATCGCCGAGGCTATACCCGATCTTTTCCTTTAAAGACAAATTGCCCGTATTTGTCTGCACGACACGCCCTGGTTTTGGTTTAACTTCTTAAATCACTTTGCCATTAAAAGAGTCTACTTTCTCAGACGCGGGTTTTGTTTTTCTTGTGCTTGGGAGTCTAGTCGCCGGTGTTCGGCTCGAGAATTTGCCGCTTAACATCTCACCGGCTTTTTCGATGGTAGACAAAATGCCCGTTTTTGTCCGCACGACTCGCCCTTACCTCTATTTGCTACGATTTCACTTCAAGATACATGCAATACAACTTTCCTCAAGTCCTCATCGCGGGAGGAATTGCCGACCATTATTTCAAAGTCGCCCGGCTCGACCTTCCGGACCATGTCTACCGCCGTAAATGAAAGTAGATCCGGGGAAATTGTCAATGCGACCGTTCTTGTCTCACCAGGCTCAAGTGAGATTCTGCTGAATCCACGAAGTTCTTTCACCGGCCGGGTGACCGAGCTCACAACGTCGCGGATGTACATCTGCACGACTTCCTGTCCGGCAATCCTGCCGGTATTCTTGACGTCCACGAGGACCCTGGTCCTCTCGTCGGCCGAGATCGTCGGTTTCTCAAGCCTCACATTGCTGAAGCCGAAAGTGGTGTAGCTCAGTCCATAGCCGAAAGGAAAGAGGGGCGATATGTCGTCAAAAAGGTAACCCCTGCGCGCGGACGGCTTGTAGTTATAGTAGCACGGGATGTGGCCGACCGACCTGGGAATCGAAATCGGAAGTTTCCCGGCCGGATTGTATTCTCCGAAGAGCACCTCCGCGATCGCGCGTCCCGACTCCTGCCCGAGATACCAACACTCAAGTATCGCCGGTACGTTGTCGTTCAGATAAGCGATTGAAATAGGCCTCCCGTTGAAGAGCACAGCCACCACCGGCTTGCCTGTCCCGAGAATGGCTTCCACCAGCTCGTTCTGTCTTCCCACCAGGTCGAGATCTGCCCTGTCGCCCAGATGCGTCTTTCCCCAGGCCTCTCTTGAGGTCTGTTCGTTATCTCCAAGCGCGAGTACCACGATATCGGCTTTTCGCGCGGTCTCGACCGCTGCGGTGATCATCCTGCGGTCCTCGTCCGGGTCGGGAAGTGTGACAAGATCTTCGTTCCAGCTTCCACCGACGGTTATCTTGCATCCTTCGCTGTAAAGGACTCTGATCCCACCGCCAACCTTTTCCTTTATGCCCTCCAGCACGGTCGTGTAATATTTCGGGACACCGCTGTAACCGCCGAGCATCACCCTGTCGGCATTCGGACCGATCACGGCGATGGTTCCCATCTTCTTTGGATCAATGGGCAGCACGTTTCCCTCATTCCTGAGAAGCGTCACGGTCTCCCGCGCGGCTCTCAGGGCAATGGTTCGGTCGCTTTCGAGTTTCCGGTCGTTCTGTATTCCTTCGGGGTCGACATAGGGATCGTCGAACAGACCCAGCTTGAATTTGTACGCCAGAAGGGATCCTACGAGTTCATCCAGGACTGACTCGGCGAGCTTTCCATCCCTGACGAGGGAGGTGAGATTGGGATAGCAGTCTATATCCGGAAGTTCGATATTCACCCCGGCTGCGGCCGCGAGGAGAGCGGCCTCGCTCTTGTCCTTTGCAACCGAGTGGCTCTCTGTTTCTGGTTTCTCGTCCAACTCGGTTATCGCGTAGTAATCCGAGACCACATATCCTTTGAACCCCCACTCGCCGCGGAGAACATCGCGGAGCAGCCATCTGTTCGCGTGAGATGGTACGCCGTCTATTTCGTTGTATGAAGCCATCACGCTTACCGGCCCTGCATTCTGGATGACGTCCCTGAATGGATAGAGAAAGACATCCCTCAGCACGCGCTCCGACACGTTGACCGGACCGCAGTTGGAACCGGACTCCGGCTGGCCGTGGGCAGCAAAATGTTTCAGCGTCGCGATAACCCTTTTCTTGTCCGAGAAGCTGGCGTCGCCCTGGAAGCCTCTGACTGCGGCAATCCCCATTTGCGAGATGAGATACGGATCTTCACCGAAGGTCTCTTCGACTCTTCCCCAGCGCGGCTCGCGGGCAACGTCCAGGACGGGTGTAAGGGCCTGGTGAGCGCCGCGGGCACGGGCATCAAGGGCGATGGCCGTATAGATTTCTTCCACTAACGGCGGGTCGAACGTAGAGGCCAGACCGATCGGCTGAGGATAGCTCGTCGCTTCCCTGGCGGCAAGGCCGTGCAGACATTCCTCGTGAAATACGACGGGAATGCCGAGCCTTGTCTCATCGATAAAGTACTTCTGCAGGGCGTTGGCCAGTTCCGCCATCTCAACCGGGTTCAAGCCGCCTCCCGTATCGCTCAATCTCCCTATCTGACCAATGCCGTCTCTGAAATACTGCGCAAGGTTATCGAGGTTAAGTCTGCCTTTGTCATCGAACAAAATTGTCTTCTTCTGCCCCCAGACACCCAACATCTGGGCGACCTTCTCATCAAGCGTCATCCGGCTAAGCAGATCTGCCACTCTTACCTCAACCCGCAAGCGGGGGTTCCTGTAATCGAGCAGCTCGTCCTGCCTTATCGATTCTCCAACAGGAAGTCTGTCAACCATTTCTCAATTCCATGCCAACCATGCTTTTGTACAAAAATGTGTGATAGCGTTTCGAAGTTTTTTCAATCGTCCCTTTTCCGTCGGATGTGAATATCGACCAAACCGTTTCCCGCCTCCCCACCGGATGGAAATTCTCCGTAAGGAGCCGCGGCTGGGAAACCGATGAAGTCGGATATGTAGGAAAGTATGCGCGCAACTGGAATCGGCTCTTCGTTGTGTCTTTCTTAGTTTGCCGCAAGATTCTGAGACGAAAGGAGCTTCGGAACCTCTACCCTCAAAGAGGTTTCTCCCGCCAGCCGATGATGGAGCCCTTCTCTTGTTCCCCCTTGCTACAGGGAGACCGACTTCGCTCCGCAGATGCCGGTGAAGAGAGCGCGAAGCCGCGAAAATGCCGGCGATCATTGTATCAGTTCAAGCTTAATTGAACCGGTTTAATATTACGAAGTGTGGATGTGATTGTCAATAAGAAAAAGGACTGATCTGGAGGGCGGACCCCTTCCGTCTTTTGCCTCTGGTTCCCCAAGCCTTCGGTAATAGGGATAGAGAACGCCGTTTTTCGACCAAATAAGCCGACTTATGTCCCGGGACTCGCCGGCGTGCATTTGGTCGCTCATGTATGGCAGTCGAACCGATGGCCAATCCCGCCTATCCTATACTGGCGTCCGACGATTTCTGGGACTGCCTCGTGCAAGAGATCGTCCGTCACGTCCTGGCTCACCGACTCCGGACCACCTGCCGGGGGTCCGGTTCCTATGGGAAAGCCGTAAGGTCTATTGCTGGGTAGTTCGTCGTTCCCTTTCTTGTACTACCCGACCAGCCCCGGCGCTGTTTGCAGTGCCGGCCGAATCAGCGACCTTGACCCTGTTATTTGATTCTTACCGTTATCTGCGTAAATGAATGCGCCGGGAATGAATAGGTGAACTTGTGTCCGTCTGCTGATATCTCTTTCGGCACCGGGACAAACTCATTCCGGTCATTGTACTTGTAAGGAGCGTGAATACTGTCGCCGCTGATCACGGTCACGGAAGCATTTCCTGCAAAAGCCCCCGAGTTGCTCACGATCTCCGTCGCGACGGCTTTCTTCTCATGCCGGTTCACCACGTTGATGACAAGCGACTTCGTCCCTCTCTTGTAAACACACGTGACATCCAGATACGGAATATCCTTGTAGTAGCTACTCGTGCTGAATGTATCGCATTGCACCAGAGCATTCAGCGACGTGCCCCTGCAGTTGTTTGAAAACAATTTGAACGTGTAAAAACCGGGACTCTTGAAAAGCTGACCACCCTTTCCGCGGTCCAGAATAGCAGTCAGGAGCGTGTAGTTCGCCATCTTGACCACGTCCGCATGGCGGATGAATGAGTTGAAGTACTGTGCCATCGCAAGCGTGGGGAGCAGGCTGTTGCCGAACGCACCCCACTCGTCGAACGCGATGTAAATCGGTCTCGTCATCATGTACTTTGATCTGACAACCGAAATGATATCCGCGGTCGTAGTTATCTTCCGCTCCACATCCATCGCGCTCTGTCCCATGTAGGTATAGTAGTCCGGCGAATTGTCCCAGTAACCGTGAATCGAAACATAAGAAGCAATGTCCCTAAGCCCTGTGATCACTTTCCGGTTCCAGTCCACCCATTTTCCATCCGGAGCGTAGTATGACGAGCCGCTGATGATAAACGTAAGGCTGTCGTCGGCATTCCTCATGATCTTAGCGGCCTCCCTCGCGAACTTGACGTAATCATCGGCATCCTTGTGTCCGATAATCCACGGCGAACCGTCGACCTCGTTTCCGAGGTCCCAGTACTTAACGTCGTACGGTTTCGGATGTCCGTACTCTGCGCGAAGATCCGGGTAGTAGGTTCCGGGCTCCAAATTGCAGTACTCTACCCAGTGCGCCGCCTCGTCGAGCGTGCCGGTTCCCCCATTTATGCAAACGACGTTCTCGGACCCGATGGCTTTGTTCAGTTGTATCCATTCGTCGGTCCCGACTTTATTGCTGTCTATGTATCCCCAGGCGAGGTCTTTGAGCCTGGGACGTTTGTCTTTAGGGCCGATGCCGTCCATCCAGTGATAGACGGCGGTGTAGTTCCCTCCCGGCCAGCGCATGTTGGTTATCTTCAGCTCCTTTGCCGCATCGATGTAGCGGGTATCGAAACCGTCCTTGTTCGCAAAGGGCGAGCCGGGATTGTACACCGACTCATACAACGTGTTGAATGCTCGTCCGTTTTCGACAGCTCTCCTTCCGCTGAACCCTATTGGCTCCATGAAGACGCCGTAGATCATTGAATCGATTTTGCCTACGGCTCTCGCCGTATCGATTGTGATTCTTGCCGTTTGCGCGGGCGCGGCTAACGGCAGGCAAAGGAATATCAGCAAAAATAATCTCTTCACGGTCTTCCTCCGGTCCATGTGAAATAACGATTTACAAAAAAATCGCTCCTCGAAAAGCAACGGTGCAAACTAGCAGAGGCCCATGCGCCAAGTCAGCCATTCATGAAAGGTATTTTGTGATGCATAATAATTGTTATGGAATCCTCTTCTAGCCTGGAGGTGTATAGACGAAGAACCTGTTGTAAGCTTTCTTTACCTCAGATAAATAATAGTACTCCCTCGTTTCATTACTTTCTCCTCAAGTGCGTTGCCGAGTTGAAGTTCACTTCAGCAGCACCAATTTCTTTGTTCCGACAAACGATCCTGCTTCAAGGCGAGCGAAGTAGGCGCCGCTCGGTAATCCCCCGGCATTCCGCCGACACGGGTATTTCCCGGGACGCATCTCCTCAGAGATGAGGGTCGACACCTCCCGTCCTAGAGAGTCAAACACTTTCAACGTGACAAAAGCCTTCATAGGCAGAGTAAATGTAATTGTCGTCGAAGGATTGAAAGGGTTCGGATAACTCTGCAGAAGTGAAGAGCCATTAGGCTGATTCCCGGGCTTCCGATTTATATCCGTAGCCGACTCTCCGGAAAACAGGTCTAGATCAACAGCCTCAGCCATCATATGGTGCCCTTTCTCACTGGGATGCAGGTGATCACCGGAATCGTCATCCGGCAGAAGTCTCAAGGTATCGTTGGGGTCACGCAGAGCTTTGTCAAAATCAATGACCGCATCAAAGCGGCCGCTGTCCCGTATCCAATTGTTGACCGTCTGCCAGGCGCTCTGGTGATCTTTTGAATCGTAGAATGACCCGCCAAAGGGAGTAAGTGTTCCACCATACACGAGGATCCCCATGGCGTGGGCGCTGTCGATCATCTGCCCGTAAGCGGCGATCAAGTTCTGTGCTACCGTTGCTGACCCCTCCGCCCCGTACGCCCCGCCGATATCATTTATTCCTTCGAGGATAATCAACCACTTCACTCCGTTCTGCTGAAGCACATCACGGTCGAACCGGCTGAGTGCAGAAGGTCCCAAACAGTTGCGCAGCACACAGTTGCCGCCGATCCCCTCGTTCAATACTGCCACCTGTTGCGTTGCGGGGTTGGACTGAAGGCGCCGGGCAAGCTCATCCGGCCAGCGATCCTGTTTGTTTGTGCCCGAACCCCTTCCGTCTGTGATGGAGTTTCCAAGTATTGCGACGGCATATGCGGAATCCGGAGCCAGTACGTCGATAGTATTGATGACATACCAGCGATCCGTCGTGACAGCTCCGGAACAATCAGCCCCTGTAACATGATCACCCGTGAGGAGAAAGGAGGTTGTGCGGGATCCCGGATGACCGGTCACATCCGGCGAGGTGCTTCCGAAATAAATGGTGATTGCGACGTCGCTCAGCGGCCTCAATGCAAACCGGAACGGATCTGACATAACGGCACTATCGGCTGCCATTGTCACGTCCGCCTTCCCGTCGAAAAATACGGGCGTGTCGGTGGTAGTATCGATTGCTCCGCCTCCCTCTGAAACGGCAATGTGAACCGAGTTCAACGTCACAGGGTGTGTACTGAACTCGTTGGAGAACCGTATCCGTAAGCTGTCCCCGCCTATCGAAACATGAACAATTTGTCGGAGCGTGTTGTTGCTCAGGCCGGGCGAAGGCGGGTTGTTTCCCGTCTCAACAAGTTGCGGTGCTGTACTCCAGGTTCCGACCCATTTATCCCCGACGTTAGACGCTTTCGGAGAGCCGGTTGCCGAAATAGGAGAAAAGGCAGACGCCAAAAACATTGCGGTCAAAATTAGCGACGTCCGGAACAAGCATGATAGTGACCGGATAGCTCCATTTGAGGAACTCTGCATAATAGAGTCGCAAGACGTCATAAGGCCTCCTCCATTCTTCTTTCTGCCTGGCAATCAAGGGCACTCAAAATTAACATCATAAATTGAAAGATGGTCCGTCGCCATTCCGTGTCTCGCGAGCGCGCAATCGACACCCTAATGAAACGGAGGTACTTCTCGAGTCCAGCCATCGAGCGCAATCTACGGCCTGGGTATGCCCGGATACGTGCGAAACCAGTCGAAATCGACGGAACCACCCAGCGCTTTCGTTGCATAGTCGAAAAGGCAGAACTTATTGCCCGTGAAGACCGAAAGGCTGAACCGCATTGAAAGTTCATTGCCGAGTTTTTCAAATGACTTATTGTCGAGGCTGTACGCGAAGTCCGCACTACTCGTACCATAATACGCATACGCTCTGAGGTAGATCGTTGAGGCTTTCACCAAAGCAGAATCTACAATATTCCCATTGTTTACCATTACCACGTAGTCAGCGTCGTGTGTTCTCTCGACCCCTATGAAGGCATAAGGGTTCTGAAACACTGCGAGTCCCGCCACGTCGCCGTCCATCATATTGCGGATGTCCATCTTGATAGTCGCAGTCGACGGAATGGCCTTTGAATAGTAGGCAAAAATTCTCTGTGTTAGAGTATTACGGGCTTCGGGCAACCCGGACACGACTTTGGCGGTTTTGAGCCTCAGGGATCCTGGCCTCTCCATCCGCGACCATTTAGCCGGATCGGGATTGTGGTTCCATCCCCACTGCATGCCTAACTCAGGGCTGTTAAACTCATCGGATGTTGGGAGTGTAGTGATCGGATATTCCCTTCCTACATCGGGCTTCCTGTAGGTAACCACGCCTTTTCCGTCGACGCCGACCATCGGCCAGCCGTCCTTCCATGTTACCGGTTGTAAAGAAGGAAAACGGCCGAAAGCGCCCTGATCCACGAAGAGCATGGTCCACCATTCTCCGTTCTGTGTTTCGATAAGTGCCCCCTGATGGATGCCGAAATTTGTCCCGCGGGTGGTGTCGCTTATAGCCACCTTCTCTACATAAGGGCCGTAAATGTCTTTCGAGCGGAGGGCTACCTGTATTCCATCCACGCCTCCGTAAGTGCAATACAGGTAATAGTAGCCGTTAATCTTGTAGAAGTGAGTCCCTTCGAGTCCCTTGCGTATATCACCCGTGAAAACCAGAGAGTCCTTTCCCAGCGGAGCAAAGTTTGTATCAAGCTCCGTTATATAAATCTTACTGTAGCCATGCGCCACATATATTTTTCCGTCGTCGTCAAAGAACAAGCCCGGATCGTAGAATCCTTTCGGCAGATGCCTTATCTCCCATGGTCCTTCTGGTTTTGATGCCGTGCACAGAAATCCGCCCTCATTAAGCGTAATGAACAGCAAGTAGTACTTCCCGTTATGATACCGCAAGCTTGTTGCCCACTGCCCGTGACCGTACCTGTTGCAGCCGTCGAGGTCGTAGCACGGGCTGAAGTCAAATCGCTGAACGGCATTGCAGCAATATTGCCAGTTCACCAGGTCGTGCGACTTGAGTATGGTGACCCCTGGAAAGATGAACATGGTAGTTGTAACCATGTAATAAGTAGAATCCACACGGATTACATCCGGGTCCGGAAAATCTGCGGCTATCACAGGATTGGTATAAGTGCCGTTTCCGTTATCGCTGTGCAACTGAACTCGCAAATGGCGCTGCGATGGTCAGACATAGACAGAGTGTGAACGCAAACTGATTTCTTCCGGCTCTCATTTCCGTTTCCTCGGAGAATTACATGAAGTACAACTGCATTACGTAATGTAAAATATGGGTGCTCAATGGCCAAAGCGTACAGTCGGCTACTCCGGGGGAGCTGCGCTGTGAAGATGTTTTCAGAAGGCCGTGCGGCTTCTCTACTCTCACCGGACCGATACCGACCTGGCGTACTTCATCAGCCACTTCAGCGCCGGTCTCTTCCGTTCCGTCCTTCCTGACCAGATAGGCGTCAGTCCGCCAGATGATGCCCTGGATGTAGCCCCAGAGGGTTATCCCTTTTACCGCAGGATCGGTCCAGAAGATCGGGAACTGCTGCTTGTATATGGCCAGCTGAGCGGGGTCGTTCGCCTCGTCGACATCGTACTCCGAAATGTAAACCGGCAACCCTGTGGCCTCGACAACTTTCAGATTGGATTTAATGGTATCTATGTTCACATTCTCGAGCCTATGTGCCTGGCAACCGATGCCGTCGATGAGGTCCCTTGCCTTGAGCAGGTCAATGATGTGCACGAACTCCCGGGCATTCATCGCGTTGTCAAGGATATTGTATTCGTTCAGTATCAGCTTCGCGTGTGGGAATGCCCGTCTCGCCTTCTCGAAGGACCAGATTACCCAGTCCCAACCGGTCTTCCCGTCACCGCCGATCGCATCCTTGTAGAACGCAGGTTTCTGCATCGGCTCGTTGACGACGTCCACCAGAGCGGCCTTCGGGTATCTCTCTCCGCACATCCTGATCCACGCTTCAACGGTCCGCTTCTGTTGAGCGGGGTCGAGGTCGTGCATCCATTCCGGTTGCTGCTGTCTCCAGATCAGGTTGTGAAACTTGAAAGGAAAACCTCTGCTGATGGCGTAATCATAAATGCTGTCCAGATGTGCCCAGTACCAGGAATTCGTGTCGGACGTGATGCCGACCAACCCCCATTTCCCTGCGTTCTCGGGCGTGACCTGGTCCCAGTACTTCGAGAAGTCCGATGGTGTATATGTCCCGATGACGTTGCCGATAAACTTCGGATGTTCTTTCACTCCCTGGCAATACGCGCGGGCCGGCATGATGAGAAGTCCCGCCACGGCCAGAAAGATGCCGACTAACTGTATCTTGTATATTTCTGTTGGTGCTTCGGAAAGCATTATTTATCTCCTTCGTGTCATTTTGATAGGATTGACTCTGGTGATGCTAATACGCGCCTGCGATCAATCTTGAAAACTTCACTTCAGCAAGACCATCTTTCTCTCCAGGCTCACGCCGCCTGCTTCGAGTCTGCAGAAATACACGCCGCTCGAATATGTGGATGCATCGAAGCTTACCTCATGCACCCCCGGGCTCTGTTTTGCATCCACAAGTGTGGCCACTTCTCTGCCAAGTACATCGTATATCTTCAGCGTGACATGGCTAAGTACCGAAAGCTGATATCTTATAACTGTCGTCGGGTTGAAGGGGTTCGGATAATTCTGTCCCATCTCAAACCGTTTTGGAAGATGTCCTGTTCCCGGTTCACGCACGGCTGTAGGACGAGGATTACCCTTGAAGACGAAAGATTGCAGTCTGAAGACCTCACCCGTACCGCCGTTGCCCCAGAATCTCATATAAAGGTCGTGGTTACCCGAAACCGGCACCGTGACCTTGGCACCAAAGGTGGCGAACGTACTCCAGCTGCCGGTGCTGCTGATATTGCATTCGGCGATTGGTGTACCCGTATCGAGTGAATCGATGAATACATCGATGAAGCCGCCCGCTCCAACACAGGATGCGGTAACAAACAGTGAATCCGCTTCTCTCGCGTACTCCGAGTTCCCAAATTCCACTCCTGCATACAGTGCCCAGTCTCCGTCGTTGATGCTGTCCAGCATGCTCGGTCCGGTCGTGCTGATGGATGGAACTGTACCATACTGGTTGGCAGGGCACTCAGCCGCAATCGGTGTGTAGGCATCGCGGTAAATGTAGAAATCGAAAGCCGCCGTACTTCCCTGAACGAACAAACCCTGTCGATTTCCCGTCCATGAGTTGTAGTTTGGCTGCAATCCGTCCATATCGGCAACGTTGATGGTATCTCCCACCTGAACCCAGTCCGAGTCATTCGAACTGCAGTAGCCGGTGAGCACATGTTCAGTTCTTACCAGCTTCAGCCATAACACGCTGTCGACGGCAGCGCTCGGATCATTAACCTTGTAATAACGGGATTCATAACTGAACGCCACGATCCTGTTGCCGGCGCTGTCGACGGAGCCGTATAACTTCGCAAAAAGGTTCTGATTGCCGTTGAAGATCCAGAGTCCCGCCTGATCGCTAGCCGCCTGGGGGCTGAAATCCACCTTGGTCATCAACGAATAGTTGTGTTCGCCGTCGTTTTTGACTACCGTGTTGAACTCTCTTCCCCTCGGTGAAAGCGTCAGCCACCCCGGACGGGCGGTAAGAGAGTATGTGTTCAAAGCCGTATATCCCAGGAAAGACCACTCCGGATTCAGCTTGTCCGAATTGAAGAAATCCGAGTGTGGAACCATCCACGGGATGCCGCTGCTCGACAGCTTCGGCGTCGTTCTCGGGACGTTGTCCGGATAATCGGCTATCGGCCTGCCGCTCGTGTCGTATCGGACCTGGTTTAACAGCCCCTGCCGGCCCTGACCGTACCATTCGTTGCCATTCGCACTGCGCCACAACGGATGGACGACCCAGCTTGTGCTGTCGTTTATCATTACTGCAGCCGAGGAATGATTCGGATTCTGGAACAGTGCTCCCGATTGCAGCCGATCAGCGGTGTTGAAGAAGCTTACGGGAGTTGACCACGCAGACGAGCTGTCCGTCAGCGTTTTGCTCCACATGACATATTGTCCGCCGGCGACATTCCGGGCAAAGGAATAGTAGTAATAGCCGCCGTGCTTCCACATGACCGGGCCTTCCGCCCAGCTGTACGGGTACGATGGGGAGGGATTCAGCCAGGTCAGATTCAGAATCTTGCCGCTCGGCTGTCCGTCGTCTCCAAGTTGCACAATCCAGTTGTTTACCTGTCCGTTTTTCACCAGCAGATACCAGCTGCCGTCGTCATCGATGAAGATCGAGTTATCATAACCGAGGCCCGGTACGGATGACGGAGTGTTCATCAATGTGGGTGTAGACCAGGGCCCTCTAACGCTGTCGGCCGTGACGAAGTACTCCTGGTTATTGTGCGAGAAAAAGTCCCACCACTTGTTGTTGTGGTAGACCACCTGTCCTCCCCAACATCCGCCCGCCGGCGCATCGCCGTATCCTGACCATGAAGCGCTTACCGGTTGGGCGATAGCTTCCCAGTGAACCAGATCGGTGGAATGATAAATTACAGGCGTCGGATTGAATGACGAGCCGGTCGTGTAGTAGTCGTTGCCGACCTTCGATAATGTGCAGTCCGGATGGTCGCCGGGAATCACGGGGTTCATATAGGTCGCAAAACCTGCCGACTGACCAAATCCCGAATTGACCAGCAACAGAAAGCTCATTGCAGGCGTTAATAGTCTTCGCATGATTACCTCCCGCTAATAATTTGCCGGGGCCACAAAATCCGAGGTCCCTATTTCATCTCATCAATCTCGAGTAACCTGGCTCCATGATTCACCGTGTAAAGTGATATTCCGTTAGTGAATTCTCCTATATCCTTCCTTGCCCACAAGTCGCGGACTTTGCATGTGCCCTCGAGACCCAACTGTTTGAAGTTCAGCGATATCTCGGCTGAATCCTGTGGAGCGGAACCGGTGGGATACCGGGTAAACACATGGAACCTAACCGTCGCCCCCTCCGGGTGGTCGACACATTCCTTGTCGAGCCCGACTATGGCAGAAAAAGTGTCATAACCTTCGGGGATATTATATTCGATGACCGACCTGGCATGTGTACCTATGCCGTCCGCATATTCTTTGTTGCCGACATTCAATTTATTCCCCGCCACACTTTCATCTACCTTCGAAGTCTCCCATCCTGAACTGGCACTTACCCATCTGATGTCGGTGAGGTTCAGTGAGCCTCTCTCGCCCGTTAGTCTGGGGTCTATCCAGTCGGCATGATCCCAATTGTTGCCGTCTCCGCCGTCCGTGACGACGAGGTACAGCTTCCGGGCATCGCCGATCTTCACTTTCACGGCGGCAGTCTGTTCGCCCTGTCGGTAAGTGAGAAGCCCGCTGTTCCATACGGCCTCGCTGTCCAAGATCGGTTTCCGGTCGGCATCATAGAATACTGCGACGTACTTCTTGCCGGTTCCAGCCTCATCTGCTATCCACGCGATCCTGTCGCCGCGATCGAAAAGGAGCCTGTTGTTTCGGCTTTTCTGAAGAACGGCCAGTGCTTCCGGGTTCGTGATCAGACGGAGGGTGAATTCGTCGTCGTCGGGAAGGTTCCCTCCGAACATGAGCGGCGATCTGCAGATCAGGAAGAGCGACATCAAAGTAATCTGCTCCTCTTTGGTGAGTCTGCTCATCCTGGCGTCGCCCCGCTCCGCACGGATGCCGATCCTGCCCAGCGGAAGCATATCCCCGTCGGGCCAGTGCTCCGGCTTCATGTAGTGAATCCATTTCTCGAAGAGCGAGAAGTGGGCTTCTACCTGAGGCCAGTCATCCCAGAAATCGTCTATGATTCGCCACATGTTCGCATGAGTGCCGACATGTTCGGCATCCGCAATAGGTGTCTCGCCCGGAGACAGGCTAAGGACAATCCGCCGACCGCAGCTGTCGATGGCCTGCCGGATCATATCGATTTCGCCTTTGTGATAAGGTCTGGCAATGTCATCCACTTTCACGAAGTCGACGCCCCACGACGCGTACAATTTGAAGAGCGAATTGTAATATGCTTGGGCTCCAGACCTGGTCACGTCTACTGTGTACATATCGCCGAGCCACGTGCACAGTTGTTTTGTGCTGTATATATCCCTTGCTCTCGCGGTACTTCCGAATATCGGGGTGTTTCTCTCGACCGCGAGCCTGGGAATGCCGCGCATGATATGAATACCGAATTTCAGACCCTTGCGGTGAATGTAATCAGTGAGCGGCTTGAATCCCCTGCCGCCGACCGAAGAAGGAAAACGATCGACTGCTGGAGCCAGCCTGCCGTATTTGTCGATGTTGATAATGGGATCCTTCTCATTGTAGCCGTGAGCCGTGGGATTGGATACGTACCATCGTATGTCTACGACGATGTATTTCCAGCCGTACTCTTTCAAATGGGCAGCCATGTAATCGGCATTTTCCTTCACCTCCTGCTCGGTGACGGTAGGCCCGTAGCAATCCCAGCTGTTCCATCCCATCGGTGGAGTCGGCGCCCACTTCCCGAAATCCTGCGCGTGAAGACTTAATGAGAAGAATGCCACGATTATGAATACGGCGATCTTTCTGCCAAACCCAAGAAGAGTCATTCCGAGCGATCCCGACACGAACTGTTTCGTGTCGGGAGAGTTGAGGAATCTTGTATAGAGGTGCGCAAACCTTTTTTTGGAAGTGTTCCGGCGAAGATTCCTCGGCTCATTCGACACGATTCCATCGTGTCTCATTCGCTCGGAATGACAATCAGGCAACACTCTCACAGTCCTTCACCTTGGATTATGAGTCTCGTAATATTCAAGATCGTGCTCGGGCGGCGGCAGACCGGCGGGAATCGGCAAACGTGAAAACGTCTGGAAGTACAGGACGCAGCCGTCCCTCCAGCTGACCGCGTTCTCATGCTGCATTTTCAACAGCATCCGAACCGAGTTGAATTCCGCGTCATCGATTTTGCCTTTCAGAGAATCCCAGATCTTCTCCGTTTCTTCGACCCCCACGACGCCCTCGTAATAGTGATAGCAGAGCTCATACCAGAGGGTGTTTCCGGATTTCATTCTGTAATTCCACGGTACGTGGTGGAACCAGAGGAGATATTTCTCGGGACAACTTTTCATCGAATTGAATTCGTCCGCGACGGGCGGATGATACTGGTCCACGGCATCGCTTCCGGCTCTCGTACGGTCGAAGCCGATGCCGACGCTGTCTGCCCGGTGGTAATACGGAGAGTTCCAATCGGCATGCGTTGAATTGTCGACCCACGGTCCGTGATATACGCTCCATCCGCCAAGCATGTTCAGACCGAGCGGATCCCTGTAGTTCACGACATTCTCTCTCGACGCCATCATGATTTTCTCAATCGGATCGATTACAGACGTATCGTTCGAGAAGGTCATCCTGATCCACTCGTCCGCAATCTGTTTCGATGTGATATCATAATCCCACGCAAGCCGGCCGAAAGCGTACCAATTCGCCTGGCCGAATATGTTCCCGGTCCAGCTGCTATCGTCGTTGATGTTCGACACCCCTGCCATGCCGGTCATCTTATAACCGAAGAGCGAGCCGTCGATCACCTTTGCCACCGTTGAGCCTTTTCCCTTGGCGTACGTGTCGGACATAAGACATTCGCGCCACATCGGAGCGAGATAGGCCAGGCCCACTTCCCCTCCCAACGCGCCCTGACCGATATCCACTTCCATCGTCACGGGCGTCCTGGTCATGGCGCCAAACAAAGGACTGAAAGGCTCGCGGGGCTGAAAATCGAGCGGGCCGTTTTTCACCTGGACAAGCACGTTGCTATCGAACTTCCCGTCCAACGGTTTGAATATGTCGTATGCTTCGCGCGCACGATCCTTCGGATTGTACGCGTAGACGAAGGCTCTCCAGATCACGATTCCGCCGTATGGCTTCACAGCATCCGCGAGCACGTTTGCGCCGTCGGCCTGCGTCCTGCCGTAATCGGCCGGGCCGGGTTCTCCTTCGGAATTGGCTTTGACGAGAAATCCTCCGAAATCTGGGATGAGTGAATATATCTCCTTGACCTTGTTCTCCCACCACTCTTTCACCTCCGGATCGAACGGGTCCGCCGTCTTCAGTCCTCCCAGTTTCATCGGGGAGTCGAAATTGGCGCTGAGAAATATTCTTATCCCGTACGGACGGAACGCGTCCGCAAGTGCTGCGACCTTCAGGAGATAATCGTGCGTTACAATCTGAGGGTCGGCATTTACGTTGTTCAACACTGTGCCGTTTATGCCGATCGACGCGTTAGCGCGGGCGTAGTCAATGTAGCGCTGCCTGATGTGCGTGGGGAGCCTGTTCCAATCCCAGATAGAAGACCCTCGATATACCCTTGTACCGTCAAGATTGTCCCAGTGGTTCAACATTCTCAGCTTAATCCTGGGAGCGGAAACCATGTCGAGATGGGAAATGTCGCGGTTTGTCTGCAGCAACCTCAGGAACTCGAAAACACCATACAGAACCCCGATATCCTTGTTGGCGGTGATAACGATTCCCTTCTTCCCGTCGAACACCGAACTCCGTATGACGAATCCTTCATCTCCCACCTTGATCAGATCGCTCTTCAATCCGATCTGGCCGAACACGGGAGAGCTACCATAGCTACCCGCCAATAACACGCCGTCATTTCCTACGCTTCCGACTTCCGGAACGGTGACGCCAAGCAATCCATCCAATCCTCTCTTTAGCTCCTTTCTTGCGGCCCGAATTGTCGGCGAATTCCCCTCGAAATCCACCGACTTTATCAGACCCCGATACTCCTGCAACAGCCGCTTGTTCGAGACCAGATCATACCTGAGCCAGAGCGAGTGTCCGTCATCGGCGTAGACAACACTGCAGGAAGCGAAGAGAACAATAACAGAAAAGAATAGGAAGACGGGATACCACCGCCTCCGCAAAGCCGCACTTTCAGAAATCAACACGGTCACCTCGGTCTAAGGGTCATCAGTTCGACACAAACGTCGTCACGCTCGACGGATCGAGCGTGAAGATGAAGCTGCCATTGGACACGCTCACACTGCTCCCTTGCACGCAGTTCTTTATGCTCGACGTAACGTACGGCGTAAACGAAGTTGCTGTACCGCCCTGCAGAACATACGGGAAAGTCGCCGGGCTGGAGCTCATGTTCAACGCCACGATGACAACCTTCGAGCCATCCTTGTAAGCTGTCACATACACATTTGATACCGGGTTTGCGGTGGCATCGACGCGGTAGAAGCCCGGGCGGACGAATCTCGCAAACTGGGACATCACGTAACCTTTATGAGTGACTTTGCCGGTGTTGCCGGAATTAAGTGAGCCATCATCTATAGGACCATAGTATCTGACAATGTACCACCAGACATACGCGCTCATATTGTAGTTCACGCAGTCATTAATAGTCTTCGCTGTCTGAATGGCGCCAGTCCAACCTGTATCGAGACTATTGTAAGCGGGTGGGTTGCCGCTATTTATCAAATATTCGGTCATCCATAATTCTTTCCCTTTTTGCAGAGCAAGCGGGTATTGGACGCCCGATGATACGTTACCATTGTTGTCGACATCCCCATATATGTGCCCGCCGATGAAAGCGACGTTCGCGGCAGCGGCAGGATCGTTCAGCGTAGAGTCTGAAAGCTGGTGACTAAATGTCGCCGACTCCGGCATAAAAACAGGAACGCCGATTGATGGGGCATAGTTTTTCATAAAATCGTCGAACTGCGTAGCGGTCCAAAGGCATGATTGGTAGGATGCGTTGAAATCGGCTTCATTCTGAACGGAGATCGCGTTCACCGTCACGCCGTGGGCCGCCATCGTATCGGCAAACGACTTGAGATAAGCAGCAAACGCCGCATAATTTGCAGGAAGGAGGTACCCTCCGGATATGTTATCGTTGCTTTTCATCCATGCCGGTGGCGTCCATGGTGTCGCGATAATTGTCGCGCCGAGATCCTGTGCTGCGAGTGCTGTCGGAACATTCGCAGCGAATTGCGTCGAGTCGGACGAAATCGAAAGACGCAGTATCGTCATCCCGACCTGTCCATTGCCGTTTCCGAATGCCGTAAGCACTTCAGCCGGCGTCATGTCCGGACGGAAGATGAGAGCGTTCGCACCGCCGAATCCCCTGATGATCTGCCTGGTACTGTCAAGATACACGATTGCCTGCGGAAGGGTCACGCTGAGGCTGAAGCTTGTGTCGCTTTGAACCACGATGTTGCCGATCTGCGTTTGGGCGATTATCGGTGAAGTGCTGTCGGTATTTGATATCGTTACCACAAACGACTCCGAGCTGGAAAGAGGCCTGGCGGGACCGTCTTGAATCGGGTCGGATCCCATCTGAGTTTGCGACGATACTATCCCGGGAAGGAAAGCCGAATTCTTATTCCCGCCTACTCCGAATACCATCTTCCTTGCCAGAGCTTGACCGTTGGCTTGAAGTCTGTAGAAATAAACTCCGGGCGCAACCACTTTCCCAAAATTGTTCCTGCCATTCCACAATATGCCGTGAGATCCAGCCGACTGATAACCGACGCTGAACGTTCTAATCTCCCTCCCAAGGACATCGTATATCGTCACCTTAACATCCGATTGCTTGTTCAGATCGTATGATATGGCAGCCGAGGATGAGAACGGGTTCGGATAATTTTGCTCGAGTCTGAAATCTGTCGGCAGCTGAGTTCCTTTTTTCACCGCCGTAATCTGACCGAGTGAAAAAGCGCCCGCTGAATCGGTGACCGCACTGTATTTGATGGAGAAGTTATAGCTGTCGTAGAAAGTGACCAGCGCGTACCGTACGGGCGTTCCGGAGGCGGATACGGTCCCGCTCACCGTGTAGGTATCCGCATGCGCAGAAAACGGAAAAGCCGCAAACAACAATAGAATTACCGAAAGACACCGGTAGATATTTTTCATGGCTATGGTTCCTTTGTTGGATTGATTTTCATTTCAAAAGCATGAGTTTCATGGTCTTGTTGTAAGATCCGGCCTGCAACCGGTAGAAGTAAACTCCGCTCGGAAGACCGGTCGCATCGAATGTGACGTTGTGCGTTCCGGCATTCTGCCTCACGTCCGCAAGCGTCGCCACTACCTTGCCAAGTACGTTGTATACCCTCAGCGTGACGAAGCCTTTCACCGGCAGCTGATAGCTGATAACCGTAGTAGGGTTGAACGGATTCGGATAATTCTGCTGCAGCTCAAATCTGGCGGGCGTTTCTTCCAGCTCCCTCACACCGGTGGCGATCACGTTTCCGGTGGTAAAGCTTAACGGGGCAGAATAGTCTCCTGTGTCACTGGCATTTAAAGCGGCGACATGCCAGTAATATTTCGTATTGGCATCCAGAGCGGGCAATTGCAGCAGCGTGTCCGACACAGTGGAGTCCAAAACAACCGTCGAGAACAAGTCGTCGGTCCCAAGCTGCAACCGATAGGACGAAGCGGCAATCGAGGAATGCCACATCATCAAAGGATTGCGCGGGATGCCGGATGTGTCGGCAGGAGGAGAAATCATCACGGGTTGCAGCAGGTATTTTGCAAGGTAAGTCCGCAGCCACTGAAGAGCCGGTCGCTCCGACCCGTCTGACCGCACCAAATAAGCATACGGTTCCCACGTCTTACCATAAACGTATCCCCACAGGGTTATCCCTTTCACACCCGGATCCTGGTATAGCATCGGGAATATGGACTTATAATCGTTCGACTGATTGGTGTCGTTCGTGTCGTTGATATCAAATTCGGAAATGTAAATCGGCAGCCCTGTTGCCGCCAGTTTGTCCAAGTTCGATTTCATGGCGCTCAGTGAAGCGCCGCCGGTCGCGACCTCAAAAGTATGTGCCTGTACGCCGATACCATCTACAAGTGAGCTGTCCTTAAGCAAATTGATGAGCTGGATGTACTGGGCGTTTGAAGAACTGTTGTTGATTACACTATACTCATTCACAAGCAGCTTCGTGTTAGGCGACCAGTATTGCCTTGCCAGCTTGAATGCGCTGATCACCCAATCCCAGCCCGTTTTGCCATTCCCTCCCAGGGCAGTCTTGTAGATTGCCGGCAGAGGCGTATGCAACGGCTCATTAACCACATCGCAGAATGCCGCTTGTGGATATCGCTCTCCGCAGTTCTTGATCCAGTTTACTATTTCCTGGTACACCTGTGCCGAATCAAGACTTGTCAGGAAACCCGGGTACTGGGATCCCCAGATCAGATTATGTTCCTTGAACGGAAAGCCGTTCTGAATGGCATAATTGTAGTCGTTGTCGAGTGCGGTCCAATTGTAAACGCCCGCACTGCTTTCAACGCTTCCCCACTTACCGTCATTTTCAGGGGTGACCTGGTCCCAATAGGTCGAAAAGTCCGAGCGTATGCCGGAACCGCCGTTCACGATATTACCTACCCACTTGTTACGGCCGAGAGCCAATTGTGAGTAAGATTGACCTGGAAAGGCGAATACTACCAAAAGGAACGACAGGAATGACGCCGAAGCCAATTTGCGGATTTTTCCAAAATCAGATGACATGACAACGAATCTCCTTCGAAAGTAGGTGAGCATCTGTTTTCTAAAAACCTATGGAGTTGCCGCCGTCGACCGGCAGGACAACCCCGGTGATGTATCTCGATTTAGAAGAAGCAAGGAACAATGCGGCATTTGCAACATCGGCGGGTTCGCCAAGTCTGCCGATCGGCGTACGGGACAGGACTCTTTGCTTCCTTCCAGAGTCGCCGTCGAGCGCCTTTGAAGACATTGCGGTCTCGATGAAACCGGGAGCTATACAGTTCACGCGCACACCAAGCGGCGACCACTCGACAGCAAGCGCCCGTGTCATTCCTTCGATGGCCGACTTCGACGCAGCGTACGCCACGACTTTCGGTATGCCATACCGGGACGCCATCGAACTTATCATAATTATACTCCCCGTCCCGCGGGCAACCATCGACTTCCCGATCTCCTTTGTCAATTCGAAAACTGCCGTCTGGTTGGTCCTTATTACTTTTTCGTACTCTTCAACCGAAACCTCAAGTGCATCCTTTTTCAGGTTGATACCCGCGTTGTTCACGAGGACGTCAACCTCACCGACGTTGCTCCTGATCGCCTCGACAAGTTCCGGCAGGCGCCCGATCTCATTCAGGTCGAATCGAATGCAGTTCAACCTGCCCTCGATTTGTCTCCCCGCCGCCTCGAACTTCTCCTTGTCCCTTCCGACGATTACGACTGTGGATTGGTTCAGTGCGAACTCCCGTGCAATCGCGAGTCCAATTCCGCTCGCGCCGCCGGTTACAAGTACGACCTTATCTTTGAGGTCTCTATATGTCCCCGTTTCAAGCGTATCATTTGATATCTGACTCATTTATCCCTTTATATTTAAACCAGTTGAAGTAAGCAGTGTTCTCGGACGGTTTTCCAAGTGACGTCGCATAGAGAGAGTACATGCAGCCGACGAACCCTCCTGCGACCTTGGTGCTGAGAAATGCTGCATCGACACTATCCTTAAACCTATGCCAACCGAAGCCGGGGTCCACGGACCACAGGAATGAATAAAGATCCCCGTGTAACTCCACCTTGAGAAACACCTCGCCCACGCCATGCTCGCTCCAAAATCCATCAGACGCCAACAAAACCAAGTGACCATCGTGCTCGTCGGATCGAAACAACTGAATCACCGGTCCATTATTTTCGGTCGACTTGCACAGAAAATAGTAATGCGTCTCATTCTGGAACACCAATAATCCGGCCTTTTCATTTTCTACCTTCGGCCAGAAGTCGATCGCTGCACTCGCCGAACTAAATGCGTTCTGTTGGCGCCGCCCGATAAAACTAGGGTTCATCTTATCTGAAACGGTCTCCGGCCTCACCTTTATTGCAATGCAGCCGGGCTGCTCAGTCAGACTGTACCACTTTTCATGCGGCGCCCGTAGGAATTCCCAGTTTAGGTTCAACGTGTCTGAATCGAAGTTGTCAGTGTATTCGATGTCGCCGCCGTGCGGTATGCCGGTAAAATTGTCGTCACGCGGCAGGGGATACGGATAGTGATATGCAACTTCATGACCGTGCGGGATTATCGTCGGCCATCCGTCTTCCCAGGTTACGGGGGCAAGAAACGTTTCTCTTCCGGTATTGTAGTAATCTTTCCCATAAGGCGGATAGGGCTGGCAACCGAGGAAGACAGCCCACCACGTGCCGTACTGTGTCTCGACAAAGTCCGCATGACCGGTACAGGTGATCGGGTTCTTCCGGTCAGGTTCGAGATCTCTTTGGGTCAGGATCGGATTGTCCTTGTAAGGAACGAAGGGTCCCGCGATGCTCTTGCTCCTGAACACCACCTCCGAATGGTTTTCCGCGGTGCCGCCCTGCGCACAGATGAGATAGTAGTAACCTTCGACCTTGAAGATGTGCGGTCCCTCGATCCAGACCGGTTTCTCCTCGATGTCTGTTCCGCCGTTGACGAGGATCCGCTCGTCGTCGTTTACGCGGAGTCTTTCGGTATCGAAACCGCGCATTCTGATGGTCCTGTGTCCCTCGTAAAGAGGCTTCCCTTCGGGCGGGACGCTGTTATATATGAGGTAAGCTTTCCCGTTATCGTCGAAGAAGAGGGAGGGATCGATTCCACTCACCTGCGGCAACCACACCGGTTTGGACCACGGCCCGGCGGGATTTTTCGCGGTGCAGACGAAATTCCCTCCCGCGTCGACGAACGTGCATGTCACGTAGAAGAGTCCGTCATGATATCGTATAGCCGGAGCAAATATTCCGCGGGAGACCCCGAGGGTATCGTAACGCGACTCTACGCCTTTGCCTTCGATCACGTAGCCGATGAGTTTCCAGTTCACAAGATCCCTGCTGTGAAAAACCGGTATGCCGGGATAGTAAGCGAACGTGGAATTGACCAGATAGTAATCTCCACCTACGCGGCATACGCTCGGGTCAGGGTAGAAACCCGCTAGTATTGGGTTTGTATATTCCATTTTGTTTTGCGCGAACGAATCAGTAGCCGGAAGAGTGAAGCAAGAGGTCAGAAGTAAGAAGGTAAGAAGTTGAGAAACTAAGAGGTTCGGGCATAACCGCACAAGGCGAACGAAATCGACCCAACTTCCGATCTTCTTAACTTCGAAACTTCTGCTCGAAGCCATCAGTGAACAATCCCTGTTTCAAACGGTGAGGCGGGCAAGCCTTCTTTGTTATAGAGGTTCGCGCCCGCCGGGTCATCAGCCCACGCATACCGGACAGAAACAGGATCCGGCACCGATGTGCTCCATACAACGACTTCGTTTCCGGATATCTTCGCCTTTGCCCAGACATACCTGCCGTCCTTGCCGGCAATCTGGAACTGTCTCAGGGGACCGCCTTTTGCGAGTAAACCCTTCCCGATATTCGTGAAAGAGACGATAATCCTGTTCCCCTCGACCTTTGACGACTTGTACAGCGGGCCGGAGTAGACGATGTGGTTTTCCCCGTAAGCCACCTTCTCCGCCGCCAAGGCAAGCCGCTTGCCGACATCTCCCTTGTCGAGCGGATGGATATCGTTCCATTCCCCTATGTCGTACGTAACGGCCATCCCGGTATTCGGGAGAGCGAGCGTGTGCAGCTGTGCATTCCTGATATCGGCCCAACCGCTCGGGCCGGGTTCGGCTGCCGGGGGACCGTAGTTGGGAAGCTGCACAAACAGGAACGGGAAATCCCCTTCTCCCCATTTCTGCCTCCAGTCGGTAATCATCGATTCGAACAGCTTTCCATATCCGGTCGGATTGGAGCAGTTCGACTCTCCCTGATACCAGATGGCGCCTTTGATCGTGTATTTTAGAAGCGGCGATATCATGGCATCGTAGCATCCGGTCGGCTCATAGATGACAAATGTCTGTTGAGTCAGCTGCGGCGCGGTAGTTCCGATCTTGTACCGCCACTCACCGGCGAGATCAACGCTCTTATTTCCGATCTCAAGTTCGTATGGTTTGTCGGTTATGATCTGAACCGGGTCGTGGCTTCCGAAAACCCGTACCACGATGGTGTTTTTGCCTGCCTTAAGAATCCCCGGCGCGACATTGTATCGTCTCGGGGGATAGTGGTACGATATCGAGCCGACAAAGCTGCCGTTGATATAATCGTAATCCGCGTTGACGATCCTGCCCATGATGAGCCTCGCCTGTTTTCCGGCAAGCGACGCGGGCACATTGAATTCACGCCTGAACCAGACGACTCCCTTCACGCTGTCGAGCGCCGCTGTCCCGCGGAATGAAGGGATCTCGACCCTTGACCACCCGGAATCGTCATAAGACGGATCGTACCACGGCTTGTCGCCCCTCAGGCCTTCGTCGTCCTTCCACACCTGCCCGTACCATTTGTCGTTCATGACATAGTTAGCCTGGTTGACGCTGTCGATGTAGCCCGGCTGTCGGAAATCCGCCGCCGTTTTGAGCTCGTCAGGAAAATCCCTGAGCGCATCGGTGCTCATCCACGCCTGCACCGGTGTTCCGCCGACGCTCGCATTGATCAGACCGATAGGGACATGATACTTCTGCCACAAATTCCTCGCGAAGAAATAGGAGGCCGCGCTCCACCTGAGAATACTCCATGGGTTTGCCGATTCCCACTGGCCGTATAGCAGGTTCTTCTGAGGTCCTTCGAAATTGTATCTGTTTGGGACTATAAACTCCCTTATGTCCGGATTTTCCGAACGGGCGATTACCTCCGGATATTTCCAGCTGACACGCGCCATGGGAAGCTGCATGTTCGACTGGCCCGAGCACACCCAGACATCGCCGATCATGATGTCATTCAGGACAATGTGGTTGCTTGCGTCCATCTCCATGCTGTACGGCCCGCCGGCCTTCATGGGGGAAAGCTTGACCGCCCAGTCGCCGACGGAGTCGGTTGCAGTCACGTATCTCTTTCCGAGGAATCTTATCGTAACTTCCTCTCCCGGCTTCGCCCATCCCCACAGTCTCACGTCGGTCCCTCTCTGAAGCACCATCCCGTCGTCGACGAGTTTCGGTAGCCTAACCTGACTAAAAGCAGACAAAGAACCGAGTACAAGGAGTAAGCAAACCGCACATATTTTCTTCATGACATGTTCTCTTCCTAGTTCGGCAACCTTGCGAAAGTTCTGTAAGCATGACTCATGTGACTTTCGCGAGGTGCCTTTTGCCTTAGTGATATGTATATAGTCTAACCTTCTGGATACTGAAGCCCTTTCCGGGGAGGAAGAACTGCCTTCCCTGGTTCGTCTGGTCGCCGTTCATGACAAGATCCGTGACCCACTTACCATCCACGAATGTCCCACGATAATCAAAACCGATTCCCGCTCTGGATCTTTCGCTCGTCGAGTCCGTCAGACCCGGCGCAGTCTGGCGACCGGAGCGCGGCCGGAATGTCACGAGCATCCCGGTGCCGGCGACGATGAACTCGTCGGGAGAAAGCATGATTATGAGACCGCCGTATCTCGGGGCGGGACCCGGCTCGCGTCTCCAGTACCTCCACGCGTACGCGTGTCGGAACCTGAATTCATAATTACCGAGATCGATATGCGTCTCCTGGCTCGCGCTGTCGAGGAGAATCCCGCGCATCGTTCCTTTCCCCTGATTATCGAGAATTAACGGAGCGAGATTGGCCAGCACCCTGTATCCCAGCGATATCTGGTTGGTCGACGGATCCGGGACTGATTCGATTGAGAACGGACTGAATCCCATGACATTGTCTTCCGCGATGGCGTAATACGCATTAGCAATGCTCTGTGTGTTTTGACATTCCGGAATGAAGAAGTGATTGTCAGGCGTGTAAAACCTGTCTACCCACTCCTTGAAGGTAGGGAAGTAAACATCGGGAGCGAGGAAGTCAATGTCCGGTGCGGCAGCTTTCCAGATATCCATGAGATGCGGAAGCGGCCCCGCGCTCGGATATTGCCCCGGCTTGTATCCCGGTCTTATCAACGCCGTATTTACGTACATCGGCAGCGGGTATTCGCGTTTGCCTGCCGCCGCGACGTAGTTTGCATACCTCCCGAAGTACCACGCCATGAAAAGCTCATCGGTGGCCGTGCCCTTTCCGAAGACGTCGGTCCACGTTCCCGACTGCCTATACCCCGAACTCTTCCACGCCTCTTTCAGTTCGGGCGTAAGAGAGTCCTTGTGTTCCTCGAGGTAATTCATCAATGCGTCAGGAACATTCTCGTTGAAAACCTTCTCGGCCTCGGGGGAATAATCGCGCGCTTCGGGGATCATGCCGATCTCGTTCTCCACCTGTACCAGGATAACCGTATGCTCTGTCCCGTCTATCTCCCTCACATGCTTCATCAAAGCTGCGAACGCACGGGCGTCGGCGTCGCGATTATTCGTGTTGAAGGGCGTGAGTATTTCCTCGGGCCAACCGTTTTCCGTCCTGGCCCGTGGAAAACGCTTTTCGTCGGTCTTGATCCAGAGAGGAACGTAACAGGACATGCTGTTCTTCCACGACCCGAACCAGAGGAAGACGATTTTCAGATCGTGACGCCGCGCGGCGTATATCATGCTGTCGATGGTCGAGAAATCGAAGCGTCCCTCTTCAGGCTCAATCAGTTCCCAGTATGCCGGAACGACGACGGCGTTCATGTGCATCTCGTTGAAATTCTTCCAGTAGGGTCTGATGTAACCCGCTACCGAAGCCGAGGAGTTGCCGAGTTCGCCCCCGAGGATGAGGAACGGCTTGCCGTCGACGACCAGGTGGGTCGCCGCTCCATGTTTAACAAGGTGAGGTATACCCGTATCCTTCGTCTGGGCGCTGACGCCCATTAATGTGAAGAGAGAGAAAGAGAGAACCACAAATACCCGTATCATCCGTAACTCACCCATTTGGAGACTGATCCCCACACCCGGTTTGCGAGTCGGCGCAAATGCGGTGTCACTTCCGGTCATCATACTTTTGCCTTTGTCTTAAGACAATTTGTGACTGCACATAAATTCTTCATTTAACTAAGAGCGTCTTCATGACTTTGGAATAGGTCGGGGCTGCAGGCGATTTGATCGTTCCGGTAACCGGGTCTACCTTCCCAGTGTTGACAACGACATCTGCGATATCGGCGTAAACCTGAGCGTCTGTCCCAAACGCGGCTTCGCGTCTTCTCGCCTTCACAACTTCACCTGCCGGCTCCTTTGTGAGATGTTCCGAAATATTTCTCCGCGAAGTCCAGGAAGTACGGCCAGTTCGGGCCGACCGTATGCCCGTCGTGATGCTGACGAAAAGCGAGTGCTCCGTCGGAAAGCAGAGTCCCAATCGGCGGCATCACGCCGGTGCCCAGGTCCTTCTCGCCGAGGAGCTTGTAAACCGGACCGGCCGCAGCCTCTGCCATGAATTGTCCCCTGTCGTCAACCCAGTTTCCTTCCTTCTCCGGGGAACCGCAACTGATGAAGACCGGCCTCGGAGCGCAGAGCGCGATCAGCTCATGGGAATCCACGGATAATTCATCGGAATGCAGGACGTACTTGAGGAGGTTCCCGGCAAACCAGTGGTATTCACCCGACGAGCATATGTTCCCCATGTCTTCGCCGAAATCGCGGCGGAAAAGCGCGGCTCCTCCTTTCCCTGACGACCCGACGAGTACAATCGCAAACCGCTGATCGTATGCCATCGTCACAAGAACTGCCTTGCCATAACGCGACACTCCCTCGATCGCCACCTTCTTTGCGTCGATCGATTTGTCCGTCCTGAAATAATCCATGACCCGGCTCGCTCCCCATGCCCACGCGCGGAGTGCACCCCACTGTTCGGGTTGCCGCGGTTTACCCTTATTCATCAAACCGATAATGCCTTCTGTCAGACCCGCGCCATTGCCGGGCTGCACGCTCGTCGGGACATACACTGCATACCCCCAGCCTTTTCCCAGCACCCGTTCCTGCCAGGTCGGTCCCTTGGGCTCCTCCATCCCCGGAAAGTGGAACCCCGGAGGAAACACGAATCCGAATTCCATTACCACCGGCACCGGACCTCCGGTCTTCGCGGGCATCGTCAGCGTGAGCTGGATGTCGACGTGTATCTTCGGATCGATCGAATTGTCGACATGCCCGATAAGCTGTTTCGTCACAGCGTGAACGCCGCCGATCGTGGTGTCTGTAGTTTGAGTGACTTCCCAGTGAACGGCCGGCGTTCTCCCGGGCGCCTTGCCATAAATCTCGTCGTCGAAATCCGAAATGACCTGCGGTCTCCGCACCTTCCACCATGTCGTTGCATCATTAATCGGCTTCCCATCATTCATGAGAAGCGGGTTCGGCAGGTCCGGGTAAGGGTTCGCTTTAGCTTCGTCGTAGTTGTTCCATGTTCCCCATGACGAGCGCGTGTACATGTTGCCGGTGCTGTCATACCAGTTAGTCGAGCCTGTCTTCTGAAAAGTACCCTTCGGTCGACCCGGGTCTTCCGCCGGAGGAGGCAGCGTCTTCGGAAGCCGGATTTGCAGGAGATCGACCATCCTAATCCAGTTCTGATACGATTCCTTGTTAATCTTCGCGAAGTACGTAGCGCGTTCTTCCCGAGACATCTTGAAAATATCGACGGTCTGCGCCCGAACTGTGATGGCAGAAGCGAGAAGCAGCACTCCCACGATAAAAACAGGAAGTTTAGAAGTTGGGAGATTAGGGAGATTGAACAGTACGGAAATCGGAAGTGAGATCCGTCTCACCTTCCGATCTTCAAGACGCCCCATCTTCTCGACTTCAATCGATTTCAAAGAGAGATGAAAGAATGCGCCTGTTCTGGTCATTGATTCGCGACGTTCCTGTGAAAACTTTCGGGCGGGCCGAGATAGCTCGGCTTGACCCCGCCGAGGTCCACGACGATCTTCTCCAGGACCACGCCGGGATCCATCATCCAAATCTTCAGCGTGTGATAACCGGGTTTGTCTAAGGTGAAAGAGGTCATGCTGTGGCGGACGTTGTCCGCGACGGACTTCTCCCAATCCCTGTTGTAGCCGGCTACATAATCCGCAGGGACGAGAGTGACGATCTGAGGCGGAGCGTCGTCGAAAGAGATCGCGTATCGGAGTCCGCGGCCCGGCATGAAATTCAGCGTCGGACTGAAAATCCCGTCGACATCGACTTTCCCGGAGTTGAAAAGAAACATCTTGTATTCAAGACGGGGAGAACTCTTTCCAGGAACTACGCTCGGAGAATCCGCGACCGAGATCGTCCTCATCCCGGACAGCGTGTTCCCGTAATCTTCAATCTTGACCCAGCGATTCGTGCCGGCATCTATGCGTTTCGAGTAATGCGCAACTTCCATGGAGACATAGCCGCCATCTTCGACGAACCCGTCCAGCTGATCAAGTTTCGGGTACACCGGATTGTTTATCGAAGCGTAGACCACGACCCTGTTCCGGCGGCCGGCCTGTGTAATGTAGATGGGAACGCGATGTCTCCCCTTGGGAGCGCGGCTCCAGTTTACGCTCACATAAATCCTGCGCTGCTTATTGACTCTCCCCGCCCGGGATGAAACCCTGACGTAGTACTTACCCGGTCTGATTGAATAGTTGAAGGGTATGCTACCTCGGTTGAAGATGTCGATATAGTAGGTCTGCCGGTTATACGCGTCGAACTGCGGCAGGACCGGTTCGGTCGCCTGTTCCCCATCTCCGGCCTTCACTGAAGGCCAAGAATCGCCGGAGCCCTCCACCGCTACAGCCATTGACGCCGAGTGCGGGACCTTCAACTCCGTGAGGTTGATCGCGTCAAGATTGTTTTCGCGCGGCTGGTTCCAGCCGGTATATCCGAGAACCGGTTGATCCATGAAATGGTCCCATTTTCCACTGGCGAAGGTGTGGTTGAAGTACGACATCAGGCTGGTGTCGGCGCTGAACAGCGACCGTGTTTCGGCAGCCATATCGTTCGTGCTCGCGCGGCCCTGTTTCGCATAAAGTTCATTTTCCCCCGCGGCATAATACAGTTCGTTCACTGTCGCGCTGGCTTTCGTCGGGAAGAGAACAAGCTCGTAGAATGCGTCGCGGTCGGTCTTCGGGATTTCATTATATATGCGCTCGGCCTCGTCCGTGATGGCCTTGAAATCGGCGACGACATTCTCAGCTTCCCGGTAATGGACAAGGCTGTAAGTTGTCGGGCTGAGCAGCTCCGGCTTGCGTCTGCCGTTGTATTTCGTGTAGCTGGAAAGTATGTCCGATATCTGTGCCGCATATCGGGAACCGAACTGCTGTTCCGCCCACAGCCGTGTGTACTCGTCGATGTTGCTGTTCGTCCATCGATTCGTATTCCACGCGAGATCCATAAAATATGAGATGGGTAATTCATATCCCTTCAGGTGTCCGACGTTGACGATCCAGATGCGGTCCGCGCCGTACTGCTTGGCAAGTGACATCTGGTCCCAGATTTTCGCGATCGGATCGGTGTTGATCCACTGATAATTCCTCGGTCCGCCGTGGTAATCAAAATGGTAGTAAATGCCGGCGCCGCCGCTCCGTGCGCGTTCTTCGGAAGTCGGAAGTCTCCGGAGGTTACCCCAATTGTCGTCCGTCCAGAGCATAGTAACATCGTTCGGAACGCGGAACCCTGCGTTGTAATAGCTCAAAACTTCCTTGTACGGACACCACAATTGGGGAATCCTGGTGACATCGGGGTTTATCTCTTCTCCCAATATTTCCCGCTGTGCATTGATAATTTCCCTGAGGAGTGTCGTGTCTGCAGTCAATCCGCCGTGAGCCATCGGTGTATCGTTCTCGCCGCGGAGGCCGATGGTTATGATGCTCTCATAATCTTTGTTCCGCTTGATACCTTCACGCCAGAAGTTATTCAGCGTGTCGGGGAACTTGGCGTAGTTCCATGGCCCCAGCGTCTTCATGTAACGCCGGTCCCACTCCTTCTGCGCGCGCAGCATCGGCTCCTGATGTGACGTTCCCATCACTATACCGTATTCGTTCGCCAGGCGCGCGTTCAGGGTATCGTCCTCGTTGAACGCGTTGTTCCACATCGCAGGCCAGAGATAGTTTGCCTTCAATCGCAGAAGTAGTTCGAATATATGTTCATAGAATTCGTGACCGTAATTGGCAACGTGCGGCGGCACAGGAGGGTGTTCGCTCTGCGGTGCGAAACCGTACGTCTTTATCACCCAGTCAGTCAGATCGGGCCATTCGTCGTTCAAAAAGATCCCGCGGTATTTTACGGAAGGCGAACCATCGGTATGCCGACCCGGGAGTACAAAGAGGTTGTCATGGTGCCTTATCGGCACATCGGCCCACCAGTACCACGGTGATACGCCGATCTGTCCGGAGATATCGAACATCCCGTATATCGTCCCGCGTTTGTCGCTCCCGGCGATGACGAGAGCGCGGTTCACGCCCGGAAACGGATTGTCGACAACTTCGACCAGAAATGCTTCCCATTTGCCCGCAATGCCGCTGACATCGATCTTGTTCTCCTTCACCAGAGTATCTATTAGCGGACTCTTGCCGATTGTACCGACAATCACCGGTTCTTCGTTCAGTGGAATCCTATCTATAGAGATTTCGGGCTTCGCTCCGGTGACCTTTCCGATGTCGTTAGTGAAATACTTCTGAAGTATGAGTCTGACACCGGTGTAATCTTCTGAGCTCACATATATCGGTGCCGATTTGCCTGCGGCCGAGAGGGTGAACTCGCCGGCCAACCTGGTCGTGGTGATGAATTTCTTCGTGCCCAGTGCGGACGAGGCGGATGAGAATAAAAACAGCAAGCCTAATGTTCCAAAAATCCAACTGGTTGGCGAAGGGATGTTTAAATGTGGCATTTTCATCTCAACACTCGCTTAATGTGCCATCGGCAATTGCCATGAAAGGGTTCTACAAACATATCGTCCCTCCGGGACTATACGATTCGTTGTTCGGCAATTCCATTATTCCACCATTCCAATACTCCACTCACTTTCTACCAGGTCGCTTTGATTCAGGAACGTAAATCCTGAAGTTCCCGCTCACCTGAAGCATCGCCAGCATGTACAGCATACCGTCATAATACCTGTACAGACCTGCCGGCACCTTTGCGTCCCACAGCGCCTTCACAAATTCCTTCCTGACTTCGTCGGTCGAAGCCAGAGCAGCCACAGCGTTCATCGAGACGAGTCCGGTGCTGTGGTCGTTTCCCAATTTCTTTCCGTCGAGGGAATATTGGTTTCCGTAATCGTTTATTCCCTGCGTTTTGAAAAAATCGAGAAGCTTATTGCACTCCTTTACCTCCCACTCATCCTTCCCGAACCACTCGTAATCCATCGCCACATTCATTCCGACCCTCCACGCGTCGAACCTGAAGTCTTCATGTCCTCCGCCCCACCATTTCACCGCTGTCCCGTCGAAATTGCAGTAATCGGGAGATAACCCCGTCTTCGGATCGGCTGCTTTCCGGAGGAGCTCACGGCTCGCTGCGGCCGCTTCCGACCAGAATGCGTTATCCTTTTTTGCCCACTCAGCCCATAGCTCATAATAATGCGGTACCTGGTACGATGGATCCGTAAACCCGTTTGCATGACTGGTCGGAACAAAGACGACCAGTTTCTCTTTCTTGTCGAACATATCGGTTACTGTTCCGTGTCCCGGCTCCTCTTCCTTCCGAAGCATCGTGTTCAGTATCTCGTCAGCCTCCCTGCTGTAATCGTATATCCCTGTACCGTCTCCCCATCGTCCCGAGGCAAAGAAGAGCGACATCACGAACCACTCCTCTCCGTCGGATGCTGCGTTGGAATCGAGCATCGTGCCGTCAGTCTTGCAGTGCCACGCGAAGTATCCCTTATGCGGTCCCTCCTTTATCTGCATGTACGTCTTCGTCCACTTCCATATCCTGTCGAAGACATCCTTCCTGTCCATTTGCACCGCGATCATCATGCCGTAAGACATGCCCTCAGTTCGGACGTCACGATTCGCGATATCCTCGACGTATCCCATGTCCTCTCCTGACGGATAGTACACGCGCTCGGAACTGTCGTTGCCGAAGAAGAGCCGGTCGAATGCCGAGTCGATCCTGGCACGCACTTCTGCCATATCCTTGCCAAGAAGTTCGGCAAAGAGATCCGTGTGTCGGTTTCTGTCGGTCGCGGAATGTTGTTTGGTGCCGGCCAGGCCGGTTAAAGGTACGACGGAAAGAAAGGAGGCGATGGACAGAATAAGCGCGTTCAGAAAAAGAGGACGCAAACAGTTCCCTTTCATCACCACATTCAATCTACGTGAAAAAAACATAATTTGTAAAGGCCTACCCGAGAATCTTCCCTTCAAAAAAATCATCCCGGCTCCACTTTGCAGCAGAGCCGGGATGAGCGATACAATTAGATGCTCTACTTCAGAAGCATCATCTTTTCAGTGTGGACGTATTTACCAGCAACAAGTCTCACGAAGTAGATACCGCTGGCATATTTGTCCATATTGAAGGTCACATGATATGACCCTGCAGCCTGCTTACCGTCGACCAGTGTCGCGACTTCTCTGCCGAGAACGTCGTAGACCTTGAGCGTGACGTTCGATGCTTTCGGCAAATCGTACTGGATCACGGTCGATGGATTGAACGGGTTCGGATAGTTCTGGTACAGTGCGAAGTCTTTCGGAATCGCAGCCGGTTTGACGACCACGCCCGTCACTCCAGTTCCCGTCTTGAAGACCGTCGGGCTGGAGAATGAACCCTCACCGCCCAGATTGATCGCGCTCAGACGGTAGTAGTACGTCGTACTCGGTGCGAGGGTATCAGCAATCTGAACGGTCGTGTCCCGAATCATCGTGGTATCGACAACGATGTCGCCGGAGAAATCACTTGCGGTTGCGACTTGCAGGTGGTACCACGTCGCGTTCGTTGCGGGATTCCAGGTGAACACCGTTTGCCTTCCAACTGCAGTCCCGACACCCTTCGGAGAGATCGTTACCGGCGGGTTGCTTACCTCGATGACGCTCGTAAACGAATCGATCGCTGAGAAAGCGCTCGCGCCGCCCTGGTTGTAGCACTGCACCTCCCAGTAATAAGTGAAGCGATTGTTCAAACCGCTCGGGATCGTCCACGATGAATCATGGCTTGTGGTGTCGATCATAAGCTGTTCTCCACCGGTCGTGTAAGTCCACAGGTGGACGACATAATTGCTGTCACCAGCTTCATGACGCCACTGCAAGGTAAGCGGATTGACCGGCACGTTCGCCTGGTTTGAAGCCGGATACACCTTGGTAGGTGTCGCAGGCAGGTACATGATGGTAAACGAATCCACCGGGGACCAATTGGACGATCCGGCGGGATTGTACCCACGCACGCGCCAGTAGTATGTCGTACTCGGAGTCAGGGCCTTCGTTATGGTGTAAGTCGTATCAAAGTCGCTGGTCGAGTCGTTGACGACAAATCCACTCGTGCCGTTGAAGGCTGTGGCTGCGTCCGATCTGATCTGGAAATGATACGTGGAGGCCGTGGCTACATAGCTTACCTTCAATGTCGGCTTGCTAGCGACATCCATCTCCTTGTCCGCCGGGTATAGCTGCGTCGGGGTTACGGTACAAGGCTGGACCTTCGTCCGGAAGCTATCGATCGCCGAATACGGACCGGGCACGCCATTATCGAACGCCTGGACGCGCCAGTAATACTTCGTCGAAAGACCGAGACGAACTATGGTGCTGGTGTCCATTATCGAAGATACCGTCTTCGCAATCGAGGAGAACGAGGCATTCGAAGCTATTTGGACCTGGTAGGTGGTGTCCCCTGCGCCGAGCGCTGCCGAGTGCCATACAAGCGTATCCGTCGATGCCAGAGTAGTATCGCCCGAATCCCATGACGGCCTTATGGTCACAGGCGCAGCCGGAATGACCGATCCTTCCTGAATCGTGTAGTACTTGTTGAGCGCAATCGTGTTGTTCGCTGCACCGAAGTTGTAAGTGTGTCTCGTCCCGTCGGGCCACCAGACATTGACACTGTCGATCTTTGTGTTGCTGCCGAGACCGAAGTTTGCCCTCACTTCTCCGCCCATACCTCCGGAGCCGCCTTCTGCTTTGATGACGCGGACTTGCATCGTCGACCCGGTGTACACGGTGAACTTCGCTCCGATTGCCGACATGTTATGGCCCATACCGATGGGGGTGAAGCCGATCCAGTGGTTGCTGTTGCCGTTGTTTTTCATCAAAACAGTATTGCCACCGGTATACTCGAATACATCAAGGAAGCCGTCGTTATTGTAGTCAACGAACTGTCCGGCCCGCTGACCGCCTGCCGACAGGGCATCCTGGCTTGCTATATCGGTGAACGTACCGTCACCGTTGTTCCTGAACAAATGTTGGGCACCATAGGTCGCAGACGTATATATGTCGGCCAACCCGTCATTATTGTAGTCGCCTATGTCTATTGCGCGTTGGTGTCCATCCTGAAGCAACCCGTTGTTGGCAACGACGTGCACTCCGTCCCACTTGTATGTAAACGTGCCGTCGCCATTACCGTACAGGATGACATCTGGCACGTATTTTCCGTTGCCATCGCGATTGTCGGTTGAATTCAGCCCATTCAATACTAGATCCATGTTACCATCGTTGTTGAGGTCACCCCATTGCTCGCCGATGGCAGCGAAGTGGCGAACCGTATCGTCAACGATAATACCGGTATCCGGATGAACACTGGCATAAGTAATACTGTCAGCCCCGGACGAAGACAACTTCACGGAGTCAACAGCATAGATCGTCGGGTTTCCCGGCAACGTCGCAGAAGTCGGGACGTAGAACTTACCCGTCCCATCGTTCAAGAACAGGACGCATCCCTTTCGGGCGCCTGACGTGCCGGCGTCTACTTTGTTGAACCCGTGGCGGAAACTCGGCAAGAACAGATCGGGATAGCCGTCATTATTTGCATCGAAGAAGCGAACATCCCAGGCTTCAAATGCAAGGCTGGTGTCTATGGCAGGAGTTCCGATAGCACCCCTCCCTACATTGGTAAAACCACTTGCGCCTCCTTTGAGCAGGACTATGCCGTCGCCTGACTGCAGATCCGCTCCATCGCCGGGATACGAACCGGAGAGATCGACTGCCGGCCATGCAGCGCTGAGGTAATTGCTGTGATCGATATCTGCCACTGCCATGCCCCAGAAGACCATGCCGGTGCCGACCGTGTTGGCTGGAATAACCCCGGTTGCCGCCTCAAATACTCCATTGTTGTCGTAGTATAGCCCGGTCTGAGGATTACCGCCGTTGGTAGTCCACAGGTCAGGAACGCCGTCTCCGTTGAAATCGGCAAACAATCCACCGACAGAGTTAGTGTTGAGTGGAAGGTTTTGCGAAGCCGTCGCATCCTGAGTGAACGCGCTAACATTATTCTGAATAATATTGATGGATGGAATAAAGACATCCAAGTTGCCGTTCCCGTACAGATCCGCCCATGCAAAGCCGCCGTTTGCGGCACCTGCTGATGGAGAAATTGACGGTCCATACGAGTACGTCACTTCCTGCGCGTTCGACGTGCTCAATCCCAGCAAAAGCAAGAACACCCCTGCTGTGAAGGAACGTATAAACGTTTTCATATCTCCTCCAAAGTTTTTGTTGACTGGTAAAAACCTGCGTCTTTAAGGAGTAACTGTTAATTATTCGAAGCGGAGTTCTTAGGCCGCTTCGCACGATTTTAGAGAGCGTACCCAACTACGAACGCTTTCCCCTCACGATAACACCACCTCCTTCAGTCGAATGGTTGCCTATGCAACCGGGTAACTGCGACTCACTCTTTCTCGACACAGGTGCGAGCGAGTCGCAGTCATCGAGATTGCAAGGTGAACTGGTTATTTGAGTAACATGAGTTTCTTGGTTATAGAAACACTTCCGGCCTGCAACCGATAGAAATAAACTCCGCTTGCAAACCTGCTTCCGTTGAATGTCGCGCTGTAATTCCCGGGACGTCGTATACCCGAGAAGAGCGTTGCCACTTCCTGCCCCAGGACATTGTACACTTTCAGGGTCACGAAGCCGTTCCTCGGTACCGAATACTTGATCTCGGTCGTCGGGTTGAACGGGTTCGGATAGTTCTGAGAAAGAGCGTAGGTGGCTGGAACCGTCGCTCCCTTTTCGTTCACGGCTGAGACTTTCCCTGTGGTAAGCATGTTATTAATGGTGGCATGCTCTTGCACCGCCTGTGCCAGCCACGGAGTGTAGTCATCCGTTCCGGAAAATGGTCCCCACCAGTGATAGAGATCCCCGAGCGGGAAGCCTCCCATTCCGGCGGCCATCAGGGTGGAGTTCGTGTAAGACAGATCCTCGTTCATCGGCCAGACCTGCTGAACATCCGACGCAGGATCATAAGCCCAGCTGACGTTCGCCCCCGTAACCCATCTGCCGAGAAGGAAAGACTTGATGCTGTCGATGTTTATGGGGGCCAGAATAAAGCCGGGATTTGCATTCGGGTCGTACATACCGCGCGTGGTGTCGGTGGTCAAATCGGACGGATAAATGTTGAGCATATTCATGTATGGGAACGCTTTCTGGCCGCCCACACTGTCCCCGAAGAACTCTCTGTACGTCTTGCCGCTTATCATCGGCATGAGATATATCTTGTTGACCGCACTGGCAGTATCGTTGTACATGTTGCTGCCCAGGAAATTGATGTACCAGCTGTCATAGCCATAACTGCAGTTGGCAAAAAGGATATGACGCTGGCTATCGGCAGGGGCGGCTGAAGAATCCGTGAAAGGCACGGTGAAACCGAACGTGGACACGCTGTCGATGTTTATCGTGCCGCCGACCGGAGTCATGCTGGTCCCGTCCTGCGAAGGTATATCACCCATCATGTATGAGTTCACGAAAATGCAGTTCGTCACGGAGAGGTTCCACCAGTAAGACGATTCCAGCGTGTACATCATAGTGTTAAGAAAGGTGCAGTGATTGAACGAGACGTAGTCGGCATATTCCGGCGATTCCTGCATGTAGGCATATCCGCAGTTCGCAATGGTGCAGTTCTCGAAGGATAGGCTGTCCGTGTGCCACGTCGTACTTTGATACGTCCAGGAGACCGGACGGCCGTAGTAGCGATAATGGGGATCGGTGAAATTCCGGAAATAAGTATTGGTGATTTTGCAATGGAAGTCTTTGCACGCCGGCTCTATCGCACCGCCGCCATTACCTATGCTCATATAGTCAATTATGCAATCATCAAAGTTTGCGATTTCACCTTTTCCGCTCAGGTCTGCAAGTGAATCATCTTCTATCACGATGCTCGAACCGACCTGGGATCCGGTGGTTCTTGCAGCAAGGATCCAGACGTTCTTCATCGTGACATCCCCGTAACAGTCGAAATTATACGTCGTTGTCACGCCGCCGCTGCTGGTCCAGACTATTTGAGGCAGGGCGGTCTCCTGGGTATTACCGGGGTCCGGCCCGATAAGGTAAAGATGTGAGTGAGGCGGCGTCGTTATCGTGGCCGTCAGAATGTAGTAACCGTATGGTTGCAATTTGAATACGGTATTCGAAAAGTTGTTAGTGTGATTGATCGAGTCGGCCTTGATAATGTCGCCGATAGCATTGTTGAGGTTCCCTTCGGTACTCGTGGTAAGATCACTTGTGACCACCACGGTATCCGTCTGTGCGAACAGCGATGCCGGAATCATCACTGCCGCAAGGAGCAGTAACCCGATAAAATGTTTCATGCTAGTTCTCCTTGTTGATGGTTAAATTTGTCACGCAAAAACTCGCTAGCTACCTTCACAAATTTTTCCTTCACAGCGTATATCTGATTCCCAGGTCGGCAACGAGACCGTAGAAGTTTTCTGAGGTGAACCCACCGATCGCATTCTCCGTCGAAGCGTTCGTCTCGCTGTTCAAGTTGGTGGCATCGAAATACAACTGAAGTCCTTTCCAGGGGAGCATTTGTCTCGCGGAGCAATCCACCCGGAAATAGTTGTTGGAATATCCATCTGCCTCGGGATATGCCCCGATGTAGGTGACTGAGTTCCCCTGGAAGACAAAGGATACGCGTGCCGAAAATCCCTTGTAATCATAACCGATGTAGGTGTTCATTATGTCGTTCGGTTGATAGACGAGCCGCCCGTTCCTCGTGCTGTCGGTGTACTGCGTTATCACGCCTCTCACCGCCTTGACATCAAAATACGGATAAGTGGCTTTTGACCAGATGTGGGTGTAATTGATACCAAACACTATCCCGTTTAAGGGAGCGGGCAGATACCAGAACCTTGTTTCAAAATCTGCTTCGATTCCTTTTACATAAGCTTTGTAGCGGCTGTTGATGAAAGTATGCAAAGTTGCACCGGCATCCGCAGGGGTCAGGTAGGGAGCAAACGAATTCAAAGAGTCGAGACCTGTCAGCCCAAGCTGATCGTAAACGGTCTTACTGTAGAGCTGGTACGAAGCCGCATAAGCGAAGTTCGTTATTTCCTTGTAGAAACCACCGATAGAAAGGAGTCCAAGGTCATTACTGTGGAAAGTAAGCTCGAGATCTTGATTGTATGCTTGCGCCGGCTTGAGACTCGGATTACCGGAATAGACCTGGTGGGGTGAATCGGCAGAGATAGTGAAATGCGGCGAAAGCTGCGTGTAATCAGGTCGTGCAAGTGTTTGAGTATATGCATAACGCAAATCCGCCCACTGAGCCAAGTCATATTTCGCCTGTACCATAGGCAACCAGTAGTGGTTCTCAGGGTAAGCCGTTACGGGAAAATATGGCTGGGACAGCGGGTTTCGTTCGTCGAGCAGGTTATAAGCATGGTACAGCCCCTTAGTTTCTTCATAACGAGCACCCCCCACGACATCGAAGTCCGGACCGAAGTCCAGTTCCGACATCAGGTAAGCGGCGTAATATTTCTCGATATATTTGTACGTATTGGGAAGGTTCTGGTACGGTCCGTCGAACCATCCGCCCAAAGAATTGGGCGCACGAAGGGCTGGAGTGTTAGCTATATAGTTCATCGCAAAGTTCAAGACGCCGGGGTTTGCGGCCCAGTACACGCTTCCAAACGAGTTATTCAAGAAGCTACTGTAGAGTTTCGAATCAGTAGATGTAAAGTTAGCAGCGGTAAGTTGGCCTGTACTCGCAAAGTGCAAATTTGGGTAATAACTTAAGAGCGAATCTACGACCTGCTGATTTATGTCGTTGGCGCCGCTGGTCCCCTCTTTTATCGAAATGTATGGGGTGCTCTGCGCATTAGTATGATAATTATACCTGTACTCCCCGCCGAACTTGAAGAACCCGGAGACAGACGATCCGACATTCAGCGGTATCTTGAAATCGCCCTTATAGACCTGGTCGTTCTCGTGATAATCGGAGCTGAACAAACTTGTCGACCCCAAGAGTGTGGTGGAATCTGGACCGTAATTGGCGAAGTGAGTTAGGTCCTGAGGGACTATATTCGTGTCACCGGTTACAGAATTCGCAAGCGCACCGTTCTGGAAGAATGCGTAATATGGTTCGCTCGGCGTGTGATTCCTCGAATAAGTGTTGGCCGCCTCGATGTCTACCGACATGAATCCGAAGTCATTCATTAACTCGACAGAATTCACTGCAAGATCTGTGGTGGTGGTCCCTGCCCTATATGAGAAATTTATCGTGTGGTTTATGCTATTGTAAACCAATTGAGTATTGTAGTCGGTAGCATCCGAATTCAGCCGGCTGAACATGTTGACAGATTTTATGGAGCCGGAGGGGAGCCTGTAGTCGAGAATCACATTACCGCCGTACCGCTGCCTTGTCTCAACGTGTCGATTGAGTGTCACGTTTGTCACACGAACAGGCCGGTACCCGGAAGGGTCTAAATTTGAACTAGCTGTTTCATACCCCGCGGTCATGTTGTCGGCGCTGCGGTCATACTGTTCAGCGTCTCCGAGGACGTAGACTCCAAGCTTCTCGTTGAAAAACCGATCGCTCATGGACGCCACCGCGCGATAATTTCCGTAGGTGTTGCTCTTCTGCGTGTAGCCCGACTGCCACAAGGCATCTCCGTGAATCCCCGAAGGGGCTTCCCTCAGGACCATGTTCACGTAGCCACCGATGGCGTTCGCCTCCATATCGGGGGTAAGGGTCTTATAGACTTCTATAGTTTTAATCATGTAAGGAGTAACCATCGTGAGGTCGACGCTTCTGTCGTTGTTTATCGTACCACTCCCGGTGAGTCCCTCGATGGAAGTCGCTCCGATCTGGTTGTTTCCTGTTGAAGCAAGAGTAATACCCCCAACGGCAACCTCATTGTACTGCGGAGCCAGGCCTCTTATTACGACTTTATCTGCCTCTCCGGAACTCATAAGGACCGAAATACCCGGTAATCGGCTTAACGCCTGCGCAGCATTGAAATCCGGCAGCTGCTGTATCTTTGCACTCGAAACAACGTTGACTATCTTGTTCGAAGTGAGCTGCTGGTTGATCGCCTGCATCTGGCCCTCCGCCTGGGCTGTGACGACCACAACCTTGCCCTGAATTGCGGTGGCTTCCAGGGCAACGTCTTTTTCAACCGTCTGACCTTCCGGCACGTCCACCTGAATAGTTGAGGAGTTATAGCCTACATATGAGACGACAAGCGTCTGCTCCCCGGCCGGAACATTGTGTATCACGTAAGCTCCGTTCAGATCGGTCGAGGCTCCGGTGCTGGTTCCTTTCACGAGTACCGTCGCCCCGGGTAGTGCTTCCTTGGTCTGTCGGTCGAACACTTTACCCTTGAGCGTTCCAGTGCCGGCAGCCATGGCCGGCTGTGAAATGAATAAGGCAACCGAACTTATGAGGGCAACCACCCCCGCCAACAATTGCCTGCAATTCCTTGGCATGTGCTTCTCCCTGTTTTAAGGTTGTAAAACTCGCGTATTCGACCGCTACATTCTCAGGTACCTTGCACTCCCGGCAGTTGAATCTTGATCCTGCCGCGTGATTCCCTCTCTTGAATGAAACAAAATGGTAAAATGCCTCTGGGCACCGTGGGTGTCGGTATGCGATCGATAGATTTGGTGAACCGCTGAATTAAATTCGCCGGCCGCTTCAGACGAGCGGATACCCTTGCGACGGCGGCGTGCCCCCAAGGCGGCCGGACAGAGGGCGAGCTTCGCATCATCGAGGTTGATGCCTTCGGTCCGACTCCGGAAGCAAATCCGCACCCCCGGTGCCGCCGACTCCTGTCCTCTACCGGCGCTTTCTTCCAGAACGCTGGTGCTTGGCCGTCTTGCCATCACTTCGAACATGGTCCTTATGATTCTTCCAGTCAGTTAATGCGCCATCGACTGCTGTCGTGCTCACTCTCGAAAATATCGTCTCTGTCAGCTGTACTCGAATGCCTTATGGCGCTCCGTAAGTTCGTTCTGTATCTGAATGTTCAGTTTCTTATCAATCCCATAGAAAAGTATTGCCACCACGCCGATGAAGAAAGTCAGCGCCGGATAAATGCTGGCGGCCATTCTTATCCCGAAAAGGGCGTGTGCGGTCTGCACGGCATTGGGGATATAATCGTAAGTCGACAGGATCCAGCCGCAGATTGCACCGCCCAAACCCAGTCCGGCCTTCAAACCGAAAACGATTCCGGCGAACACAAGGCCCGTGGCTCGTCTGCTCGTCTTCCATTCGGAGTAATCCGCCACATCGGCCATCATCGCCCACAGAAGAGGAATGGTCGGGCCGTAGGCGAGGGACTTGAAAATGTTCAGCAAGAAAGCCATCCCTATCGCCTGTGCAGGGAGCGTGATGAAAAGTGCAGTGAACAAAGCAGTGAAGAAAAGACCCGTGACGAAGACGGCCTTCTTGCCGAACCGCGTCGCGAGAGCCGTGGAAACCAAAACACCTACAATTGTCACGAATTGCCCGGCCATGTTGAACAGGCTGAATCCTACCGAGGCCGTATTGCTTCCGTCTCTGCTGACGATGAGTCCGAAGGAGTTGAGAATCCCGTACAGGAAACCGCCGTTTCCGGACTGAACTTTACCCAGGCCCATGGACTGGAGGAAGTTGAACAGTGAACTCTTGTCCACGTAGTATGAGAAGTAGTAGAACATCCCGCTTCCCCACATAGCCAGGGTTACGAAAACAAACAGGGTCGCCACGAACATCGAGACCCACGGCCCCGTCTTCAGAAGGCCGAGAAGATCTTTCTTCGGCGACGATTTCTGTTTCGGATCGGGTTTGATGCGCTCCTTGACGCTGAGAAAGGTTATGACAAAAAAGATTATGCATACGATTGCGTATGCGCCGATCGTCATCGACCATCCCTTCTGAGCATCACCCTGGCCGAACTTGTCGACCAACGGCAACGTCAGCCCTTGCACCAGAAACGCCACCGACATCGAGAAGAAGAAGCGGAACGACGAAAGAGATGTCCTCTCGTTCACGTCGCCGGTCATCACGCCGTTCAGGGCAGAGTACGGGGTGTTGTTCATGGAGTAGAGGGCCATCAGAAGGATATAGGTTATATAAGCGTATACTAATTTCCCGGTGGCACCGAAGTGCGGCGTCGTAAACGTAAGTACAAAAATCACTGCGAACGGTATCGCTGTCCAGAGGACCCAGGGCCTGAATTTTCCCCATCTCGTCTCGGTCCTGTCGGCGACAATACCGACAAACGGATCGAAGAACGCGTCCCAGAAGCGCCCGACGAGGAGCAGCACTCCCGCTGCCGCGGCGCCGATGCCGAAAACATCGGTGTAAAAGGGGAGCTGGAAGATCAGCATCGTCTGGAAGACAAAGTTCGCCGCGCCGTCGCCGACGCCGTAGCCGACTTTCTCTCTGACCGAAAGCTTCCCGAAAGCTTCCCGTACCGACGCCTCAGCGGCGCTTCTTCTGGCGCTCTCGTCTAGCAACAGTTTTTCGGAATCATTCTCCACACGTTCACCGCAGACTGGTTTGCGTCATTCACATTTGCGCTAAGTGACCGGCACTCACGCGAAACCGCGAAGCGCAGGTGAAAGAGGATGGCTGGATAAGTCGGGAGGGAGAGCAGACAGTACACGGATGCGTGGCGCACGTCACCAGCGGCACGGCTCTCCTGCAGCAGAGCGAGAAGCTCGGGTTGGAGAGAATGCTGCGGAAATCTATCGGTTGGAACCGGAGGGCTGGATGCAAAATCCATCTCCGGCGGACGGGCGACGCGATTCATGGATTGGAGGCTGGGACGGTTCTGAGGCAGTGTCCATCCTCCACTGAATAGCACGCTGAAGGCTCCTCCCCCGGTGCTAGACATTGTGCTTCTCCCTTCTTCGATGGTTGTCTGGTTCAATGAATCGGCATCTCGCACCCCTTGGTACTTTCAGCCGAGCATCTCTTCCTGCTTTACTCCATCATCGTCACGCCATCAGCGAGTCAAATTCAATACACCGTACTGCTGCGGACTCTAACGATACTCAAGCAATGCTTGATCGAGTGCATCTTCAACCAACCGCCCGTCTTGCCGCGGCTTAGGCTGCGGCAAGCAGACACTTATTGCAACAGTTCAATTTTAATTGAACCGGTTTAATAATACAAACATTTGTTTTTAATGTCAACAACCCCCCCAGCATTATTTTGTCCGCACGATCCCTGGGACCTTCTATGGAAGGCTGGCCATACGTCGCGACCGCCATCCCCCGGCCGGAGGCCCGACTAGCCGCAGACTCGGATCGGTCGCAACCGGATGCTATATGTCAAGCGAACTCAACGCGAAGGCGTAAGCTCCTATGGCAATTGCCTTGCTCGTGCCGATCTTCGAAATGCCCACGCCTATTCTCATTTCCGGGTCATATTTTACTTTACGCGCCGAGCCGTAAACCTGGATTTCCGTCGTCGAGCCGCGCAGGAACTTCTCCCGCTCCATCTCATCTTCGAGGTCGTAGACATTCGCCGCGAGACGACGGAACTTCTCACCGCCCGGGCCTGTGTACGAGCCGTTCATCTCCTGGACAAGGAAAGGGAGGAAGACGCTTGCCGCGCCGGCCAGTCCGCCGCCGATCACGACAATCCCGTCGATCAGCGTGATGGCGTTGGATATCGCATCGCCGGCGGCTTCGGCCATCTCCCTGAAAGCGGTTGTCGCGGCCTGCCTGTCGCCTTCCCGCTTTCCGACAGCGATCTCGTAGATGTCCTTAGGCTCGGGGGTTTCCTCAAATTTTATCTTGCGCTCTCTCGCATAAGTCCGCTTCACACCTCTTATGCTTGCATGCTCTTCGACATTCATCGCAGGGTTCAGCTTGTCTCTCAGGAGCCATATCTCTCCTCCTATGGAATTGTCGCCGATAAAGAGACTGCCGTCGCGTACTATTCCCGCACCGAAGCCTGTGCCAAGCGTAAGGCCGAGAAGGTTCCTGTATCTTTTCGGGCTCCCTGCCTTTTCGAGCAGCCCGTTGACGTAAGGGAGAAATCCCGCAATGGCTTCACCGTAGGCATACAGATCGCCGTCATTATTAATGAACACCGGCAGGCCGAATTTTTCCTGAAGCATCAGGCCAAGCGCGACACCCCCGCGAAAGGCCGGAAGGTTCGGCAAGTCTCCGATGATTCCGTTCGGATAGTCCGCGGGACCGGGAAAAGCGAAACTTATCGCGACGGGTTTGTCCTTCAGCTTTCCTCTTACGTTGCTGAAGCCTTCGACGATCGACGACATGCACCTGTCCAGGTTGTCGGCGTTCGACGGGAGCGTAATCTCATCGACGACCTGTTCGTTTGCCTGCATCGCGGTGAATACCAGGTTGGTCCCACCTGCGTCGAGGGTCATTACGATCCTTCTGTCTGCGCCGTAGTTCATTCTCATTCCCCTACCGTGCTCGTCATGCCGCTGCCTGCACTCTGCTCCGCCCGATCCGGTATCCTTTCAGCCCGTAGAATCCGACGTAGGAGTACGCGATAAGGGGAACGATGTAGGAAATCTGCAGGCCTCCCAGGTCGGCGATATGGCCCTGAAGAGGAGGCAGGATCGCACCGCCGAGAATTGCCATGACCAGCAGGGATGATACCTGGCTTTTGAACGTACCTGTCCCTTCCAGTGCCAGCGAGAAGGTGTTTGACCAACCGATAGAGGTAAAGAGTCCGACTCCGACCACGCACCACATCGCGACCTTTCCTCCGACAATGACAGCGGTCAGCAGCAGGATGACGATGGCGGTCATGAATATCGACAGGGTGCGGCTCGCGCTCGCTTTCCCGAACTGGAAGAGCAGCCAGCAGGCGACCAGGAGCGGGAGATAATGCTCTACCATGGTCCAACCGCTCAGGAAACCCAGAACGATAAACGCCGCTACGGGGATAGCCGCAAGTATGATCTGCTTATTTCTCTTCTTCATCTCGCTCAGCTCGACTGCCCCCATAAACCGTCCGATGAGCATCCCGCCCCAGAAAAGCGACACGTACCTGCTTGCTTCGACGGGGGTCAATCCCGCCACGCTCGGCTGGCCGAGAAAATTGATTATCGAACTTCCGATCGACACCTCACCGCCGACATACATGAATATTGCGATAATGCCGAGAACCACATGCGGGAATTTGAGAGCACCGGCTCCACGCTCGATCTTTCCCTCTCCGATATGAGGCAGATGAACGAAGAAGAAAATTCCGGCAAGCATCAAAAACACGATGCAGAACACAAGGTATGGTACCTTTACGGAATCCGCCCCGTTCGCCCCGGCACGGTTGAAATACTCGAAGATCAGGTAACCGCCGATCAGCGGTCCAAGCGTCGTCCCGACAGAATTGAAGCCTTGCGCCAGGTTCAGCCGGCTGGAGGCGGTCCGCTCCGGACCGAGGATAGTCACGTAGGGGTTGGCTGCGATCTGCAGCATGGCGAAACCGAGACCCACGATGAACAGCGCCACCAGGAACAGTGGGTAGGACGTGAGGCTCGCCGCCGGCCAGAACAGCGCGCTCCCGACGGCCGAAACGAGAAGACTGATCACAAGACTGTTCTTGTAGCCCAGCTTCGCGATCGGATCCCCGGTAGTGACGGATATAGTGAAGTACACCAGCGACCCGACAAAGTACGCTCCGAAGAAAGCGAACTGTACCAGCATCGCCTGAAAATAGTTCAGCGTGAATGCCTCTTTGAAACGGGGGATGAGAATATCGTTCCACGCGGTCATGAATCCCCACATGAAAAACAGGGTCGTCATGATCGCGAACGGGCCGCGATAGCTTACCCCGTTGCCGGTTTTTTCCGGGAGGCCTTCACCCGGTTTGCTTGTGTTGATCATATGTTTATTCCATTCGGGTTTGTATCTGACAAAATGGTTCGGTAAAAAAATCGATTTTCATCTTGCGGCGACTCCTCCGGCGACTGAGCCCCTCACTTTTCTGTCACTCTTATCGTGACCGTGCTCGTGTCGCAAACCGCTCCTGCGGCGATCAGCCTGTAAACGGTCGTGCTCTCCGGGCTCACGACCATTGATCCCGAATACTTCACCGCGCTGCCGTTGATCGTAACCGCGGATCCTTCCGTGGTTTCCCAGTAGAGCGTCACCGGTCCGGGTGTTCTCATATCGTAGGGACCGCAACTGAAATTCCTGATAATGCCCGACGGGCTCGACCCGATGGCATCGCACACTATGCGGGCCATGATCGAGTCCCCCGCCGAATCCGGATGAACTCCGTCGAAGAAATACGCGCTGTCGCCGGTCATGTTATCGTAAAAGTCTATCAAGTATGCGCCCGACGCTTCGTTCACTGAGTCAACGAGAGGGACAACCTGTCGGTGTACTATGGAATCTGTAATTCCGAATCTCGAATCGAATACCGGAGGCGGGAAACAAACAAAGACCTGGACGTTCGGATTCACACTTCTGAAGGCCCTTATCATGTCGACATAGTCGCCGAAAAAATCTGATTTGTATTTCCAGTTCCAGGGCTTGCTGTCGTTCGTGCCGAGGCAGATCGTAACGATCTGAGGCTTGAATGCGAGTGCTTCCTTGAAGAACTCCTCTTTCCAGTAGGGGTAGTCACCTTTCTTGAGCATGGTTCTTCCGCTCACGCCGAAGTTCTTCACGTCGTACCCGCTTCCGAGGAGCCTGCCGAGCTGCTGCGGATACGCGGTGTTCGGATCCGGAAGGCCGTAGCCGATGGTTATGCTGTTTCCCACACATGCCACTCTGATAGCCGGCATCTGCGCGGCAACCGGCAGCACAATGAAGAGAAGTACCGCCGGGATGGCTCCGAGCAAACGAATGAGTTTCACGTGTACATCACCGAAGTTGGACTGCTTCCGAATCGAGGGATTGCGCATTTACTCGGTTACGACGATCCTTTCAAGCTCCTCGAGCGATCTTCCTTTGGTCTCCGGCATCACCTTCCAGACGAAGAAGAAGAAAGGTATCATCATGACCGCGAAGAACATGAAAACGTTGCCGCCGCCGAACCCTGCGAGCGCGACGGGGAAGACGAGGCCGATGATCGCGTTCATTATCCAGTGGGTGAACGAGCCGAGCGCCTGTCCCTTGGATCTCACCTTGTTGGGGAAAATCTCCGACAGGAAAACCCATATTACCGCGCCCTGCGAAAAGGCGAAGAACGCTATGAAACCGACTATGAAGACGACGACCCCCGTGCTTCCGAAGAGCGTTTCATCATAGTAATGGAATGCGGCACCCGCTAGAGAAAGGAACATTCCTACGGCACCTATGAGCAGCAGCGTCTTCCGGCCGAACTTGTCTATGAAGAACATGGCGATGATGGTAAAGAGCATGTTGGTCACTCCCACTGCTACCGCCTCGAGCATCGCGGCGTTCGTGCTCGCCCCGGCCTTCTCAAAAATCATCGGAGCATAATACATTATTACGTTTATCCCGGACAGCTGGTTGAAAACCGCCAGGAGAACCGCGCACATTATCACGAAGCGGTATTTCTTCTGGAGCAGCTTCGTCGCCCCTTCCCCTGCCTCCTCCTTCAGAGAATTGACGATCTCCGTCATCTCTGCCGGAACGTTCTCTGCGCCGACCTTCTCGAGGACCTCCTGCGCTTCCGCCTCTCGCGATTTCTTTACAAGCCAGCGGGGACTTTCAGGCACGAAGAACAGGAGGAGGAAGAATAGAGCCGCCGGTATCGCCATCACGCCGAACATCCAGCGCCAGTTGTCGGCACCCAAGCCGACAAGGAGATAGTTTGAGAAGAAAGCCACCAGTATTCCAAGCACTATGTTGAACTGTGCCACCGCAACAAGCCTGCCGCGCAGCCTTGCCGGAGAAATCTCGGCGATATACATCGGCGCCATGACCGAAGCCGCGCCGATGGCGAGACCGCCCGCGAACCGCGAGATCAGAAGGGTATGCCAGCCCGTAGCGAACGCGCAGCCGAGCGCGGAGAAGAAATAGAGGACCCCACATATCGAGAGAAGTTTCTTTCTCCCGAGGATATCACCCGGCTTGCCGACGGCAATAGCGCCTATCACAGTGCCCCATAACGCGATGGAGACGGTAAAGCCCAGGGATGCATTCGTAAGCTGGAAATAATCCGTGATGAATTTAGTGGTTCCGGAAATGACCGCCGTGTCGAAGCCGAAGAGGAAACTTCCGAGGGCAGATACGACCGTCGCAAAAAGAAGGTTACGGTTCACCAGGTTCTCCGATCGATGATGAAATAGAATTTACCACATTTGACCATGAATTCAAGAAGGAAAGGACCGGTTCTGTCGTGGCCGGAGAACCTCAGTCATTCTCCTTTGAGCGGTGAGACCGCCTGCTCCGCCTTCCTCAGGCGCCGCGAGACGAAAAGGAAAACCGCGCCGGGAATTACCGCGATGAACCCGGCGAACAACATGAGGAACCACCACGGGACTGCATCCGTGAACCCGCTTTCGCCGGAGACCAGCATCAGCAACCCGAGTACAACAAGAGTCACTCCGGGAACCGTAAAGAGTATCCCGACTGCGAAAGCCGCGGACGCAAACAGTCTTGCGGGTTTGTTTACGCTGCTCACTTCAAGCCTCTCTCTTCACGGCCCGTGCTGCTAGCACTTCCGAACTAATCCCGAACGCCGAGATGACTTCATCGTGCGCCTTTTCCCATCTGTTCGGGTCGAGCGACTTCCCGACATCGACAGGCCGGCAGCCGCCGACCCAGTACGGTTTGAAGGTGAAAAGCTTCATCCATGCCGCCGAAACGAGCTTGCAGAACGGCGTGTCTCCTCGCGTCAGGCTCACGATGCACAGGAGCCCGCCGGGCTTCAGGATGCGGTGTGCCTCGGACAGGACCCTTTCCGTGTCACGCTCGCTGAGAAGGTCGAGGACATAAGTGGACACGAAACGATCGTATGAATTATCGGGAGTATCGATACTTATGGGCCCGCTCACAAGCTCGGCCTTCGCGCGATCATTCCACGCGGCGAGTCGTTCGGTGCAGAGGCGGATCATCGTCTCACTTATGTCGATCCCGCGGTATGTACAATCCGCGCTGAGATGCTTGCCGAGGAGTTCAACGGCAAACCGTCCAGTGCCGCAGCCGAACTCGAATACACTTCTCGCGGCGCCGAAGTCGGAGAACGCGATGAGCGCAGACAGCGCCCGGTTCTCGTAGAACTGCACATCCTGTTTCTTACCGATCGAATCGTAGAAACGCTTGGCGTCGGCCGCGGTCAGGCCGCGCCCTCTGGCCTGCTCAGTTTCCATACTCCGGCCTCAATGTTTGACTGTTGCTTCCACGGTTATGGTGCCGGCCCGCTTGAAAAGCAACTCGAGCTTCACCTTGTCGCCGGCTTTCAGATCTTCTTTCACGTTCATAAGCATGACGTGATGGCCGCCGTGCTTGAAAAAGAATGTTGACTTCGCCGGGACAGCTACAAATTTCACCGGGCGCATCCCGACCATGCCGTCTTTCCTGAACGACTCGTGCAATTGAGCCATATCCGCAAAGCTCGCCTTGACACCGTAAAGGGTATCCGGCATGTCGGAGTCATTCACGATCTCGAAAAAACCCGCGCTGCTCATCCCCTTTGCGGCAACACCCACGGTGGCGTCTTTGATACTTATACCGCTATGACCGGCGGGCGTTAACATCAATATCGAAATCAATAATGCTATCATCATTTCACTCCAGTGATTTTAGGTCTTTCACGATCGCCGGAAAATCGAGTTGGCTCCCGCTGTATTCGCCGCGGACACGCCCTTCCCGGTCGAGAAGGATGCACTTATCTGTGTGCGTGATGTAGTAAGACAGCGTGCCGTCCTTCGAATAGGTTGAATCGTGTGGGAAATACCTGACGTCGACAGCATACGTGACCGAATCGGTATTGGCATCGCTGCCGCTAAGGAAATCCCAGTCGCTGAATTTTATGCCGCGTATCTCAGCGTATTCTTTCAAAACGCGCGGTGTATCCCTGTTGGGATCGAAAGTCATTGTAACAAACTCTACCCCCTTGAGCTTGGCGGCGGCAAGGGTGTCCTGAAGACGCTGCATGTTGTTGGTCGTGAGGGGGCAGATGTCGGGACAATGTGTATATATAAATGAAACAACCGCAATTTTCCCTTTATATGTCGACGGAAACGAGACTCTTGCGCTGTCCTGATTGAAAAACGTGTATTTCATCGTGCTAAGGTCCTCCAGTACGGGCAGCCTGCTGCAGCCGGCAAAGAGGCTACAGGCGAGGAAGAAGACCGCCAGAGGAACCCAGAAGCGCGAAGCGTCAGACCGGTTTCCCGTCTCCTGTCTCCGGTTTCCGGTCATTGTCATGTAAACTGGTGCGTCATTTTGCAATTTCATCGCCTGCCTCTTTCCGCTCCTTTCCGCCATTAGCGAAGTACGACTTGATGTTCTGTGCCGCTTTCATGCCGACCACGGCGGCGAGCTGTTCGAGTGAAGCGTCGAGGACTCCCTTGACGGAACCGAACTCTCGGAGAAGCTTGGTTGCCTTCGCCGAGCCGACACCTTCGATGTCGGTGAGCTGCGTGGAGGTCACGCGCTTCTCACGGAGCGACCTGTGGAACGTGATGGCAAACCTGTGTGCCTCGTCCCGGATGTGCTGGAGAAGTTTGAGTGCGGACGACGTCCGCGGAAGGAGTATCGACTCGCTTTCTCCCGGCACGAACACCTCCTCAAGTCTCTTCGCAAGACCTACTATCGGCTGATGGGGGAGGTCGATGCTTCGCAGCGTTTCAACCGCCGCAGATAGCTGTCCCTTGCCGCCGTCCACGACGATGAGATCGGGAAGCTGGCCTCCCTCGCGCATCACTCTGGAGTACCTGCGCTCAATTACTTCCTCCATGCTGGCGAAGTCATCGGCTCCGACCACGGTTTTGATCTTGAATTTCCTGTAATCGCTTTTCCTCGGTTTGCCGTCGACGAAGACCACCATCGACGCGACGGGATCGCTTCCCTGGATGTTCGAGTTGTCGAAGCACTCGATCCGTCTTGGAGATGCGGGGAGGTGAAGGTCGCGCTGCAGCGCCTGGAGCGTGTGCGGGACCGTCTCTTTCGCCTTCTCCTTCTGGATTTTCAGTTCGTCAAGCATGAATTTTGCGTTCGCCCTGCACATCTTAATGAGCTTCAGGTCCTCACCCTCGGAGGGTACGACGATCTTCACGCTGTCGTTCCGCTTCGACTTCAACAGTTTATCAGCGAAATCTGCGTCGGCCGGTTCAGCAGAGAGAAAGAGCTCGGGCGGGACGTAGTCTGTGTTGATGTAATATCTCTCGATGATAGTTTCTATCATCTCCGACTCCGATCGCCTGGACACGTTGGAAAGATAGAAATGCTGCTTGCCGATCAGCTTGCCGTCGCGCACCTTAAATATCACTCCGCACCCGTCGTCGTCTTCGCTGACAGCCGCAATGATGTCGCGTTCGATCAGCTCGAACGACACCATCTTTTGCTTCTCCGTGTAGACCTTGACCGCCTCGGTCTTCTTTTTTGCCTCTCCGGCCTTTTCGAATTCGAGCCTCTCGGAATGAACGTTCATCTCCTCGGTCAGCTGCTCGATGAGGTCGTGCGTTTTTCCCTGCAGGAGTCTTTCGACCTGAGAGATCATGCCGTTATAGTCTTCGAGGGAAACGATGCCTTCGCACGGTCCGCCGCATTTCCCGATATGGTAATCGAGACAAATTTTCCATTTCTTTTTCGCGATGCCTTCGACCGTAAGCGGGAGCCTGCAGCTGCGAATCTGGAAGATGTAGCGGACCGACTTCAGGGCAAATCGCATCGTCTTGACGTCGGTATACGGCCCGTAGTAACGTGAGCCGTCCTGTCTGATCTTCCTCGTGACGTACACCCTGGGAAACGGCTCGTTCGTGACGACGATGTAGGGATAGCTCTTGTCGTCTCGCAGGTCTATGTTGTAGCGCGGCTTCAGTTTCTTGATCAGCGTGTTCTCGAGTATCAGGGCTTCCATTTCGCTGTCGGTAACGATGACCTCGAGGTCGGCGATCTTCGCCACGAGCGCTTTCGTTTTCGGGTCGTTGTCATGTCCCTTGCGGAAGTAGGAGCGTACGCGGTTGCGCAGGAGCTTGGCCTTGCCGACATAAATAATCTTGCCCTCGGCGTTCTTGAACTGGTAGACCCCGGGGAATCGGGGCAGGTTGTCGAGCTTCTCCTTCAGGCCGAAGCCAACTTCCTGGATCTCTATGTCTTCGTAAAGATTTGGCATGTCAAAATCGGAGACCGCAGACCGAAAACCGGTTATCGGATTCCGGTCTCCGATTTCCGGTCTCCGTCCTGTTTCTCGCTCAGCTCAACCAGGACACCGCCTGTAGTTCTAGGATGTATAAACGCGATAAGGTGCCCGTCGGCTCCCAGGCGCGGCTCCTGGTCTATCAGCTGGAATCCCGCCGCCTTCAGGCGCGCGAGCTCCGCCCTGATGTCCGCGACCTCGAAGCATATGTGATGGATCCCTTCACCGCGTTTCTCGATGAACCTCGCTATCGTGGAAGAAGGCTCCGTGGGACCCGCCAGCTCGAGCCGCGATTCTCCGACCGGGAGCATTCCTACCCTCACCTTCTGATCCGGCACTTCCTCAATAACCTGAACTTTATTGCCGACGAGAGTCTCGAATGCTTTTGTTGCAGTTTCCAGGTTTTCGACGGCGATCGCGATGTGACTGATTTTGAGAAAGCTCATTGTTATCCTCCGGAAAAAATTTAGCCGATTTGCGGGCCAAAGTCTATGCAGGTGTAAAAACAAAAAAGGCCGTCCGCTATTGGACGGCCTCGTAAACAGAGACGAATTCTAACGGATGTTAGAAGGGAAGATCGTCCTTATCCTCCGAAACCGAAGGAGGGGCACCGGACGCGGATTCTTCCTTTTCCCCGCCGTCCTGACGCGAGCCGAGCATCACGAGATCGTTAACGACAACTTCGGTAACGTAGCGCTTGTTACCGTCCTTGCCTTCGTAATCCCTGTACTGGATCCTGCCTTCCACATAGACCTTGCGGCCCTTCTTGAGGTATTCGGCAGCTATCTCGGCAAGTTTTCCCCAAACCACTATATTGTGCCACGATGTTCTTTCCTGCGGATTGCCCTCCTGGTCTTTCCACTGCTCGCTCGTCGCCAGGCTGAAGTTGGCGACCGCGGAACCGCTCGGAGCATAGCGCAACTCGGGGTCTTTTCCGAGATTGCCGATCAAAATGACTTTGTTTACACTACGAGCCATTGCTACTCCTTCCTATTTTGAATTTGATGTCGGTTAAAAATAACAGGGAACCGAGTTTTTAACAATCCGTCCCGGGTTTTTATGTCTACCGTCAGCGTAAGCAACCCGCTATATCCGGGCAACATGAAAGAACCCGAACGGCCAACGGAAGAGGGCTTTGCTCCCTGCGTCCCTCCTCCGTTCCTACCGACGCGGTCTCAGAGATTGACCCCCAGCTCCGGAGCGACTTTCCTCAGCGCTTCGACAACCGCGTGTAAGTCGTCTTTGAAGATCATGATTCTCTGCCGGTCGAACTTCCCTTCCTTGTTCTTCCTGCTCTCGGTGAAGACTAAATACTTGGACCCCTTTTTCGATTCCTTCACGTCGAGGAAGTACGTCCGCTGCCACGCAGGAATCTTGATTGCTTCCGAATTCTCGTTACCCATCTTTCCCTCCTGTTTTTCCGTCCGTTTGAAAAGGCCTCAAAACAAGGAGCGTTCGCCATTTTTTACTATCCCACGAACAGGCTCCCGAAGCACGACTTCCGAGGCCACTATCACCAAGAAACTAAGAGAGCCTCCGGTCAAAGTCAAATCGGCAGACAAAACGCCGGAGTATGCCCCGATGTCAAGTGGGAATTCCCTGTGAGCGGTAACATGAAAAGAGCCCGGTGAGGTCATGTCCTTCCGGGCTCTCTTAAAGACACTTTGACGTGCTGCGCTATTTACCTTGCGCCGACCTTATGACCAGTACGGCAGTCAAGGCGATCGAAGCCACCGATCCGATGGTACCTATGATATCCTTCACCAAATTCCAGGTATACAATTCCGGTTTGATAGATTCGCGCGGGACGAACACGAGATCACCCGGTTCAAGATGCGTTTCTCCCGGTTTGTACCACTGGTATGTTTCGTGTTTCAGTATCCTTATGTTTCCTTCTTCTGCACCCTCGGTGAAACCTCCTGCGGCGGAAATATAATCGGAGTAAGTCCAGCCTCCACGGTAGCCGACGTATCCCGGGTATTTCACCTGTCCGAAGACGTAGATGGCACGCCGGCTCTGGGGAACGTAAATGCTGTCGCCGCTTTGCAGTGTGAAGTCGTAGTTCTCATCCCTGTCGACAAAAAGCTTGACGAAATCCGTCGAGACAACCTCGTTTCCAGCACGCATGTTAAGTTCGTTCGACGCGTAGCCGAGCGCTTCGGCATTGATTCCCGTCGCCCGGTTCACATACCACGAGGGAAAGTGAGGCCGTGACGGGGTCAGCATATTGGGTTCCTTGGTCCTGTAGACCGCAGCATCCGGCAGCGACGCCCACGTGGTGAAACCGCCGGCCATCTTTATCACCTCGCTGAGCTTCGTCGAGTCCGGCGAAATCGGATAAATTCCCGGAGAGCTGACCTCTCCCGTCACCCATACATAATAGTTGTTCATCCTATGCCGGTCGTATGGGACCACAACCCTGGCGTAGGGAGATAATCGATAATCAAGTACCGATGTATCTCTCACGTCAATCGTCTTCTCGATATAGTTTGTGCCGTTCCACTCGTACAGTTTAACCTTGGATGAGTCGGCCACAGGTACAAGCCCCTGGGAAATTTCGAGCAAGTCCCGGATCCTGTCCCCGGGAAGATACTCATACACACCGGGCATCTTGACGGCACCCGTTATAATCAGGTTCCCGGCCGCCAACTGCTCCGTCGGTACAATGACCGCATCACCCTGCTGGAGATAAGGATCTTCTGAAAGATCTCCAGCCTGATAGAATTTTAGAAGATCCACCCTTTGAGTCTGGCCGTTTCTGTGAACGAGTTTAATGTTACGAAGAGAAAACGCCGGCAATGCCAGAGTGTCACCAAAGCCTATTGGAAGATTGGACTCGAAGAATACCCTGTCCACTCTTTGGAATGGATTCGCGGTATATCGGGAAGGGTGTCTGACGCTGCCTGCCACGAAAACAAAAAAAGTTCTCGGGTAGACTAACGTAAGTGTCGTTCTTGCATTCTTGAACTGTTTACCCAACTCCGTTTGCACATATTTGCCTGCCTGCGCAACAGTCATCCCGCCTACATTTAGCACGCCAAATGTCGGGAAGATTATCGTCCCCTCAGGAGTGACACTTAGCGTATGATTGATCGGCGTCGTCCCCCAAACTCCCACGTTAACCAGATCACCCGGCGCAAGGATGTATGTGTTGGTATCCACCGGAGTATCGTACGGCGGAGTCTGGATGGTGACCCCCCCTCCCGCCTGCAGGCTCTGGTATAGTTGTGAACTTGACATGAACATGCCGCTCGTCTGACCGCTTGTGCCCGGGAACTGGCTCGACTGCCCATAACCTGACTGCAGCGCGCTCGATGCTCCTGCCTGCTGCTGCTGCTGTTGCTGCTGTTGCGACTGCATTTGGGCAAACGAAACTTCGACCGCGGCGCATAGAAGAAACACGAGGATGGGAGATTTTCTCATTTCTTGCATTACACTCGCTTTTTATAATAATATATGAATCATTTTTTTGAGGTCTGTAATAGTAAGAAACAAAACCCGTTTACTCAAGGTATTACGGCCCTGGGAAGCGGTTTGTCATGCCGCCGGAATTCGGTATATTTTGCAATAAAATGGAGCGATACAGATGTTCGAACACAGAAAGGACCCGCTCTTACCCAGGCAGAAATACCTGAGGAGGCTCGCCAGACACGGCCTCTTTTCGTTCTCGATAATATTCATCTCCCTGGCCATCGGCGTAATCGGTTATCACGCCCTCGAAGGGCTGGGCTGGGTCGATGCGACGGTCAACGCGTCGATGATACTCGGCGGAATGGGCCCTGTCAACCAGCTTCATACAACCGCAGGTAAACTCTTCGCGTCGGCGTACGCGCTCTTTTCAGGCATCATCTTTCTCGTAGCGGCCGCAGTGCTCTTCGCCCCCGTTTTCCACCGGTTTCTCCACAAGTTCCATCTCGACACCGGCAGATAAACGGAGTCGGCGCATCAAGGTACCCCTGACTACAATGTGCGACAAGCCTCACAAGCCATGAAGCTGCGCTCCGTCGGCGACGCGGGCTATGCAACCCTGGGACTAATTATTTATATTCTTATATGAGGATATCCCCCAGTAAGAGGAACAAAGGAGACACATTCAAATGAAGACCGGTCTGAACAAATACAGCTCACAATTAACTCAAAAAGCATCACAGCCAGGATCACGCGCGATGCTGTACGGCGTCGGTTTGAAGGACGCGGACATGAACAGACCCCAGGTCGGCATCGCGAGTATGGGATATGAAGGAAACACATGCAACATGCACCTGAACGACCTGGCAAAAATCGCGAAGCAGGGTGTGCAGGAAGCCGGGATGGTCGGGCTGATATTCCACACGATCGGGGTCAGCGACGGCATGTCGATGGGAACGGAAGGTATGAAATCGTCGCTCCCTTCGAGAGAAATCATAGCCGACTCCATCGAAGCCGTGATGCGCGCGCAGTGGTACGACGCGAACATATCGCTCCCCGGCTGTGACAAGAACATGCCCGGCTCAGTGATAGCGATGGGGAGGGTCAACCGCCCCAGCCTGATGATCTACGGCGGCACGATCAGGGCCGGCCACTGGAGCGGAAGAAAACTGGACATCGTTTCCGTCTTCGAGTCGTACGGCGAGTATATCGCGGGAAATATCAAAGAGGCAGAGATGAACGAAATTGTCAAGCACGCTTGTCCGGGGCCGGGCGCCTGCGGCGGGATGTACACAGCCAACACGATGGCGACGGCGATCGAGACGCTCGGGATGTCGCTCCCGTACAGTTCCTCCCTCCCCGCGGACAGCGAAGCGAAGAGGAAGGAATGCCTTGCCGCCGGAAAGGCTGTCCTCGCACTGCTGGAAAAGGACCTGAAGCCGCGCGACATAATGACGAAGCAGTCTTTCTTGAATGCCATTACGATGGTCACGGCACTCGGCGGCTCGACCAACGCCGTGCTCCACCTGATTGCGATCGCGAAGTCTGTCGGCGTGAGACTGACCATCGACGACTTCCAGGCCGTGAGCGACCGGGTACCGTATATCGCGGAACTCAAGCCGAGCGGGAAGTTCGTGATGGAAGACGTCAATGATATAGGCGGGATCCCGGCGGTGCAGAAGATGCTGCTCAAGGAAGGTCTGCTCGACGGGAATTGCATGTCGGTAACGGGGAGAACCATCGGAGAGAACATAGAGAAGGTCGCAGACCTGGCCGCGGGTCAGAAGATCGTCCACCCGTTATCGGATCCGATCAAGAAAACCGGTCATCTCCAGATCCTCTACGGCAACCTCGCGAAGGAAGGTGCCGTCGCCAAAATAACCGGCAAGGAAGGGCTCAGGTTCTCTGGTCCCGCAAAGGTCTTCGATTCCGAAGAAGAAACACTGAAAGCGCTCGAACAAAAGAAGATAGCAGCGGGCGATGTTGTGGTCATCAGGTACGAAGGCCCGAAGGGCGGGCCGGGGATGCGCGAGATGCTGACGGTCACTTCGGCGATAATGGGCGCCGGACTTGGAAAGAGCGTGGCTCTCATTACCGACGGGAGGTTTTCCGGCGGCACGCACGGTTTCGTCGTCGGGCATATAACCCCCGAAGCCCAGGCCGGCGGAGCCCTGGCGGTAGTACAGGACGGCGACAGGATCACCATCGACGCGGAGAAGAACACGATCACTCTCGACATTGCCGATGACGTCCTCGCCGGCCGGATGAAAAAATGGAAAGAACCGCCCTACCGGGTGAAGAGCGGGATGCTCTATAAGTATATCAGGAACGTCTCTTCGGCATCCGAGGGCTGCGTGACGGACGGGAACTGACAATGGCTTGAACGCACGACACTGGTTCAGCCCTTGACCGGCGGCTAGATTAGCTGTGAACGGAATTTAGGGGAAAATCAATCCACGCGCCCGCGTGGGGCGCGACCGGCGATCTACCTTCACCAGTCCGAAGTGGACAAGGTTTCAATCCACGCGCCCGTGCGGGGCGCGACCCGAACGGTGCATTCATCCCAGTCGAGGTTTTCGTTTCAATCCACGCGCCCGTGCGGGGCGCGACGAAATGTGCCATGCCGGCATCGACTATTCCACGATGTTTCAATCCACGCGCCCGTGCGGGGCGCGACCGATATAATCCGATTGCAACATGGAGATCGTTGCGTTTCAATCCACGCGCCCGTGCGGGGCGCGACCTACATGCAAAACGAGATCATCTCGGCCTGCCGCGGTTTCAATCCACGCGCCCGTGCGGGGCGCGACGAGATATGCGAGTCCACGGGACATACAACTGTTGCGGTTTCAATCCACGCGCCCGTGCGGGGCGCGACGTGTGGTACATCAGCACGCCATCACCGCGGTCCTCGTTTCAATCCACGCGCCCGTGCGGGGCGCGACCGATATAATCCGATTGCAACATGGAGATCGTTGCGTTTCAATCCACGCGCCCGTGCGGGGCGCGACACCGTTCCGCGTCGGACATTACCAGGATGGATCGTTTCAATCCACGCGCCCGCGTGGGGCGCGACATGATGGCGGCCGAGAGGATTGACGCCATAATTGAGGTTTCAATCCACGCGCCCGCGTGGGGCGCGACGGAGGCCTGCGACCGTTACCCCAATCTGGCGAAAGTTTCAATCCACGCGCCCGCGTGGGGCGCGACCAGAAAATATTATTGAACGTCGCTTTCATGAATTCCGTTTCAATCCACGCGCCCGCGTGGGGCGCGACGATGGAACCGTCATGTCCCTCCACATTCCTCTCATTGTTTCAATCCACGCGCCCGCGTGGGGCGCGACGTCCGCATGCGAATGGGTTTTGAACGACGAGACCAAGTTTCAATCCACGCGCCCGCGTGGGGCGCGACCGGGCACAACTCTTTCCTGTCTCACGTTAGTTGCCGTTTCAATCCACGCGCCCGCGTGGGGCGCGACCTTAGACAGGTCGAGTTCGGGACGCCGGTGGTATCTGTTTCAATCCACGCGCCCGCGTGGGGCGCGACGGGATAGCCACGTTGAACTTCTTGAGAATCTCTTGTTTCAATCCACGCGCCCGCGTGGGGCGCGACCTTGGAAAACCTGAGACGGCGACGGAGGATGAACTGTTTCAATCCACGCGCCCGCGTGGGGCGCGACAGTGGGTTGACATCGGACAGCATACATACCTGATGGTTTCAATCCACGCGCCCGCGTGGGGCGCGACGCGGTAGCGTCCGACGTTTCCGAGGTCGTACCTCTGTTTCAATCCACGCGCCCGCGTGGGGCGCGACCTCCTCCGGACCTGCGGATTCGGCTGGCTGTTTAAGTTTCAATCCACGCGCCCGCGTGGGGCGCGACAACAATAACAGCATAACAGACACAGGAGATGAGGTTTCAATCCACGCGCCCGCGTGGGGCGCGACCAGGCTCGCAGTTGAGACAAATCTCGACGAATGGGTTTCAATCCACGCGCCCGCGTGGGGCGCGACCACCCCGAAGGATTCATCCTTTGCCCCCGTCGCCACGTTTCAATCCACGCGCCCGCGTGGGGCGCGACAACTCGGTGGCGGCCTGGATCGAAGCAGAATATTATGTTTCAATCCACGCGCCCGCGTGGGGCGCGACCGGGGACGTACCACCACAGTTTGTATGCGAGGCCGTGTTTCAATCCACGCGCCCGCGTGGGGCGCGACTGCCTATCTCAAAATCTTTCAAAATGTACCGATTGCCCAGAAAATTTGCATTCCATCGCTTATCTCAGATTTGTCAAAGAACATTTGCCCTCAAGAACCGGAAAAGGGCTTCCCCTTTCCGTTTTTCCACAGCTAACCTCCTGGGATTTCCATGTGAGCTTAGGTTAGCGTCACAGAATCAACGGGTCCTCTATGTCCGTTGTCCCTGTCTTCCCATGATGCTCAACCCTTCGTTTCCAATTGGAACCGAGGAAATAAAACCGCAGACTGTCGTTCTCCGCATCATACAGGGAGAGCAACCTATCCTTCAGAACTTCCCATTCTGCAGGATCGACATTGCACTCGAATACGGAGTACTGCACGCGCAAACCGTAGTCGAGGCACATCTCCGATATTTTCCGCAGCCTCTTCGCTCCCGCTCCGGTCTTCGTCGAAACGTCATAGCTTACCAGTACCATCATATGGATTCCTTCAATTCATATAAAAAGGCGGATATTCCTTCATATCACCTCGGATATATCTTGCCATCAGCTGGGCCTGGATATGCGGCAGCAAACCGACGGTCATCTTCTCGCCGAGAAATGGGTGGGTTATCTCTTCCTGCTTTCGCTTCTGATACGCTTCGAGAACAGTCCTCCTGGCTCCGTCGGACATCCTTACCTCTCCCGATTCCCGTATTTCAAAATCCTCCTTTCTGACTTGCTTGAGGTTTAAGAGATTCAACATGATGCGATCCCCAAGATAGGCACGGAATTCCTCCATGATGTCGAGAGCCAGGCTCGGTCTTCCTGATCTGAGCCCGTGCAGAAACCCAACCTGCGGATCGAGGCCGGTAGTTTCGAGTGCGGACCTCACGTCATTCGCCAGAATTGCGTACAGGAAGGAAAGAATGGCGTTTGCCGGATCAAGGGGCGGCCGCTTCGACCTCGCCTTGAACTCGAAATCCTTGTTGTTTATCAGCGACGACAGTACGCCGAAGTACATCGCGGCACATTCGCCCTCGATGCCGCGAAGCCCGTCAAGCGTTTCGGCGTGCCGGATGTCCGACAAGCGATCTCCCATTACGGATGCTACAGAGTCGGCCGTATCGGAATAATCCTCCGGATGATTCCGCTGGTGACGAAGAAGCAGATTGCGGTAGTTCGCGACCTTCGCTGCTATGATCGGCCTGGCGATAGAGAGCGCTTGAAGTTCGTCGTCTGCCATCGCGTACTGCGCCTTGCGAAGAAGCACATTCCCCGTCTGAGCGCCGCAGACACGGGCAAGAAACTTCCCGTTCTCGGACAGGTAGCTAATGCCGACATTGTTTTCCGCACAGAACGCCATCAGTGCCGGAGAAAGCGCCTTGAAGCCGAAGCAGACAATGTTCTCGATCGAATGAACCGGCGCCTGGAACACTTTCTTGTTGTCTACTTCAACGACGAACGTCTCACGCTCCTTGTGCACATAAGCATCGTCGGAAGTGATATAAAGGGTGTTAAGGTGTTTTTTCATATAAGCTCTTCAGATATAGTTTGAGTTTTCTGTCGCTCATTGCTTTCGGCATGCAAATCGGCTCTAGCGAACAATTCCTGCACTTCGCCGAATATACAGCGGCAGGCGTTCGCTTGTTCGTTATCAAGTCGCGAACGTTTGCAATAATCTCTTCGGTCTGTTTCCGCAACTCATTGTCAATCTCTACCTGCACTCGCCGGCGGATTTTCGCGTAGAAAAACGCACCATGCTTCACCGCAGTATTCAGCATCTCTTCCAGACAGAGCGCCTGTGCACAGAGCTGTACTTTGTCGCTGATATCATCCTTGGGTTTTCCGGACTTGAACTCAACGGGGATGATAGTAAAGGTGCCTGGATAAAGGTCGCCTTCATCATTGGCTTCGCTCTGGAGAAGGCGACCTTTTCCTTCGTCAGCAGGAGCAGGTTCAGCGGAGGTAAAGGTTTCCTTCTCCCTTTTCGCTCGAAACTCTACCACGTCGCAGCGCCCCGAGATGCCCAGCCGAAAAGAATGAATCTTAAGGCCGCGCACCGTCTTTACGGCCCCTCGGGTTTCGTACGTGTCGGCGTCCACTTTTTCGTGGAGGATATCGCCCCGTACAGTGAAGACATTTTCTCTCCATGCGCCCTCCACGTGTATCAGTGCGCACTGCCGGGGACAATAGACGTAGTGCTGAAGCGCGCTTATCTGGAAGAAATCATCTTCGGTCATAGGTGAAGGCTACCTTCTCCCTTGCTTCTCCTTTGAAAGAAGGTAGCCTTCTCCCAAGAAGCCTTTAACGTGTGACTCTATTTTCTTTTCCCATTCTTCCTGCATACGTTCGTCCTTCAGCACTTCAGCCATGTATGCCGAATAGCCGCTCCACAGCCGAGGGAGACAGGGGAGAAGGTTGAAACCTTCATCGAGAGCCCCGAGGTTGGAAAACCTCCACTCTGCCGGCTCTCTGACCAAACCAGCCCGCACCGGATTCAGGTGTATGTAGCACGCAACATACCAGAGAACTTCTTCGGGCACGAACTTGTATCGGAAAGGCCCCTGGAACAGGTGCCCGACGTGCCCATACTTGAGATTGTATCGTTTCGCCGCCGATGTTGCCAGGGCCCCCATCATCTTGGAGAGATTTCCTCCCGAGTTTTGCAGCGTGATGATATGATAGTGATTCGGCATGAGGGTATAGACAGGTACGTCAACCAAATGCTGTACGGCAAGATTTTTCATCTTTTCCAGAAAAGCATAATAGTCCGACTCATCGCCGAAGATACGGTCCCTATCGTTGCCACGGTTGTACACGTGGTAAAACAGGTTGTCCTCTATGTGCTCTTCTCGGTTCATACGCACCTTTGGTGAAAATTACCTTCAGCCGAGCTCACCCTACGAAGAAGGTAATCTTCTACTCAGCTCCTTCGCCTTTAACTCAGGCATATTCTTCGATTGTTCGACAGCCATTCTTGTCTGTCATTAAACACTCTCATTGATCACGAATGGAATGGGACACTCAAGAGTGAGTGTCCGACTACAATTCAATTCAACAGACATAATCTTAAATGATTGCTCCGCCAGCCGCAATGAATTCCTCCAGTTTCAACACGCCTTGCATGTAGCCGAGAAAATCGGGATCGTATTCGTATGGCCAAAAGAAAAGACCTGTTTCGTAACGATCGCATGCGGCCAAAGGTTTTAGTCTAAGCTTTTCAATTTTGTTCGTCCATATTTGGACACTGTAGTTCATAAGTTCGAACCTCGATACTTTCTTTCCTTTTTCGATTACTTCAGCTAAGGATTTATCTACGATTATTGTGCAAGTCTCTGAGTCAATCACGCGACATTCTTTAGAAACACTTGGGTATTCCATCGCATCTTCATGCTGGATCAGTTGTCTGGCTTTCTCTTCCGCACCAGAGGTCCATTCTCTTTTCATGGCGTCCGTCGCTAGTCCAGCTGGATGCCTGATGTTTAGCTCATCCACTGTGAACCGGTCTAATGCCTGGCGTGAGATTGTTATGGCCGGATTGCCGCGAAATTTGTCGTCTCGAAGGAGAATGTCCCAAACCTCCGGGTTTTTGAACTCGTCACCTCGACTAACCCTGCCTCCGATTTGTATAAGACTTGCTGTCGATGAGCGTTCTCGAAACCCGGTGCAAAATGAGAAGTCCATTCCCGCTTCGACACAACTGGTTGCGACGAGTGTCCAATCTTGAACTTTGTGTTTTAGTCGCTCCTTTACTCTTTGCACGATCAAGTCTCTGTGGACCGGAGCAAGTGCTGTCGAAAGGTGCAGGACATCATAACCTGATTGACGGATTGCTTGGGCTATTACTGCAGCAGTCTGAACGGTATTAACAATAAGTAGCCGTGGTCCGGGTTTTTCTTGGACAAAGTCCACAACACCTTTGCAATCCAAAGCCGCAGCGTCTTCTGCCCGCCGTACATAGTTAATCCTCTTCTCTTCTGTTTGTTTAAGCTCGTTGCGAAGCGAATCGTCCAAAACCAGATCCGGGATTTCGGGCATAGAAACCTGATCGTCCGAGGACATAAGTTCTTTGTATTCATCCAGCTTCCAAAATCGCGGCAATGAACCACTTGCAAGCACTAAATGCCCACCCCAGTCGCGAGTCCACGATTCCAGCCAACGCCACATCTGCGGCCACAAATGAGATGGAATTGCAGCGTGCATTTCATCAACAAAGACCACCGAGCCGGGTAGTTCATGAAGCTTTCTAAGCCTTGCGGGATGATGGCTGCCGAGTGTCTCAAAAAATTGCACGGCGGTGGTTACAGTGATCGGGGCTTTCCAAAGTGTTGAAAGTTGACGTAGCTCAATGTCAGCGAAGTCTGCCCTATGATGATGCTCCGCAACAACGTCCTCTGGCCGTTCCCCTTCCAAAATAAGCGCTTCCCGATAGACATTTACCGATTGAGTGACGATGTTGGTGTAAGGCAGAACGACAATGATGTGGCGTAATTGCCGTTCTGCAGCGACTTTCAATAGATGTGCCATGACCGCCGTTGTCTTGCCAGTTCCCACAGGAGCGTCACAGGTTCGTATGCGTGGATCAAGCCAGGCATCACGGCATGCCTCAAACAGACGCTTGCGCATTTGGTTTCGGTTTCTCTCAGGGTCGGTGTGACCCTGCGGTAGTCGATCCACATATCGCTGTAATGCTTCAAGACGTTCTTTCCATCGTGGTTGGATTTCTGGAATCTCTACCTCATTACAGTAATTGCGTGCGGTATCTCCGTGATCCGCATCAACAAGACAAGAAAGCGCAATGCGTCTTGCAAAGCCATCGTGGTGTAGGAGGGATGGCTCAATTCGATCCAATGCTGAACATCCCGCAGCTGCATGAATCTGTTCATAGTTCTTCAATTCACGATCTACATGGTCGGCCACCAATTCGCCATTCGGTGTTTTCCTTTTCAATTGCCTGAAAGGCCGTCCTTGATTCTCTAATGCATCTTCTTTCACACTGAATAGTCCACTATGATGTCCATATGCGAGAACTAGCGCTTCATTCCTTCCAAGTTTTTCGAGTTCTGCAACCCCTGCGTCTTCGTGAGCAATCGTCAAGCCTTCACGTGTGTTCTTCTGAAGTACCTCCTGATTTGCAGAGTCCAACTTGCCAAGATCATGATAGACTGCAGCCGCTTCTACCCAACTAACAAATGAATCACTGTCGCCTGTGTAAAAAACAGCTGCATTCCTTGCATTCTGAACAGCTCTACGATGAACATTCGTTATGTGTTCAAAATAAGTTTGCGCGGGTACACCTTGCTTCGGGCTATGAGCCAGAGGTTTATTCATTGCCATCTTTTGGTTTTAATTCCTCACACCATTCCGGCAGTTCAACGCACAAATCATACAACTTGTCTTTCTTCAGTTTGCCTCGGAAGTCCTTGGGCAATTCTGCGGGCACAACATATTGTTCGTCAAGTGGTACTCCACTGACGGATTGCTTTTTTCTATCTTCTTCGGTTGCGCCTTTTCTTTGTGGCGTAAGTTTTTCGATGAACTCGAACTCAGAGAAAGAACCAAGGTCGTCTTCATGCTCGGCATACCATGCGTGACGCACTTCGACAAGCGGACGAATATCAGATTTGGTATGAGGATAGGCATAGCGAATAAGTTGCAGAAGCAGAGCGATGTCAAGAGGTGTGCATCCAGTACTACGTTTTCCCTGCGCCCCCGTTGGATTGATAAAGAATGGCATTCCATATACTCCATGTTCGACAACACGGTGAGCGAGTGGAGCCATGCCTCGTGATGGTCCTTCTTCACCTTCGCGCCCACCCTGAGCAGGTGCCATCTTTGTCTTGGTTAGTCGATGCACACGAACTGGAGACACAGAAACAGCGAGACCAAATTGTGCGACTCCCGAGCGAATCGTGTCCTTTACACCTTCTTCGAGGAAGGTATTACCGAAAACGCGAGCATCCCAAAATCGTTTCTTAAATCCGTCGAAGTTTTCTTTTACCATCTTTTCTACTTCTGTTCGTTTGGATCCTTTAATATCCCGATTCTCTAAAATGTCAAACTGGTTACCATCCTTGCTCCAGATTTCCCCTTCTGCTTTGATGCCAAATTCTTTGGCGATCTTCTTCCAAACTGGTTCATCTTTTCGAAGTACCAGATCACGAGGCTTTCGTTTGAAAGAAACTCCAGTAATCATCCCGCGTTTGTCGTGGCTTCGACGGCGGGGATCACTTTCTTGGTCAGGGTCGCCGTTCGGATTGCTGTTTTCCACAACGATAACAAGCAATCCAGTTGCTCTCGGGATTACGATGCTGTTCTGAGGGTTTTCGGTATTCATTGGTTGCTCTCCTTTCCTTTTTTGATTTGCTCATCATCTGGTTGAGACGCGAGAAACCCAAGTAGCAATTGTGCCTTCATCACGTCGTCACATTCACTAGGGAGATTGGCGGTACCGAGATGATCGGCAAGTGGCTGATATTGCCGCAGTTTCTTACGCGCTTCTCTTATCGCAATCCTCTTAGGATCATCTTCGGGCAAGTTTTGAGGTTCGTTGGCAACTTTTGCCCAACGTACATATTCCATCATTCGTTCACATAGATCAGCTAATGCACCAGATGGATCATCCAATGCTCGACGCATAAGTGACGTACCAATCAGTGAATTCGGCAACTCCCCCTTCCGGACTACAATGCAGTAGTCCTTGTGTAGCGTGTCTGCCAAAGACAAGACCTGACCTATCTGATAAGCAGGGTCGTTCATATATTTCTCCTTTCTAATGTTAAATGAATCTAATAAGATTCCGAGAACTCCAACTGCGCGCAATGCAATTTCTCTCGATTCTCGGGGATAATCGAAGAACGGCTCATGTTTTCCTTGTGCGTATCGTGGACCATACGCGTGCTTCGCTCCGAAGATACCTATGAGCAAGGGATCAACACGCCGAATGAGCAGGCTAATCATATTCTTCAGAGTCGCCTCCCATTTCCCTTCCATTCGAAACATGAGGGATAACACTTCCACAAGTCCCGGACCGACGATTTCTTGTTTGTTCTTTTGTTGTTTTCCATTAGTGCCTTTCGCCGATGATCCATCGCGAACCCATTGCTGTGAAAGTAAACGTACAACTTGATCTGGATATGGTGCACTTGGTCTGGCATCTTCTACTGAGGTAATGGTTTGTCCATTCCTTATTATTTGAGGAAGGTACATTGTAACTTGAGGTACGTTGTTACTTCCTGCTTTTTGCCAGAGTCCAGCAGCATCAAGAACTTTCTTTACTTTTAGAGATTCCGCCATTACAACTTGCGCTTGTCCTTTCGAGGCTTCACGAATCAAGAATAGATTAAGTCTTGAATTAGGTTTCTCACTTTCTATACCTCGAAATGCCTCGCAGACTGTTGCTGCATCAACCTCGAATTTTGCTTCGACGATGGATTGACTTTGTCCGAAAAATCCCGCTGTTTTTAAGTCGATCATGGGCTTTTCTTCCAAGTAGGTGATGAGTAAATCTGGTGTTTCTATCTTGCGGCCCTTATATGTTTTGAAGCGACCGCTAGCAACATGTTGCCAAGTCTTTTCTCTCCGATTATCGTCTGTTATTTCCTCTAGTGCTTCTTTGAGATGCGTTGCCCGGGCTTTTGCTAACGGAAAGACTTTAGCGTTTGTCATGCCATAGCGGTTGTTGCAATGCGCCTCGCTGAACATCGACGCCAAAGGGAATGGCTTCCTACCGATTTTCTTTTGCGTGCTTTTTGTTGAGGGTACAGGTAAATTCACTTTTGGGAAGGATTTCTCCTCCAGAATGTCAGCCTCCCCTGTAAGAGCGTCAACCCCTGTCGGCTCCGTTTTCTTTCGTTTGTCAGAACCCACCCTCCTCAAAGGATCTTGTGGCAGACTTTCAATAAGCCGGTTTTTTACTGTTTGGCTGTAGAGAAGCGGGTAACCATTGTCCGTTTCCTCATTGTCAAAAGCAAGTTGAACTACGACCATCGGGATATCGCCACTCTCATCTGGAGGCCCTTTGCCTACCATCAGCTGTTCCACGGCATCAATAGCTTTTAATTTGCCCTGCGACAATTTTGAAACCGCATGTTCAGCCACTTTCATTAGAAATGTTTGTGGCTCTTTTGCTGCTTCTGAAAATCGTTCAGCAAGAAGGGCAATCGCATTCATTTTCGAACTATCGTTGATCGAACATTCAGCCAACTCCTTGGCTTTTTGCTCTCTCAGTCTCTTCCATAGCTTTTTAGTCTTATCCGAAAGCGAAATCTCCTTGGTACCTATCAATCCCTCAAGGACATTAAGGCGTGCTTCATCTCCTGCAGGACTGCGACGATTGCCTTTTTCACCATACCCCAACCTCGTCCACGTTTTGTCTCCACGAGATATTCTCATCAGTGGTTCTTGAACGCGCACAACAGGAAAGCTGCTTTGGTTTCCTTCCATCACGGTCCAGGAGGGCCAGTCGTTGTCACTGACGTCTTCAACTGAGCTTACCGAAAAGTTCTTATCTAATCGAACTCGTAAGCACGGAAACGATTGCCCCGGTGATTGAATCCGTTTGTGTTTGCGAGCACGTGAGATTCCACTCCGTTCCAAGGCCCTGAGTAGTTGCCAAGTTTCAATCAGCATTGAGTTCCTCCTCCGTTGGAATTTGATTTACATAAGACATTACACCTTTTACGATTCTCCAATCCTGCACGTACTCCGGTGTAGGTTGACGATGTTCCCACATTGATTTCAAAAAAGACGGAATTACCTCGTCAACGCTTGTATCGCGTTTGGTTCCTTTGCGAAGTGGTCCAAAATAATTGGGGACAAATTCCTTCCAACCCAGACATGGGTTATAGAAAGTTTTGCCAAGCCGCAGTCTTTCTTCAAATATCTCTTTGAACCGCGGTCGCCAATCCTGACCGCGTCGACGACGTTCCTTTGACACGCCTTCTCGTGTGCGTGTGCTTATCTGCTTCATCCGAATTTCCCCGTGGATTTGATAGCAAACATCTATAAGGATTGTGGCTATCAATTGGTAGTTGTTGTTGTTTTTGATTTGGTCTAGTTTGCGGAGGGGTCCTCCGTAATTCGTTATGTATCTTTCATATCGTATCGGTCTGCAAATCGTGACCAATGTTGGTTTAACATACATGTGCCCTCGTCGCAGCACCGCATCGAACATTCCTTTTACAGCGGAAGGTGTAGGCACGGGATAGGAGATCGGTGTTGATCCCGTATCCGGTCTTGTAAACATTGCCGCCGGTCCGGCGATTTCAAATTGGACTTCATAAAGCTTGTTTTGGGTACTCATCAAGACCTCCTTTGAATTATTCTACCAATCAACTTCCCGTTCTGTTTCTCATTCTAACTGGAATTACTTCCTTCTCTTTCCCCCTCCTTCGTTCATCATATACCTCATCATTTCCTCCTTCATCGATTTGACCGCGGTGAGCCTGTCGCGCTTGCGGACTGCGATCCCCAGTACATTCCCCAGCGGTGTCAGGGCATCCGCATAGTCTTCGTTCTTCACTGAAATCGTCACAGGTTTCAGCCCGGATTTCTCTACGGCGGAGCATACCACTTCCGCGAGCAGCTGATGCTGCGCGATCTCAGGAGGCGCCGTGGTCATATCGAAGACGAATCCGGATTCCTTCTGACACACTAATGCCGTCCGGACAAAGTACGGCCTCTCACGATCCAAGACAGGCATAGGCAGGAAAAACACGTCCGCCTCCCACTCTGTATCGGGTTTCAATTTCTTCGCCTTAATCGCACTGATAGTGGCGAGATTCAATATCGGCGGCACAGGCGGCTTTCTCTCATACGCCGGAAGCGGCTCCCATTCGGATCTGAACTCCAGAGGCGATCCTTCTATCGGAGTGTACATGAGGCACTCGCTTTCCCGAAGAGACTCG
>JAHECO010000075.1 GCA_024641705.1 Candidatus Kryptoniota bacterium
TTTCTCTTCGTTGTTTTCAGGGTACATGGTGCATAACTCCTTTCTTTTTTCGTTTCAAAATTATCCTAAAGGATTATGCGCCTTACCCTCTTTAATTTCCACAAACTAATTTACACTGCCCAATAAAAGCGGCCAGACAGTTGCTTCCATCCCTCTGCCCACGGATTACAACTTGAGCCAGAATTACCCGAATCCGTTTAACCCGACAACCACTATACAGTATGGTCTGCCTGTTTCCGGCCATGTGACGTTAAAGGTCTATGATGTGCTTGGGAGGGAAGTGAGAACACTGGTCGACGAGGATGAGCCTGCGGGGTATCATGGCGTACTGTTCGACGCCAGTCAGTTGCCAAGCGGGGTCTATTTCTACCGGATCAGCGCCGGCAAATTTACATCCGTGAAAAAATTGGTACTCGTCAAATAGTTATGTTGCGCAAGCTGACATGGAAGGCTCTGCTTGTCCGCTGAAAGCGAGAGAAATGGGAGAGTCCCGCTAGCTGGTGGGACTCTCTGTTGTTTTTTGAGGATTTGACAGATGTCTTGACGAGATTTCAGGGGTCGTTTGGCATGCAAAGTGGGTCAAATATTGAGCCGGCACGTAACCGAGAAATTCCGCAATATTGGGCATCAAAGAGGGTAACGGGTGTGTCCTATTACTTTCCCAGTTCCAGATCGTGCCCTCATCCACCTCAATGATCGCTCCGGCCACTTTCTGAGTGAGTTTCAGATCCAGCCGCCTCTTTCTAATATGGTCTCCAAGAGTTCTCAGTTCCCTTGGGTACGCTTTGGGAATCGGCTTTTTCGTCGTTTTTTCGAAGTGGCAGAATGGCAACGCAACCATGGACATGCCGAACCACGGCAACCCGAACGTAGCATGTAATTGCACCCCGATCAACATTAAGAGATATATATTCACGATAAGCGAAGCGATCCTCGATGGGCTCGAAATTCATCATTTCTACTTGAAGTCTCTTCCGCTGCATCCTTCGGACAATCACTGTCCGGTTCCTCGCCTAACCTCATAACTTCCCACCGATCATCTCCTATTATCCCGTATTCGCTGTCTGTCTCCTGTTTTTCTTTCGTTGTATCCTTCTTTCTTTTCTAATCTACTCGATTCCATCTCTTATTATCCTTGCCATTTCTGCCCGGTAAGCGCTGAAGGATAACAGTGATGGTCTGCTCGAGCGAAGGGGAACAAAATCGGTGCTTGCGCTGTTAGACAATTACACCAATCGGGACCCCCTGGTTGCGTGAGAGCCAAGGCGAGTTGTGGCCAGGCTGACTTCAACAGGAGCAGCCTAATGAGTTCTTGGAAACGGTTTTTCACGTTTGGATCTGCCTTTAAAAGAGGCAGAATCCTTGAAATTTAGGGAAAGATCGAGAGATGAATGACCACGGACCTCGTGCCGGAACAGATGCAGCGAGGGCAGGCCCAGCCCAGGATGCCGCAATAATCAAGTACTCCAGCGACGCGATCATCGGCGTGACGCTGGACAGTACCATTACAAGCTGGAATCCCGCTGCGGAAAAACTATACGGATACGCTATGGAAGAGGCGGTCGGCAAGCCTATTACCATGATTTTCCCCCCTGATCGCCTCGAGGAAGAAAACCGGATTCTGTCGCGGATTGCCAAGGGAGAAGAAGTCCGGCACTTTGAAACCACACGTGTGAGAAAAAACGGTGCACTGGTCGAAATTTCTTTGACGGTATCGCCGGTGAAGAACGAATCTGGAGAAATTGTGTCTTCATCCAGGATCGCTCGGGATATTACGGAACGTAAGCGTGCGGATGGACAGCTTCGCCGCCAAGCCGCGGCGCTTGAAGCCGCGGCGAACGCTATCGTAATTACGGACCGCGAGGGACTGATTACCTGGGTTAATCCGGCATTCACCCGTCTCACTGGTTATACACCGGAGGAAGTCGGCGGCAAGAATCCGAGCATACTGAAGTCCGGGAAACAGGATAGATTCTTCTATAAGAACTTGTGGGACAAGATTCTTTCAGGTGAGGTCTGGCAAGGTGAGATGATCAACAAACGGAAGGACGGGAGCTTATACACCGAAGATGAAACCATTATGCCTGTCCGCAATGAACGTGGCGAGATAACCCACTTTGTCGCGATCAAGCAGGACATAACCGGCAGGAAGCGGTCCGAAGAGGCCCTGGAGAGGGCGAACGCCCGCTACAAATCTACCCTGGATCACATGCTGGAAGGTTGTCAGATCATCGGCCCGGACTGGCGTTACGTGTATGTGAACGAGGTGGCGGCGCGTCACGGCCGCCTCTCCAGGGAGGAATTACTCGGGAAGAAGATGACAGAAGTGTACCCGGGCATAGAACAGACCGAGATGTTCGGCCGGATCAGGGATTGTATCGAAGGACATGTTTCACAACAGATGGAAAACCAGTTTGTCTATCCCGACGGGACGACGGCCTGGTTTAATCTGAGCATCGAGCCGGTGCCTGAGGGGGCTTTCGTACTCTCGATCGACGTGACAGAACAGAAGAGAATGCTTGAGGAGCTGAAGAAACACCGCGAACAACTTGAGGAACTCGTTAAGGAGCGCACCGGACAGTTGGAGGAGGTGAACAAGGAACTCGAAGCGTTCTCATATTCGGTTTCTCACGATCTGCGCGCGCCGTTGAGGCACATAGGCGGTTTCGTCGAGCTTCTTCAGCAACGAGCATCGGCATCTCTCGATGACGAGAGCAGAAGATATCTCGAGATAGTGTCTTCATCAGCGATCGAAATGGGCACCCTTATAGACAACCTCCTGGATTTCTCCAGGGTGGGAAGGAGGGAGCTGGTCAGAAGGAAGACAGATGTTGGCGGCCTCGTGAGAGGGGTAATCGGAGACATGTCGCGCGATGTTGAAGGCAGGGCAATTGAATGGGAAATAGGTCGGCTTCCTGAAGTTGAAGCAGATCCCAACATGATGCGGCTGGTTTTTGTTAACCTCCTTTCCAATGCCGTGAAGTATACGAGACCCAGGGAGAGGGCTGAAATCGCGGTGAGACACAGCCGGAATGAATCGGAAGATGTATTTTCTGTCCATGACAACGGTGTTGGATTCGACATGAGATACGTCGACAAACTCTTCGGCGTGTTTCAGCGGCTCCACACGCAGGATGAATTCGAAGGCACCGGTATCGGCCTGGCGAATGTTCGCCGCATCGTTCGCCGGCACGGAGGGAGAACCTGGGCAGAGGCAAAGGTGAACGAAGGGGCGGCGTTCTACTTCTCATTACCAATCAGAAACGGGGTTGGATCGACATGAAAGACCTTAGACAGATTCTATTGGCTGAAGACAATCCGAAAGATGTTGAGCTCACACTCCTGGCGTTGAAGGAAAGCAAGCTGGCAAATGAAGTGGTTGTTGTGCATGACGGTTCGCAAGCGCTTGATTACTTGCTCTGCGCGGGGGAATTCCAGGGCAGGCCAGCCGAGGATCCCGCCGTTATCCTGTTGGATCTTAAAATGCCTAAGGTTGACGGACTGGAAGTCCTGAGGCAAGTGAGAGCGACGCAAAGTCTGAAGCAAATACCCATTGTTATGCTGACTTCTTCGCGTCAGGAAAGTGATCTTGTCAAAAGCTATGAACTGGGTGTAAATGCTTACGTTGTGAAACCCGTAGGGTTCCAGGAATTCATACAAGCGGTGAAGCAGTTAGGTGTTTTCTGGGCCCTGGTCAATGAACCCTCTCCGAGGCGCTAGGCCAGGAGGGAGGGATAAAAAGGAGAAACAACTCATGCTGGATCAGGACGATTTGCCGTTGGAGATTCTGCATCTTGAAGATAACCCCGGGGATGCGGAACTGGTCAGTGCCACGCTGAAGACTGCGGGTCTCGATTTCCGTGTCACGCTCGCGAAATCGCGCAAGGACTTTGTCGCAGCGATGGGCAGGAAGAAGTTTGATCTCATAATCTCCGATTTCACTCTTCCTTCTTTTAACGGGAGAGAAGCGCTGGCTATTGCCCGTGAAAAGGCTCCAGATACTCCGTTTGTTTTTGTGTCAGGGACAATCGGAGAGGATGCAGCGATCCAGAGTCTGAGAGACGGAGCAACGGATTATGTATTGAAGACTAAACTGACCCGACTCGTTCCGGCGGTCAGCCGAGCCCTGCGTGAGGCGGACGAAAGGAGGAAACTGAGACTGGCCGAGAAGCTCCGTGAAATGGCGCTGGAGGATCTCAAACAAAGTGAAGCGAGATTTCGAGGTGTTCTGGAAGCCGCGCCTGATGCCGTTGTCATTACAGACTCGTCCGACAAAATCAATTTTGCCAACGCCCAAACGGAGAACGTGTTCGGATATAGGCGGGATGAGCTGATGGGGAGACCGTTGAGCGTTCTCGTGCCTGATCGCTTAAGGGCGATGCACGAAAGGCACATGAGGCGCTTCGACTTCGATCCGCATCCACGTGGTTTGAATACGGGAATGGAATTCTACGGCCGGCGAAGAGACGGCACTGAATTTCCTGCAGACATCATGTTGTCTCCAATCAGAATGGAGGACGAGATAGCCGTTCTTGCTATGGTTCGCGACGTAACCGCGTCGAAGCAGGCGGAGAAGGCGCTTCGGGAGAGCGAAGAACGTTTCAGGAAGATCTACGAAACATCTCCCGTAGGTATCGTGAATATTAACCCGGACGGGAAGTTCCTCCGTTGCAATCCTGCAGCCGCCAAACTTTTTGGATACAGTGAAGCGGAGCTGTATGAAAAATCGTTCATTGATTTGACTTACCCTGATGACAAGATGATTGGAGTTCAAGTCCTCGAGGGATTGAAATCAGGAAGAGATGAGATAGCTGAGCTCGACAAAAGGTACATACGGAGAGACGGCAAGGTCATTTGGGGCCACTTAACGGCAACCGCTGTGCGAGACATCCAGAATCAGTTAAGCTACGCCCTGACGATCATAGAGGATGTAACCGAAAGAAAACAGGCCGAGGAAGCTCTGAGGCAATCTGAGAGGCAGAACCGGGATTTAGTGGATAGTGCTCGCGATGCCATTTTCAGCCTTTCCGCGGAAGCGATTATCAAGAGCCTGAATCCGGCATTTGAGGCACTGACGGGCTGGAACCGTGAGGACTGGATAGGGAAGAGTTTCACCGACCTGCTTCATCCTGATGACCGACAGAAGGCGATGGATATGTTTATCAGAACTTTGCGAGGCGAACTCTCGGATGTTGTTCAGTATAAATTTCTCAAGAAGTCGGGTGAGTATGGAATTGGTGAACTTAGCACCACGCGCTTGGTAAACGAAGGGGAAACCACGGGGATACTCGGCATCGCAAGGGATGTCACGGCTCAGGTGGCCTTGGAAGAACAACTGCGTCAGGCGCAGAAAATGGAGAGTATCGGCACGCTTGCAGGTGGCATCGCTCACGACTTCAACAATATTCTGGGAATCATCATCGGCTATGCGGGCCTATCAAAGAAGACATTCAAAAAGGATGAGAGACTTTTCGGAAACATGGAATCTATCGAATCCGCCGCACAGCGAGGGGTCGGGTTGGTACGCCAGCTGCTAATGTTTGCCAGGAAACAGGAGAGATCCCTTCACGCTTTGAATGTTAATGACGTGGTCGCCGACGCATATAAAATGATAAGTGAGACTTTTCCGAGAGTGATATCGGTGAAACTTGAACTGACCGACACACCGTTGTTGATCTTGGGCGACCAGACAGAAATTCACCAGGCTGTGCTTAACTTATGTGTCAATGCGAGAGATGCGATGATGGACCGGCCTGACGGGGAATTATCAGGTGGAATATTGACCATAAGTACTGCCCCTGCTGAAGGGAAAGAAATAAGAGCGAGGCATCCTTCGGCGTCTGGGGACCGGTATATCAGAATATCCGTAACAGACACTGGCGTGGGGATGGACGAAGTGACACGTGCCCGGATCTTCGAGCCGTTCTTCACAACGAAGGAGAGAGGAAAGGGAACAGGTTTGGGACTATCCACTGTATACGGCATCGTCAGTGCATACGAAGGAATCATCGAGCTCACAAGCGTTCCGGGTGTCGGGACCACGTTCAGTATTTTTCTGCCGTCGCACAGATCAGCCGACGCCCTCGCTGCTGAAATGGAAAAGGAAACCGGCGAAGTCCAGGGCGGAAGTGAGACAATTCTGGTTGTGGAAGACGAGGCAGGTCTTCGGGAGCTGCTTCAGGATATTTTGACTAACCATGGTTACAGAGTCCTTACTGCTCAAGACGGGCAGCGGGCCCTCGCCCTTTTCCTTGATCATAGGAACATTGAGCTTGTGATATCGGATATTGGTCTCCCCAAAGTGGGCGGCCTGGATCTTTATCAGGCGATAAGAAAAATGAAGCCCGACATAAAGGTCATTCTCGTGAGCGGATTTGTAGACGATGCCGACATGCAAAAGATGCAGAAGGGCGGAGTCAACAGGTTCATCCAGAAGCCATACCAGCCGCTTGACGTACTGAGAAAGGTAAGAGAAGTACTGGACGAGAAGCGGAAATAACGCGGATCGGTTTAGGGTTGGCCTTCCTCTAGTCCGTACTCATATAATAGCATCTACGGCAACACTTACAACGTAGGACTAAACATTTATGGCAGCACGGTCAGTACTCTCTCCGCCGCAGGCAACTATTGGAATACCTCGAATCCGAGTTCCACATTTGCACTCGGTTCCGGGTCTCAAGTCAGCTGGCGAGCGGTCGATCCGTATGATCCATGGGCCGGCTACGCTCTTCCAGGTGCCTCACAACGTGCAACGAGCGGTGAGGTGAATATCGCAAGCGTCGCGGTACAAGCATCTGGACCGGGCATCACTGTTGCCGGCACGTCGCCCGCATCTTCAGCAGGCGATTCGTTATTTATCGGTTTACAACTTAGAGAACAAAACAAGACCACCGACGCGAAGGACTTCTTCATCAACTTCTTAAGAGAACATCCAGACGATCAGGCTGCTTATGTTTACTTGTGCAGTTGTGCTGATAGTACTACGCTGCCCGAGATAATAGGTTATTTTCAATCTTTGCCAGCTCAGGCAGCAAAGGAGAACCAGCTTCTCCTTGGGAGCCTTTATCAGAGAGAGGGGAGATATGACCTCGCTGAACAATTGAACGATAGCATTATATCAGATAACCCCAACACACCTCTCAAGGTGAAGGCCGAAATGAACAACCTGTTTATTGACATATTCGACAAGAGCGACCTGCAAGGAGCAGAGGTTCTTCTTTCAAATATCGAAAGCGACTCGAATCTGACAACCCCTATCGAGCTTCGAAACGCTGAGATGGCTGTTGCTTTGCACGGTCAACCGTCGGTGCTTCCTGCCGCAGGTTCACAAAAGGTAACATCAATCTCTGCATCGAATTTACCAAAGACTTACGGTATCTCACAGAATTACCCCAACCCGTTCAATCCTACGACAGTAATCAACTACCAATTACCAATGAGCAGTCATGTAACTTTGAGAGTGTATGATATTCTTGGCAGAGTTGTGGCTTCACTTGTGGACGTTGAAGAACCTGCAGGGTACCACAATGTTACCTTTGATGGCTCACGACTCCACAGTACACGAAGGTGATGAAGATGCTTCTGGTTAAGTGAGAATCCTCTCAATTGATCGTTTCTGAAACAAATGGCCCGGCAGCGTGAGACTGCTACCGGGCCATCATTTTATGTGGAAGCCATCTTTCAATAGCCGTTCCACTTTGGCGAGAACCATCCGGCAGTGGGTGCGCTTCCCCGATTCCAGCTTTGACAAGGTGGAAGGATCAATTCCCAGCACTCGTGCAAGGGCTCTCTGGCTCATCCCGGATAGAATTCTGAACGTTTTCAAATGCTCACCCAAAGTAGTCATTCCATTCTCAATCGGGACGTACCCAAGGAAGTCTGTCAATTCAGGTATCCGAGCAATCGTGGGTTTGCACCTGTTCCTCTCCCAATTCCACACAGTGGTCTGGTCTACCCCAACCAATTCGGCCACTTGTTTTTGAGTTAACTTGAGGTCAAGCCGCCGTTTCCTAATGTGGTCTCCGATCGTCACCAACTTTTTCGGGTATGCCTTCGGAAGGGGCTTTTTTGTGGTCTTTTCGAGGTGGCAGAATGGCAACGCAACCATGTCCATGTGGAAATTACGGCAATCCAAACGCGACGTGCAGCTGTAACCAGATGCAGATACAGAGGTACATGTCAAAGATAAGCGGCCCGCTGCTCGACAGGATAAACATACACGTCGAAGTGCCGGCGGTGAAGTATGCGGAGCTGTCAAGCAAGAAATCGGGAGAACCATCATCCGCAGTGAGAGGCAGAGTAAAGAAGGCGCGTGAGATTCAGAGAGAAAGATTCAAAGGACGTAAAGGACTTTTTAAGAATGCCGATATGCAGAGCAAGGAGATACGGGAGTTCTGTCAGCCCGACGCGGGCGGGGAAGATTTGTTGAAGCAGGCGATAACGAAACTAGGATTGAGCGCGCGAGCTTACGACAGGGTACTCAAAGTCGCGAGGACCATTGCAGATCTTACGGGCAGTGTAGAAATATTGCCTGAGCACATTGCCGAGGCCATACAGTACAGGAGCCTGGACAGGCAGCTGTATCTGGAGGCGTGAGTCCTCTGCTGTACAAGCTTGAATCTCAGCTTTTAGCACCACAATTTAGAAATCGCCGGGCGGCAGGTCCCACTCGGATTTGTATGTGATGATGACCTTGCAGTAGGAAGAGGAGGGGATGGTGGTTGGTAGTCGTACAAAACGGGGGCCACTTCTAAAGAAGGAATTCTGGTTATGAAAGAAGATGTGTTTGTGGTAATCGTTGCAGCGCTGATGTTACTGACAAGCGCCGCAAGTTCAGCCATGCATGGTTCAAAAGCGGGACTTCCCGCTCCCGGGAACAACAAGGTGGCCTACTATGTCTTCGATTCCGGCGGGCCCGATCATTATTCTCTAACGTCTTTTACGGACTCGGCCAACATAGTCGTGCTTTTCGAAGGAACGTTGTGGGAGCTCGCGGACTCAACCCACTATTCTACCGGCTGGATGAGAAATGTGAACTATCATTACTACAGCGAGATTCTCAGGGACGTCAGGGTCTTGCAGTCAAGAGGCGTGAAAGTTCTGATGAATGTGGATGACGCGGCGTCCTGGAGTACTTCGGTACCTTTCACCACCTATGACGGGAAGAAACTCGACTACCAGCAATTTGCTGCATTCATAAAATCATGCGCGATAGATTCCCTGCATCTGGATGGTATTTCCCTCGACATCGAACACGGGGCGACCGGGAATGCGGCCTATATATCATTGATAAAAGAGATCGGGAAATATTTTGGGCCACTGTCATCCAACAGTACTTCGCAGCTCTATATCGCGGCAATATATTCCGGAGGACAGCCGGGTCCTGTGATCGGCAAGTCGAAGGATATATCGGCATACTTAAACTTCGTAATGGACATGGCGTATTTTTCGTCGAACTATGTTGCCAGGTTCAACCAATGGGCAGATTCTATCGGTGCCTCCAAAACCATGGTCGGTGTTCTTAACGACTACTACGATCTAGGTACCGCCACAAGTGCGGCTGAATGGCAACCCGTTAATCCCCCGAAGGCGGGGATCATGGTGTACGCCGCGAATAACCTGAAGTCATATACCGACGGTGTGTTCAGCGCGCTGCCGGCGGTACAGGGGGTGAAGACGAATCCGGTCCCGAGTGAATTCGCTCTCATGCAGAACTATCCCAATCCTTTCAATCCTACGACAGCGATCAGCTATCAGCTTTCCGCTGTCGCCCGTGTAACGCTTACCGTTTATGACATCTTGGGTCGGCAAGTCGCAACACTTGTTGACGAGAGACAGGTCCCGGGCGCGCATACGGTTGACTTCGACGGCTCCCGTTTCGCGAGCGGTGTCTATTTCTATCGGCTTGTCGCGGGCGATAATGTTGTGACCAGAAAGATGGTCCTGATGAAATGAGAAGGCCGATCGATGGTTGGAATGAACTAATGGACGGGTAGGGACAGAACAACGACTTACGTATGAGAGTTGGCGGACATCCCGGACAACCGCCAGCATACGCGATATCATCCTGCAGGGTCAGTCACGATCGAGGTCCCGAAGAACTATTGACACATACCCCGTCACTTATGCCCAGGCTGCACAATAGTGTGTAGGTTAGGCCTGCCTGGGGGAAAGTGACCCAATACTGCGAAGCTCAAAACCGCCAAAAGAGAGCGATTCTGACACTCCTCTGTACACCTTCGTAAGCGCAGCAGACATCGATGGCACATCCGTTGATCATCCAATTGAAGGACGGAGATGCAAGGTTGAAAGCAAGAGCACGAACAGCGGATGACTTGGATCGATGCAGCCGCTACGGCTGCCGACCGATGGAGTACGGATCCGAGCCGCCGTCTGCTCCACAAAATGAGGCTCGAAAAGCCTGCCGGAGAGCGAATGCTTCCCAAACTCCACTCTCACTAACGAAGAGATTTCCGGGTGCAGATCTCGGCCTAGGAAAATTTCGCCCAACGACCGGCAGCTTTTCGAGGTCTCAAAGAGACAGGAGAACATGTCATGGAAGATCAAGTCAGGAAGCCGGCAAGTCTGTGGCTTAGGCTAATCGTCGCTACAGCCTTTTTCATCGGACTGTGGGTCGCCTACGGATTCGTGACGACCGGAGGGCACAGCTACTTCCCGTCGATCTCGCTCACCGGGAACAGGAGCTACACGCTCAGGATCACGGGCGCCAACGGGCTCAGGTTCTGCGGAACGATTTCGGTTAAGATGGCCGACGGCAGTATCGCGAGCCACCACGTTGACGGGGTGGCACCCGAGACTTTCGAGCTGCTGGGAAGGTCGATCTCGGTCGATTTGAAGAAATGTGAGGAAGAAGGTTCCCTGAAAGTGCAGATCGCGAGCAACAGCAGGGCGGCCGTCCAGGGAATTACGACCGGCCATTACGGTAGCATAAATCTGGCCGTGAACTGACTGAGTCCGTTCCCACGGGAGGACAGCGTCCTTAGTTTTTCGATGTCCCGATTTCAGTCCGCCCGCTCACAGCGAGAATTCGCTCCTGAATGGTTATATTCGTATGTAATTCTTACCATCGAGTATAACCAGCCTGAGGTGCGGAATTGAAGAACGGTTCTTCGGAAGGCAAGATGGGGTTTCTGTCAGTTGTCTCAATCGGTGTGGGGGGCATGGTAGGTGGGGGAATCTTTGCGGTACTGGGTCTGGCCGTAGAACTGGCACACGGCGCTACACCGATTGCGTTTGCGGTAGCGGGTCTTGTCGCAATCTTGACCGCCTATTCCTACGCGCGGCTGTCGGTCACATTCCCGAGTCAGGGGGGAACGGTTGAATTCCTAAACCAGGCATTCGGCGAAGGTGTAACCACAGGCGGACTCAATGTCCTTCTCTGGCTCAGTTATGTCGTAATGCTTTCTCTTTATGCGTACGCGTTCGGAAGTTACGGGGCCTCATTCTTTCCCGCCGCCGCGCAACCTTTCTGGAGACATGTCATGATAACCGCTGCGGTAGTTCTCCTGACTGGATTGAACGTATTGGGAGCCGCGGCCGTGGGCAAGGCAGAAGAATGGATCGTCGCGTTCAAACTTATCATTCTCTCGCTGTTCGTCGTCGCCGGCTTCTGGACGATACAGATGCATCGCCTGCAACCCTCAACGTGGGTCGATCCCGTGAGGATGGTCGCTGGTGGAATGATAATATTTCTCGCTTACGAGGGTTTTGAACTGATCGCAAATGCCGCCGCCGATGTCGATGATTACCGGAAGACTCTGCCGCGTGCGTATTACACATCCGTTGGATTTGTCATACTCCTCTACATACTCGTGGCGGCCGTGACCGTGGGCAACCTCCCCCTCGCGCAGATCATCGACGCGCGTGACTACGCCCTAGCAGCAAGCGCGAAGCCTTTCCTGGGCAATTTCGGGTTCATACTCATTGCGATAGCTGCTCTTCTCTCCACCGGTTCTGCAATCAACGCCACGCTCTATGGAGCGTCGCGCGTCAGCTACATCATTGCCAAAGAAGGCGAGCTGCCAAAAACCCTCGAGAGGAAGATATGGAGACAGCCGGTCGAAGGACTGTTGATTACCTCAGCTCTCACTCTTCTCATCGCCAACCTGTTCGACCTCTCGAGTATCTCCGTCATGGGTAGTGCGGGATTCCTCCTCATCTTCGCAGCAGTCAATGCATCGAATGTTCGGCTCCATGAGAAGACGGGGAGCAAAAGGTGGATCTCGATTCTCGGAGTCGCGGGGTGCCTGATTGCGCTGGTTGTGTTGATATACCAGACGGCGGTTACCTCACCCACGGAAATCCTGGTGCTTGTCGTCATGGTCGGTATCGCGTTCACGATTGAGGTTACATACAGGGCCGTGACCGGAAGGACGATAAAATCACTCCTCAGAGACTTAGAGGCTGAAGCGAAAAGGTAGAGCAATTCGCCTTTGCACCTCTGGCCTTGCTTGTTTAGATTTTCATACAGTGCAGAACCATCCATCATAAGATTCAGCGGTCTTTCCCGAAAAAGGACCCAAGGAGGTAGGAATGAAACGGCTCTTGTTCACCATTTCGATATTGTTTCTGTCAGTATCGACGTTCGCGGCATCCAGAGAAGGCTACTATAGATTCCCCGCAATTCACGGCGACAAGATCGTCTTCACCGCCGAAGGTGACCTGTGGATTGTCGGCATCAACGGCGGTACGGCTTCGAGGCTGACATCCGCGCGCGGAACCGAATCCCACGCTGCTATATCGCCCGACGGGCAGACTGTGGCATTCTCGGCTCAGTACCAGGGGCCCACAGAGGTCTACACCATGCCTATAGACGGCGGCGTGCCGGTCAGACGGACTTACGAGGGAGAGTCGGCGATCGTTGTCGGCTGGACACCGGACGGAAAAATCATCTACAGCACCAGCTACTGCTCGACCCTCCCCAACCGCGAGCTTGCGACAATCGATTTGAAGACGGGCGAAAAGGATCTTATTCCTTTGGCGCAGGCAAGCATGGGCGTTTACACCCAATCTGGTGATACGCTATTCTTTACCCGCCTCCCGTTCCAGGGGAGTCACACAAAAAGGTACAAGGGTGGGACTGCTCAGAATATCTGGCGGTACGTGAAGGGTGAGCCCGAGGCAACTCCGATGACGGAG
>JAHECO010000095.1 GCA_024641705.1 Candidatus Kryptoniota bacterium
AGACCTGCCCAGACGTGATAGTAACCGACGGTATGAAAAGTTAGAACCACTGACATCATAATGTTGACGCAATCCGCTTTATGGAGGTGCCTGTGAAGCCCGCGAACTAGTCCGTAGGAATTTGCTGAGATGATTTTAACACGATGTTCGATGAATGTCAACAAGCTTATGTGGAGGTGTGAAATTGCCGGGTGCACCGGACAAGAAAGGGAAGGGGGCATTATTCGGGTTCAGAAATCCGAATAGCTATCTTTCCTCTCGCCGCCCTCTCAAAGCGGATCTTTACGCCTATTCTTAGAAAGTTCGAGTCATCGTTCCGATCGGGGAGCAGGCCCGCCGCAGGCGGGCCTTTTGTTGTCCTGCCCCTCATTGTCCTCCCATTGTATTCTGCGAACCTGCACTGACGCTCCATCAGGCGCAACGGACAGAATCACCGATGGGACAGGGAGGTGCGATCCAAGTGCCTCAACTCAGTTTGCCAATGCCTGACTGGACGACTGACTTAGCATTGGTACAATATCTGGGGGCACGTCATCGCGGGATCAGAAAATGAGCATAATCGGAGACCTCGTCCAGCAGCGGTCCCCTGGGAAGATCCTGCAAAGCGGCACAGGGGACCGCCTTACGCCTTACGGCTCTTCCAAAAGGAATTTTCCGAGTCGATGGTGACAATCGATTCATGATCAGGCGGGCACCAACATCCGTCGGTCAATTCAATGCGCATTCCAGTTCCTTTGCATCGGGTGTGCCTCCGTGTTGAATATTACCTTGCTGAAATCGAGCGTGCCGGGAGGAGCGAACATCAGATAGAGATACTTCAGCGTTTCGGCAAGGAAGTAACTCGGCATCCCCCGGCCTTTCTGATGTGTCGCCACGTTCTCCAGCTGAACGAAACCGCAGTCCATTTTGCAGTACTTCACGAGATCGTCGAAGAAGGTCTTTCCCATCACGAGGTAATGGGGATCCCCGGTGTAACTGTACAGGTAATATGCCGACTCCATTATCTCCGGTCTCAGATAGTAACCGGGATCCCGTATCGTCATAGTACCGTAGTCGAAATCCTCCGGCTCGATACCGTACTTTTCCCACACCTTGTACCATGATTCCTCGAGCTCCGCCGCCCTGTGTACTTCTCCGGCGAGACAGAGCGTGCCGGGAAAAAATGCATCCAGCGACCCGAACATCGTGGCCGTCCTTTTGCCGGTGTACATGTCCGCGTGACCGTACCAGACTCCCGTCGACGTGCTGTCGTAAAGATATCTGTTTATCGCTGCAATACTTGAATCCCACATCCTCCGGCAATCTTCGTCGTGAAAGAGGATGGCGCTCTTTATCAGGTACTCGTAATACGAGTCGATCCTTCCGGACACGCTGCAGTCGGTTCCCACCCATTCTCCGGTCTCGACATTGATCTTATCGCCGACAAGTCCTATGCCCGACCGGAGACTGTAGAGTTTCAGCAACGCTCTCTTTGCGGTATTGTAGTACACGGTGTCCCCCGTCAGTTTCGTAAGCGTGCCGAATTCTACCAGCAACGTCCCAACCCCTGCCGGATTCGAGACCGCTCCTTTGACTGCGCCCGTTTTCAGGTTAACCGCGCTGTATGGCATTCCTGTCGGGGATTTGAATGCCGCCAGCTCCCTGTTGGCAAGGTCTCTCGCAAGCTCGAGAAGCTTCTTGTCTCCGGTCAGCTCATAAGACGACAAGAGGCCCCCTAGAAAACGGATAGTGAACTCGAAAGTCGAGACAAACACATCCTGGTCGAAGTTAAGATGGGTCTCGACGAACTGCCGGTCTTCGTCGGCCTCTTTCTTCATCCCCATAAGAATCATCGTGTCCATTGCATCGACCGGCATCATATAAAATGGAACCGAGTACCAGTTGCTTCCTTTCTTCGCTACGGGGTCGAGTTCGTCGTGCCCCCACGCGTACTTCTTGTAAAAATTCCAACAGAAAAGAAACGTCTTCTTAATCTCTTCCGCCATCTTCGCTTTGTCGATAGTCTCCCGCTCACTCTCTGCCGATTGCCTCAATCTGGATCTCACTTCGCTGCCGATCGACGCGCTGCGGCGGGACTGACTCTGTGCGTGAGCCAGCCCGCTCATGTATAGCACGGCAAGCACCATCACGCTCAAAACTGATCTCGTGAACAAGATCCTGACCATGGCGATTCCATTCCTTTCTTCAATCTGTTTCTGATATTCCGGTGCCCCGCTGCTCTTATACCAGGGCCGACAATTCAAGCGTCGAATGCAAATAATTTATGTCTTAAAGAGGTGTGCAGCAAAGCTGTAACCCTCCGCAGATCATAGGGACAGTTCCTTTGTCGGTACGTTATTGCGAGGCATGGCGCCAAATCTTAGATGGCGCAGCAGGCGACAGGCGCTCACCTCGTCAACGCCGCTAGAATTTCCCAAGAACACTGCTGTCATCCGTCAGACACCATACCTCTTCGTAAGAATAGTGAACGAGGATGTATCAAGCCCCTGTGTCTTTTGTGGGAAACCAGTTGTGATCGCCAGGGCGCTGAGCTGGTTGTCCGGATGAGTTTGCCAATACGTGGTCGGATCGCTAACTTAGCAGTGGTACACAATATGAGGGCAGGTCCGGTGCCTCAGAAAGGACCTAGCGTCCGGACAGGCAACCCCGCTCGTACCACGATGCTATGTATGTGGTTTTCCACAAGATGTATGGCCTCCTGCAGGAGTGCAAAGAGATCCTGAAGCAATTTTAGATTTGTTGGAAAGAACATCCGAACACAAAAGGTAATCCATGTCGTTCAGTTTGATTCGTACTGGTCGGCAGATATTCAATGAGAAAAACGGTTTAAGAAAGCTGGAGTTTACAATGAAAAGATCATCTTTGCAGGTCATTGCTATTGCAGTTCTGGCAATCCTGTTTTCTTCATGCGGCAAAAAGAACAATGCAGCTGCTCCGAAATACATAATCGGGTTTTCACAGTGCAACAGCGCAGAACCCTGGCGTGAAGCTATGAACAAGCAAATCGAATCTGAGGCTGCGAAACATCCCGAAATAAAGCTCCTTGTTTCGGATGCTCAACAGAGCAATGCCAGGCAGGTGTCGGATGTCGAGAATTTTATTGTGCGAGGAGTAAATTTACTTATGATTTCGCCGAATGAGGCAAAACCATTGACCGGTGTAGTCGAGAAAGCTTACGACGCCGGCATACCGGTGATCGTCATAGATCGCAAGATACTCTCCGACAAGTATACGTGCTTCATCGGTGCGAACAACGAGCTGATAGGAAAAGAAGCCGGTGAATATGCAGCGAAACTTCTGCACGGGAAGGGCCGCGTCGTGGAGATCTGGGGTCTGAAAGGATCTACTCCTGCAATCGAAAGGCATGATGGATTTATGGAGGGGATAAAAAACTATCCCGGCATAAAGATCATTTATTCACAGGATGGTGCATGGCTGCGTGAGAAGGGGAGATCGATCATGGAGAATGCATTGCAGCGGTTTGACAAAATAGACCTGGTATTTGGACAAAACGATCCGATGGCAATTGGAGCCTATTTGGCCGCGAAGGATGTCGGCAGGGCGAAAGACATGTACTTCATCGGGATCGATGGACTTCCGGGGCCGGGAGGCGGGATCCAGGCAGTGATTGACGGAAAACTCAATGCGACGTTTATTTATCCTACAGGCGGCAAAATAGCCGTTCAAACTGCCCTGAAAATTCTGAAAGGCGAAAAGGTCCCTAAAGACATCACCCTCTCTTCAGTTTCAATTAACCCGCAGGATGCTAAAGAGTACCTGTCCGGGGAAAAATAATCCGGACCTGGCGCCAATTCCCGTTATGATAAATGTTCAGGCCGGCAAGATTATGATTTTGCCGTTATTGGAACGCTGAAATGCTGAGGACATCGAATATCAAGAAATCCTTTTCGAGTGTAGAAGTACTGCACGGGATTTCATTCGCCGTAGAGAAAGGATGCGTCACCGCACTGGTCGGTGAAAACGGCGCCGGCAAGTCGACACTGATGAAGATATTGAGCGGCGTCCACACCGACTATACGGGTGAAATATCCATAGATGGGAAGCCCGTTTTCTTCAAGAACCCGAGACATGCCCAGCAGCTCGGCGTCTCGATCATTCACCAGGAGCTGAGCTGCATCCCCCATCTTACAGTGGCGGAAAATATCTTCATAGGCAAAGAGCCTGCGAGAAGGTTCGGAGTAGTGGATTTCCCAAAACTGTTTGCCGACGCCCAGTCAATTCTTGATGAGTTCGAGTTTCCCTATTCTCCCAATACGCCGGTCAGGAATCTAAGCGTCGGATGGCAGCAGATCGTCGAAGTCGCACGCGCTTTCTCCGCCGATGCGAAAATCTTCATACTGGATGAGCCCACCTCTGCCCTTACTGAAAATGAAATTAGAATTCTCTTCGAAAAGATCCGGGTCCTGAAGAAGAGAGGGAAGATCATCATTTTCATTTCACACAGGCTGGAGGAAATTTATGAAATTGCCGACGAAATAGCCGTATTGCGTGACGGCCAGTTCATAGGGAAATATCCCGTGAAAGAAATTTCACGCAGCGAGCTGATAAGTAAGATGGTCGGCAAGGCGATCCACGAAACGAAACAAATAAAATCGTCCGCGAGCAGCGAGACCGTACTTGCAGCCGAGAACCTGGAAGTATACGGCAAGACCGGGACCATCCTTTCCGGAATTACATTCGATCTGAAAAGGGGCGAAACGTTGGGAGTCGCCGGTCTCCTCGGTTCGGGAAAGACCGAGCTTCTGAAATTCCTTTTTGGCGAGCTCAAGGCGCAGCACACGGGAAGAATCACTCTTGAAGGGGCTCCATACATCCCTAAGTGTGCATCGCGCTCTCTGGAGGGGAGCATCTTCTATCTATCCAAAGACCGGAAGACGGAAGGTATATTTGCCGATCTCGACATAATTAAGAACTGCAGCATGTCGGTCCTTTCAGATTTTGCCTCTTTCGGTTTCCTGCATGAAAAAGAAGAAGCAGCGGCTGTCCGGGATCAGGTTTCCAGCTTGAATGTCAAGCTTGAGTCTTACCACCAGTCCATACGGGAATTAAGCGGCGGCAATCAACAGAAAGTACTGATCGCGCGGGGATTGCTGCACAGGCCGAAGCTGCTGCTGTTAGACGAGCCTACCCGTGGAATAGATGTTGGAGCAAAAGCGGAAATTTACGAGTTGATAGAACAACTGAGTTCATCCGGAATTTCTTCTATTATTAGCTCGTCTGAGATACCCGAGCTGTTGAGGATTTGTGATCGGATCCTGGTGCTGCATAACGGAATGCCTGCTGCAATCCTGGCTGCAGGTGAAACGAGCGCAAGTGAAATACTGCATTATGCCTTTGGTGAAGGAAAAGCATGGACAAAACCTACAGATTAAAATTCTCCGAAAGAGAATGGATAAAGCCGGTATTCGGCGTCTTGATCATTTTCGTGATGTGCATCGTCTTCTCGCCGACTAACACAAAAGGCGATCTGGTCTTTCTCAAGTTTGAAAATCTGACAAACATACTCCGGCAGGTGTCGGAGAACGGAATAATTGCCGTGGGGATGACCTACGTGATTATTGCCGGCGGGATCGATCTTTCGGTGGGCTCTATCCTGGCTTTGAGCGCGACAATTACCGCTTTCGGTCTGATGGATTGGCAGCTGGGATTTCTCATTACTATGGCGCTTGCGTTGGCCGTGAGCAGCATTGCCGGATTTCTTAACGGGGCAATCACTTCCTGGGGAAAGATACAATCCTTTATCGTCACCCTTGCGATGATGACTGCCGCGAGGGGATTTGCGCTCTTCATCGCCAACAACAATTCACGGGACGTCGGGTTCGGACCCGGTGGTGCGCCCAGTGTCTTTGCAGTGTTCTCTACAAGCTATTGGGGGATACCGTTCCCGGTGTTCATCTTCATTGCTACCACATTGCTCTTCTTGCTTGTGCTGAAGAAAACTAAGTTCGGCAGATATGTCTACGCGATAGGCAGCAACGAAGAAGCAGCAGTCCTTGCCGGGCTTAGAGTGAAATGGATCAGGACCTACACGTTCGTACTTGCTGGCGCGCTTTCGGGATTGGCGGGAATAATTCATGCGGGGCAGCTGATGCAGGGGAATCCGAATGACGGAGTCGGCTTCGAACTCGATGCGATTGCGGCAGTGGTCATCGGCGGTACAAGTCTTATGGGCGGAAAAGGAACGCTTGAAGGGACTTTTGCAGGTGTTCTAATCATTGGACTGTTGAGCAACATACTCGGTCTTCATGGAATTCAGAAGGATTTCCAGCTGATGCTGAAGGGTGCGATCATTGTTGCCGCAGTATTCGTTCAGGAGGGTGGGATCAAGTTGCATCCGCTGAGGTCCATGTCTCGAAACAAAGGTGAAACTAGCAGAAGATAGCATTGTTGACGTCTCGGCATAACGATCTATAGTAAACCAACCTCTGGCAACAAGTAAACAATTACAGACTTTTCTGACTACTTTTGTAACCATGCGCAGAGAAACGAGGCCGAGTGAAGTACAAGGGTCTTTAAACTCCAACAAAGCGGACTTCGATGTGAAGTTTGTCTGATACGCGTTCCAACGAGTTGCTTCTCCTTAAGGTCAATCCATCTCAGCGGTGGAATATGCTGGGACGGGTGTTTTATGTTATGGATATTGGTCAGGCAATCAGATCCGGTTTTCGTTGGAAATACCTTCCAACTGCTGTACGGATGAGAAATTGTGTCATGGTCAGTCTGGTGCCCCCCGCAAAAACCGGTCCGATGTCATGTTAGTAAAACGAGTAACGGAAGGATCAAAGGAGACAACATGAGAAAGAAACCGGCGCGCCCCCACAAACCGATCTACTCTGGTGTTATTAGGTTGACTCTTATCACCCTTTGCCTCTCAGGGGAAAGTGAGCTCTCGCGGCGCTGTGAGGCGTACGTCGCTGCCTCGATAACGATCTTTCCCCTTGCCAGCCTCTGAATGCAGATTGCCATTTGAAAGTCCAAAGTGTTCGAGTCATCGTTCCGATCGGGGAGCAAAGGGGGGCAATCTCTCGAACTTATCAAGTCGTGCGGTCAGCAGTTCGGCCGAAGCGGCTCGGTCGTTCTTTTCTTTGTACCCATTATATTCGATCGAGAACGAGGCCTTGAATGGACCTGATGGTCGTCAATACCTGACCTGATCATTAACCTTGCATCGGTGCGCAATACGCGGCCAGGTTAGCCAGTTTACAAATCAAAAGTCTGGTTAAGAGTTGGCATCTCTACCTGCGTATTTCTAATGAGCGCGGCGAAGTGTTTCATCGCTTTCTCCTCACCATGTACCAGGAATGTGCGGCTGGCATGCGCTTGCTCGTGCCAGTTGAGCAGCTCGGCTTTGTCCGCGTGGGCCGAAAATCCGCCAATCGTGTGGATTTGCGCTCGCACAGGGACCTCTTCACCAAATATGTCGACTTCTTTGGCGCCGTCAATGATCAGGCGAGCCAATGTGCCGCTTGCAGCATACCCGACAAAAACTATGCTGGCTTCCTTGCGGGAGAGGTTATTCTTGAGGTGGTGACGCACTCTGCCGCCGGTACACATACCTGACCCGGCCATGATAATCGCGCCGCCGGCGATATTGTTTATCTCTTTTGATTCGGCGGTTTCGCGGGTAAATTGCAGACCCGGGACGTAGAAGGGATCACGTCCATCGCGGAAGAGCTCCGCTGTCTGGCTGTTGTAAGCCTCGGGGTGATGTTCGAATATGGTGGTAGCCGAGATAGCCATCGGCGAATCGAGAAACACCCGAAGCGAACCAGGCAGATGCTTTTGTCCAATGCCTTCCCGGAGAAAGTAGAGCAGCTCCTGAGCACGCTCAAGGGCGAACGTCGGAATAATAATGTTACCGCCGCGTTTGAGTGTGCCGTTAATCGCTTCGTAAAGCTCTTCCACAGAAGGCTGCAATGGCTTATGCATCCGGTCCGCATAGGTGGTCTCCATCACAACCAGGTCTGTCTTCGCAGGCTCGATCGGATCGCGGAGCAGAGGGCGTCCCGCGTTGCCCAGGTCTCCCGAGAACAGCAGAGTCCGGCGAATATTTTTCTGTTCCTCCAGCTCAAGGTAAACGCTCGACGAGCCGAGAATGTGCCCCGCATCCAGGAAGGTTGCACGGACTCCCGCGGCGAGGTCCAGAGGTTGTCCGTAAGAGGCTGTCCGCCCAAAATACTCGAATGTGTTCAGCGCATCGAGTGTCGTGTACAGAGGCTCGTTTTCGTTGACTTTGCCAGAAGACTGGTGTGAGTTGCGGGTTCGGTAACGTGTTTCCTCCTCTTGAAGATGGGCAGCATCCAAGAGAACAACCCTGGCCAGCTCCCTGGATGTGGATGTAGTGATTATCTCTCCGTGAAATCCCCTTTTAACCAGAAGGGGGAGACGGCCGCAATGATCCAGATGTGCATGAGTGAGCAGGACGTAATCGATACCGGCAGGATCGAAACCGAACGGTTCGGAATTATCCTCGTGTATTTCACGGCCCCCCTGGTACAATCCGCAATCGATGAGGATTCGCTTGCCCGCGCACTCCACCATGTGGCAGGAACCCGTGACAGTGCGATCAGCTCCGTGAAAAGATAGTTTCATATCAATCCCTTCCTAATTAGGTTGTCCTTTTCATAGTCCGGGCCTAGCTCATATTCCATTTCCAGTTCCGGATTTCCGGCATGTCCTCGCCGTGCTTGTCGATGTATTGCTTGTGTTCGATTAGGTTGTCCTTGAGCTGCTGTTTCAGGTAAATGCCCTTGTCCCCGGTCTGCGGGAGACGGTCGATTGCATCCATCACGAGGTGGAAGCGGTCCAGCTCGTTCATTACCGTCATGTCGAAGGGCGTGGTGATTGTGCCCTCCTCCTTGTAGCCGCGAACGTGGATGTTGTGGTGGTTGGTGCGGCGGTAAGTGAGCCGGTGGATCAGCCACGGATAAGCATGGAAGGCGAAGATGACCGGCTTGTCCTTCGTGAAGAGCTCGTCGAAATCCACGTCAGAGAGGCCGTGTGGGTGTTCGGTTTGCGGCTCCAGTTTGAACAGGTCGACGACGTTGACAACCCGGATTTTTAACTCAGGCAGGTGTTCGCGCATGATGGAGACGGCGGCGAGTGTCTCCAGCGTGGGCACATCTCCGCAACAGGCCATGACCACGTCGGCCGCAACTTCCTGGTCGTTGCTGGCCCACTGCCAGATGCCGATCCCCTCGGCACAGTGCTTGACGGCGGCATCCATCGCCAGCCACTGCGGAGCAGGGTGTTTACCCGCGATCACGACGTTGACGTAATGGCGGCTGCGAAGGCAATGGTCCATGACCGACAGCAGGCAGTTTGCATCCGGCGGAAGATAAACCCGAACGACCTCGGCCTTCTTGTTCACGACGTGGTCGATGAAACCGGGGTCCTGGTGCGTGAAGCCGTTGTGATCCTGGCGCCAGACATGCGAGGCCAACACGTAGTTTAACGAGGCGATCTTCCGCCGCCAGGGCAGGTGCGAAGTGACCTTGAGCCACTTGGCATGCTGGTTGAACATCGAATCGACGATGTGGATGAACGCCTCGTAGCAGTTGAAGAGTCCATGCCGCCCCGTGAGCAGGTAGCCCTCGAGCCAGCCCTCGCACTGGTGCTCGCTGAGCATCTCCATCACTTGTCCATCCGGCGCAAGAAACTCGTCGTTCGGTTGGGTTCCGCCTTCCCATTGGCGGTTGGTCACTTCAAAGACGGCTTCGAGGCGGTTGGAAAGTGTCTCGTCGGGGGCGAAGACACGGAAATTTTTTTGCTCACTGTTCAGCTTTATCACATCTCGCACGAAACGGCCAAGCACATGCGTATCGCCGGTGCCGGGCGTTCCCGGCGAGGGCACATCGACCGCGTAGTCGCGGAAATCCGGCATCCGCAGGTCGCGGAGCAGCATGCCGCCGTTTGCGTGTGGATTCGCGCCCATGCGCCGCTCACCCTTGGGAGCAAGTTCTGCCAGTTCCGGTTTCAGGCGGCCCTGCCCATCGAAGAGTTCCTCAGGCCGGTAGCTCCTCAACCAGTCTTCGAGCATCTTCAGATGTTCCGGATGCGCGGCAGGATCGGAGAGCGGCACCTGGTGCGCACGGAACGTGCCTTCGACCTGAAGGCCATCGATAATCTTCGGTCCCGTCCAGCCCTTAGGTGAATTGAGAACGATCATCGGCCAGCGGGGACGCGTGACATTGCCGTGTACGCGCGCGTCCTCCTGGATCTTCTTAATCTCCTCCACCACCGTGTCCAGTGTCGCGGCCATGGCCTCATGCATCTTCTCAGGCTCGTGACCTTCGACGAAGTAAGGCGTCCATCCATAGCCGCGAAGAAGCTGTTCAAGTTCCTCGTGGGTGATGCGGGCCAGGACGGTCGGGTTGGAAATCTTGTAGCCGTTCAGATGGAGGATCGGCAACACTGCGCCGTCGGTGGCCGGATTGAGAAATTTGTTGGAATGCCATGCCGTGGCAAGCGGTCCGGTTTCCGCCTCTCCGTCGCCGACGACGCAGGCGACGATCAAATCGGGATTGTCGAACGCTGCCCCGAAGGAGTGGCTAAGTGAGTACCCAAGCTCGCCGCCCTCATGTATTGAGCCCGGAGTTTCCGGCGATGCATGACTGGGGATTCCTCCGGGAAACGAAAACTGGATGAAGAGCTTCCGGAGCCCTGCCTCATCCTGGCTGACATCGGGATATATTTCGCTGTATGTACCTTCGAGGTAAGTATTGCCGACGACGGCCGGGCCGCCGTGGCCGGGACCGGAGACGTAAATCATGTCCAGGTCGTATTTCTTGATAACCCGGTTCAAATGCACATAGATGAAGTTCTGCCCGGGGGTGGTGCCCCAGTGTCCTAACAGCATGTGCTTCACATCCGCAAGCGTCAGCGGCCGCTTCAAAAGCGGATTGTCATAAAGATATATCTGGCCGACCGAAAGATAGTTGGCGGCGCGCCAGTAAGCATCCATCTTGCGGAGCAAGTCAGGGGATGGAGTGTTTGTTTTCATCGTTCAATCTTCCTTTCTTGAGCCAAGGTCGAGAATGCGGCGAACCATTGTCGTTCAGGCGCCATCGTATTTCCAGAACATGATGGGGCGCGCACTCGCAAGATACCTACAGGGCCGGGCTCACAGCAGGGGCCGCATGTTCCTTTTTGCGGATGTCCAGTCTATTGTAGACTCGCATCTTCGCCCAGTCTTCAATGAATATCCACACCAGACAGTAAGCCCAGATGTATCCGACCCAACTCCACGGTATGGCGGTAACAAATATTCCGAATCCAACAATCGACGCTGCCAGGGCCTGCGTGAATAGTATCGCGCCCAGCAGAATTGGTGCGGGAAACGGTTTGGAAAAGAAGGGCTTCTTGCTCCTCGCTACGAATAGTGTCAGGTGTCCGGCGACGACAAGCTTGAGGAATATGAGAGACTGCAGCTGGGCAACTCCGACTCCGAATACGACTTTCGCCAGATAGAGAAGTCCGAAGGTCTCAAAGACTCCGATAGTACCCAACACCGTGGCAGTAGTTAGAACACGTCGCATGTCCCACCTGACGGGCTGAGTATCGAGCCACGTGTTGTCATAAGCGATCGTCAGTATAGGAAGGTCGTTCAGTATCGCCAGGAGAATAATCATGAGTGCCGTTATCGGATAGAAATTGAAAACGAGCATGGCCAATACCATGAAGAGCATGATCCTTATCGTCTCGGTAATGCGGTAGATCGCATAACTGTTCATCCTTTCAAAGATGCGGCGCGCCGACTCGACTGCCCGGACTATTACCGACAGGCCCGGAGCTGTCAACACAAGATCGGCAGCGGCTCGGGCAGCGTCAGTTGCTCCGCTTACCGCGATGCCCACATCGGCCTGCTTAAGCGCCGGCGCATCATTAACACCGTCACCGGTCATTCCTACTATATGACCTCTGTGCTGGATGGCCTTGACAATTTCAAACTTGTGTTCGGGAAAGACCTGTGCAAATCCCTCCGCTGCTTCGACGCCCTTCTCGGAGTCTGCCGACATGTCCCCAGAGGAGGTCTTATCCTTGAAGAAACGATCCGCAGCTTCAATGTGAGTGCCAAGGCCGAGTTGGCCCGATATTTCCCTGGCGATAGCCACATTGTCGCCTGTCACCATCTTCACCGCGATGCCGTGCTCCCGGGCTCGCTTGATAGTGTCGGCCGAATCCTCTCTCGGTGGATCGAAAAGCGGGAGCAGTCCCAGGAAATTCCAACCGGTGCTGTCGTCCGACCGGGCGACGCCAAGCGTGCGGTAACCTTTGCGGGCCAGGTCCTCGACACGAGCTTCGACAGAAGAAACGAGATCGTTATTGCCGCTGCACATATCCAACACAACCTGGGGAGCGCCTTTTGTCACCTTGAACGATTGTCCGTCGGGGCCTTTTACGTCAGCTTCAGTTCGCTTGTGCACAGGATCGAAAGGGGAAAAGCGCATCTGATTGTAGTTTCCGATACCCCAACTGGATTGAATCCCGGCAAGGACTGCGAGGTCTATAGGATCGCGGTTTTCTTCTTTTGACGCCAGCGCTCCCGCGACGATGAGTTCTTCCACTGTCGTTTTGCCGAACACCACCGGCTCACCCAATTCCAATTTGTTCTGCGTCAAAGTACCTGTCTTGTCGGAGCAAAGCACATCGACACCGGCCATCTCTTCAATTGATTCGAGCCGGGAAACTATTGCCTTCATTTTAGATAGCGCGACCGCTCCGATGGCCATTGTTATCGAGAGGACGGCGGGCATTGCTACAGGGATAGAGGCCACCATGAGGATCAAAGCAAATTCCAGTATGTGAAGGACCTGATCCCCGCGGATTACCTGCACGATGAAAAGTATGACTACGAGAGCAAGGCTTAGTCGGATAAGGTAGTTGCCGATGTTCAGGACGGCTTTCTGGAAGTGAGACGGCGTTTTCGCAGTTGAGACTAGTTTTGCCGTCTTTCCAAAATACGTGTTCGCACCGGTCTCGACGGTCAAGGCAACCATTTCACCCTGTTTCGCCACGGAACCGGAGTAAGCTGCGTCGCCGGGTTTCTTGTCGACGGGCAGGGACTCGCCGGTCAGGGCGGATTGGTCTACGGACAGGTACTCCCCCTCCAGGAGTTTCACATCTGCCGGGATTATATCGCCAAGACGGAGTCTGATTATGTCGCCAGGGACGAGCGTTGTTGCATCGACTTCCGCCCATTTGCCGTCACGTTTGACGCGCGCCCTGACAGCCAGTTGTTTCTTGAGGGCCTCTATTGCGTTGGCAGCCTGATGCTCCTGCCAGAAGCCGACTACCGCATTGAAAGCCAGTAACACCATGATGATAATGAAATCGGTCCAGTGGCTCACAACTGCCGACAGGACGGCGGCGATTTCTATCATCCACGGGATTGGTCCCCAAAAGTACGAGAGAAACTTGAGCAATATGCTTTCCTTTTTCTCTTCTATTGCGTTGGGGCCATACTCTGTCAGGCGCTTTTCTGCTTCCGATTGACTGAGTCCCTCGGCGGAAGTCTTTAGGCTCTTCAGAAGCTCTTCGGAGGGCTTCTCAAGTAGGTCTTCCCCGGTTGATCGTGAACTAGTTGAAACGTTCTGTTTTTTGTCATTAATTGTCTTTTTCATATTGAACCTCACTGACTAGAAACTTTGCCTGCCGGTATCGGAATGTCATGGTGAATATCAAAACCTTTTCGTATCATCTGCAAACCAAATCGTTGTGACGCATCTTCTCACATCGGCAATTGTACTTCCAACATGGCGGCATCGATAAGATGCGGTGATAAGTAGCCTGGACCGAAATGGCAGATCGGATAGGCCGTTCCAGTAAGCGGTCCTTTTCGTCGGCGGTAAGGCGAGTGGTTGTAGTGGAACCCGAACATGGTCATTCACGAATCGATCATAGGTAGCATCACCCGGAGAATATTATGTTCTCCAAAATCAGGGACCTGCGGGCAAATCCATTCACCGGCAGGAAAACCGAAACGGCTCGCGAGGAGCATCATCGTTTGCGGAGCCATGAATCTATATGGAAAGGCGGGATGGAAAGCCTGTAACCCTGATGCCAGCTTCCGGTATGGCCCAATGAGAACCAAATCAGTCAAAGGCTAACGCATCATCGCTCAATGTGCATCAGGCTTTTTACACACGTTCGACTTTCAACTTCCTTGTATAAGGTAAGCAAAAATTGGGCAAAGAGAAATGGTCAGCGGCCTGGAACGAGTGTTAGCATGCACCACGCGATCAGACCTGACACCGATAAGCAGATGGCCCTGCGACGGTATTTTCTATTTAATGAAGATTCTGGTACATTGTGTAAAGAAATCGTTAGTTGTCATGAGGCCGACAACAGAAGTACCATATACAAAAAGACCCACCATGGAAAATGTGATAGCTAGTCTTATCAAAGGTCTTCTCAGCGATGATGGTATAGAGCGCCAGAGGGCCAGGCTTGAATTAGTGAAAATCGGAAAACCGGCAATATCTTTGTTAATTGGATTACAGTATTCGCGCCAGCAACAGGTGAGATGGGAAGCGATAAAAACGCTGAGCCAGATTGCCGATCCGGACGCCGTTCCAATTCTTGTGAATGCTTTGGAAAACAGCAATTCGGACGTGCGATGGCTTGCGGCCGAGGGACTGGTGGAAATAGGCAAGGCGTCGGTTTCACCTGTGATGGAAGCACTCGAGGAACGAGGAGATTCAAAGATACTGAGGGAGGGGGTACATCACGTGCTGAAAGATCTCGAACGAAAAGGTGTCTTCGAGGATAGTCATGACATAATTGGAATCCTTGAAGATCCGTCAAAGCAGGGTCTGCTTCGGCCTACCGCTGAAAAGATTCGATCCAAAAAGTGAATCGAATTGCATGTCTGTGGAACGAAGCTGACAAACTGCTTCGCTTGGGTCGCCATGTATTTGTCTCGCGGTCTTCTTTCCGGAGAGGTACCTTTCCCCGGCCCCTTAGCCTAGCGATCCCCGCAGCCTATGAGCCCATGTAGGCTTTGACGTGTCCCCCAGGTGATCCAATGTTTTGTCCGTAAGGATCAAAGGAGACGAAAGAAACGGCACTTAGTACCGCAGGCTATCTGACCTGCCCCCGATCGACCAATCCAACTCAACGTTATTAGATTGAATTTCGATTTGTTCTTCTCTCAGTGGTGAGAATTGTGGCGCTTAGAGGGTCGAGGCAGAGGCAAACGACCCATCCATAGTCAAATTGGCCAGGATAACAACCTTCCCTCTAGCTCGCCGTTGGACGTGGGTCATTCTTTGGATGCTCAGGAAGTTCGAGTCATCGTTCCGATCGGGGAGCGCAGAGCTGACCAAGGTCGGCTTTTTTGTTAGTCTTCCTCTTCATGACACCTCGCTTCTGTTTCACCATGTTGTACTCGGGCTCCCTTGAACAAGACCGGCATCATCGCGGGTCACGAATTCACGGATGATCAAAGTGTCCTGCCTCAGGTTGGCAATGGCCGACCGGATCACTAACTTAGAGTTGGTACAACAATCGGGGGCAGGTCAATGTAATTCATTTTGCGTCCTGCCGGGTGATTTGCGTACCCTGTGCATTCTGCCGCTTACAGAGGGGGTGAAGAAGGGTGTAGCTCTCTTTTCATCCTTTGGAGGCATTCTCTCCCGCCACTATTATAGATATACTTCTACCATAACATTCGGGACCAGATCCGGGAATCCGGATTCGACCCCTAAGAGTGAGCGCCTGTCGCCTGTTGCGCCATCTAAGATTTGGCGCCATGCCGGGCACTCGCTGGAAATAATTGAGCGGCAGAAAGGAAGACACACGATGGAGAGGGGACACATCAAAAGATTCTGGAAGTGGCTTTGGAGGAAATCCCCGGACGAATTGATCTCAGGAAATGCGCCTAAGTATAAAGAGCCAACCGGAATAACCTGGTTGAATGTGCACAGGTTATTCGATTTCAGGAGATGGCGAAATCCGCGTTTCACATTATTTCTCCGGAGAAGAGGCATAACGGCGGCCGGTCGCGTGAATCTATCTACGCCCGGGCGCCGTGACCGAACAGGCGCTTCGGGTTCAGGAGTCTGAGCAGTTTTTGCGCGTCCTTTTAGTGGGGTATGCTTCCCGGTCGTAAGACGGATTGAAACAGAAGCGCCGTCTGCCGGCTCGAGATAATGATTAATCTCATGAACATACAGAAAGTGAAATGGGACCTGGAATAGAAGTCCTCGATAAAAAATCGGCGCGAGTCGCCGAATTCCTCGGATCACTGCTGGCCGACGAGTACATGATTGCCGTGAGAACGAGGGACGCGCGGCGGAATGTATACGGGAGAAACGTCACCGGGCTGCGTAAGTTGTTCGGGGAACACTGCACGTATCTGGACGGAGTTGTCGTTGAAATATCACGGAGAGTCCGCGCGCTGGGACGAGTCGCTTCGGTCACCTTTGCACACTCCATGAAAGCCACGCGGCTTAACCGGCATAACGAGAAACTTACCGGCCAAAATCAAATCATCGAAGCCCTGCTTGATGATCACGAATCCGTGATCCGCTCACTGACCGGCGCGGGGAGCAGTCAGACCGAGCGTGACATCCTGGATTTTGTGGCCGGCCTGCTGGGACGACACCTGGAAATGGTCGACTCTCTCAGGGAATGGCTGTAGGAAGTCGATCTTGAAAAGCATGAGAAATGAATCCAATTGAGCCTCTCGAACTATAAATCACTCAAGACACCCGGTCAAACCCTAATCTCTAACAGGATAAGACCAAAGCATTTGAGGGGAATAGTGACCGGGAAGGCGGGGAAGTGGTATTCGCTTGGGTTTGTTCTCGTTATCGTCATATGCACGGCAGGAATCGTCCTCTACCGGATCGACAATCGGGCGTTTCTCTATTTTGGTGACGCAGCATCGCGTCTCGTCAGGTCGCGCGAGTTCATAGATTCGCAGCACCCCGGCTTAGGCAACATCGGCACCGTCTGGCTTCCCCTCCCGCAGCTCTTGCTAATTCCTTTCGCATCGATCAACGGTCTCTTCTATTCGGGCATAGCCGGAGCGATGGTCGGCATTCCATACCTGGTGGGCACGGGCCTCCTACTCTTCGCGATTATCCGGAGAATCACGCGCTCGCGTCCGATCGCTTTTCTCGGTGCATGTCTGTTTGCACTTAACCCTAATGTCGTTTACATGGCACTCACCCCGATGAGCGAGACAAGTCTCTTCTTCTTTGTCGCCCTCGGCGGGTATGCGCTTCTGCGATGGCTCGAGACGGACACTGCGAAGTGGCTCTATTTGTGCGCCGTTGCTGTGATGCTGGCAACTTTATGCCGCTATGAAGCCTGGATTCTCGCTCCGTTTGTCGTGCTTGTGAGCGCATCGAAGGGAATCGGTTTCTGGAAGGAATCCCAAAGGCTGTCAACTTTTCGGATAGCTGCGACTGCAGCAATTTCTTTTGCAGGGATTGCATTCTGGCTCACCTGGAACGCGGCAGAATATGGCAATGCGTTGGAATTTCTGCATTGGTCGGCTTTCATTTCCCTGGCCGTCCTTCACGAATCGCTGCATCATAATGCGCTGGCCAACCTTGTCACATTCGGACGGGCGGTTTCGAGCATCTTCGGCCCGGTTTTGATCCTGGTCGCCGCCGGCGCGTTCCTACACTTCCGCCGCAAGGTTGCAGCCCGGAAGCGGGTAGTACTCCTGGCATTCTTCAGCCTCCCTCCGCTCTTCATCTTCGTCGCCCTGATGACCGGCCGTATATACATGGATCCATGGTGGTGGAATTGGCGGTTCGCGCTGACGTTAGGCATGTTCCTGTCGGTGGCAGGAGCAATGGGGCTATCTGAATTATTCAACAGGGTCCGGTCAATGTCCGTACGCCTCACCGTGGTTGCGGGCCTTATTGCCATGCCTCTAATCCAACTCGCAGTGCCGGCAGTGGGCGTTGCAACTTTCAATGATGCCGCAAAGAGTCGTCATGATATGACCCGGTACTCAACGGTTTTGGGAGAACGGCTGCACTCCGCAGATGATAAGAGCTCCATCGCCCTCCTGACGGGATACGGTGAGGCGGAGAGGATCATGATATCCAGCGGATTGCCGCTGAGGAGATTCCACATCATCGCGTATCCGGATAAGTGGGATTCTCTTGAGCCGCTGCTGAGCTCCGACCGCTATTTAGTGGTCGAGGACGATTTGACGCCGAGATCAGAGGAGTTGATCGATAATTGGCTCTCCCGCGCGGCGCCGCAACTTGGCAATTTCAGGATTTCTCACGAAAACGGCCCGTATATGCTCATGGAAAGCGAGGAAGCATTTGCCTTGAAGGGAATCAAATGACGTCGCCGCCATCATGTTGCGATTTGAATGTCATTCTCGCCGAGAAGCGAGGGAAATAACGAGGACAAAACGGAACACGTGTCGACTACTTCCACGATTGATCGCATCGCCTTCATCGGCAACTACCTGCCGCGCCAATGCGGCATCGCTACTTTTACGACAGACTTGTGCGAGGCCATGGCCTCCGAATACGGTGATAAGGCTTTCATATCCCTGCCCGTAAACGATAACGAGGCGGGCTACGATTATCCCGAGCGCGTCAGGTTTGAGCTGACCGAGAAAGATCTCGATTCATACCGGCGCGCCGCCGACTTTCTTAACATCAATAACGTGGATCTTGCCTGCCTCCAATTCGAGTACGGTATATTCGGCGGACGGGCGGGAAGCCACATCCTGGCGCTCATCCGCGAATTGCGGATGCCGATCGTGACAACTCTGCACACCATTCTCCGCAACCCCGACTCCGATCAGCGGCGCGTGCTGGAAGAGGTTGCCGCTGTATCCGACCGGCTGGTCGTCATGAGTGATCGGGGTGCCGAGTTTCTCCAGGAAGTCTATCACGTGACTCCCGAGAAAATAGACAGAATTCCGCACGGCATTCCCGATGTGCCGTTTGCCGATCCAAGCTTCAACAAGGACATGTTCGGTGTCGAGGGTAAGATAGTCCTGCTGAGTTTCGGGTTGCTTTCGCCGAACAAGGGGATCGAGACTGTCGTCGGCGCCCTTCCCGATATTGTGGCACGTTATCCGAATACAGTGTACATGATAGTCGGTGCGACCCATCCTCACGTGATACAGCATGATGGCGAAGCGTACCGCTTGTCCCTGCAATGGCTGGCGCAGGAAAAGGGAGTCGAGAGTAATGTGATCTTCTACAATCGCTTTGTCAGCTTGGAGGAGCTTCTAGAGTTCATCAGTGCCGCGGACATTTATATCACGCCGTATCTCAACGCGGCACAGATCGTTTCCGGCACGCTCGCTTACACGCTGGGCGCGGGCAAAGCGGTCATCTCGACGCCTTATTGGTATGCCGAAGAAGTGCTTGCGGAAGGGCGGGGCGCACTCGTCCCTTTCAACGACCCTGCGGCGATGGCCGGCCAGGTGATTAACCTGCTGGGCAACGAGTCGGAGCGACAAGCCATGCGTAAAAAGGCGTATCTGTTTGCGCGGGCGATGATCTGGCCGCAGGTCGCGCGGCGTTATATGGAGAGTTTCGATCGCGCCCGGGCCGAGCGGCGGCATTTCAGCTCGCCGGGCTTCACGGTCAAAGCGCTTGATAAACGTCCGGGCGAATTACCTCCTCTCAAGCTGGATCACTTGCACCGCATGACGGACGAGACCGGTATGCTGCAGCACGCACTTTTCACTGTGCCCAATTACCGGGAGGGGTACACCACGGATGACAACGCGCGCGCGTTAATGGTGAGTGCCCTGCTGGAAGAACTCGGCAACGGCGAAGCGCTGGAATTAGCGTCCCGCTATCTTGCCTTCGTCTGGTACGCCTTCAACGCTGAATCCGGCCGGTTTCGCAACTTCATGGATTACCAGCGCCACTGGCGGGAAGAAAAAGGGTCGGATGACAGTCACGGCCGCGCTTTGTGGGCGCTGGGCACATTGCTCGGCCGTTCAAATACGCCGACACTGCAGAGCATGGCGGGGAAACTGTTCGAACAGACTATCCACCCTATCTTGGAGATGACAAGTCCGCGGGCCTGGGCTTTTGCTCTCATAGGCATCCATGAATACGTGCAGAGGTTTGCGGGTGATCGCCTGGCCGGTCAGGTGCGCGAAGAATTATCCGGCAGGCTTCTGACACTTTACCAAAGACATGGGGTCGATGAATGGCGGTGGTACGAAGATGTGCTGACATACTGCAATGCCGCTCTGCCGCACGCGTTGCTGTTGAGCGGCAAGTCGCTTGCCGACAAGGAAATGATTGACGCCGGTTTGGAGTCGCTGATCTGGTTGATGAACCTACAGCGTACCGATGCCGAAGGAGGTCACTTCGTCCCGATAGGATCGAACGGTTTCTATGAACGCAGCGGCAAGCGAGCGCGATTCGACCAACAGCCGGTGGAGGCCCAGGCTACTGTGTCCGCATGCCTGGTCGCGTACAGGATTACCGGAGACAAAAGCTGGCGCAGGGAAGCCCGGCGCGCGTTCGAGTGGTTCCTGGGACGAAACGACCTGAACCTTCCCATATATGACCCGACAACCGGAGGCTGCCGTGACGGGCTGCACCCCGATCGCCCGAATGAAAACCAGGGGGCAGAATCGACGCTCGCTTTCCTTCAATCTTTGCTGGAGCTGCGACTGGATGAAAGTACTTTTCAATCAATGGAGACAAAAGTCCAATGAACCACCACTTTCCCGAGCTGTTTCTCCGCAATAAATCGAATCCTATTCTTACTGCAGCCGACTGGCCCTACCCGGTCAACACTGTCTTGAATCCGGGGGCGACTCTGCTGCCCGATGGGTCCACGCTGCTTCTATGCCGGGTGGAGGACCGGCGGGGATTATCCCATCTGTGTGCCGCGCGTTCTGCAAATGGCGTGGACAACTGGCAGATCGACAGCCGCCCCACCCTCCCGGCTGACCCGGAACACTTTCCCGAAGAGCTGTGGGGAATAGAAGACCCGCGCATCACCTTCGTTCCCGAATTAGGAAAATACGTGGTCGTGTACACGGCTTACAGTCACGACGGACCCGGCGTAGCTCTCGCGCTCACGGAGGATTTCGTCTCCTTCGAAAGATTAGGACTTATAATGCAGCCGGAGGACAAGGACGCGGCACTCCTCCCGCGCCGTTTTGACGGTCACTGGGCGTTGATCCATCGTCCCGTAAATGCACCCGGTGCGCACATGTGGATCTCGTACTCGGCAAACCTGAAGCATTGGGGCGGTCACAAGATGATGCTGGAAGCAAGGCTCGGAGGCTGGTGGGACGCAAACAAGATCGGGCTATCCGCCCCGCCTATCGAGACCCCGCGGGGATGGCTCGCGATCTACCACGGAGTACGACAGACTGCCGCCGGCTCCATCTACCGGCTAGGTCTGGCATTGTTCGATCTGCAAGCGCCCGATCGCTGTTTGCTGCGTGGTGATGAATGGATGTTCGGTCCGGAAGAAGATTACGAGCGCCACGGCGACGTCGACGACGTGGTCTTTCCATGCGGATACACTGTTGATCTTGATGGAGATACGATTCGAGTGTATTACGGCGCGGCAGATTCATGCATCGCACTGGCTACCGGCAGCATACGCACGATGCTCGAGTGGCTCGACCGGCACAAATGTAAAACACCCGAGGCGGATCACTGATGTTCCCCGGGAGTGCAACTTGTACGTAACATAGGAGTGAAAGGGCTTGAATATTCGAATCACACCACGTCCGGACGCAGAAGGACTCCTGTTACACAGTCGCCTGAGACAGTAAAGGATATCCGCGAGGAGGGATATTTCACATTCAAAAAGAGCTAGCTACTTTTTCATCCTTTCGGTCCATTCTCTTTCACACGTATCATTCATATAATGTACTTCTTCAGGGTACAAGAGGTCCAATCCGATTTGCTGTTGAATTGAGACCGCGCTACACTCGCCTATTGTATCTGAAAAGAGGTGTCATATGTTTGAAAGCAGACAGACTTCTCCCGTTGAATCTGCAATCAATATCCGGATCGTCGGCCTCAACACCGACAAAACCCGCAGAATGATTGCATCGGAGACTTTATACCAGGTCTATTTTGAACTTTCCGGAATTCCCCCGCAGGGGTGGAGAACTGTATTTGAGCAGGAGTGGAAAGCCTTGAATGTGGGGCAACCGCTGGCGTTGCAGGAAACGACCATAGAGAGAGCGTTTCTTATGATGCAGTGCCCGCTGCGGGAAGTTGCCAACCACCTGCCGGTTCTGAAACAGGCGGTTGCTGCAGCAAATATTGCTTACGAGCAGTATGCCCGAAAACAAGCGTCGGAACAAAAAGACCGCGAGGATGCCTGGAAGGATGAGCGGAAGACCGTCGAAGATGCTGCAAAGTCATTGCACTTCGATTGACACTCGCTCATCTGCCATGTTCCTGGTTAGGAAGGATTGAACTCTGCGGGTGCAGAACCTGAGCGGAAGCACAAGGAGAAGAGAAGATGGAGAAGAATGTTATATCGAATGTCCATGATTGTTTTATTGAAATCATCCATCGCAATTCTGAACCTGCTGTATGGGTCGTCCGGCGCTGGAAGAAATTTTTGTGGCTCAAGAAAAGGGTTTCATCGGACTGGTTCAGTGATGAGAGGCAAGCGGTTGCCTTTGCAAACGAGATCAAGTTCAAGCATCATGAGCACTAGGCCTTTTGTTTTAAATATGAAAGAGATACTTCATTATGCAGGACATAAATCATCGGGCGAATAACCCAAGGGGGAGTTCTCCTCCGTTTCAGGAATCGGAAAGATGGATCGAAGACGGAGCAAACGGTGCCCATTGGGTAAGGAGGCTCCCGGAAAGGGCACAACCAATTGAAGATTGTCCGGTGGAGTCTGTCAAGGGGGAACCCGGTGCGTCATTGCAGGGGGGTGACGAAGAGCGTTGGGAAGACGATGGGGGAAATGGTGTGCGGCTCACGCCAAAAAGTGAAAGGACCCTCAGTTGGATCTAACGCAATTTTAGGGCGTGACAGACTTCGTCATCGGTTGAGTGTCGACGTTCACAGCCTATCTTACTGGAGTCAGGAGTAAGGGCATCTTGCGGGAGAATTTGCAAACCGGTTTTCGCATGCCTGTCTCTGTTTAGAAACTCAGAGTGTTCAAGTCATTGTTCCCAGTTCGTACTAGGAAACACAGATTCCGGCAACCATGCCCCCACTTCTCAAAATCTTCGTTTTGCGACCCGACTTTTTGTGCGGTGTCTGCCTGAGTCGGTGCTATAATGTTACTGAAGGAGGCACGTGAGAGAAAAACCTGACGACAAGTTTACGGTTCGAGTTACCGATACGCTTCAGAAGAGACTACATTCCCGTGATTCAGCCGAAAGGCTGGTAAGGGTTGTCATAGGTTTGTGGAGGGACAGCGTTGAACGGCCGGGGAAGCAGGCAGCGACTCTGGTACTCGATTTCCATGGAATCCAGCAACTTTCGGAGAGGGCGGCTGGCGTCATTGTCGAGTTCCGCCGCCAATTCTCGGAGGATAAAGACCCTGAAATAATATTCTCTAATATGTCGCGTTCTGTCAGGGAAACCCTTGAAGCCGCGGAAAGATCGCTTCGAGAATCGGACAAGAAGACCGGGAATCCGAAGAAGAAGCGGACCCCGTTCACGATTAAGATATGATCCGTCAGGACCTCCGCCCGCCCCCTCCACGTGTCTGTTATCCGGGATCGGCAATGTCGTGAACACGAAATCGATCGGTCCGCGGTTCCCGATGCCCGCCGTCCCCCCATCTTCGCCCGGAGACGCACGCTCCAAAGGATTAGTCCCTTCGACCGATTTTATGATAAAATCAATTGCAGTATTATATCCCCGACGAAAAGCGACGAGCTACGTTGAAGGTAAATACCCCCGCGCGAGCAAACCCCTGCCCTTCGACGAGGACTAATAAGTTCTAACAGAAACAACAGGGCTTCAGATAAAACGTAAGCTGCACATAGGGATAATCGACCTCGTTACAAAAGGGCCAACACGGGCGCTCTGGGCGCGCGTTATGAACGCCAATTTCGCCAGCATCATGCCCCAGGTACTCGGGGTGTGGTGCGAGGAACTCGGACACCAGGTCACATCGGTATGTTACACCGGTTTCGAGAACCTGGTAGACGAACTCCCGCAGGACGTCGACATTGTTTTCATCGGCGCCTTCAGCGAGGCCGGGCAGACGGCCTACGCGCTGAGCAATCTCTTCAGGTCGCGCGGTGCTATCACGGTACTTGGCGGCCCGCATGCCCGTTGCTATCCTCAGGACGCGCAAAAGTATTTCGATTATGTCGTGGGCCTTACGGACAAGCAGGTCATTCACGATGTGCTTGACGATTGCTCGCGCCACAGACCGGTCGGCTTGTACTTCACGGCTAAACAGCAGCCCGCGTCCATACCCGGGGTACAGGAACGATGGAAGTTTATCGAGTCGACGCTCAGGAAAGCTCCGCTGATAAAACTTGTTCCTATGATAGGGAGTCTCGGCTGTCCGTACGCGTGCAGCTTCTGCATCGACTCGGTCATACCTTACCAGCCGCTCGACTTCAGACTCCTGAAGGAGGATCTTTCTTTTCTTCTCAGGAAATTCAGACGTCCCATCGTCGGCTGGCATGATCCCAACTTCGGGATAAGGTTCGACGATTACATGGACGCGATTGAGGATGCCGTGGTGCCCAACAGCATAGACTTCATCGCGGAGAGCAGTCTCTCTCTATTATCCGAGCCCCATCTCAAGCGGCTCAAGCGCAACGGATTCAAAGCGATTCTTCCGGGAGTAGAGTCATGGTTCGAACTGGGCGGCAAATCGAAGACGAACGGCATCTCAGGTTTGAACAAGGTCAGGCAGGTCTCGGAACACGTCAACATGATACTCCGCTACATCCCGTACGTTCAGACCAACTTTGTCCTCGGACTTGACAGCGATGAGGGAACCGAGCCGTTCGAACTCACAAAGAGATTCCTGGCCATGACGCCGGGAACGTTTCCCGGATACTCTCTCCTTTCCGCATTCGGACAGGCGGCGCCCGTCAACCTGGAATACCAGCGGGCCAATCATGTCCTGCCGTTCCCGTTCCATTTCCTGGACAATAATCACGCTATGAACGTGAAACCGAAAAATTATTCATGGCCTGAGTTTTATCAGAATGTTATCGACCTGACGAAGTACACATTCACCTGGGGTGCTATCCTCAGAAGATTCAAGGCGACGGGAGCCGTGAAACCGCGGTTGATGAACGTGCTGCGGGCGGTGTCGTCGGAAGGGTTCGGGAGAATTAAATACTTCACTGAAGTGCGGCGGCTGCTGGGAAGCGACGTGCGATTCAGGCGCTACTTCAACCAGGAGACAACCGATCTTCCTCAGTTTTACATGGACATTATAAAAAAGGATTTGGGATCACTTTGGGACTGGCTTCCTCCCGGTGCGCTGTACCACGACCCTAACGCTTACTTGAAAGCCGAAAAAGAACGGATCGGCGGGGTGACGGCCGAACGTTTAGCTTCAGTGCCACAGCCAGTCAGGGAAGAGAAGCCTCAGACAGCCTCTCGACTTGATCTTCGAGCTCAGGCGTAACCGGGCTTTAGGCGGCGGTATGTCGGATGGTGCATCACGCGGCTATCACCGGATTGCACGAGTCCTTCGGGTTGGGTAACTTCTGTTGAGTTCTATGTGTCAGGACCCGTCCGAATATTACTAGGGCATCGTGCAAGACAGGCACCCCAAACCGGAGAACGCGTGGCTGAGAAGATTAGACTGCTGATCATCGAAGACAATCCGCTGCTCCGTGAGGGTATTTCGGCAATAGTCAGGAGAAACTCGGATATCAGGGTGGTCTCCGAGCCGGGGAGCCGCAAGAAATCCCTCCAGAAAGTTCGAGATCTCAAGCCGAACGTACTCCTTCTCGACCTCGGGCTGAGAGGCCAGAGCAGCCTGGAAATAGTCCGGTCGGTCAAGTCGAATTTTCCTCATGTGAAGGTCATAGTCATGGACCTTGCTCCGACAGAGACAGACATCCTGCTCTTCGTGCGCGCTGGGGTGTCCGGTTTCGTCCTGAAGGGTGCCACGACGGAAGATTTTCTGAGGACCATCCGCGCAGTGGCCCGCGGAAAGAAGGTCCTGCCGCAGCTGATGACCGAATCGCTCTTCTCCCAGATCGTGGAGCAGGCCGTCAGCGGGAAAATTACCTCGAGAGTCATCGAAGCCGTTCGGATGACCAAGCGCGAACGCCAGGTTATATCGCTGATAGCAGAGGGACTCTCGAACAAAGAGATCGCCGATAATCTTCATCTCTCCACTTACACCGTGAAGAGCCACGTCCATAATATCCTCGAGAAACTTCTCCTTCGTTCCCGTGTCCAGATCGCGAAATACGCGCTGACAAATTCGGAGCTGATGAAAGCGGAGGAAAGCATTACTCTCATCGAGGAGTAACTCCCCTCCTGAAAAGGGCTAATCCCGTTTTCATCCTCTTGGACGATTGAATCCGCGTACATCTGAGCCTAGCTTGATGTCGTGATGAATTCATGGAGTCGCCTTTCCCCGATTGACACGAGCCGCCGGAACACGAGCGATTACCGGGTGAATTCGGTAGTTAAACGTCAGGAGCATCGAATGAAGAAGACCAGGCTTTTACTCATCGAAAAAAATCGCATGCTGAGGGAGGGACTCGCGGCGATTCTCAAGAAACGAGACGACATTACAATAGTCGCGGCGTCCGGCGACAGCGAGAACACGATTCTCAAACTCCATAAATTGAGACCCAACGTGATTCTCCTGGATCTCAACCTACGCAGCCAGAATAGTCTGCACGTAGTCAGCCTCGTGAAGAAGGAGTTTCCCGAAGCGAAAGTAGTCGTAATGGATCTGGCTCCCGTTCACGGAGACGTTGTTCAATATGTCAAGGCCGGGGCCTCCGGTTTCATACTGAAAGACGCGACGATGGACGACTTCATCGTTACGATACAGACCGTTTCTAAAGGCGGACAGGTTCTCCCGCCCACGCTTGCCGATTCCCTTTTTTCGCAAATTGTGGAACAGGCAATCAAGGGAAAGAAAGTCAAGGTAACGGAACCTGTCAGGATGACGAAGACCGAGAAAGAGATATTCGGACTCCTCGGCAACGGCCTCAGCGACAAGCAAATCGGGGAGAAGATTCACGCGCCCACCCAGACCGTCCGGACGCAGCTTAAGGCGATCATGAGGAAGCTGACATTGCATACCCGTCTGGAGATTCGGGATTATAAATACACTGATGGGACTCTCGAGACGATTGTCGGAAGCATATCCGTGGTCGGCAACTGAGCGAAGAGAAGAGTCCGATAGCCCCGAAGGCGTACGAGTGGAAACGGCGACGCACATGACCTATCCCTTCTCAAGGGGTTTGCAGGTGGATGTGATTTTTCAGCCGGCCCCTGCGACAGGCGGGCAAAAAATTTAAACGGCAGAAAGGAAACTGCGAAGTGGAAGGGGAACGAGTGAAAAGATTCTTGAGCAGATTTCGGATGGAATCTCTGGACGAAATGATCTACGGGAATGGGCCCAAGCATAAACAAGCGACCGGGATCTCATGGTTGAACGTTCACAGGCTTTTCGATTTTCGTTGGTGGCGGCGACTTCGTTTCAGGTTGTACCCTTGGCGGAAAAAGAGAGCGCTGTCCGGGCGCCCACGAATTGGCTAGGTAGGTCATGAATCTCGGCCGTCAGAGGGAATGAGCAAAACGCCGTCTGGCGGCACGAGGTGCGGGATTAATTTCATTAACGTGAAGAATGAAAAAGGGGAAATAAATTGGAACCTGCAGCGGGCAGGGGGAAAAATGAAGCGTCGGTACTCGATAAATTGTTGGCTGACGAATACGTGCTTTACATGAGAACGCGCGACGGAAGTAGGAACATACCCGAAAGCAGTCCTTTCGAAGTGCATGAATTGTTCCGGGGCCAGTGCGAGTCGATGAGTTCGATAGTTGCCGGCGTGAGCAGGATGGTGCGCGTGTTCGGGCCCATGCCGTCTTTCGTGCATGAGAAGTTCATGGCGATCACCAGGTTGAACGCGCACGGCGGGCCATTCGCTAAGCAGAATGAAGTCATCGAAGCCCTGCTCGATGATCACGAATCCATCATACATATATTGAGAAACGACAAAGCCCGTCATGAGGACCTTCGTACGGTTATCAGCACCGCAGAATTTATGGCGGGCTTGTTGAAACAACATGAGGAGATGGCGGGAGCCCTCAAAGGATGGCTGCAATGAACTCATTTTCAAGGCTTATGGGGAATTCAGAGGCGGCTCATGGAATCCGCGCGAGGTCCTGACCGAAGAGCGTTGGTTCGTCTTTGACGGTCGAGATACTACCGGTACATGATCCCCTGTGAACCGGATCAAGACCGGCGCCGGGTGCCGGAGTTGGGAAGGACCACTTTGGAAGATAAGGCAGCTCTGAATAAATCATGGCACTTGGAGATTCATCATGACTTCGTTCATATCGTTATATTCTTGTAGTGCACCCCTTACCTGGGCATCAATTTGCAAATTCAAACGAAACAAAGTAACGTAGATAAGCGTCTCGTACGGTTTGATCGAGACAGAAGGGCTTGGCGACCGTAGCTATATTTCATGTTGACTTATCTTGCCTCAGATAAATTCAAATTGAATACAGGAGAACGTGCATGGTCCGACACGGCAAAGAACGTCGAGAAAGAATAAACCCGTCACGCGATTTTTTCGCCAGCCTTTGTACTTTTCCGATGGCTGCACTATTGTCCGTTATCATGTTATCCGCCTCGTGCGCCTCGGCACAGGCTATCACCGTTTCGGTAGCCCCCGACAGGGTGAATGCCGGGGACACTGTAAGCATAAAGGTCGAGACCGGAAGTGTGGAAGAACCGACGGCGGTAATCCTCGTGCCGGATCAAGGTGTCCTTCCCTTGAATCTGACGCCTGGTGGCCCGGGCGTTTATCTCTCACGATTCATCGTCAGGAGCGGTGCCCCGCAGGGCCTTTATGCAGTTCAGGCGTCAGTCAGCGGAAAGACGGGGCAGCCCGCAATAGGCAAGGCAACCTTCCTGTACAAGAAGATTGTGGGGGACTTCTGCATCACAGGAGTGTTTGACCCCAAAAACCCTGAAGAGGATATGAACAAATACCTTCAGCAGATAAAGGGCTTCGGGGGTAACTTCTTGATTGTTCACCCGGTCATCACGTCGAAAAAGGTCTACTACAAATCGAGAATATGTAATACTGACAGCTCCTCTGAAGTCGACGAGAGTTACCTCGGATTGCTTTTGACCTGCGCGGACAAGAACGGAATTCCGGTCATGATTTCTGCGAGCTGGGATATGACACGAGACGTCTATCCTCCGGAGAGGATGAAAAGCACGAAACAAATAATGGAAGAGCTCTACTCGCTTTACGGCAGTCATCCGAGCGTTGTGGGATTTTACATGTATCAGGAGGGGAGTGGAATATACTATGCTCCATTCGTGAGAGGGTTTTGCGGTTATGCGAAGAGCATCAATCCGGGACTACTCACCGCATGTGCACCATACGTGGATAATCCTTTGCTTGCCGGTTATCTGAGCGCCATAAAGAATCTTGATATCATAATCTACCAGGGCATGGTGATGGCGAGTTACAGGCCCGACAGCCGCCTGAAATTTCCATTCAGGAGGGTAAAGGATTTTGGCTCACTCGGATCCGGGGCATCGGAACTTCAAAACAAGATTCTCCTGACTCATGTCGAAACATTCGGATATAGAGAGAACGCCTTAGAAAATCTCTACATAACGGGATACAACAACATATATCAGCAGATCCTGAGCGCTGCAACGGTTCCGGGCAATGACGGAATTGTCATGTTCACCTACAGCGCCGTGAACTACAATATCACCAGACAACATCCTGAATTCGACTCTGAGTTTGCACGCAGCCGCGATGCCGTTTATGACGGGATGAAGGCATTCAAATTGATCGGCAAGGCGTCGAAAGACCGGAACCAGCTTGCAGTTTACCTACCGTGGACGGATTTCCATGTATTCAGGTGGGAGAGCTACTACTACAAAGCCTTCGATGCGTTCAGGGTCATGGGAATACCCGTCGATGTTCTCCCTTATGCTCCAACCGATGCAGAATCGTATCCGCCGTATTATCCATCTCATGAAAGCCCTCAGGCTTTGGAACGACTGCTGAGGGAAAAAGAAGTTCTTGTGCTGCCAAGCATATCGGGGGTCAACAGGCCTGACAGTGATCTGTTGAAACATTTTGTCGAGGACGGTGGAATAGTCATTGCCTTCGGACCGAAGATTCCGGGTGGGACTACTTATAAACGCTCCGAACTTTTCGGGATAGACAAAGTCGGTACGTGCGGGGCACACAAGGATCTGGTCATGCAGGAAACTCCCGGCGGGAGTGTTCACAACGGCGAGAAATGGAATCTTGGTACGGTAACCCTTCCCGTTTGGAAAGCGAAGGGAGGAAAAGTGATAGCGAAGTTTGATGACGGCTCACCGGCAATAGTCGTGAACTCCTACGGGCAGGGGAAAGCGGTCTCCATACTGACTGATGCGGCGACTGCAGCCGAGCGATTCCCCGGTTTGGTCCGTGAGCTTCTGGACGACTTGGGTGTGCGGCGTTACGTCGATATTCTAGGGACAAATAAGAACTGCGATGTTGCGGTGTCAAAAACTGAAACTGGCTTCACAGCGGCTGTCGTAAATCACGGCGACACTAAGCTTGAGATTAAGCTAAGACCTCTTGCAGGGTCGCTGCATGGTGGATCACGGGAATGGATTGATTTGGTATCGACTAAAGAGATAGCGAAGTTGAAGGGACAGAACCCTTTGAAGATCACAGTTTTGCCTGGAAGTTACAGATTGATCCAAATGCGTGAAGAGACCGGGAACTAATAGTTTTTTGCAGCTCCTCAGTTCGCGACTGATCATAGAGCAGAGTCTTCTCGTCAATTTCGGCGTTTCTCCAACGAGCCCCGGTTAGTAAGTAGCTGGAGGCGAAGGCACTGCTCAGAGAATTCCTGTTCGGGCTGGAAAAGACGGATGGCGACCCTCCCACGTGCCGGTCTATAGACATGAATTGGGAATTTGACCATGAAAAAGTCCGGGTCATCGTTCCGATCGGGGAGCCAAGACGGCTAGCCCTCCTAATTTCCCACTTTGAAATGTTGAGCGCCCCGTGATCCTAGTGGTTATTCGATTTCTTCCGCCCACTGTAAAACGGTTCCCGTCTTTTGATTGCGGCATGATCGCGTGCGGAAGAGATCGGCTTTGCCAATGCTTGACCAGAATACTAACTTAACACTGGTACGCAGTAGGGGGACAGGTTAGTTTGGCGAGTATCGCTATCTATGAAGAGATGCATTTAAAATGAAACTGAATGGCGGATGCAGAGAAGAATACCTCTTGAAGAAGTGTCTCGTATGAACTAAGCGTAACCAAACCGATCTTCATCGTTTTCAAACAGCTTAACACAGCAAACAAAAACCAGAAGGAGTCAGCGGGTGGGCGCAAATCCGATTCTCGGCGTTCTGTTCCATTGGCTTGGAGGCTTTGCCTCCGGCAGTTTCTATGTACCTTTCAAAGCCGTCAGGAAGTGGTCGTGGGAAGTCTATTGGCTCCTAGGTGGGGTTTTCAGTTGGCTAATCGCTCCATGGGTGCTCGGCTTCATACTGGTACCGCATCTGACGCAGGTTTTGGGGCAGCAGCCTTTCGGAGTTCTCGCATGGACGTTCTTCTGGGGCATGATGTGGGGCTTTGGAGGTCTGACATATGGCCTCACGATGCGATATCTTGGAATGTCTTTGGGGACTGGTATCATTTTGGGACTCACAGCTCTATTCGGCACTTACGTGCCTCCAATATTCGACGGCACAATCGGGACTAAACTGCACACAATCCCCGGACAGGTTATTCTTATTGGTTCGGTGTTCGCATTACTGGGCATAGCGATCACTGCCGCGGCCGGCTTGTCGAAAGAAAGAGAAATGGACGAAGAGCAGAAGCGCAAAGCAATCCAGGAATTTAATCTCCGAAAAGGGATACTTGTTGCGATATTTTCCGGCGTAATGAGTTCATGCTTTGCCTTCGGACTGGATTCGGCAGTCCCGATCTCTGCTACCGCCTTGCACTTCGGCACTGATCCGATATGGACCGGTTTGCCGAAAATCATAGTGATTACTGCCGGAGGTTTTGTTACAAATTTGGTCTGGTGTTCATATCTCTTAATGAAGAACCGGACATTCGGTGAATACTTCGGTCGCGCGCAGGCGGCAGAGGAGAATGGTGGCTCTAAATGGGCTGGGAGTGCGGTTGCCGCACTTGACCCCGGTGATCCACCCGTCGGAGATATTGCTGCCGAAGGCGGGCTTAACTCCCGCAGGACGCGCGTTCCGCTGTTCTGGAACTATCTCTTCAGCGCCGTCGCAGGAACAACATGGTATTTTCAGTTCTTCTTCTATACCATGGGCGAGACGCAAATGGGAAAGTACAGGTTCTCAAGCTGGACCCTGCATATGGCGAGCATAATTATTTTCGGCTCTTTATGGGGGATCTTTCTAAAGGAATGGAAAAACACGAGCGCGCTTTCAAAGTTCCTGCTTGGAGTTGCCCTGTTGACTCTCGTTGTATCAACGATAATAATCGGCTACGGCAACTTATTGGGATTACAACTCGGAGGACATTAGCAGGAGATGAAAAACAGAACAATAGAGAATACAAAATCTGCCCCCTGCTATCCTGCGAATATGAGTCGGTAGGGCGACCTTTGACTAGTTCGGTTGCTCGTTCATATCGGGGAACAAGTCGTCGCGTTTTTTCCCGCTTGAAGCTTTAGGATTATTCCGGGAAGTTTCCCACGCGACTATTTATTCTAACAAAGAAATCTGGTGTCCTTGGTTCTGTCCTTGCGTCCGTAGCCGGACCGGCAATTTGCCAATGCTTGAGGGTATCGCTAACTTTGTTTCAGTGCTTACAATGGGAAAGGTCGTTTGCATCATCTCATTAAGTCGGTTCAAGAACTTAACATGCAAAAACTGAAGGAAGGGATTTTGGGATGAACTCAAAAGAGCGAGTATTAAGGGCCTTCAAAAAGAGACAGGGGTTTCCGGACAGGGTACCGATACAATTCGACTTATGCAGACAGCTGACAGAACAGTTTGGCCGGGAATTGGGGATAGAGCCTGACTTTTCCCTTTCGTACTATGAGGATCTGACGTACAGAATCTCCGCAAACGAGCTCCGTACCAAAATGGGGAGCGACGTCGTGGTTGTCGGCGGTACAGTTGCGAAAGATTTCCTGCCTCAGGTTGTCGAAGACGACATTACGACAAACGAGTTCGGCATGCACATGAAACCCAGTCCCCTTTATGTCGAAGTTGCCAAATGTCCGCTTGACGATGTAGAGACGGTCAGTCAAATAGACGAATACCTATTCCCGGATCCTTATGCACCCGGGAGATTTGACAAGGCCAAAAGGGACATAGAAAAATACGGCAAGGATTATTTTGTCATTGGAGACGTGGAGATAACCCTCTTCGAAATGGCATGGCATCTTGCCGGATTGGAGAAATACCTCCTGGCGATGATCGGGCCGCAGCCCTGGGTGGACAGATTGAATGACCGCGTTGAGGAATGGAGCACGGCTCTTGCATTACAACTTGTACGGGCCGGAGTGGATGCCATTTGGCTGGGTGAGGACCTGGGCAGTCAAACTTCAACACTTATCTCGCCGAAGATGTGGAGAGACATGTTCAAGTGGCGCCACAAGAGGCTGATAGATAAGTTGAAGCAGGTGAATCCTGACTTAATTGTTATAATGCATTCCGACGGGGCGGTAGCTCCACTTATCGACGACTTCATAGAGATCGGAGTCGACGTATTTAATCCCGTCCAGCCTAATGTTCCGGGCTCCGATCCCCAGGAGCTCAAAGACAAGTTCGGCGACAGGATCTGCTTCTTCGGAGGAATTGATCAGCAGGAATTACTCCCGGGCGGCAATATCAAAGAAATACGTGAAGAAATGAAGAAAAGATTGAAGATTTTCGGCAATGACAGAGGATATCTATTGGCTCCCGCCCACATCCTTCAGACGGATGTTTCCACAGAGACGGTAAAAGAAATGATTAAAGCGGCAATAGAGTTCGGAAGCTATTCGTAATCATGATTCCCGGGATGAGTCTCCGTCAAGACCCTGCAATGTGTGCCCGCCGATTTTCTTAATCCATGTGAAACGTTTCTTCCAACGGGATCGAGACAGGTGACGAGTCGGGGTTGGTTTCCATTATGTCGGACATGTATTTCCACCACCTTTGAACTACCGGATTATCGCCCAGGTCCTGAGCGGACTTATCCGATTCCAGCTTCTGAACGGCAAACAGAGTATCGCTTTCGCCGTCCAAGAAGATGGTGTAGTCTCTGACTCCTTCTGATGTCAGCAGAGCCTTCAACTCGGGCCAGATAGCATTGTGCCTGCGGATGTATTCTTCCTTGGATCCCGGTTTCAATTTCATCTTAAAAGCGAATCTCTTCATGCTTAAGTAACCTCCGTTAAATGAAAAGTATCTCAGGTAATCTTATCGGGTAGCGGGCAACAGCCGGAGTCGCCGACGTTATTTGTTCGCGATCAGATGTACTGATCTGCCCCCGGTTTATGTACCAATGTGAAGTTAGTGATCCTGTCAAGCATTGGCAACCTGACAGGGATAAAAGACTTCTGGAGCTGGAGGCCTGTACCCGAGTGAACTATGGGGCCTCACGGTGTTGTACTCTATCCTCCAGTCTTCTGTGACTACTCTTGCTTCCATGACTGTATCGAATATCTCACGATTGAGCAATTCATCTCTGAATTTCCCGTTGAACGACTCGATGTAACCATTCTCCCATGGACTGCCGGGCTCGATGAATGCGGTTATGACTCCAAGGTTGTGCAGCCATGTCCTGAGGAGTTCTGCAACGAACCCCATGCCGCAAAGCGGCACTTGGCCGGGCTCAGTAGTTTCCCCGGGCGGCTTCCTTCAGTATAGAATTATCTATCGTCAGATCGGCTATTACCTTCCGTAGCCGCTGGTTCTCGTGTTCGAGCTCCTGCCGGTCCAGATGGCGTCGTTCACAGCAGAAAACACGGGGAGCGAAGTCGAGCTTCAGTGGAGTACTGCAAGCGAAGTGGATCTGGCTGGATTTGAAGTAGGAAAACTCCCCAATTGTCGACTTCGCAAATTCGGAATTACGTCATATCTCGGGTGTCGGTTGCTTCCTAGTCTGCAGGAACAATTTGGAGAGAACCGTGGATCTACTTGAGGAACACAACCGGCAAAACTACAAAATGGAGACTCGTGATTACTCGTCGTTCGATGAATTGTATGCTTCCATTACGAAACAAGGTTCCCTCGGACTCCTGGCGCTCGGCGCGCGGACTACTGATGTGGAGAAAGAAGCGCGCCGAAATGGAGGCGGCCGAAAACAAGATGAAAACCGGCCGTGAATAGGAAAAAGCGGAAACTCCTTCTGATCGGCTGGGACGCGGCAGATTGGAAGGTCATCAATCCTCTCATGGACAATGGGATGATGCCTGCGCTGGAGAGTCTTGTTAACAACGGGGTGATGGGAAATCTCGCCACGCTCGACCCGCCGCTTTCCCCTATGCTGTGGACTTCGATATCGACCGGCAAGCATGCGGATAAGCACGGTATTCTCGGCTTCACCGAACCCGCGCCGGAGGGCAAAGGCGTGAGACCCGTGATGATCACGTCGAGGAAAGTGAAGGCAATCTGGAATATTCTGACCCAATGCGGGTACAGGACGAACGTCGTGGGATGGTGGCCGAGTCATCCGGCCGAGCCGATAAACGGAATATCGGTTTCAAATTTCTACCAGAAGGCGGCCGTAGAGTACGGGAAGCCATGGCCGATGGCGCCTGGGGCAGTTCACCCGAGAAGCATGGAGGATGTCTTCAAACCGCTCAGGGTTCACCCGGGCGAATTAACCGAGGCGCACATTCTCCCATTTGTCCCGAAAGCGGCCGACGTTGACCAGCAGAAGGACCAACGACTGTGGTCCATCGCGAAGATCATCTCCGAAATCTCATCGATCCATGCCGCCGGGACCTGGGTTCTCGAAAATACCGAGTGGGATTTCACGGGGATCTACTACGATGGCATCGACCATTTCTGTCACGGGTTCATGCGGTTCCATCCGCCTCAGATGAAAGGCGTCCCCGCCGAGACGTTCGAACTGTATAAGGGGGTCGTTCAGGGCGGCTACATTTATCATGACATGATGTTGGGCAGGCTCCTCGAGCTAGCGGGTGAGGATACCACAGTGATGCTCCTGTCGGATCACGGCTTTCATTCCGACCATCTGAGACCTCGCGGAATTCCGGACGAGCCGGCAGGCCCCGCATGGGAACACAGACCTTACGGTGTCTTTTGTCTGAAAGGTCCGGGCGTAAGGAAAGACGAGCGGGTTTACGGGGCGAACCTGCTTGACATAACACCGACTATCCTGACATTGCTTGGCCTCCCGGTGGGACGAGACATGCCGGGTAAGCCGCTTCTGCAGGCGTTCGAAGAGCCGCCGGAAGTAGAGTACGTCGACAGCTGGGAAGAAATTGAAGGTGAATGCGGCATGCATCCCCCCGACATCCAGCGCGACCCGATCGCCGAACAGGCGGCCATGCAGCAGTTGATCGAACTTGGCTATATCGAAAAGCCGGATGAAAAGGTCGAAAAGAATATCGAGCGAACGGTTACCGAGTCACGGTTCTATCTTGCTCGTGTCTACATGAACAGGAACAATTTCGATGAGGCGCTTCCGATTCTCGAGGTTCTGTACAAGAAGCAGCCCGACCAGGTCAGGTTCGCCTTCAATTACGCTAAGTGTCTCGATAATCTCGGCAAGCTGGGCGAGGCCCACGAGGTTGTCCGCAGGATAATCGAGAACGAGAAGAAAGAGTATCCCCAGTTATTTCTGCTCCAGGGAACTCTCGAATATGAAAAGGGAAATTACGAGAAATCACTTGAGTACCTCAGGAAGGCCGAGGAAGCTGATTCGAAGCTTCCGCAGCTTTACCGGCAAATCGGGTTTGTCTATTTGCAGATGAGAAGATCTAAAGATGCCGAGTTGGCGTTCTACAAGGCACTGGATAACGATCCGGAGGATGCGCACACACATTACGGCCTGTCCCTTGTCATGGCGCGACTGAGGAGGTACGAGGAAAGTGCTGAGTGCGCCCTGAACGCTATCGGCCTCCTCTATAATTATCCGCTGGCACATTTCAGGCTCGGCGTGGCACTGGTGAGGCTGGGGAAGTATGATCGCTCGATAGAGGCATTTGAGGTGTCACTCAGAATGGCCCCCGGCTTGATGGAGGCACACAGATTTCTGAAGTTCATATATCTCTACAAAATGAATAACCGGGCAAAGGCCGAGATGCATGCTGAGGCAATCAGGAAAGCTCAGCAAAACAAAAGAGATCAGGAACGTCAAACGGAATCCCGAGCAGGCCATGCAGGGCTGCACAAAGAATAGATCTTTTCTCCGTGGTACGTCCGTGGAATTCGTTGCTGTATCCTTGCATAACCTCTCCCGGCGGGACTTCCACGCATGATTACCGTAGTCACCGGACTTCCGCGGGCCGGCACTTCATTGATGATGCAGATGCTCAGGGCGGGCGGGATGGAAGTCTTGTCAGACAACTCCCGTCTTCCCGATACGAGCAACCCAAAGGGCTATTTTGAATACGCAAAGACGAAGTTGCTCCTGGAAGATAATTCCTGGCTGGCCGAAGCTGAAAAAAGGCCATAAAGGTAATTGCGCAACTAGTGAGATTCCTGCCGCTCGATTTCGAGTATAGATGCATCATGATGGAACGCAACATCGATGAGATCCTTTTGTCACAGGCAAAAATGATCGAGAATGTGGGGGGCGCAAGAAGCGCCGTCGCCAACGACGTTTTGAAAAAGGTCTTCGGCGAACAATTGGATAAGGCGAAAGGATACATATCGTCAAATCGGAACTTCACCGTGTTCAATGTGGATTACAATAATCTAGTGACCGGCAACACCGAAATAATAACGGAGCTCGACAGAGTCTTGGATCTCGGTCTAGATGTCGGCAAAGCTTGTTCTGTTATCGACAATTCTCTCTATAGAAACAGGTGTATATGAATGCTGCGGGGCACCTGTTGACACGTCGTGGAAACACATGAGGGGATCGCTGGGGACAAAATGGATGCCCAACATCATCGGCGAGTACATGAGCGAATGTCGACCTATTCAAGTAAAGCGAACTATCAAAGCCAATGACGTTATCGGCACCTCGTGCGCTCTCTTCATCACCCGCAGTATACCACAATTCATTCGCTCGGACGATGACCCTGAGTCCGCTGCAGAGATCCCCAAAACACGGCGGCACAATCCTGGCGTCATAACAGCATTCGTCGACCGTGGCAGTCCCCGGGGGAACGGTCGCATCGAATCTTTCGACGGAGAGTTGAGGAATGAGTTGCTCTGTCAGGAGATATCAGATACAGTCATAGAAGCGAATGAGGTCAGCCAAATGTGGGGGATACGATACAGTAGCCAACGACCTCACAATTCTATTGGCTGCCGACCTCGGCCATCAGAAGGGTTCTATCCGGTTTGATGTGGCGGTGCCGGGACTGGTCACTAACTTAGCATAGGTCAGAAAACTGGGACAAGTAACCAAAGTGGAAGGGGGTACATGCGTGTAAGAGGCTTCACCGTCTGGTTAACTGGGCTTTCAGGTGCGGGAAAATCAACAATTTCCGGCAAGCTCGCGGAGAAGCTGAGGGAAAAAGGCCTGGCTAAGATCGAGGTGCTTGATGGGGATTTCGTTCGCACGAATCTGAGCAAAGGACTGGGTTTCAGCAAGGAAGACAGGGATACAAACATATTGCGTATTGGGTTTGTATGCGAATTGTTGACGAACAACGATGCCGTTGCTATCGCCGCGGCGATTTCTCCTTACCGCGAAATAAGGGACGCGATCAGAGCGAGGATCGGGAATTTCGTCGAAGTATATGTTAAGGCTCCAATAGAAACGCTGGTGGAACGTGATGTCAAAGGACTCTACAAGAAAGCCCTTTCCGGAGAAATCAAGAATTTCACAGGCATTTCCGATCCTTACGAACCGCCCCTGAACCCTGAGGTCGTTTTGGAGACCGACCATGAGGATGTAGGAACCAGCGTAAACAAACTGCTTCGCGCGCTTGAATTACTCGGCTGCATCGGTGCTGCCGGTGTTCCGCTCAGCAAGGACGAAGAGGAGAAAGTGATCGGGCAACTCAGGAGCTCCGGTCGCATGTCTGCGGTCTCAAGGACGACACTCGTTTCGGCAGCGAAATTGGAGTCTGTTCCGATCCTCCCACACGGAGGCGTGCTCGTGAACAGACTTCTTTCGGGCCCGGAGCTCGCAGAGAATCTGGGCTGCATTCAGAGTTGCCCGTCCCTTTTTATCTCGCCGAAACAGTGGTCAGATATCGAACTCATCGCGACGGGGGCGTATTCTCCAGTGACCGGATTTGTCGGGGAGCGCGACTACAGAAGCATAATCTTGAACGGGCGGTTAGGCAACGGCCTTGCCTGGACGGTCCCAATCCAGCTTCTCGTAAGTCAAGACGAAGCGGAACGGTTGAAAGGATCGGAACGAATAGCGCTCCGCGACAAGGAGGGATTGAAGCTGGCTATTCTCAACCTGAGCGAAACTTACCGCGTCGACAAGAAAGAACTCGCGCAAGCGGTTTGGCAGACCACGGACACCAGTCACCCCGGAGTGAAGAACCTGTTTTATGAGGGGAATGTTGCCCTTGCAGGCGATATAGACGTGCTGCGGTTCGTCAGCGACGAGGGATTTGCCGAATTCAGGCTCACACCGGCTGAGACGCGCAAGTATTTCAGAGAAAAGGGGTGGAACAGCGTGGCCGGTTTCCAGACGCACAATCCCATTCACCGCGCGCACGAGTATCTTCAGAAGATCGCGCTTGAAAGCGTTGACGGTCTCCTGCTTCACACGCTCGTCGGCGAAAGCGGGAACGACCACATTCCGGCTTCGGTGAGAATGGATTGCTATAGCGCTATCCTCGAGAATTATTACCCTGCAGACCGCGTGCTCCTATCCGTGATGCCTGCGGGCATGCTCTACGCCGGTCCGAAAGACGCGATTCACCATGCGATCATTAGGCAAAACTATGGTTGCACCCACTTCATAGTCGGACGAGATGACGCCGGCGTGGGGAAGTACTACGGCACGTACGACGCGCAGAAAATATTCGACCTTTACTCGAAAGAGGAGCTGGCAATAACGCCGCTTAAGTTCGAGAACACTTTTTACTGCAAGCGCTGCGACGGGATGGCTTCCGACAGGACGTGCCCGCACGGCGCAGAAGATCATGTCCTTCTCAGCGGGACTCAGGTTCGTGAGTATCTAAAGAATGGTTTAGAGTTGCCGAGGGAATTCTCTCGGCCGGAAGTGGCTGCAGTACTTCGTCGCTATTTCGATTCAATCTGCAAGTCACACTGAGAATCAGATTCAGGACATTCGCATCTGTTACGACCCGCGCAGTTCAAGGGGTTTATTTATTATTGCCATGGGCGTGTTATTCGCACGGTTAGCCGCATTTGATAGGACGGCACTTGAAAGACCGACTCAGTTGTCGGAGCTAACACACTCACGAGCTTATGTGAGTTATACGGTGCCGATCCAGGTCGTGCGAAAAGCGGGGATGGGGCGGCGCGGAGACTGTTTGGAAATCATTTACCACAATAGCGTAGAGGGAGTGAACACTTATCGGAATGCTATACACCATGCACAGACATTACCTGAGACATGGGGGAGCCTCAGTCAGGTCAAAGACTTCTTATATCCAATGCACCTGGATGAAAGGCCGTCAAGCTAACGTGTAGCACAATACCCACAGTATCCCGGATTTACTTCGTATAGGTAATGCACGCCGCTGGATACCAGCAAATTCCTTACGTCTTCCAAAGTGTCGACATCCCATTCCGGGCAAGCGGTAATTAGATGAATCTGATAGTCGATTGTCATCATCGATCGCCCACAGGATTCACAATTGTCAAAGAATCCTTCCCCGCGCTCGAGCGTATTTGGAATCGGTGTCACGCTAACAGCTTCTGTGGTTTTCATATCAGTCACCATTTCATATTTTGGACGCTCTCCTAACGATATGTGACAAGAGTCGTGCCCAACTCTGGCCTTGGTTTGCGTGGAAATTTGTTCAAATCAGCCAAGTGTGTACGGTGAAAGTGTGCGCTTTTGTTCGATTGCGATACACGGGCCGTGCGGTTCCGATATGTAGCGTGCTGTGGATTCTGGAGATGATTTGAATTTCGTCGCCGGCTACGGGGCAGAGGCCTCCACTTCACGGTTGACGTATCCCGAGACGGGTCCAGTGGTGAAGTCGAGATGACCTGCAGGGAACCAACCAAGTCCGATGGTACGGGCAGATCGCGGATTGTTCTTCGGCGTATCCTGGGGAGTTGCCGATGACTGAGTTGACCCGATTCGTAGTTCCAACGGATATTGCCAGAGCCACTCCAGAGACTGCGAGAGGACCGCGGAATTGACCGGTGGCGCACGCGAGCCGGTGATAAATTATCGCATCACTGAAGCTGTGGATCGGTCCACAGGCGAATCCGCAGACACACTCGACGCCCGCTATGGCCGAATGTCGATCGGTACCAAGGCAGCGTGTGGTCAGCCTCTTTGTCGGTTCATGCACTCGTATACCACGCTTGGCGCCTCCCTCCGGAAGCTGGCCGCTCTCCAACCTTGTCGGTGAGCCTTTCGGCGCGTCGATTCCAACCGTTGTTCAGATATTCGCCGCCGACAAACCAGGTGGTTGGGTATCGTAATGGATGACGAACTAGCACGCCATGCCGGACACCGTGTATCGGAACCGAACAGGTTCGGTATCAAAACCGCACATTTGGATCGCATTCCCCATACTTTTGAAGCTCACGTGCGCAAATATGAGCGGCACGGTCGTTGAGTATAATTGATATGAATTCGAGCTTAACCGGAGGATTTGCAATGACACAGATGAACGGCGCCAGATTAGCTTTCATGACAGATGAGGTACAGGGAATGCCCAAAGACAGGAATGAATTCGAGCCGAACAAAGGTAAGGGTGAGTTGATTCTTGCGATCGAAGACGAAGAAATGTTGAGAGATTTCCTGCGGATGACACTCGAAGATAACGGCTACAAGGTGATCTTGGCAGCGGACGGTACGGAAGGACTTCAGACTTACAAGGAACACATGAACGAAATCGATCTAGTGCTGTTGGATATGGGTCTTCCCAAAATGAGCGGGGAAGAGGTGCTCTCGAGACTCGTCCTGTCAAATTTGAAAGTCAAAGTAATCTCAGTAAGCGGTTCTATAGATCCGCAGGTGGAAGCGGATGCCTTCCAAAATGGAGCGGTGGATTACCTGCCGAAACCGTATTTGATGGGGGAGCTGTTGACGAAGGTTCATTGTACGCTGCACGGAGGAGTTGCGAGGTAACGGGATAATCTGCAGCGACAGGCGAGCGGGTAGCTTGTAACGACTGACGTTCCTCTCTCCCTAACAACGAGCGGCAAATCTCGGTTGCGAGTTCCCACTAGGCAGCCCGGTACCATCTCGTAAACCAAGTAACGGCCGGTTTTGACATCCGATCACATGAAACAAACGGGGCGTGGTCTGATTGGTTGTTGACTCCCCAGGTCCGGAAGCATTCTATCCGTTTCGGAATAATACCCTGGTACAAGCACGCAAATCTCGGGGGGAGAATTCCCGAGAACTGCCGTGTTGTCCTGCGTGGGTGTTGTCTTCCGGGATGTCACTTTGAAGCAGATGAGTCTGTCCCATTGGCAGAATATCTGACGTCGCCACTCACCTCACGCATAACAAATGCCCTCCCGCCGGCGGTCAAGATAGTAGGTTCCTGACCGATCTTGTATGTGCCTTGACGGAGCGCCTCGTAGTGATTGATCTTATCGGCCATGTTGACGAGAAGGGGCAACGGACAGCGGAAGATAGTGTCACGGACCGCACCATATTTGTCATTGAAAGCCACCTTCGCGAAGAATGTGTTGTTGTCCGACTCAAAGATCACCGCGCTCACAAAACCCTCGAAGTTTCTGAAGATTTGGAATCTGTTGCGTGCGGGAGCCGTGATTACTTCCCCTACGCGCGGACTGAGAGTGACCACCGTGAACTTCTCCTGGCAAGATGCTCCATGTGAAATAGAGACAGTACATGCGACAAGTGTTATGAATAGTCTCATTCTCATGACATTTACTCCCGTGTGTCTGAGTTGCATCAAGCGGGCCGATCTCTTACATTCTGCTATCTGACGGGATCGGTCAACCCCTCAAGTTGCCCCGATTCACTTATCGTCAGGCTTCTTCTGAACTGCAGCCGGTTGTCTCAGGCGATGGACCATAACGATGAAGACCGTGAATCATAGAATCTCTCACACCAGGTTATGTGATTTGCCAAGAAGCGCGAACAAGCGCTGCTTTCCCACCAGACCAAAATGGAGGTTAAGAACATGCTGGTAGTTGTGCACGAAGATTACGATGCCTTGAGCAAAAAAGGGGCTGAAATTATCGCTTCGAGAATGCGGCAGAAACCGAACCTCGTCCTCGGGTTGGCGACCGGGAGTACGCCCCTCGGTTTGTACCGGGAACTGATAAGGTTGTATAAGAATGACGGGCTCGATTTCTCAAAAATAGTCACCTTCAACCTGGATGAATACATCGGCGTCCCGCCTGAACACGACCAGAGCTACCATTACTTCATGCGCCACAATCTGTTCGATCATATCAACGTCAATCCCTCTCACGTTTACATTCCGCAAGGAATGTACGGAGACATAAAGATCTCCTCCTTTGAGACGAATCCGAAGATAGAACAATTCTGTACATGGTATGAAGATGAGATCAAGCGACATGGCGGCGTCGATATCCAGATCCTGGGAATCGGCGGGAACGGTCACATAGCATTCAACGAACCTGGCTCTTCACTGGGGTCTCGAACCAGAATTAAAACGCTTACTCAAAAGACGGTCAAGGACAATTCCAGATTTTTCAAAAGCGCCGAAGAAGTCCCACGGTATGCGATAACTATGGGGGTCGGGACAATCATGGAGGCAAAGGAATTACTTCTTCTTGCAACCGGAGACGGGAAGGCGGACGCGGTGAAATCGGCCGTCGAGGGTCCGATCACCGCAATGTGTCCTGCCTCGGCTTTGCAGCTCCACAGAAGAGCGATCGTCATGACCGATAAGGCGGCCGCGGCCAAGCTGTCCGCGGAGTTCATCACCTACGGTTAAGTGCCCGGAATGCGTCGGTGTTCACCCGACACGGCTGTCCGCGACCCTGTCGTCGCACTCGTGGCCGAATCCCGGTGATTTAGGAAAGTGTATTTCCCGGAGCTCTTAACACAAACTGCTGAGGACATATCATGCACGTCTGCATATTTGAAGATGGATACTACAGAAAATTGCTTCCTCTCGTCCACTTTCGTCCCGTTTATGATTTGAAGTGCGGAGCCGCGACATTACTCGAAAAGATAATACGGTCATACCCCGGGGCAAAGACGACATTGCATGTCAGGAATTACCTGGCGGAAGTCGTCAGGGAAAAAAATCCCAACATCCCCGTGAATGAAATTCCGGCAGGAACGACTCAGGCTTTGCTGATAAACGGGCGCTTGTTGATGCCGGCGAAAGGGGGAGAGATATTCGGCCGGGAGTATCCCGGCACCGATGTGGTTTACCTGAAAGACGGAGTTGTGGCAGCTGCCTGGATCTCCGGTCAGAGCCTGGAACAACTGAGAGCGATCATCAAAGAGCACAATATCGATGCAGGCTTCTTCGGGAAGATCGAGAAGAGGGAATTTCCTGATGCGCGGTTCATCACTTTCCCATGGGAACTCGTCCAGCAGAACGGTTCACAGCTCGTCTCCGACTTCGCCGTCCTTACGGGGGGACAGCCTCAGATTAAAGGCAAAGTCTATGAAGGCGTGCATCTTCTTAATCCTTCTCAAGTTCACGTTTCTGAAGGTGCGACCGTCAAACCGGGCGCGGTCCTCGATGCAGAAGAGGGGCCGATCTACATCTCCAGGAACGTGAAGGTCATGCCGAACGCGGTCATAGAGGGTCCCGTATTCATAGGCGAGCACAGCATTATCAAGATCGGTGCGAAGATTTACGAGAATACGACGATCGGCGAAACGTGCAAGGTCGGCGGAGAGGTGGAGGAGTCCATTATCCACGCCTACTCGAACAAACAGCACGAAGGCTTTCTAGGCCACGCTTACCTGGGTGAATGGGTGAACATCGGCGCCGATTCCAACAACAGCGACCTCAAGAACGACTACGGCAGCGTCAAAGTCTATAACGACGGCTCGCTCATCGACACGGGCTCGCAGTTTGTCGGACTGACGATGGGGGACCATTCGAAGTGCGGGATCAACTCGATGTTCAACACGGGAGCGGTAGTCAGCGTCTGCTGCAACATTTTCGGGGCGGGGATCCCGCCGAAGTACGTGCCGGCTTTCTCGTGGGGAGGCGCCTCGGACGGCTTCGTGACTTATAAGATAGAGAAGGTCGTCGACGTGGCGAGGAAAGTCATGGCTCGGAGGAAGATCTCATTGAGCAGCACTGCCGAGCAGCTTTTCAGGACGGTCTTTGCTGAGACGTCGGAGGAAAGAGTTCGCGCGGGTGTACGGGACGGTGGCGCCTGACAGGCGTCGCTCCGCTGGCGTCTCCAAAAAATACAACGGTGTTAGAGTTCACTCCGCTCCGCTGTCGGTCCTTCGTCGCTTCCTGAACCGACCTAATGCTGCAAGAGTTTGAATGTGAATGGAATCACCACCCAGACGGCTACCGGTCCCTTGTTCATGATAGCAGGCGTGAAGCGGTATTCCATCGCGGCATTGATCGCCGGCTGATTGAAGATCTCCGCGTCGCTTTTCAAAACTATTGCCTTGTGCGGTCTCCCGTCCTTGTCGACCCAGATCTTCACGAGGACCCTTCCTTCGATTCCTGCCCTCTGGGCGAGCTCTGGGTAGACCGGCTTAACTTGTTTGATGACCTGTGGCTCCTTCTCGACCGGCACGAAGTCCGGCGGAGGCGCATCCTCCGATGGAATCTTGAAATTGCCCATGGAGACCCCGATGGAGTCACCCCCGCCTGTTCCCTGTGTCACAGGTCCGGCAATTTTGCGAAGCTCTTCTTGTGAAGCGATGGTCTGCTCCGGGGAAACCTCGGCATCAGGCACCGGCACAGGTACGCCGACGTTGGGTTTTGCCATTGGAGTGGAAACCGCCACCTGCGGAATTGCCTGTTGATTTGTGATCGACGGTGGTGGGCCGAGTTCGCTGTACTTCAACATTATGACGGGAGCGGAGTTTTCCTCCCCGCGGCTAATGTACTCTGATGCCCAATACGCACCGACCCCGACCAGGTGAAGAGCAATGGCAATTGCCAGACCAATGCCCGTGTACTTTCGTGCAAGAGATTTAAGAACCGCCCCACCGTACTGGATGTTTCCTTTGAAACTCTGGCCAGCTTCGTTCTTACCCATTTCAAGCCAACCTCCCCTCAATTATGCATCGAAATCCATAATGGTAATAAGGTCCAACATCACTCACTGTTTTAGACGGTTCGATCTCCTTATTGGTTGCAAGCCTGCTTAGATAAAGTTACGGCTTCAAACCGCACATGTGGACCGAAAAAGCCGCTGTGACTGTGTGCCGAATTCATGCTTTTTTGCATACGTGACGAGAACGAGAGTTGCGGAGGGCATTCTGTGGCGGCTTCTCGGCAAATCTACGGCCATGTATCTCCGAAACATTCGCTGTGACATCAGCGGATTTTTCCTAACAATAGACCAAAAGTGACGCACCAGTACGATCTGCTCGGACCAGGGCCAGGCGTGATGTTTGCACAGAGCTTGAGCGTGATTCCGACCCATTTCAATTGCCTGGCATACAAAGCGGCTTCAAGCGGGAATCCCAGCCGCGAGGTTTTCTCCGTGCTCCAACCCAACCCCGCGGAAATAGTTGCGTAACTTTCGTTTGACGTGAGGGTCCTTCCGTACATGAAGCCGTATTCGCGCATGTCGCTGGGTCCCGCGATAGGGAAGCCTCTGGGAATTCCGGAAACATGGTTGAACCGGATCGTGTAAAGGCTGTGGTTGTCCTGAAGGCAGAAACTGACGTTGCTTGCCAGGGCGAAGTTTGTTCTGAAACTGCCCATTCCGACACCTAAATCAATCCACCAATGATTGCCCGTGTCTGTCCGCAGGCTGTCTGCTGCGAGACACTTATTGCAAGTGATGCCGACAATCGACGCGGCAATGATGAGTACGGTTGTGACAAATCTCCTGCTTCGTGCGACGACGGCGTATGGATATAAACCGCCAACTCTTTGATCTAAGTTTGACATTCCCGTGCTCCAGTGATTTGTTCAACGACAAGGTTATCTTCGGTTCTTCCTGGGATATGCTACGTCGAGCGAGAACAGGGAATGTCATGGAAAGGTACAACTTACATAATATATTTGTCATCCTCGGGTGGGATTCACTGGCTTGGGGATAATCGACAGTCAACCCAATCTGCGGAGTAATGTGCCCACACGGCGGCTGATTGCAGCAGATTTTCTTGGGCCGAACATTTACAGTCTTGTGACTGCTGGATGTCCCGCTTGGTATACTATGAAGACAAGAGGAGTCGCAGCCAAGAAGGTTTTCCTTATTCTTCTGATTATTCCAATTGCGCGTGAACTTGTCAATGCTTCAGCGGACCCTTAATTTTACAGCGACCCGAAGACGGCTACCACTTTACCGGTGAGGCAAAAGCAGGATGAACAACCATGAGATAATTTGTGTCGGAGAGATTCTGTGGGATTCCTTGCCCGCAGGACTATTTCCTGGGGGAGCCCCCTTCAATGTCGCCCATGATCTCCACAGAATGGGAACGCGGGCCGGAATCATCAGCAGGGTGGGAAGCGACGTCCTCGGAAAGGAGATACTGAGGTGGCTCGAGATGGAAGGCATGTCGAACGATCTCATCCAGATCGACGAGAAACTTCCTACGGGGCTAGTCGAGGTTTCGGTCGACGCCAAAGGCAACCCTAGCTACCTCATTAAGGAGCCTGTCGCCTGGGATTCGATGGAGCCGGAGGAGAAGTCGCTGAAGGCTGTGTCGGACGCAGAGGTGCTCGTATTCGGAACACTTGCGTCCCGCAATAAGAGGAGCCGCGAGACAATTCAACGGCTTCTGGAATCTGATGCCGTGAAAGTGCTTGATGTCAACCTGAGAGCTGGGGCCGAGTCCCGCGAAATTGTCGAAGCGCTGTTGAAGTCGACGAACATAGTGAAGGCCAACGCTTCGGAATTCGATGCACTCAGAAATTGGTTCGGACTCTCCGCGAATGACAGAAGTGCCGCAGAGGAGCTGGCAGG
>JAHECO010000030.1 GCA_024641705.1 Candidatus Kryptoniota bacterium
CCGGACTTCAGAAGTCCCAACAGATCTCAAATCCACAACGCCTGAACCAGTCTTCCATCTTAAAGAACTTGTCCACATGAAGATTTTTGTCTCATTAACATATTTTTCAACAGCCTGCTAGCAACACCTCAGGAACGACTTGAGAATCCTCGTTATTGCATTATCGGGCATCGGCGACGCACTCCTTTTCACTCCAGCCGCACGGATACTACGCACCCAATTCCCCGAATCCACCATCGACGCCCTCGTCATGTTCAGAGGCGCGCAGCAGATATATGAAAGAACGGGGCTCTTCAATAACGTCATCTACCACAATTTCCTGAACCATTCGAAGTATGGTTCTCTGAAACTTACCCTCCTCATGCGGGGGAAGTACGATTCGTCCGTAAATGTCTACCCTTCAAACCGGAAAGAGTACAATCTTATCCAGTTCCTAATCGGCGCGAAGAACAGAGGAGCTGTGGAGTACCTGCGGAGAGACGCCAGGGAGTTCGGGTTCCTGAACAACTGCACCGTCAAAGAGAACGACTCACTCCACTGCGTGGAGGAGAATGTATCGCTATGCGAGAAGGTATTCGATTTCAAGGCCGCCGGCATCCCGGACCTTCACTTCCCGCTGATGCCGGAAGACCAGGCCTTCGCCGATTCGTTCACGCGGTCGAACGGCATCTCCGGCAGCGATCTGGTCGTGGGATTCCACCCCGGCACGGCCACGTTCAAGAACCAGATGAAGAGGAGATGGGAGCCTGAGAAATTCGCCGAGCTCGGCGCCAGATTGGTGAAAGAACTCGGCGCCAAGGTATTCGTGTTTGGCGGCCCCGATGAGGCCGATCTCAAGAGAGAGATTTGTGAAAAGTCCGGCACGCCGGACGTCATTGCCGCCGATATCCCCGGCATACCGGAGACTGCCGCCGTGATAAGGAGATGCAGCGTGTTCGTCACGAACGATTCGGGCCTGATGCACATCGCTTCCGCCATGAAGCGCAAAGTCGTCGCGATCATCGGCCCGACGAATACTAATTACATCCACCCTTGGCACACCGAATACGAGATCGCTTCTCTGAATCTGGAATGCTCCCCGTGTTTCATCTATTCTCCGCGCCCATTGAAATGCTTCCGCAAAGGCGTAGAGTTCAAGTGCATCAGAGAACTGACTGTCGACCACGTCTACGAGAAAACGGTCTCGCTTCTGAAGCGCCAATAACCCAGGTTGACCGGGCTGCCCCCAGGTTGCGAGGGAGCTGTGCTCCTGAGTCCCCAGGCTCCCGCATGATTTGACTATCTCCCCTTCGCTTTTCAAATTAAACATATGCTTCGCAAGAGCACGATAGAACGGCCGTTATTTTACTCGATAATTCTGAACGGCCTCATTGCAGTTACGGAACTCGTCGGTGGTTTATTCTCAAACAGCCTCGCACTTATTTCGGACGCGCTGCACAACTTCAGCGACTTCATCGCGCTGACAATAAGTTTCGTAGCGGCAAGAATGATGCACTGGGGAAACAACGAAAAGAAATCGTACGGCTATTTCAGGGTGGAGATTCTTGCCGCATTCATCAACGCGGTGGCGCTTGTGCTTATCGGAGTCTATATAATGTACGAGGCGCTTTCCCGGCTTTCGTCGCCAGAGACGATACACGTTGGCCTGATGGTGACGATCGCCGCCATCGGGTTCGGAGCCAATGTCCTTTCGGTCTTGCTCCTTCATCCGCACAGAAACGAGAGCCTGAATGCCAAGAGCGCTTTTCTCCACCTCATGACAGACGTCCTCGAGTCGGCGGCAGTAATAGTAACCGCCCTCCTCATCTCGATATTCGGATTTCATATCCTCGATGCGGTCATCTCTATCGCAATCGGTCTTCTCATCATAAAGAGCTCGTGGGACCTCCTCCTCGAATCTGTAAACATACTCACCGAGGGCTCGCCCAAAGGAATAAACCTCAAAGAGGTCGCGGATTTCATACGCGGCTTCCCGGGCGTGAAGGGAGTCCACCATCTTCACATCTGGAGCCTCTCCACGAATTTCAAGGCGCTCTCCGCCCACATCGTCGTCGACGACATGCAGCTCAGCGGGACGGCCGAAATCACAAACGAACTGGATGGCCAGCTCTCGGACAGGTTCGGCATCGACCACCCAACCTTTCAGCTCGAAGCGGACCCGTGTGAGGAAACTCTCATCTCCCAGTACCGCGACAGAAACTCACCGGGCAAAAGAGAAAGATGAGCCATGATCCGCGGAAAATCGGAAACGATTTAAGGCAAAGGGTCTCGGGGGAAGTACTCTTCGACGACATTTCCAGGTCTCTCTTCGGTACGGCGGCATGCATGTATAGGGTGAAGCCGCTCGGCGTCGTCGTACCGAGAAACACCGGCGACGTCGTCGAGACCGTACGTTACTGCGGCGAACGCGGAATTCCGATAACAGGCCGCGGGGCAGGTTCGAGCCTCGCCGGACAATCGCTCGGCAGCGGCGTCGTAATCGTCTTCAACAAGTACTTCAGGAAGATTCTTGCCGCCGACCGGGAATCGCGGACGGTGACAGCAGAGCCCGGAGTTGTCCTGAGCGACCTCAACAACACCCTTCTCCCGCAAGGGTTGATGTTCGGGCCCGACCCGTCGAGCGGGAAGCAATGCGTGATAGGTGGAATGATCGGCACGAACGCCGCCGGCGCGCATACCGTAAAGTACGGCGCGACAAAAGACAACCTGGCCGGCCTGAAGGTGGTAACAGCCGACGGCAATTTGATCGACCTGTCCCACGGCTCGGCAAGGGACGCGGAAAACAAAATCGCGAACCTCCTCGGGCCTCATCGGGAAACAATATCGAAGCGATGGCCTCGCTCCTCCAAGAATTCCTGCGGCTATAATCTTGCCGGAACAATCGACGGGGAAAGTGTCGACCTGACGAAACTCTTCTGCGGAAGCGAGGGAACGCTTGGCCTGACTGTCGAGGCGACGCTGAAACTTGTCCCCACGCCCAGAGAGCGGCGGAACCTTATAGCGTATTTCCCATCCTACGAATCTTGCGCCGCGGCTGCACAAGAGGCTCTGCAATTTCGACCGGCCGCAGTCGAGATGCTCGACAAGAGCTTCGCCTCCGCAGCCATTGGACTCGACCCGCAGATCGACCAGCTGCTTGGAGAGAATTTCGTTTCAATCTTGATATTCGAATTCGAAGAGGAAGAAGCGGGACTCGGCGACGACAAGATCGCCAGGCTTGCGGACCATCTTCAGAGATTGCACCTCCCAAGCAAACAGATTCTTCCCCGCGATCAGGCCGAAGCGGCAAAGCTGTGGCAGGTCCGCAGAGAAGCGTCCGCGATTTTCTACAAAATAGAAAAGCCCGGCAAGAAGACATCGTTCGTGGAAGATGCGGCTGTCCCCGTCGACAGGTTGTCGGAGTATCTCGCGGGTGCACGGAAGATTTTTGACAACCACGGCGTCAGCTACGCCCTTTACGGGCACGCCGGGAGCGGGAATACTCACGCCATCGTGCTTCTCGATCTGAGAGGCAAGGACCACCTCAGAAAAATCGACCCGATCGCCGGCGAGATCTACGACCTGGCTATCTCACTGGGAGGCACGCTCAGTGGAGAACACGGCGACGGCTTCCTGAGGACACCGTTCCTGTCCAGGCTTTATGGAGAAGAAATATATTCCCTGTTCAGGGAAGTCAAGAAAGTATTCGACCCTAACGGGATACTGAACCCCGGCAAGATAGTCGGCGAACAGGGCATCTCGATCGCACACGATTTACGGTACGGTGAATCGTATCGACGAGTCGACACCGGGACTTCGCTCGATCAGGAAGCGATAGCGCACGAGATTGAGAAATGCCACGGATGCGGCACGTGTCTCAGCTATTGTCCGACCGCGATGGTTACCTTCGACGAACGGGCGACCCCCCGCGCAAAAGGAAACATCCTTCGCTCTGTCATCAACGGCGACCTCGATGCCGGATACCTTGCCGACAAAGAGTTCAAGGAGGTCCTCGACTATTGCTTCAACTGCAAGCTCTGCCTCACCGAATGTCCGACTCAGATCGATATCCCCGGGATCGTGGTCGAGGCGAAAACGGTTTATCTTGAGAAGACCGAATCGACGCGACAGGATAGGTTCATCAACAGGCTCCCGGCACTCTCCGCGATTGGATCGATAACGCCGACAGTTGCCAACATTGCGGCAAACCTTTCGATTCTGCGGAAGCCGATGGAGAAGCTTTTCGGCATCGACAGCCGTCGGAAACTCCCGAAATTCCATAAGCCTCTTTACAAACGGGTGAGAGTCAACAGGAAAGTCCCGGATGCACAGAGAAAGGCGATCTACTTTTCAGGGTGTTTCGCAAATTTCAACGACCCGTCCGGCGAGGGACTCTCCACGATTGAAATTCTGCGGCGGAACGATGTCGATGTGCGGGTGCTCGACAGCCTGAGATGCTGCGGCATCGCCAAGATAACGACGGGAAACAGGGATGCCGCTGCCGAAGATGCCGCTTGGAACGTCGCCGAGCTGGCGAATTACGTCAGGCAGGGTTTCGACATAATTGCTTCCGCGCCGAGCTGCGGCCTGGCGCTCAAAGAAGATTATCCCGGAATCGTCGGGAGCGAGGACGCCCGCCTTGTCTCCGAACATATACTCGACCTTTCCGATTATCTCGGGAGGCTGGCGGATGAAGGAAAGCTCAACGTCAAATTCGGCGAGCTAAAGAAGCGCGTGACATATCACAACGCGTGTCATTCGATACCCATGAACGTGGTCAGACAGCCGGTAAGGCTTATGAGGCTCGTCCCGGGACTCGACGTGGTTGAGCTCCCCGAAGACACGTGCTGCGGAATGGCAGGAACATTCGGTTTAAAAAAGCAGTTTTATGATCTGTCTATGATGACAGGGGCAAATCTGTTCGAACACATAAAGTCGCTGCATGTCGATTCGGTTGTCACCACTTGCGGCACATGCAACATGCAGATCTCCCAGGGAGCGGGACAGAAAGTCGAGCATCTCGCGAAAATACTGTGCGATTCGTACCGCGCGTACGACAAATTGGGGGCACCCCAGGTGCCACGGGAGATTAATAAGAGAGAAGAGGACCTTGCCACCGGAAGTGTAGAGATGATAGAGTGAGATTCCCTGACTCACTTCGCAAGGGGAAAAACATTTCACAGAGATCCACAGAGAGGCACTGAGAGACACTGAGAAGTATATTCCTCTGTGTAACTCTGTAATCCTCAGCGGAACTCCGTGTAACTTTTTAATCCCGTTTTGAAAGGAAACCGTGAATACCGAAGATCATCCGGATAATCCACACCATACGCTTTATGTCACGAGACCCAACGGGACGACCGGCCCAAGCGGCAGGATTGTCTTCATTATAGGAGTGGCGTGCGGTTCGGCGACATCTGCGGCAACATATGCTTCCCACGGCCGGGTAGGTGTCTGCTCACTCGGGTTATTTGAGGCAGTAGCGGCAGTGGTCTTCTGGCTGCTTGAACAGGTGGGCTTCAGTTTCTCCTTACCCCGTCGGATTCGATCTTGAACTGCGCTGTCGACGACTGGATTTCATCGGCAAGGTCGGCGAGCCCCGATGCGATCTGACCGACCTCCTCAGCCTCACGGGTAGCTTTGACCGTGTTCTCGGATATACCGTTTATCGTCTCGGCGTTGGCCTTGCTGATCGAGGCCACGTTGTTGATCATCTCCACCGTGTGCTTCACACTCGAGCTCAGTTCCTCCGTCGCGCTCATGTTCTGATCGACGACTGCTGAAATCTTTTCTATCGACTTTAGCAGCCCGGACATTATCTTAACGACCGCATTGTTGGCGGCAGCCATGACGTCGACCTGCTTGTTCATATTTTCCGAGGAGGAGAGGAGCTTGTTTATCGCGTCTCCGGACTCGGTGGCCAACTTGGTCCCTTCCCTGACCTTTTCGACGATTGCCCCGACCGACTTGCTCGCGCCTTCGATGTCTTCCTGAACTCTGTTGATCAGCGCGGAGGTCTCTTTCGTCGCGGCGGCAGATCGTTCGGCAAGACTTCTGACTTCGTCCGCGACCACCGCGAATCCCCGCCCGTGTTCGCCTGCTCTCGCCGCCTCGATCGCGGCATTCAGTGCCAGGAGGTTCGTTTGTTCGGCTATTTGTTCGATGTTCTCGATAATTCCTTCTATCTGCTCGGACTGTTTGGCCATCCCCTCTATCTTCGAGGCAAATGCCGCGACAGTTTCTTCGATCTTCTTCATCTGCTCGAGGTTCTGCATCACCGCCGCTGCCCCAAGCTTCGATATTCTTATCGCGTCTGCGGAAGCAGAGACGACATTGTGGGCACCGGCACTCGCCGAATCGATTGCCCTGGATATTTCGTCTGCGGAAGTGGATACATTTTCCACGGCAAGTTTCTGGTCATGGGAATCCATGGCAATGGTATTGATTGCCGCGGAAATCTGCTCCATGTTGGCATTCGCGTTGCTTATGGACAGCGCCTCCTCGTTCAGGCTCTTCGCCATTTGCTGTATGGTTTCCGAGTTATAGCTCGACGCCTCGACCGACTGCTGCGCCGTGCCGGCCAAATCGCGGCTGAGGCCTAGGAGCCTCTTCGATCTCCTTACCAACGCCCCGAAAATTCCGCGGAGGCTCAACGGCTCGCTGTTGAAAGTCGAGACCACTATTCCGCGGTCCACAGCCTTGTTGATGTAAGGGACCAGGTTCTTGTCGAAAATGCCCACGCTTATCGCGTCGTACTTTTTCGCGATGCAGTCGTCTACCGCCGGACCGTAGATTTCCGCGCTGACGTTGATGATCCCGTTGACGAACTGTCCCTTCGGAACTACCCAGTCGACGCTTCCGTTGAAGCTCATCAGTTCCGATGCGGCCGCGTCGACTCCGGCTCTGAAGGCTGTCCAGAACCGGTCGCCGTCCCTGCCGAGGACTGCGATCCGGATCGGCCTGTCGGACCCCTTCGCGGGTTTCAGCCGTCTTGACGCCATGGCCTCCGTTTCTATTACTCCCCTGCCGGGTTGCCAGAACTGCGCATAATTCTCCCCGGTGACGAGGTCCATGTTCGTCAGGAGCCTCGTCTGCTGCGGCTCCCACCCGGCGACTATGTGATTGAACATTCCGATGACGGGGTCGTGCCCCTGCGCGAACACATCCTGCGACAGTGTCGCGGTGATCACACTATCCTTCACGTACTTCATCGTCTCGTCTGCAAGGTCATGGCAGACCACCTTCACCGTCCCGGTCTTGCCGGCGTCTACGACGGCCTTCGCGGCAGCAGCGCCGCCATAGGTCACATAAATGCCCGCGAGGTCGCGATGCTTTTCCATGAGCGACGTTGCCGCGTTGTACGTCAGCTCGAAGTTCAGGTTTGTCTCGACCATCTCGGCGACGGAGATAGACGGGTACTTCTCGCGCAGCACATTTTGAAATCCCTTCCGCCTCAGATCGTGGCCGATTATGTTGAACTTTTCCAGAAGGATAACGACCTTCCCTCTGCCGTTGAGCGCCTTACCCATCGCCTCCCCGCAGGCCTGTCCCTCGAGATACGAATCCGCGCCGACATAAATGAACCGCTGACACGGCTTGTCCGTCGCGGAGTTGAATTCCTTGCTTGCGTCGTTCAGGTGTTCGATTATCGAGTTTAGCCCGCGTACCATCTCTCCTACCTGCCCGTTGACAGATGTACTGATCGCACCGGCTTCCAGGCGTATCCGCGACGTGAGATTCCCCTGTGCCATCTCGGTCATCGCAGCGGACAACGACGTGAAATCCTTCTCCGCCATCTGCTTCACCCTTCCCGAGAGAAATTTCACCGGCCTGTAGAGAGTCGCCATGATCAACGCCGTCATTGCCCCGATCACCGCGAGGGTTCCGAAAATGCCGGTGACGAGAAGCTGCCTCGTGCTCGCTAATGCACCCGGATCGGAAGCCGGGTTTATTCCTGCAAGCCGGAGGTAACCGTCGATCTCGAGCCCGATGAAGAAAAGGATTAAGATAACTCCCAGTTGGAGGGAGTATTTCCTGAGTAACTTCCCTGTTCCTTTGAGCATAGCTTACTTTCGTTTGGTGGTCACGGAATTCGACCCGTGCACGACTTGGCCGGTTGAAACGAAGAAACCGTTATGTATTGTCGGATGTACCATTATTCCCATGACTGAGTAAGACAGCCTAAGGTCTTCTATCTTCCTTATCGGAAATTCGACTTGCCACTTTAATCCCCCGAAATTCGCGTGCGTTCGCACTTCCTGCGATGCCGGAAGCCCCGCATCAGCCACATTCGTATCTTCACAAACGGGAATTTGCATTTCGGACCGGGCTTGCCTATCGTTCGTAAGAAAAGCGGAAACAGGAGAATGGAATGATCAGGGAGACACGACTCGACGATGCGGGGGCAATATGCGCCATCTATAATGAGTATGTGAAGAACTCGACGGCCACTTTCGAAGAGAGTCCGGTGACCGCCGAAGAAATGGAGGACCGCATCAGGACCACCACCCGCGACTACCCATGGTTGGTCTATGAAATCGACGGCATGGTCCTCGGCTACACGTACGCGAGACGTTGGAGAGACCGGGCGTCATACCGCAACACAGTTGAGACGGGCACATACATTGACGGCGATTACATCGGCAAAGGGATCGGCACGGAACTCAAGAGGGCGCTCCTTGACTCGCTCAAAACAAGGGGCTTTCATACCGTCATTTCGGGAATAGCTCTCCCCAACCCCGTCAGCATCGCACTGGTCGAGAAGTTCGGTTTTCGGAAAGTGGCCCATTTCCAGGAAGTCGGGAATAAATTCGGAAGATGGATCGACGTCGGCTACTGGCAGCTAATGTTATAAAGATATTGAAAGGGGGAACGGGCATGCGTAGAATTATATTCCTAGTCATCCTCTTTGCGGCCGCGGGTCTTATCCGGGCTCAGGATATAAGGACGGAGCGAACAAGCGCTCCCACGGTTTATGATGCTAAGGCAAACAGCGACTCCGTCCCGGAAGTGTATGCCGTTGCCGCGCGTTTCGAGCGGGTTGCCGTGATCAGGCTTAAGTACAAGGCAGATCTCCTTGCCGGACTCGAGAAGGCAGTTAAAGAAAGTAACATCAGAAACGGGGTCATACTGGCCGGCACCGGTTCGGTCATCTCTTACCATTACCATGTCGTCAGCAATACTGGCTTCCCGACTAAGAACATCTTCGTCAAGAACGACGATGCCCCGGCGGACCTCGTCAGCATGAACGGCTACATCGTCGGCGGGCGCGTTCACGCACACGCAACATTCACCAATACCGAAAAGGCGTTCGGCGGCCACCTTGAACCGGGAACTACCGTCTTCACATTTGCGATCGTGACGGTGGGTGTCATGAGCGATAGCACCGGCCTGAGCAGGATAGACGATAAGAACTATAGGTGAGCGGCTTCGACGGATCGCCTTGAGACAAGAATTGAACGAATGTGCATTGGCTCAATTTCAATTTCTTTGGGAATACCAAGAGCTATCTAACCGCAATGGACACAAAGAAGGGGCTAAGCACGCCGAGAATAAGACTATTTCCCTTTGCGTCCTCTGCGCCTTCTCAGCGTTCTCTGCGGTTGAATCCAAAGTGAGCCAGTACCAGCAAATGCTTCCTTTTGAATTGCGCGTTGAAATAAGGTAAATTATCATATCATGGAACAGGAACTTGGAAGACAACTGGTCCTCGACGAGCTGTTCGATCTGACGCTCTACAAGAGGATACGCGGGGTGGTTTCTGACGATCTGAAGCCGCTATTCGATGAACTCATTCCTACCGAGACGAGGCACCTGAAGTTCTGGCAGGACTTTTTCTCGGACAACACCAACAAACTCGATTTCAGAAGGCGCGTGAAGCTCGGCCTTCTCACTACCGCAGCGCGGCTCTTCGGAAATCTCGGAACGCATCTCGTCCTTGAGGCAATCGAAGTGTACGGCGTGAGGAAGTACGTGACGGTCTGGAACAGGTACAAAGGGACTCCGACCGGAGATGCGGTACACAGGATCCTCGAGGACGAGTTCCAGCACGAGGACGAGATCGTGTCGTCGGCAAGTCAGCGGCTGATCCACCCGGAGCGGGTACGCGATATTTTCCTGGGACTGAACGACGGGCTGGTCGAAATACTCGGCGCAGTCTCCGGCTTCTTCGCGGCGCTCTCCAGCATACCCGCAGTCATCGCGGCGAGTGCTGCCGTTGCAGTGGCCGGTTCGATCTCCATGGCTGCGGGAGCCTACGGCGCGCTCAATTCGGAGAAGGAAGTGGAGAAAGTTGAGGCGGCCAAACGTGAGTTCATCGACGGCAAAGCGGAAGAGAAAAAGGAAGGATCGTCGAGCGCGGCTGAATCGGCCGTGGTCGTGGGACTTTCCTATTTCTTCGGCGCCCTCGTGCCCGTACTGCCTGTGCTGCTCGGAGCCGGCAACATTTTCTGGTCACTCGGCTTTGCGGCTGTGGTCATGCTGTTTATCTCCACGGTAATCGCGTTCCTCTCAGGAATGCGCATGAGGAGAAGGATCGTCACAAATCTCGTGATTCTGCTCATCGCCGTCGGAGTGACCTACGCCGTAGGACTCCTGGCAAGATCCGTTTTCGGAATCAATATATAGGATTCCCCCACGACCAAAGAATGATATCGCGCCCCTACGGGGCTAACCTTTTTTGTTCCTATTCTATAAACACGTCGTCCCTAACGGGACTCGACACAGGCTTCCCCCGCCTTGTCGACAGAGATGGCACAAAGGGAAGACCTTTCGCGGGCTTTGTGTCCTTCGTGGTAAGTCTCTTACATTTGGGACATGGATTGGCCTCGACTCATCTTATCGATGTGTACCCGCCAAGCACACCCTTCCTGGACAGTACAACCTGCCAGAGCTGATTGCTTCTCGCCCTGAATGCCCCGGCGCTCGATAAGAGAAAGTACTTCCACATCCTGAAGAACGTGTCGCTATACTTGTCTTTCAGCAAATCCCAGCTGCGGACGAAATTGTTGTACCAGGCCATCAGGGTTTTATCGTAGTCGGCGCCGAAATTATGCCAGTCTTCGACAACGAAGATGCCCTCCACCGCTTTCGCCAGCTGGGCAATCGAAGGGAGCATCCCGTTTGGGAAAATGTACTTATGGGTCCAGGCATCGGTGCTCCTTACTGAACGCAGACTACCTATAGTGTGGAGAAGAAAAAGTCCTTCCTCCTTAAGACACCTCGCCGCCACCTCGAAATACTCCCGGTAATTCTTGTATCCCACATGCTCAATCATTCCGACTGAGACCACCCTGTCGAATTCCCCTTCGACTTCCCTGTAGTCCTGGAGTCTGAACTCCACAGGAAGGCCTTTGCAGAGCTCCCTGCCGAGCGCGACCTGCTCTTTCGATACGGTCAGACCGACGACTTCAGCGCCGTACTTTTCTGCCGCATACTTTCCGAACGCTCCCCAGCCGCAGCCGATATCGAGCACCCTCATGCCCGGTTTCATGTGAAGCTTCTTGCAGACGAGTCTTAGTTTGCCCTCCTGCGCTTCATCCAGTGTCTTTGCGTCCTTCCAGTAAGCGCAACTGTAGTTCATCCGCCTGTCGAGCATTTTCGTGAACAGCTCGTTGCCAAGGTCATAATGTCTTTCGCCAATAATGAATGCCCGGCTCTTCTTCTGCATGTTTGTCAGCCGGAAGGCCGCGAGTCGCAGGACGATTCCGAGATTGCGCTTCACCTTATCCTGGAGATTCGCACGAAGGACTTTGAAGATAAGTTCGTCGACTCGCTCGGCATCCCACCATCCTGCCATATAAGACTCACCGAGCCCCAGTTCCGCTTCGGACGCCACGCGGCCGTACAACCTTTTGTCGTGCACCTGCAAGTCGCCGGGTCCTGTTCCGTTTAGCTCGACGCCTGCAAGCCTCAACAACTCCCTGATGAGAGCTTCGTCCCTGTCAACGCTCATTTCATCACCTCCATGCCTGAGTGTTCAGGCAATCACCTGCCCGGCATCTCGGGCTTTCTTTCGCCCCGTCATCAAATCTGTTCCGAACCGCGTCCTCGTTTTGCCTATGCTCCTGAAACCGGCACTCTCCATCCATGACCGCACCTCAGTCTCCGTGAAAGTGTCTCCCTCAGGTGTGCCGACGAGCATGTTCAACGAAAAATATGTCCCCGCTTCAGGAGCCGTGCGCTCGTCATTCATTATGTAATCCAATACGACCAGCCTTCCCCCCGCATTCAACGAGTCAAACGCATTACAGAATAATTGCCTGTTCGTTTCGGGTGAATTGCTGTGGATAACAGCGGACATGAACACAAGATCGTAGCCGCTCCCCAGAGGATCGACTGTGTAATCCCCCTGACTAACGGTAATCCTGTCGCCGAGCTTCTCGGCATCGATGTAGGTCTGCGTCAAGCTCGTCACATTAGGCAGATCGAAAACCACCGCACTGATTCCCTGCTTCGCCCGGACGAATGCCATAGAAAACGCGCCGGAGCCCCCGCCGACATCGAGGACGCGTTTAACTCCCTTGAGCTCGATCGACCCGATGATCGCAGGGGCTTGACGGACCGCCCGAGTGTGCATCGCCGCAATGAAAGCACGCAGCCACTCGTCGCCCCGCCTGTTCACGGAATCGCGGACCATCACTGTCGAGCCGGTGCGCACCGCATCCGTCAGCGTGCTCCACGTATCCCATAAGCTTACCTGGTGCATCAGGCCTCCCAGGTAGTCCAGCTTCCCTTTTACCAGGAATCTCGACGCAAGGGAGGTATTGGAGAATTCCCCCTTTCTCTTGACGAGATACCCGGAAGCGCAGAGCGCGTTCAAAAGCCTGTCTGTCGCGCGTGGGTCTGTCCCGGCCTGGCGCGCCACTTCTTCCGAGGATCTTCGCCCGTCATCGATGATCGTGAAAAGATCGAGCTCGAAAGCAGTCAGGAGGACGCGGGCCTCCCGAAAGGCATATACCGAGTCTGTGATCTTGGACGGGGAGAGTTTCGTTTTACCAGCGGATGCGCGTTTTGCCATGTCTACCTCATGTCTTTCAGGTTCAAATCTTCTGCGCCTACCGGCTTATACGCCAACTTAAAGAATCACATGACCAAAAACAATTTGGTATCGTATCAGTCTGAACTTAACCGCAAAGAACGCTAAGAAGACGCAGAGAACGCAAAGAAATTGCATCCATTCTCTGCGCACTTGGCGCATCCTTTGCGTCCTTTGCGGTTAAAAGAACTCCGGGAATTTGCGGATCAATAAAACTGACACATTACCAACAATTTACAGGTTGCCGCGATCCCGGACCCTGCCTTCGGCTTGCAAAAGATACGGCCGAAACTTACAATGTGTCGGAAAGTGCTCCCGCTGCACACGATCGGCAACGAAAAGCCAAGCTCCATTTAACCTTCCGTTTTAGACTTCCGCAGTACCACAACGTATGGCATCACAAATTCTCGACACGGGATTGTTCTCTTTCCGAAACCGCGTTTGGCGGAGAGCATTCGTCCACCAGGTTTCATTGGAAATTAAACAGAGACAGTTTGGAGGTATGCAATGGGCAGAAACGGCATTGAGAGGCGTGATTTTCTGAAGTACGTCCTCGGCAGCATGGGAATGCTCGCGTTGGATTGGAGCTCCCTGCCAAGGGGCGTCCAGGCATTTGCAAAAGACGACGAATACGACGCGGTCGTCATAGGCGCGGGGCTCGGCGGATTGAGCTGCGCCGCTGCCTTCGCCAGGCAGGGCTTTAAGGCACTTGTCCTCGAACAGCATGACAAGCCCGGTGGCTACGCGACGGTATTCGAACGGCCGGGGGGTTTCAAGTTCGACGTTTCCCTCCACTCGACCGTAATCGCGGAGAGAAACGGCCTGCATAATCTTATCCCCGGGTTCCCAGAGATTACAGACGTCGAATTCGTTCCGCACCCCACACTCTACCGAGTCATCTATCCCGACTATGACATCACGGTCCCTCAGAAGGACCTCAAGGGCTACATCGCAAAAATCGTCTCTCTCTTCCCGGAAGAGAAGGCAGGAATCGAGGGATTGTTCGAGGACATGAGAGCGCTGGCGGCGGACATAGAGCGCCTTTCCCAAGCGAGGAGCCAGGTCGACATGCAGCGTTTCCCCGTGGACTATCCGGTCCTTGCCGGGCTTTACAACAGGACATGGAAGGATATGCTGGATGCGCGCCTGAAGAACGACAAACTCAGGGCGATCGTCTCGGCCCAATGGGCCTATTACGGACTCCCTCCGTCGCGGCTCGTCAGCTTCTACTATGCAATGCCGGCATTGGGCTACCTCACGGGCGGCGGCTACTATCCCATAGGGCGGTCCCAGAAGATCAGCGACGCGATGGTGAAGTACATAGAGTCCAACGGCGGGAAGGTCTTGCTGAACTCGAGAGTGGACAAGATTATGACGAAGGACCACGCCGCGTACGGCGTCAGAATAAGCAGCGGACAGGAGTTCAAATCAAGGGTCGTGGTTTCGAACGCCAATCCTTTCGACACGTTCCGGAAGATGACCGACGAAGAGAGTTACCTATCGGCATACCTGGATCAGCTCGACCATTACAGCGTCAGCCTATCCTCGTTCCAGATATTCCTCGGATTGAAGGAAGACCTCGTCGGCAAGGTCGGGATAAAAGACTCCGAGATCTTCTATGACACCGGATACGACATGGAGAAGGGATATGCTCTCGCGAAGGAGGGTGCCTTTGAAGACGCAGGCTACGCGCTGACTCTGTACGACAACATCTATAATGGCTATTCCCCATCCGGCAAGAACACCGTAAACATTACAACTTTCACCGGTTACGAGCCGTGGAAGAAGTACGAGAAAGACTACTTCAACGGCAACAAGTCTGCGTACCGGCAGGAGAAGGAGCGCCTGGCCGACATCCTCATAGAAGAAGTTGAAAAGACTCTTTTGCCGGGGTTGGCTGCGGCAATAGAGGTAAAGGAGATCGGAACACCCCTCACCAACGTGAGATACACGAGCAACTATCGCGGCGCAATATACGGTCTGGACCAGACCGTCGACAACTCCGGGTCGAGCAGGCTCGGGCACGAGACTCCGATCGCCAACCTCTATCTCTCCGGCGCGTGGACAAGACCCGGGCATGGATATGGATCGGTCTTATCAAGCGGTGTGGAATGTTTCGGAGAGATAATGCGGAAATGGCAATAGCCCTGCGGACGACTTCTTCTGCGATAAACAAAAAGGCTGCGGCAGGTTACCGCAGCCTTTTTAATTACACGAGAATCATGCCGGAAGTCTATCTCTTCTGATAAGGCGGCTGAGCCGGAGCAACGGGAGGATGCTCTTTGAGAAGCTGCATCACCACTTCGATACCCTTGTCAAGCTGCTGGTCGACTCCCTTCGCCAGCTCTGCCGGGTTCTCCACAACCTGGTAGTCGGGATCAACTCCGTGCCCCTCGGCGAACCATTTCCCGTCCGGAGTGTACATCCTGAAAGTCGGGACGGTAATGATGCCGCCGTCGATGAGCTGAGGCGCTCCTGAAATGCCGATCAGTCCGCCCCACGTACGTTCGCCGACAAGCGGTCCGACGCCGGCTTCGCGGAAGTAGTACGGGAATGCGTCGCCGCCCGAACCGCTCCAGCCGTTTATAAGCATTACTTTCGGCCCGAAGTTCGCGACGGGGGGCCACTGCCAGTTCTTGCCGTCACGCACCGCCCAGAAAGCCAGCGGCTTGCGATTGAGCATTTCTATGAACCTGTCCGGGATCTGGCCGCCGCTGTTGAACCTCTCGTCGATTATCAGTCCCTCTTTGTCGATCTGAGCGGTGAACTGTCTCTCGAGATCGTTCTGACCGGGGATGCTCGTATCCTGGACGTAAACGTATCCTATCTTGCCGCCGGTCGCCTTATCAACCTTTTCTCTGTTGGATTCGATCCAGGCCAGAAGCCTCAGCCTCGCTTCATCGGTCATCGTCTCCACCATGACCTTTCTCGCTCCGTCCATCGTGGGCTTGTCGTTGACGGTGAGCTCGACGGTCTTCCCCGCCAGCCCTTCGAAGGCGGCGTACGGATCTTCGGTAACATCCATCGGCGTTCCGTTCACCGCAAGGACATAGTCTCCCTCCTTCACGTTCACGCCCGGTTCGTCAAGGGGTGACCTGTTCTCATTATCCCACGGCGCTCCCTTCAGGATTTTCTGAATCCTGTATTGGCCGTTGGAGAGTTCCCAATCCACGCCGAGGTAACCGACGGCGCGTTCCTTCGGCGTCTCAAGGTCTCCGCCGAAGCGGTAGGTATGCGATGAGCTGATCTCGCCTATCAACTCGCCCAGGATGTAATTCACGTCCGACCGCGTCATCGCGTAGTCAATCAGCTTACCGTACCGCGCGCGCATCTCCTTCCAGTCGACGCCGTGCATGTTGGGATCGTAGAAGTAATCCCTATCGAACCGCCATACATCGTTGAATATTTGATGCCATTCTTCGCGCGGGTCGACGGTCATCGACATCTGGCCGACCGGCATAGGTTTGTCAAGTTTCTGCTCCGGTGCGATGTCCGTGATGAAGAAAGACTTCTCTTTCGCGATCATGATCTTCTTCCCGTCCGCAGAGACCATGTAATTGGAAATGCCGTCGGCGATTGTCTTGTCCTCTCTTTTCTCGAGGTCGTAGTACATAACGGCATTTTTCTTCTCACCCGAACCGCTGTTCGGGGCTTTGATAAATAAGACTTTGCCGGCGACCGCCTGCACATTGCGGTAGTTCCCTGCTTCCGGCGGGAGGATTACTGCTCTCCCGGCGATACCGTCGAAGTCGATCCTCGTCTCTTTGGTCTCGGCACCCTTCTTCTCGTCCTTCTTCTTCGGCTCCTCCTTCTTCGCCTTTTCATCAGACTTGATGGCGGTCGTATCGTTCTTCGGTGAAAGCGGGGAAACGAGCGTATCCTGCAGGGTGATCAGCGCTAACCTGGTTGAGTTAGGATAAATGAAGGTATTATCCATGTCACTGTAAACAGGAGCGAAAGTGTTGTTGGTCAGGAAATAGAGGTACTTCCCTTCCGGGTCGAATGCCGGGTCGCTGTCGCTGTAGTAACCGCTCGTGACAGGGTGCATCTTCGCTTCCTTCGTATCGAACATGTATATGGCGCTGTGCCGGTTGTCCATATCTTTTTCGTACGCCAGCCAGCGGCTGTCGGGCGACCAGGCGACTTTGAAGCCGCGCAGGCCTCCTTCGTATGCGTATTTTTCCTTGTCGACTTTCGTGGTCTTGTCCTTGTCCAGATCATAGACATAGATATTCATTGATTTGTCTATGAACGCGAGTTTCTTGCTGTCCGGCGACCAGTAAATCCTGTATCTGAATCCGGGCCCGTAGGATGTCAGTTTCTTCTCGGCGCCGGGATTCTCCATGTCTTTCAACGTCAGCTCGTATTCGCCCGATCGATCGCTCCAGTAGGCGATGTACCTCCCGTTCGGGGACCAGGCAGGATACCTTTCGGCGATGCCGGAGGTGTTCGTAAGGTCGACGACATTGCCGTTCTCAGCGGGAACGGAGAACAGGTCGCCGCGCGCCTCGAAGATGGCTCTCTTTCCGTCCGGCGCGACGGAGTAGTTCGCTATCATCTTCTCCACGTTCACGGCCTTCGGCATTATCGTTATCTCGTCGGTGACCACGTCTATTTTTACTTCATGGTATTTCTCCGTCGCCAGGTCGAGGAGATACAGCTTGCCTCCTGCTTCGAAGACTATGTCGCTCGGGCCGATCGACGGGAAGTGAATGTCGAAGTCCTTGAAGTCGGTCACCTGCCGTGTCTGCTTGGTGGTAACGTCGTAAGCCCAGATGTTAGCTCTCTCGTTCTTGCCGCGATCCGAGAGGAAGTAGATCGTGTTGTTGTGCCACATCGGGAATTCATCGTTGGCCGGATTGTCGGTGATGTTGACCGCGGTCTGTTTGCGGAAGTCGTAGACCCATATGTCCGCAGCCATTCCGCCGCGATACCGTTTCCAGGTCCTGTATGCCCTGGAGATCGGCGTGAACGCAATCTGGTTGCCGTCCGGGTACCAGCAAAGCATACGGTCCGGATAGCCGTGATGAGTCACCCGCAGAGGCATGCCGCCCTTCGAAGGAATAACGTAGACATCCGTGTTCCCCTCGTAATTCCCGCTGAAGGCGATCTTCGACCCGTCCGGCGAAAACCTCGGCAGTATCTCTTCCCCGGGCGGAGTTGTGAGCCGGTTGGCGACTCCTCCCTCTTTCGGGGCTACCCAGAGGTCCCCGGCGTAGTCGAACACGATCTGCGTGCTGGAGACCGCCGGATACTGGAGGAGCCTGGCGTCAATTTGCGCTGAAGCCTCCTGAGCTATTGCAAATGACAATAGCAAGGCAAAGAAAACAGCCAATTTTCTCATACCCTCTCCTTTTGTGGTTATGGATTCTTTTCGGAACTAATTATTGAAGATTACTCGCGAATGCAGATAGCCTTGCGTAACGATTTTGCCGCAACCCTGACTACTCATAAAGCGGGCGAATGTTTCCTTTAGATTCGAAGTTCCCGCCTCCCTGACAGGTTTTCATGCCCCAATTTAACAAAGCCTCCGCTGAAACAACAGCCCGGATCCGCCGCTCCGGGCCCTATTTTTCCTTCCCGTGGGTGTAATGTATCACGTTGACTTTTTCCTCCGTTATCATCCCGCCGCAGCCCGCCTTCTCGAAAATTCCCTCCACGATCGGCAGAAATGCATCCACCTTCTCCTCGGAATCGACGAGCTCGATGACGAGGGGAAGGTCTTCGCTGAGCTCGAGGAGTTTCGCCGTATGGATCATGCTCCCCGCGCCGAAACTTTCGACCCCGCGCAGAACGGTCGCTCCTGCCATCCCGAACTCACGCGCCCTCTCCACGAAGACATGGTACAGCGGCTTCTTGTCGAGATGGTCGTCCTCACCTATGAATATCCTTAGGAGCTTGCCTTTGCCTTCCAGTTTCATTACCGCCTCCTATATGAGTCTGCCTATTAAGTTACCCAACCACGCTGCAAAAAGCGCCACTGTAATCGACGCGATTATGTTCGTGCCCCCCACGAAGAAAGAGCCGTCCTTGAAAAGGCCGAGCGTCTCGTACGTGAACGTGGAGAAAGTCGTGAAGCCACCAAGTATCCCGATGGCTACGAAAGCCCTCGTCTCCGGGCTCACAAGGAACCTCTCACCGGCAACGGTCAGGAAGAAGCCTATGACGAAACTCCCGATTACGTTGACAGCAAACGTCCCGTATGGAAAGTCTGTACCGAATATCGAATACATCAAAGCCGATGTCGCGTAACGAAGGACCGAACCGATCCCGCCGCCGGCAAATATCACGAACAGTTTTAGCACTTTCACTCCAGTCTATCTTTGGCAACTAAGCCGCAACATAAAAAAACTCCTGCCGGGCAGTTCAATTCACCGACAGGAGTCATCATTCTTGCGTTCAAGAAACTTCTTTTAACTGGCGAACTCCATCGCCAGTACATATAAGTTAATAAATCACCGCGCGGCGGGCAAACCGGCGAGATACGTCAGTTGTTCTTCGCTCCCTGGTCGATCCAGTGCTGTATGGTCTGTATATCTGACTGAGACAATGCTCCTCCATTGTATGGCATGCGGGCTCCGGATATCAACGAGCTTCCTGTTATTTTGAGATAAAGGTAGCTGCTGTCTGACTTGGACGGCGCAATGCGCATGAACTGTGGTTTCTCGCGGCTCGCCACGTTCACTATGGCGCCGTAAGCACTTCCGGCCGCCAGATCCATCCCCTGTTGCGCTCCCGAGCCGGCATGACAACCGGAACGCGCACAACTCGAAGTGAAGATCGGCTGCACCTGGCTCGCAAAACTAACCGTGGTGTCCGACGTGGTCGGACCCGTCGGGTTGCTGCTTGTGCTGCCGGTCGACGATTTTGAGCATGCGGCAAAGGCAAGCGCCATCAAAACGACTGCACCGATTTTTATGTGTCGTCCTTTTTGACAAACAACAGGGACGGCACGGGGAAAGTTTCATTCGAGAGACCCCGTCACTTAAGCATCAGCTCATCGAAAACGTTCGGCTGACCGGCCTTTTTCTTCCCGCCTCCCTGCCATTCGGCCGCTTTGCCCCCCACGGTCCTGAACTCGCCTACTCCTCCGCCGCCGTGATCGTCCTGCGCTCCCGCAAGTATTGAGACCCTCCAGTCCCGCGCCGGCCGCCCGATAAGACTGACGGGCAGCGAGAAACTTATCTCCCTCTCCCCAACGCTGCCGAGCGGGTTCGATGTGTCTGCGGGCGCCGGGACATAGACGGCAAGTTTCTTCCCCGCCGCATTGAAGACCTCTATTCCGCCTCCGACGTAGATAATCCTTTGGAAGCCGCGGTCAGCTGGAAGTACATAGTCAGAGTTCCGACCGACATATTTCTCCCCTCCCTTTCCGTTGCCGATAGCGATGGCCACGAAGGTCAGTTGATAGCCGTACTCGGGATGCCACATCGGGTTGACGAGGTCTTTGAACTTCAGCGTGAAGTAGACATTCGTGCTGTCATAGCTGACGGCCGCGTGCGTAATGTCGAATATACCCGTGTGGAAATTCTGATTAAGAGAATACACATAAGTGCCGGTCGCACCTCTGTCGTCACCCGCGGGATCGTCGGCACCGGCGAAAACCTGAGCGTTGCCGTCCTGCCTCTTAACATCTTTCAACTTAAGAATTTCGAAGTCGGACTCGTGCGCGAACTTCCAGTCGAGGTTTATTTTCGGTGTCTGGAAATGCAGGCTGTCCGACAGGACGAAGCGGTCGACAGATCTCGGTTCATACTCAGGAAGGAGTGCCCTGCCGTCCTGCTCCGCTACGAGTGAATCCGATGAAACTCTGACCACTACACTCCCGCTGCCGGCAATCCTGAATGCCGACTCGATGTCTTCTCTTTCGGAGATTGGAAGACAAACCTTAAGTGTTGTGCCGGCGACGCTACCGAGGGGTGTTACCTCAACCTCTGCCGGCTTAGTACCGAATCTGTACGAGACCAGGTAATTGCCGCATTTGCCCCCATCCAGCCTGAACGTCACGTTCCTGAGCGCCGCCGGCAGCCGAGGACTCAGAGAAATCGTGCAGCTGTCTGCATCTATCCCCACTCCCAGATAGTCCTCGTAAAACGACTCGATAAACTCCGCAAGGCTCCATGCCTGGCTGAAGGCGCCGGACTCGTTCGGTATCGTTTGGTCCTCGCGCGGGAAGGCATCGAAAAGCTCGGGGAGAGTCCCGGCGGCCTTACCGCCCAATATCTCGCCAGCGAGAAAATGCGTGTTCCTGAATGCGAAATCCACCCGCCCCATCTTGGTCAGGGCGGACACCAGCAGGCCGGTCAGCCAAACCCACACCGTTCCGTTATGGTACGCGGCGTCGGGGACATAGTACGGCTCGTTATGATGAAACGGATGGAAGTTCGGATCTCCCTGGTAGAGCGACGCTGCGCCCCACGGATAATCCAGTTCCTCCGTGACCGCCTTCACTATCCTGGCCCTGACCGCCGGGTTGTTCACGAGGTCGAGTGCGAATAGCTGGTTAGGACGCATGCTCGTGTCAGGCGAGTTGTCCTCCTTTAGATGATCGTACAAAAGGCCCGACTTGGGGTCGATGAATTTGTCGTTGAAGTTTGTTCGAAGCTCGGCGGCGATACGGCCGGCCCGTGACGAGGTAGATGAGTCGCCGGCCGACATTGCGATTGCCTTCGTCGACAGGAGTTGTTCGTACCACAACGCCTGCAGATCAACTGCCCGGTTGCCTCTCGGCACATAGGGCCCGTTCGGGCCGGCGGCATCCATCCAGGTCTCCTGGTCACCGTGCGTCAGGAAATAGTCATCATCGGCATGGTGCGTCAATATTCCTTCGAACGCCCGCTTGATCACGGGATATATCCTACAGAGGAAATCGGAGTCTCCCGTCATCGTGTAGTATATGTATGCGGCATTCACAAATCTCGGCGTCCCGTCCGCGGTGTTGTAGGTGGTTTCTTTCGGCGTGATGAGATTGGGTATCCTTCCGTAATAAGTGCCTGCGGAATCGGTGTCCTGCTTCGCAGCGAAATCGAGGAGAATCCTTCTCGCCTCTTCGAAATTGCCGAGCCATAGTGTCGCGCCGGCGAGTGAGATGAAGCTGTCGCGCCCCCAGTAGTCATTGAACCATGGAAGCCCCGCCCATATGCCTTTCATTCCCTGGTTGGTCACGAGAGCATCCAGCGAAAGCTTCGCCCAGGAGAGTGCCTTGTCTAATTGCGCGTTCCCCGTCGAGACGCAGGATCGGTCCAGCAAGTCCTGCATTCTCCCTCGCCGGTGCGCCTGCAGTTCGGTCAGCTTCCGGAGGGCGTAGGAGGCCGTCCTACGGGCTTCCTCGCCCGATTTGCCGCAGGCTACGACAATCGATATGTCCCTCCCCTGCAACCGGAACAACGCGGGAGACGCGAAGGGACCTTCCATGCGCGGATCCCTCACGGATTGCATCCCGGACGAGACGACTGCAACCCATTTCCCGAAATTGCCTGCCGGGGTGGTTTTGTTTTCCAGCAGCTTCACAGTCCTTCCGGTCACGCCGAAATCGCCGGGGCTTGAAGAGTTGAATAACAGGCGAAAGTCAAAGAGAGCCTCACTTTGTGATCGCACTTGAATCGAAAAAGCGTTTATGCTGTCGAGCAGAGTGAAGGTCTCGGTTATGCCGGAAGCGTACACCCGGACGAGCCTGTCGGGAAAGACGGTTACCCTGGACCCGGACCTGTCGAGTCGTCTTCCATCCACCGACAGTGAGTAATCCTTCAGAATCAACTCGTTGTAGACCGTCCATCCCTGGAAAGGGGCGACATTACTCCCGTCGATCTCGCCGAAATAGAACCCCGCCTCCTTGTTCGTATAGCTGTACCAGTTCGTGGATGGGGTCGCGGATATGCCGAGACTATCGAGAGGGAGGGCATGATCTTCCGGGGCGCCCAGAAGAAGCAGCGCAATCAAAGCAAACATTATTTCACCCCTGAGATTTTAGGCGGGTATGCCGATGTATGAGAAGTTCGGGCAGCGGCGCCTCGGGAGATCGAGACGCTTCCTCGGCATGACAAAAACTATCGGTGCCGGATCGACCGGTTTCGGATCGATGTTGGATATAGCCATGTAAAAGCTGAAGGCGAAGAAGAAGACGAGTGCTCTCATCAAAAGAAGTTAAGTTAGCCGCATTTTATTTGAAAGGAGTCACCCCTTCCAGTTGCGGGCTACTTTGCCTGTGAAAAACAATCTCACCACGAATCGCGCGAATTGACTTCTCTTTCCAAGAGAACGGGTCGGGGGATGAGTTCCAGAAGCAGCCTGAGACACCACCGATTACCAGATCGATGATGTAACGAGCCGATGCAAACACATGTCATTGATTCCGAATTTCAGGATATTAAATTATGCCATGAAATATTTCCGTATTGTACTCCTCGCATTTCTCGCTGCCACAGCTGTCATTCTTTCTTCTTGCAAGAACACTCTCGATTCGTCGACCGGACAGGCAGACATCGTCTTCCCGGATTCGAACGTAAGCTACAGCAGGCAAGTCCAGCCGCTCTTCAACCTGGAGTGCAATTACTCCGGATGTCACGACACCCAGACTGCGGCGGGCAACCTCGACCTGACGAACTACTTCAGTCTCATTACGGCAACAGGCGTAGTCATGAGCAAAGACACCGTCCACAGCATACTAATTCAAAGGATCGAAGGGAGGGGCCCGATCATGCCTCCGGCGCCAATCTCACCCCTTACTCCGAATCAGACAAAAGGACTGAAGACCTGGGTAATGGAAGGCCTTCAGTACAACTAGCCCTTCCGGACATCCCGGCAAGCGTCTTCGGTGCCTTCACTTCCTGACAAGCACGACCGGGCTGTCGTCCTGCTTCTTCACTTTATTGAAGAACTCCTTTGCCGCTTCATAATCCCGCACCGGCAAAACGCGGCTCTTCAACGAAAATACTTCATTGAAAAGAATATGCGACGGCGTTTTGTCCGAGTAAGAGGAGGAGTATTCGAAATCGGGAGTCTTCAGTTCGGCTTGCGACGGAAGATCTCTCACGGTAAAGCCTGAATCGAACGTAACATCCACCCTTTTCCGCATTATATACGGGAAATCAAACTGTACGGGGTATTTGCGATTGTCTTTGCCCAACCAGCTCAGATCGCTCATCGTCGGGAAGGGATCGACATGCAGGAAGTAGAGATCGGACTGCTGCTGAAGAAGGTTCGGGACCTCGAAATCGAAAGAGAGGTTGAAATAAGTGAGGAGTGAATCGACCGGGCAGACGTTATAGCCCGTTATCTTCGAGTCCACGAAGGTATTGACGATCATTCTCCTGCAGTAATCCCGGATTTCCTTTGGAGTCGCATCAGCGAAGGCATTACGCATCTCCAGATCCTCTTCTCCCTGGAACCTGACTGTCACATGGAACTTGCTCTCGGACTTCGAATGTATTTCCGCCTTGATATCCATGAACACCCCGTTGTCCCATACCTGGGATGCGGGAGTCCTGTCGAGGAGAGACGTTCCGTCGTCGTTCAGGACCAGCACGACGACATCCTCGTCGTCCGGCGGAATCTCTCCGAGCCTGCAGTACCTCACGGTCGGATCGAGCCAGACGACCAGGCCGTCCGGGGTGTCGGCTCTTACTATCATATGATTGAACTTCCAGGATGGGAAGGTCGGGTCGAGATGCCCTTCGGACTTCGTGAGCACGAGCACGGGCTTGGCGGGAATGCCTGCGGCTTTCAACAGGCTTATGAGAAGGATGGCCTTGTCCTTGCAGTCCCCGTACTGTCTCTCAAGCACGGTCTGCGGAAAATCGGGTTGGAGGCCCCCCGATTCCAAGTTCGACCGCCGTATAACGAATCCTCTGGACGTACCGGAAGACATCGTTCATTCTTGTGAGCTCCGACGTATCACTCGCCGTCAGCGCTTCTGATTCCTTTTTTATCGCATCCGTAATCTCGAGCCGCGGTTTGAAAAGCTCGTTGTAATACCATTTCGAGATGTCGTCCCAGGTCTTCCAGTCCGAAGGTGCAAACTTGACATATCCGCGGAACCAGTCGTCCGCCGGCATCCCGGGCTCGGGCTCGAAGGCCGGAATGCTGTCCAGCTTCCAGGTGAATGTCTCCTCCTCCGTTCGCTCCAATCCTTCGGTGTTGACGGGCCGGTCGAAGGCTGGTCGACCGACTCTGGGATAGTTATAAGTTCTGAAATTCCATTTCCAGCCGGCGCCTCCCAGCGCCCGGGCGTCCATGAGTATCGACGGAACGGTCAGTGTATAGATGTTGCGCATGACCGGTATGTACCTCTGAATCTGCCACACGTCGGTTATGAAAGGAAGGTCGTTCTCTTCTTCGTAAGCATACTCCAATATCGATCCGCGTTCCGCCGCGGGGAAAGTGAACTTGACCGTCTTGACATCGGAGTAGAAGACCGAACCGCCTTCCGATCCGCCCGAGATCGTATAGAAGTCTCCCTTCTTCAGCGGGATTACTCTGCCGTCCGGCTCGATTGTTCGTGCCGTGATCTCAAGCAGCTTCTCTCCGTGATAAATCGTGATCTCCACGGACGACTCGTCCGAGACATCCTTGAAGACCTTCTTGACGCGGTGGTAATCGGTTATCGTGTGGAAATTGTAGTTGTGGTCGATGACCATCTTGACGTCGGTCTTGTCAAGGATCATTACCGCATCTGCATCGGGATAGTCGGCTTGCACGGGCAATTTCCGGATCCCGAGATCTTTTTCCAGAGAAGACATATCCTGAAGCGATAAGGTGGAACAGGAAGCAAGAATGAGTGCCGCAAACAGAAAAGTAAGTCTCTTCATAAGAGTCCATCCTCTACGGTTCTGTTGGTCGTTATTGATTTCGGAAATGAAATGTATAGTTGGCGGGATGCAGCCGCGCCGGCGGTGACTTCGTCGAAGGGAAAACGGCAGGACTCGGGCCTGATGGCCGATGGTAGACTTGCGGGCTTTGCATCCCTCATATGTGCTTCCGGCATTGTTCGTATGAAACTCGCCCCGGAGCGAATCGTCAACGCAGCTACCTGCGGCAATCCGCATGGGGTCGGATTTTCGGAGAAGATAAACGACGTGCTTGGATAATGCAAACTGTCACGAAAGGTGCTTTTCGTACCTCATGAAGGGTCCCGGCGGTCAGTCGATCCAGTTCATTCGAGCCCGAATACCGTTGGAACAATCAGATGTGCGTTTTCGCATTCCGCCCGCACTCGGCCTACTTTTTCTCCAGCACAACCGGCTCCCCTTCTGCCTTGCTTATGCCGTAGAAGAACTGTTCGGTTTCTTCGTAGCGCTTAACCGGAAGTTGTCTGGCTTCTGACGAAAAAACAGCATCAAAGAGAAGCCGGGACGGCTCCCCGGCCGAATATGAAGATGAGAATTGAAAATCGGGGGTCGCCAGCTGCACCTCCCGCGGAAGAGCCTTCACGACAAGGTTTGAGTCCGAGAATGTGTATTCCACCCTCTTCCGCAAGATGTACGGATAATCGAACTCGACCGGATATTTCCGGTCGCGCGAGGAAAGCCACCCGAAATTTCCCATGACGGGCAATGGGTCACCGTATAGTACGTAGCGGTCTCCCTTGCTCTGCAGCACGTTCGGGACTTCGAAATCGAATGTCACGGTGAAGTAATACTGCAGCGAATCGACCGGGCTCATGGAGTAACTCGTCAGATGCGAATACTCAAAGTTGTTCCTTATCAGTGACTGGCAGTATTCACGCACGTTGTCCGAATCTGCATAGGCAAAGGCGTTCCGCATCACGAGGTCGTCTTCCCCTTCGAACCGCATGATCACGTGGAACCTTCCCTCAGATCCGGGCCCGACTTCCGCTCGAATATCCATCACGATGCCGTTGCTCCAGGCTTGCGACGAGGGGATCATTTCAAGGACGGCTGTCCCGGAATCGCTGATTACCAGGGCGATCGCTCCTTCGTCATCTGGCGGGATCATCCCCAGCCTGCAATACAATACGGCAGGATCGAGCCAGAAGACGGTCCCGATCGAATCCGTTGCCCTGACAATTACATGGTTGAACTGCCAGCAGGGGAATTCGGGGTCGACAGTGCCCTGCGACCGTGTGACGAGGAGAGCCGGTTCCGCCGTTACGCCGGCAGCTCTCAAGAGAGCGATCATCAGGATTGCGAGATCCTTGCCGTCGCCGTACTGACTGTATAGAACCGTCGACGGGTAATCAGGGACAAGGTTGCCGCTCCCGGCACTGTCGGGGCCGTACTGAATTCCCTCCATGTACCGGTAGATACTTGCGATCTTCCCGACCTCCGTTGAGTCACCTGCGGTAAGCGTATCGGATTCGCCCCTCGTTGAATCGTCTACGTAGAGGCTCGGTTTGAACAGACCGTTGTAATACCAGTCGGACACGTCGTCCCAGGTTTTCCAATCCGTGGGGGCAAACTGTACATACCCTTTATACATGTCTGCGGCAGGCATTTGCGGTTCCGGGCTAAACGCAAGTATGCTGTCCAGCTCCCACGTGAAAGTATCTTCGAAATTCAGGACCAGGCCTACCTGACTGAAATGACTGTTAAAGGAGGGCCTGCCGATATCGCGATGATTATAAGTCTTGAAATTCCATTCCCACTCCCCGGCACTGTCCGGCAGGTCGGAGAACATAGAGGCCGGAACCGTGATAGTGTATATACTCTTCATCACGGGAATGTCGCGCTGGAAATCCCACTCACCCGAAGGGAAAGGCCGGTCGTCTTCTTCCTCGCAAATGTATTCGACTATCGAACCTCTTTTTACCTCAGGAAATGTGAAATGGATTCTCTGTCGGTCGGCGTAGAAGACCGCTCCTTTTCCCCATTCACCCGATCCCAAATAGAAATCATCGGGGTTCATTTCGATCACCAGACCGTTCGGTTCGATTGTCCGCGCTTTTATTCTAAGAAGCGACACCCCTTCGTTGAGCGGGATGTCGACGGATGCCTCGGCATCCATGTTCGCGAAGATCTTTTTCACACTGCGGATCGTCCTTATGATTCGGTAACCGTAATCCTTATCGGGCACCATCCTCACATCAGTCTTGTCGAGAATGATGACGGCACTCGCGCCCGGGTAATCCGACTGAGCGGGGGATTTCCTGACACCGAGTTCATTCCTGAGTGCAGAGAGGTCCTCGAAAGGCAGACTCGCACAGGATGCAAACAGAAATACGGACGAGATGACGACTATTGCCTTGATCATATCCAGATAAATGCCGGAAACTCTGGCGCGAGCCATCCGGGGGCTCGCGGCGGATCAATCGGTGAAACAAAGTTAAACCAGCGTGACAGCCCAAGCAAACCTTCTCCGTATGAAGTCGTGCGATGACAAGCCCCTGTTAGCCGGTCCACTTTCCCCTTCTCTTTCCGCCCTCCGTCAAACACGTTACGGGAACCAGCGCATTTCCCCCCGGCCGCCCGGCTGCTCGGTCAGTAAAACATTTCGTTCATCTCGCCAACGACGGTCATCTGAGCCCTCAGTTCCTCCAGCTGGGCGGTCAATTGTTCCTTGTGATCCCGCTCCATTTTTGCCAACGAGAGGAAAAAATCTCTGACCCTCGTATCGCACGCAAGCCCGGCAGCGTGAAGATACTTTTCCTCCGATTCGATCTCACTCTCGATAGCCTCTTCGAGGATCGAGATCAGGGTCTGTCTGATTTCCGGTTCGCCTTTCACCATAACGACCTCCTTAAATTCCCCCGACAACATGTTCTATTATAGAGAGAAGTTCTTCCGGCTTCTTCTGCATTGCGGCGATATCCTGAAACGCAAGTATCGGAAGTATACTCGTCGATTTGACGGCAGTGAGTATTCCCGCGAAGGCCGCTCCGGCAGGCATGTATCTCTTCCTGAGCGGCAACTCCACCACCTTCCCTGAACATTTGGGCAAAGACAGGGTGTTGTCGCAGATGATCAGGGTGTCGGCGTTCGCCTTCTCGAACATCCCCTTCGCAGCCAGTTCCCTGACACCGTCCTCGGAAACCGCGACAATCACGTCGGGCATATCGATGCCCGTATAGTAGATCTCATCACGCGAGAGCACGATCTCGGACAGCGAGAAGCCGGTTCCCTGGGTGACCGGGTTATCGTTCTTCTGAGTGGCATTGGCGCCTGAAAGGACCGCTGCCTGCATAAGCATGTACGATGCGAACTGGACACGCTCTCCCGCGGTCCCGGCTATGACAAAGCCGACTCTCTTTTCCAGGGTGTTCTGATACCTGGGTTCAATTCCGGACGACTTCACAACGGGCGCCGGCTGGACCGATTTTGTCTTGTAAGCCTCTCCGAACTCCATCCTGTCACGGCGGTTCACGAGTACACCCAATTCGGCTATCGAGCCGGGATCGACCTCTTCGAGCTTGTTGCCGCGGATCTTATTGCCGCGAACCGCGTACTCCGTACAGAGTTCGAGTACCTCGACGAGCGCGAAACCGGGATGAGCAATCGCCTCCGCAATCGTATCTGCGAGATCCGGATCCGTCGCCGTCTTTCTCGCGAGAAACCCGGCATTTGCCCCCTTTAGAACGGCAGGCATGTCTATCGGCGGTATTATGTTTCCGCCGGGGGTCGTTGCCGTGATAAAACGAAGCGGCGAAAAACTGGAGTTCTGTCCTCCCGTCATTCCGAAAAGAAAGTTGTTGTAGAGGATGACGGTCACGTCGACGTTCATCTGGGCAGCGTTGACGAGATGGAGGAGCCCTATCATGGCGCCGCCGTCTCCGATGACTACGAGGTTCTTCAGCTTCGAATCGGCGAGTATGGAATCGGCTATCTCGACACCTGTCGCGAATGCGGTGGACCTTCCGTGCGTCGTATGGAACGAATGCACGCCCTCGAACAGCGTGTCGACGAGCCCGACGCACCCGATGTCGCTCGTAATGTTGACGCGCCGGGGTTCGAGATCCAGTTTAACAAGCGCGGCGTTTATCGCGTTCGTTATGTGATGGTGGCCGCAGCCTTTGCAGAAGGGAAATTTGGCGTCAACCTTCAGGAACGTTCTGTTTATCTTCGAGCTGTGAGCCGCAATTTCGGACATTGATCCCCCTAGTTCCTTGATAGAACAGCTTCTTCTATTTCACTCGGCGTAATCATCCTGCCGACGCCGTTGACACCCAGTATCTTCTTTCCCGGAAAGAGCCGCGCGATCTGGCTGCGATAGAGGCCCGTCATGTTCTCTTCAACAACGACGATCTTCCCGGCCTTCCCGGCCGCGGCCGTGACCTCTTCTTCGGGTATCGGAAAGAGGGTCTTCAGGTTACAGAAAGCTACCCGTTCGCCTTTCTTCCGCAGCTCCGCCACTGCCTGCCGGGAAGTACGGGCACTGATACCGTAACTCAGTATCATCGTCTCCGGCTTTTCACCCGGATCGATTTCCAGCGTCGTGATATCATGCGCTCTTGCCGCAACTTTTTCCTGCAGATGCCTCAGGACCTCGAGCGTCTCGGGAGAATTCTTCTGCAGGCGCCCCGTCATATCGTGAGCGGAACCGGTCACGGTGACTTTCTCTTCACCACCTATCGGCGCGAACGCCGGCACGTCGTCCCGCTGCACGAAGGAGTATGTCCTGAAAGTCTCACCATCGCTTCGCGCAAACAGCTCCCGCTCGACATTTTCAGGAGTCGGGAGCGAGGAGTAGTCGATGTTCTCGGAGGTCATCGCAACTTCTTTGTCTGTAAGGAGAATCACCGGGGTCCGGAGCTTCTCGGCGACGTTGAAGGAATGTATCGTCAGCTCATATGCCTCGGCGGGAGTTGAGGGGGAAAACACCGGGATGGTATAGCCCCCGGCAATGGAGTTCCCGACGAAGAGTACGTCGCCCTGGCCCCCCTGAGTGGCACCGCCGGTGCTCGGCCCGAGCCGCTGGACAAGAGCTATGACCAGAGGCGTCTCTGTCATGACGGCATATTGAACGGTCTCCACCATGAGCGAGAAGCCCGGCCCGGAGGTAGCCGTCATCGCCTTGTAGCCACGCTGCGAGGCGCCGACACAGAAAGCAAGCGCCGACATCTCGTCGGGCGAGCTGACGGCGACGTCGCCTCGTTTAGGGAGTTCGTTGATCATGAACTTGTAAATTCCCGACGCGGGCGTTATCGGATAGCCGGCAAAGAACCTGCACCCGGCCGCAACGGCCCCTTCGCCGATCATTTGATTACCGTTTCTTATCTTGAATAGAGACATCCATCCTCCGGCGGTTCAGGAATAACAGATACGCATCCCTCCCTCAAATGACCTGTTCTACGCAAAGAGAGACCGCGCAATCGTCTCTCGCAAAGACGCAAAGCTCGCAAAGAAAGATAAATCCTTTTCTCTCGGTCGCTTTGCGTAAGCAGGGTTCTCACGAGTAAAGGAGTCCCAATCGGAATATTCATAAACCATTCACAAATCTACGATAATTCGTGACAACTCGTTCTCAGTCATTACACCGCAGAAAACGTCCCATGTTATGCGAGACAATATTGCGAGGCTTCCACCGGTGCAGGCAAAATCGATGTCTTAAGATGTGGCTCCTTTGCGACTTTGCGACTTTGCGAGAATAACTTTCGCTGCTTTTGAAGCTACTCTGCTCTCTGGTTGATGCAAGTGTTGTTCAGGAGCCAATTTCCTTACGAGCCTTTCCCACTCTTCGTCGACATAAGTCTGAATCTGTTCGATCTGCTTCTCCCCAAGGTGCCGGAACCTCCCCTGCATTTTGATGTAATCCGTGACGGGAGTTCCAGCCGGTTCTCTGGAGAGCCTGTAATCAACACCGTTGAATATCTCGAGAAGCGGAAAGACTTTGCTTTCTATAGCCATTCGCGAAATCTTTATAGAATCTTCCGGCTCGAACTTCCATCCCGGAGGACATGGAGAAAATACATGAATAAAACGGAAGCCGTGTATGTCGTGTGCCTTTTGAATTTTCGCGATCATATCGTCCGGGTAAGCGACGCTGGCAGTCGCAAGATAAGGTATACGATGAGCCGCAAGGATTTCCACCATGTTTTTCTTGTTCTCGGCCTTCGGCGACTCCGCAGGTGTGGTCGTGGTCCAGGCGCCGAAAGGCGTCGCGGAGCTCCTCTGTATGCCCGTGTTCATGTAAGCTTCATTATCGTAGCAGATGTACATGAAATCTTCATTCCGCTCGGCGGCTCCGGATAAGGCCTGGAAGCCGATATCGAAAGTCCCCCCGTCGCCCGCGAAGGCAACGACCGTGGTCTCATGGTCTCCCTGCGACTCGAGCCCCGCTTTGATACCGCACGCCGTCGAAGCGGCAGTTTCAAACGCGGTGTGGAACACCGGCACGCCCGCCGCCGAATAAGGCACAGGCCCGTCTATAACGGACCAGCAGCAGGCCGGTATCACGACGACAGTCTTTCTTCCGAGCGCCTTCAGGAGATAACGCATCGTCAGAGTACCGCCGCATCCCGGGCACGCGAAATGGCCCGGTGCCAGGATCTCTTCGGGAGGCAATTGAAATTTTATCTGTCCCATGGATCATACTCCTTCCGATTTCTTCTGCCCGCCGGGATTTTGCGGCAGCGGGTGCTCAGGCTGTTTGGCAGATTTGCTCTTGAGACCTATCCAGATCGTCTCACTCTCGGGTTCGTCGTGATTGAGCAGGTATGAAAAGATCTCTTTGATAGTCTCCGGCGTAATATCGCGCCCGCCCAGCCCCGCGATAAACCCGAAGAGGGGCGGCCTGACAGGCGCGTTGTAAAGCACAGCCTTTGTTTCCTGATAGATAATTCCCGTCGCACCGAACGAAACGTTCCTGTCCATGATGCCGATCTTTTTCACCCTTCCGGCGATCGCACGGATCTCGTCCACGGGGAACGGTCTGAATGCTCTGACCTTCACAAGGCCTACGGGGAATCCCATGCTTCTAAGCTCGTCAACGGCAATGCGTGCCGTGCTGACGGCAGTCGCGGAAGTCATCAGGACGATCTCCGCATCTTCGGTACAATACTCTTCGACCAGGCCGCCGTACGACCGCCCGAACTTCTCGGCAAATTCCGAATCGACATCCCGGATCACCGCCCGCGCGTCTTCCATCGCACTGTACAGTTTGTATCGCATTTCCATGTATGCGTCGGGTCCGATCAGAGCTCCGAACGCCTTCGGGTCTGCAGTGTCGATCCTGAACGACGGCTTGCGGGCCGGGAGGAACTCGTCAACGAGCTCCTGTTTGGGAATCGCGACGGGCTCGGACGTGTGGCTGAGCACGAACGCGTCGAGGTTGATCATAATGGGAAGAGATACAGTCTCGGCAATCTTGTAAGCCTGGAGCACCGTGTCCATTACCTCCTGGTTACTCTCGGCATAGAATTGAAGCCAGCCTGTGTCGCGCTGAGAAAGGCTATCATTGTGATCGACATATATGGACCACGGAGGTGCCATTGCGCGGTTAACGTTCACCATGACGATCGGCAGCCTGCTCCCTGCGGCCCAGTGGAGAAGTTCATGCATGAGCGCCAGCCCCTGCGAGGACGTGGCGGTGAAAGCCCTCGCGCCGCTTATCGAGGAGCCGATGCAGCAAGCCATGGCGGAGTGTTCCGATTCCACCTTTATGAACTTGGCCGCGAGGTCGCCCTGGCTTACGATCTCGGACAGCTTCTCGACCACACTCGTCTGTGGAGTGATAGGATATGCCGCGATCACCTGGACGCGTGCCAGCTTCACGGCGTATGACGCCGCATGTGTGCCTTCGATTACGAGGACTTTATCGACGGAGGGATGCAGCAAGCCGCCGTTCCCGCTGTTGTTGCCGTTCTTGCCGTTCATACCTGTTGAGCCTCCTCTACCTCTTCACGCGATCCTTCCGGAACGAGCTCCATTGCTTCCCTCGGGCATTCGTTGACGCAAATCCCGCATCCTTTGCAATGGTCGTAGTCGATGACGTACTCTCCGGATTCATCCTTGCTTATTGCGACGTCCGGACAGAACGTCATGCAGACGTCGCAGTGAAGACAGGTTCCGCATGTGAAGCACCTGTCGGCTTCGTCAAGTGCCTGTGCCTCACTCAGCGTCTTGTTGACTTCGTGGAATCCGGTCTTGCTCTTCGCTACGGGGATGCGAGGCACTTTCACGCGGCTCTCGTGGGGGAAGTAAAAAGTGTTTACGTCTTCCGGGCGGACGACTTCGTGCGGCGTCCCGTTGGACTTCGTGCGCCACCCGAGGAACTCATCTATAGAGGTTGCGGCCTCTTTTCCCGCACGGATCGCGTTAACTACAGTCCCGTTCGGATTTGTCGCCGCGTCTCCGCCGGCAAATATCCCGGGGACACCGGTCGAATAATCGTCGTCGACGAAAAGCCTTACTCCCTTTTTGAGGAAGGAATACGGAAGGAATGAGAGGTCAGGCTCTTCGCCTATCGCGGAGATGATCGTATCCGCTGCCACCTGGAAGTTCGACCCTTTGACGGGAACCGGTTTCCTTCTCCCGCTTGCGTCAGGCTCGCCGAGTTTCATCCTCATAAGTTCGATCCTGGAAACCTTCCCCTTGCTCCCGGTAACCTTGACCGGGGCAACGAGGAATTCGAAACGGACCCCCTCTTTCTCAGCTTCCTCAATTTCCTCGGGGACGGCCGGCATTTCGGTACGTGTCCGGCGGTAGAGAATCGTCGCTTTCTTCCCGAGCCGTACAGCGGTACGGGCCGCATCGATGGCGGTGTTTCCCCCGCCAACGACGAGGACATTGCGCCCTATCTTAGGGACATCTCCGTTATTTATTTCCCAGAGGAAATCGACGCCCGTAAAAACTCCCTTCATGTCCTCGCCGGGAACATCCATCTTCCTGCTCCGCATGGCGCCCACGGCGACGAAGACGGCGTCATACTTCTCGAGCTCGCTCCAGGCCACGCTGCCGCCGATCCTGGAGTCAGGTCTGATCTCAACACCCGTGCTCTCGATGTCGGCGATTTCCTTGTCAAGAATCTTCTTCGGCAACCTGTAGTCGGGGATCCCGTACCTCAGCATCCCTCCCGGCTCATGATCCGCTTCATATATGACTGCGTGGTATCCTTTCCTCGCGAGCTGATACGCGCAGGATAGCCCGGCAGGCCCCGAGCCGATGATGGCCACCTTCTCGCTTTTCGGCGACTCCGACACCCGCGGCAGCTTCTTGTTGCGCAGGTTCTGATCTGCGACGAACCGCTCGATGTTGTGAATTGCGACGCCCTCGTCGTAAGGCTTCCTGTTGCATTGCCCTTCGCAGGGATGGTAGCACACGCGCCCTGTCACTCCGGGGAGCGGATTGTCCTCGAGTATCTTGTACCACGCTTCCTCGTACCTCTTCTGCCTGAGGAGCTCGAAATACTCGGGAATCTTCTCGCCGGCAGGACAGCCGACTTCGCACGGAGAAGTTTTGTTCTTGTAAACGGGTCTCACATGCCGCCAGCTCCCCGTCGGGATCTTGCGTGTCGATTCGAGGGAGAATGCCAGCGGCGGCATCTCCTCGACGGTCGTGTATTTATACTTTGCCATATTAGCCGCCCTTACTTTACGGTTATGTTTCCGTTCCCATGTGAAGAGTGATTATCGTGCGCTACGATTTCAGCCACGACAGTCTCCACAGCCTCGAATGCCTCGAGCGCCGCTGCGGCGTTCTCATCCTGTTTCAGCGGAACGCCTTCCCTTATCGCCTCTACGATCGCGTCTATTCCGACCACACCGGAGAATCTGGCGAACGCGCCGAGTATCGAAGAGTTCACGATCGGCATGCTCTTAGTACCGAGGCCGTGTCTCACCGCAATTCCGGCGGCATCGACCGCGGCAGCAGTGTAGTCCTCCGGAAAGTTGAACGTGCTCAAAGGGCTGAAGGTGTTGACGAGAATTGTTCCTCCCCTTTTGAGGCCTGAGAAAACGTTCGTGAATTTGATGAGCGTCGCGTCGAGTATAATGAGATGGTCGGGTTCGTAGATGGCGGTCCTGAGTCTGATGGGTTTGTCGTCAACTCTCGTGAAGGCGAGCACCGGAGCTCCTCTTCTCTCGACCCCGAACGAAGGAAAGGACTGTGCAAATCTCCCTTCCTTGAAGATTGCCGATGCAAGAATTTTCGCGGCAATGACCCCGCCCTGACCACCTCTGCCGTGCATCCTGATTTCAATCATCCTTGTTCTCCTCTCGCATTTTGTGCCAAGGGCAGTTTGTCCGCCGCGAAAGTCCGGAGGATCGCTTCGAAGTTCCGGCGGGCTTTTTTTGAAACGAAGGATTCACTGAAAACTGCGTCAAATGCCGTGCCCACAATTCCCCCCATTTTCACGGCAAATGGGATACAAGGGACGGGTATTACCCCGGGCCGATGCGACAAGTTGCCACACAAGCCCCGTTCCGCCGACGTCCCATGCCCCATGCAACGCCGGGACCAAAGTGGGGAATTTTTTCCTGTAGGCACGGCGAGATGCGGTGAATCTTAATCCGCGTTTCACGAAATTAAAGTTAATTCGGCAAAGCAAAAGAAGCGCGAGACGCCAGAATCCAATTTCGATTGGCGCATGGAATTTGGAATGTCTCTGCCACGCTAAAGATTTTATTGCCTGAATGAACTTGCATTGACTACCGAAACCTGAATTTAATCACAAGAACAAGATGACTTACCTGGTCGACACACACTCACATCTCAACCACGATAAATTCCCCGACGTCAGCGAGACCCTGGAAAGAGCGGCGGCGGAAGGAGTTGAGTATGTTCTCGTGCCCGGATGGGACCTTCCCTCAAGCGAAAAGGCCGTCGAACTCGCGGAGAGATTCAGAGGCGTCTACGCCGCGGTCGGCTATCACCCCCACGACGCGTCGAAGGCCGACGACAGTTCTCTCCGGCAAATAGCCGACATGTCTTCACATGAAAAAGTGGTGGCTATCGGAGAGATCGGCCTCGACTATCACTACAATCTCTCCCCACCCGAGACACAGAAAAGAATTTTCGAAGCGCAGATCGAAATAGCGAAGTCGGTAAAGCTTCCCGTCTCCATACATAACCGCGAATCCGACCAGGACTTGATGGAGATTTTGGACAGGCAGGTCAGGAACGAATGGGTACTTCCCCGCAGATTCGATTACCAGATCAGACTGCAGCCGAGAGGGGTGCTTCACAGTTTCAACTCCGGTTACGATATGGCACGCCGCGCGACCGGGCTCGGCTTTTATCTCGGCATCAGCGGGATGATCACTTTCGGAAAATCGGGCGAGTCGGATCTTCAGAAGGTCGTTGCGAGCATCGAACCAGAATTTTTTCTAGCGGAAACCGATGCGCCTTACCTCGCTCCCGTTCCACATAGGGGAAAAACAAACGAGCCGGCATTCGTGCCACACATTGTTGCGAAGATCGCGGAACTGCAGGGGCTGACGGCCGAAGACATCGGGAGAATTACATCATACAACGCCTACAAACTTTTCGGCATCGGCGAGAAGCCCGCGCCCAAGATTGCGTACCAGATTCGCGACTCCCTCTATCTTAATCTTACGCTGCGGTGCGACGCGGATTGCATATTCTGCGATCGGAAAGGCGAAGCGATGGTGAAGGGACACAATCTTCACATCGAAAAAGAACCGACCTCAGAAGAACTGATACGCGAGATCGGCGACCCGAAACAGTTCAAGGAGATCGTCTTTTGCGGGTACGGCGAACCGACGATCAGACTGGAGATCGTCAAGAAGGTCGCGCGCTACGTCAAAGAGAACGGCGGCATGACCAGGCTCGACACCGACGGACACGGAAATATTATAAACCACCGCGACATACTCCCGGAAGTGAAGGGACTGATCGACGCAGTGTCGATAAGCCTGAACTCCACGGATCCGGCTGAATACGCCAAACTCATGGGCACACCGAACGGCAAACAATGGGAATCGATGATCGAGTTCGCGAGAGAGGCAAAGGACTATATCCCGAGGATCTACATGAGCGTCGTCGGTGTCGACGGGCTCGATGTGGAATCCACAAAGGAGTTTGTCGAAAAGAAGATAGGTACGGAGTTCAGATTCAGGCCGCTGTTCTAGCGACCGCCGGCAACCCCACCCTCGAAGACCGCAGCTCGAACGTTCGGTTCAAACCGACGAGGTCCTCAATTCCCACGGCACGATACCGAAGACAAATTGAGAGTAAAGCTCCTCTGCTCTGACAGGGGTATTGTTGTATTTTAGCGGTTCCAGCGATAAATTCGATTAGACACGTGAGGCTGGAACCGACTTAATGAAGAAGCAACCGGTTAAGACCGAACCTTCGAAGACAAGCACCACAGATTCTCTCTTCCCTGCCTTCGCCGAGATTTGTGAGTCGACCCTTCAGGGCGCGGATCTTCGGAAGGTATCCGCACAGCTGGGCGACTATCTCAAGACGCTCACCGGGGCCTCATCCGTTTCACTCCTTGTCGCCGATGAAGACAAGGCCGAACTCCGCCTGCTGTCGAGCTCGGATGCGAGCAGGCTCAACTTTGATATAACCATCCCCGACGACCGAGAACCGGTCAGCTCATTCAAACGGGCAAAACATCCCCTTCACCTGGACAAGTCTTCGAAACACTTTGCCGAACTCAGGGACATCGTTTTCACCGGCACGGTTGCCGATTCCATCAGAATATACCCTCTTAGATTCGGCCACAGCTTCGTTGGCCTGCTCGTGGCCGCCTTCTGGGGCTCGGAACAAATCGGTTCGGACGGAGGAACCTCCGACTCGGCCCTCCTGGCCGCGGCACGACAGCTATCCATGATGATCCATTCCCTGAATCTCGACAACGAGTGCCTCATGCTGAAGGCCAAACACAAATCGGTCCTCAACCAGATCGACTCGGCTGTATTCACTTTCGATCTTTCGACGGGGGCGGTACTCGAGGCCAACGATGCGTTTCTGAAATCCTTCGGATACGCCGAATCCGATCTCGGGCATCTGGCATTGTTCGATCTTGTGTTCGAGTCGAGGGACGAAGTCGAGGCAAACATCCGGCGTGCCGCAGAGACTGGAGGGATTCACTTCCCATCCAAGTTGTATAAGCACCGGGACGGCTCTTCCATCGAGATGGAGGTGAGAGGAACAGATATCTCCCACGGCGGGAGGAGGTATGGCATCGTGACGGCCATCGACCTGACTTCCAGGCGGAAAGCCGAAGAAGAGTCGGAGTTGCAGCGCGCCCGGTACCAGAACTTTATTCGAAACAGTGCCGAAGGAATCTGGAGAATGGAGTTTGCGGACCCAATCGACATAACGCTGGAAAGAGGTGAAATAGCCAGAGAAATCGTCGAAAAAGGAGTGATCTCCGAATGCAACCAGGCACTCGCACGGATGTACGGTTTCGAAAGGCCGGAAGAGCTGATCGGGAAGCGTGCCCTTGATTTCGTCGCCGACCTGGACATTTACACCGCTTCGAGGCTCAGGCTGACCGAACGGAATTTCTCGACCGCAAATATCGAGACGGTTGAGAAGGACAGGCAAGGGAACATACACTTTTTCGAGAATTCGTATATCGGAGAGACCGTCGGGAAGAAACTCGTCGGGATATGGGGTATTCAGCGAGACACAACCGAGAAGCGGAGACTCCAGGAACAGCTCCGGGCGTCGGAGAATCGCTATCGCAACCTGGTGGAACAGGCAAACGATATGGTCCTTCTCTTCAACGACCGTTGCGAGTTCATATTCGCAAACAAGAAATTCTTCGAGCAGACAAGCTACTCAGCCGACGAAATATGGGGTAAGTCCGTCTCCATCATCGCTCATCCCGAGGATGCGGGAGATTTCATGAAGAAGATCGAGGAACAGTTCAGTTCTCCCGATACTCACCTGCGGTACACGCTCAGACTCGTAACGAAGTTCCACGAGGAGCGGATCGTGGAACTCAGCATGACCACCTTGCGCGCGGCGGACAGGGTCAGCGGAATGCTGGCAATCGGCAGGGACGTAACCGTCGAACAATCCGTGAAAACGGCGCTGCATGAATCGGAAGAAAAATACAGGAGCCTCGTCGAGCATTCTCTTCTCGCCGTGCTTGTGATCCAGGACGACGCCATCGTATATGCGAACCGAACATCCAGCGACCTGTTCGAAACGGAACTGTCTACTCTCCAGGGCAAGCCCCTCGACACCTTCATCCATCCGAACGATTATGTCCAGGTATTCGAGAAATTTGCCAGGGCCTCCCTTGCTCCGAGCAAAGACATACAGTTCTCGGTCAGGGCCATAACCTCGACCGGTAAGATGAAGTCGATCGAGGGCTGGGCTGCCGGGATAACATACATGGGTAGACCGGCAATTCAGGCGGCGATGGTCGACGTGACGGAGACCAGAAGGCTCGAAGAGCAGCTGAGACAATCACAGAAGATGGAAAGCGTGGGTCAGCTGGCCAGCGGCGTCGCACACGATTTCAATAATCTTCTCGGTTCGATTTATGGGGCGATCGCCGTACTGAGAAGACGTTATTCCCCCGCCGACCTCGATATCAAGAAATACATAGATATTCTGGACTCATCGGCCAAAAGAGCCGCGGAGCTCACATCGCAGCTCCTGACATTCTCACGGCAGCGCGAAAGCGTCGTCAAACCGGTCAGGCTCAACGACATCGTTAACGACGCGATGAAGATACTCATAAGAAGCATCGGCAAGAACATAAAAGTCGAATACTCCCTGGAGCCCATGCTCAATGCCGTCGAAGCCGACCCCAGCCAGATCGAAGGAGCGATCATAAACCTGAGCATCAACTCCCGCGACGCGATGCCGACGGGTGGCGTCCTCCGCATCGAAACATCCAACGTGGAGTTCGACAAGGAAATAACCAGGCAGATTCCGGACGCCCGGCCGGGCCGCTACGCCTGCCTTTCAGTGTCCGACACCGGGGTCGGAATGGACGACGAGACGAAGAGAAAGATATTCGAGCCCTTCTTCACGACGAAACCGATCGGGAAAGGCACCGGCCTCGGCCTGTCGATAGTCTACGGAATCGTCAAGAGCCACAAAGGCTTCATAAACGTGTACAGCGAACCGGGGCGCGGCACGACTTTCAAAGCTTACTTCCCAGCCACCGACAAGACACCGCTTGACGAGCTTACCACGGCGCAGCATGAGATCCCCCGCGGCACGGAAACCATCCTCATCGTCGACGACGAGCTCACGCTACTCGACCTCACGAAAGAATTGCTTGAAGGATTGGGCTACACGGTGCTCACGGCCGCCGGTCCGCATCAGGGCATCAAGGTCTACAAAGAGAGACACGACGAGATACAGCTCGTCATACTCGACATGCTTATGCCGGAGATGACCGGCAACCAGGTCTACCCCGTCCTGAAGGAAGTCAACCCCGGCGTCGTCGTTCTCCTGGCCACAGGACTGAATGTCGGCGAGAAAGTAGACGATATGATTTCATTGGGGGTGAATGGAGTCGTGGGGAAGCCTTATTCCGTCACGGACCTCGCCATACACGTCCGAAACCTGCTTGATTCGAAGAAGTAGGTAAGCACCGCCGCCCCGACAGCCCAAACTCATCAGCTCCCCGATTTGAATCTAAAGGAATTGCAGGCGATCGGCCTGCATGTTCCGGAGCTAGTTGAGGAATTCCCAGTTTATTCCGAGACAGAAGCTGTTGTCCAGCGCCGGGTAAACGGGGGTCATGACGTATTGCGAGCCGGTAATATTGAAGATCGTGAAGTATATGACGGCATCGCTCACTCTCCCGCGCACAAAGAAATCGGTGCTCCCGGATATTCCAAACTTGTTGATATCGGTGGGAAAATAAATCAGGGCTGGCGGATAGAAGTCGTTTCCGTTGAAGCTGCTCAACATCTTCCCTCTCAGACCGAGCTTCAGGTTCAGATGCCCCGTGAAGAGTATGTCATGGTAATACAACTCGCCCGTAGTGAAATACTCGGGGAGCGAGCAGACACGGTTCCCGTCAGTCTTTTCGGAGACGTAATTCACATTCCCCTCCGCCGTGAACTTCCAGAGCGTGAGGCTCAACGCGGCATCCACGCCGTATATGTTCCGCGTGCCGAGATTGACTACCGATACTTGCGGGTAGGTCGGCTCCCCTGTGGTGTCGGCCCTGTAGTAGATAGGGTTGTCGATCATCCGGATATAAGGTTTTACATACAACGACAACACTCCTCCGAAATTGGCGGATGCCTTTACCTGAACGATCCGGTCGGTTTCCGCGACGAGGTTAGGGTTCCCCTTGAAATTCGGCGTAACGAAATATTTCTGTGACAGGCTCGCCGTATGGCTGGAGATATTCCCGCCGGCTTCTACATTGAACATCTCGTTGCCGAGTCCGAACGACGCGCCCAGTGCCGGATAGAATTGGGAGCCGACGAGATCGCCGCGGCCAAACACGCCGGCCCTTACAAAATCGAAGAGGCCGAACTCATCGTCGGCGTAAGCGGAGATGCGGTTCTGCGAAGGGATCCCGGTTGATGAGTTATAATAAGTCTCGTCTCTCACCGCCTCCGCTCCGAAATTCAGTTTCGTCCCGACTATTGTTTCGCTCCCGCGAAGATTGGCCCCGAATCTCCTGCTGAGATTTGTGAGATAATAAGGAAGCGAACCGTCTCCGAATTGAAAGCTGTAGTAATCGAAAAACGCGGTGGCTGTCAGCACGCCAGTCGAGTCACTCGGGTCAGCCTGAGCATATGCGACCTGAATGTGGTGCTGGAGGTAAGTCAGATCCGCGAACTGGCTCCGCACGAGTGCGAAATATGCCTGGTTGAAAATGTTCGAAGTTATGTCGTACGGGAGGTCGCCACCGGTCATGCCGCCTTTCGTACGGTAGTACACTTCCGTTGCTGTGATCTGTCTGGTCGAATCGATGCTGTAGCGGTACTTCCCTCTTATGTTCACGCCGTCGTAGGTTGAGTTCACGAACCTGCCGTCGGTCGTCTGACGCTCGAAACCGAGGTCGATGTTCGAATTGTATCCGATATTCTGGGAGAAGACCCCGTCGGTTATCAGATAATTGTACGGCTCTTCGAGATGCCTGACTTTCGAAAACGGCACCGACTCGCTGTAAAGCTGGGTCTGGATATTCACCAGCCCGCCGGTCGCGTTGAACTGGTAAATCGGTGCTCTGACGGCATCGATGTATTCGACATTCTTCGCGAACTCCATAGGCAAGTGATAGAGATTCAATGTCGATGTTGTCGGTTCGTTCAGTTCGACGCCGTCGAGAAGGTATTTCATGTAACCGCTCCCCAGTGCGTCGACGTACAACACGGAAGGATTGCCGGGCTGATACATATTCGCCAGGTACGTCCCAGGAATTTTCTGAAGCAAATCACCGGCATAAGTGTAATCGCTCCATCTTATCACGGAGTCCGATATCGCGTAAGACGGATTCCCCGTTACCGTCCCCGAGGCCGCGACCGGGCGAACGAGGTACTTCAGCGGGATTCCTGCCGTGTCGGCGTTGGCCGTCTTGAGCGAGTCTTCCTGGGAGTGCGCGACCGAGGCCGTCAGCGTGACGATCGCGAGTAGGAGGAGACAAATAGGCTGAAGTCTGGCAAGTATCCGGCCCGTCATTTAGCCCCGCTGGTCACGAAGATTTCCACCGGAAAGACATGCTTTTCATGGATAAAGCAAATACTTTTGCCTCAAAGTTTCAAACCTCTCAATCTCACCCTTCCACGAAGCGAATACCTCTGCGGGAGTCTTCCCCTCTTCAAGCATCGACCTTACAAAAGGAGTGCCAGCAAGCTTGTCAAAATAGGACGGGATGAACTTGAACTTCTCCGGGTAGAGCCTGCGGATTGCCCAGACTATCGTAACACCGGTTTCGACCGGCCTGAAATCGTCCCTTCTCGTGACAACTATCTTTATGCCGCGGCAAAGCTTGCCCTGGTATTTCGGTTTATCTGCCCATGGGAGCGAGCGCGGCGTGAACTCGACCGGCTCGAACGTCACGCCTGAAAGATGCTGGCTCTTCAATAACGACAGAAGTTTGCCGGAATTTATGTAAGGCGCTCCGATCGTCTCGAAAGGATGTGCGGTGCCGCGCCCTTCTGAAACGTTTGTCGCCTCGAGCAACACGTTCCCGGGATAGACCTCGACGGCATTCATGTCGGGCAGGTTAGGCGACGGGGTTATCCATTTAAGCCCCGTCTCGTCGTACCACATGTCCCTTCTGTAGTTCTCCATCTTCACGACCGCGAGGGCCGCACGCACTCCGCCCTTCAACATGCCTGCGTTGTTGATCATGGTCGCAAGTTCACCCGGGGTCATTCCGTAGACGCTGGGAATAGGCTGTACCCCTATAAATGACTTCAGGGAATCGACCAGTACCGGGCCGTCGACGAGATCGGCGCGGAGCATATCCGGTTTATCCAGCACGATCAACGGAATGTGATTCTCCGCAGCGGCTTCCAGACAATAATCGAGTGTGCTGATGAAAGTGTAGAACCTCGCACCGACATCCTGGATATCATAGATCAGTACATCGATACCCTTGAGCATCTGCGGCGTGGGCTTCCTTGTTTCGCCGTAAAGCGAGTAGACCGGCACTCCCGTTTCCTTGTCTATGCCGCCTGAAACGCTTTCCCCCGCCGAGGCCTTGCCTCTTATTCCGTGCTCCGGCGCGAAGAGGGCGGCGAGCTTGACGCCGGGAACGTGTGCCAGGACATCGACGATATGTCTTCCGCCCTGCAGTACTCCGCTTTGGTTCGTGATTATTCCGATCGACTTGCCCTGGATGAGATGAAGGTCTTTCTCGATAAAGACTTCATCTCCGGCTTTCACCCTGTACTGCGCAACACCCAGAGAAGCAAAGAAAAGTAGGACAAGCATGACATAGAATGGCCGTTTCATTTCGACTTCTCCTTCAACAAGGCTAACACGCTGCGGCGGGAAAGCACCCACGTAGCAAGTGTCATCCCGTCCCAGATCGCGCCGTCTTCCATGAGCTTCTCCAGCTCAGGGATAGTCACGCGGATTTCTTCGAATTCTTCAGATGCGTCTCTTGGGCGCGTGGCCGCGCTCAGCCCTGTGGCAACGTATACCTTGCAGATCTCGTCCGTCGCGCCGTTGAAAGGATTAAACTCCCCGACTTCTTTCCACTCTCGCGCGGCAAGCCCGGCCTCTTCCGCGAGCTCGTTCTTTGCCGTCAGCAGGAAATCGCCCCCCTTGACGCCTCCGCTCGCGAACTCGACGCTTTCCTTCTTCCATAAGTATCTGAACTGTTTGACCACTGTTATGGTCCCGTCGTCGTGGACCGGTATCACCATCACCGCGCCCGGGGAATGCACATAATGATACTTCCCGGTTTCACCGCCGGGGAGCGTGTATTTGTCCAGTTTGTATTCCCAATAGGGATTCTTGAAAAGGAGTTTCGAGGCGAGTGTTTCTAATTTCTTGAGGGACAAGTCTAACGCAAGTCTACAAGCTCTCGTTCGGAGAAGAAAAACCCGATTTCCCGTTCCGCATTCTCCGGGGAATCCGAACCGTGGACTATGTTCTCCCCTTTGCTCTCGGCGAAATCGCGCCTTATCGTCCCGGGGGCAGCTTCCTTGGGATCGGTGGCCCCGATGAGCTTTCTGAACTCGTCGAAAGCATTCTCTTTCTCGAGCACCATCGGTATACACGGGCCCGAGGTCATGAACTCGACAAGGCCGGCGTAGAACGGACGCTCTCTGTGCACGGCGTAGAACTCTCCGGCGGCTTCCTTCGTAAGATGGGCCATCTTCAGTCCGGTTATCTTAAAATTGGCTTTCTGGATCCTTGCGATGACTTCACCGGCAAGGTTTCTTCTCACGCAATCGGGTTTCAATATTGCAAGTGTGCGACTCATAACTCGGTATGTTTTCCTTTCAGGTCTCCGGGCGGTCAGCTTTCAGCAGTCAGCGATCGGCTGAACGGCGGGAGCGCGGCCCTCTATTTTTTTCTTTTTGATTTTGAAACTATTTTCTTTGTCCCGGCTCTTGCAGGCTTTTTCCTGACCGGCACGCTGGTCTTCTTCTTCGACTTCGTGCCGAGGACTTTGGCCACGGCCTGACCGATCAGCGCCGGGCTTTCGACGACGACGATCCCGGCTCTCTTCATCGCCTTCATCTTCTCGTCGGCCGTCCCGTGTCCGCCGGAGATGATGGCGCCTGCATGTCCCATCCTTCTTCCCGGAGGAGCAGTGCGCCCGGCAATGAAACCCACGACCGGTTTCTTGAAGTACTTCCTGATATACTCGGCGGCTTCTTCTTCTGCGGTCCCGCCTATCTCGCCTATCATCACGACAGCTTCGGTCTGGTCGTCGTCGTTGAAGAGTTTGAGAGCGTCGACGAACTTCGTTCCGATTACGGGGTCGCCGCCTATCCCGACGCACGTGGATTGGCCGTACCCCTGAGAGGTAACCTGCGCAACCGCCTCGTATGTCAGCGTTCCGCTTCTGGAAATGAGTCCGACGGTCCCTTTCCTGTGGATGAAGCCCGGCATTATTCCGACCTTCGCCTTACCCGGTGAAATAACCCCGGGGCAGTTCGGACCGACCATCCTGACGTTTTTCTTCTTAAGGTAGTCGTAAACGCCTACCATGTCGCGGACCGGAATGCCTTCGGTTATGCACACGATCAGACGCACGCCCGCATCCGCCGCTTCGACGATGGCGTCGGGGGCAAACGCGGCAGGCACGAATATGACCGACGTGTTGGCGCCCTCCTTTTCGACAGCCTCGGCCACCGTGTTGAACACCGGTACGTTCAGGTGCTTGGTGCCTCCCTTGCCGGGAGTGACGCCTCCGGCTACTTTCGTCCCGTACTCTATCATCTGTTCCGTGTGGAATGAACCTTCGCCTCCCGTAATTCCCTGGACCACGAGGCGAGTCGACTTGTCAACCAGTATGCTCATTAGCAGCTCTCTTTCAACTCTTCAAAGATTGTTCGATATGGTTTGCCAGTGTCAGTATGGTCTCCTCTTCGAACTGCCTTCCGAGAAGTTGCATGCCGATCGGAAGAGAGTTGGAATCGCGTCCCACCGGGAGCGAAACGCCGGGGATGCCGGCAAGGTTTGCCGAGACCGTGAATATATCTGAAAGATACATCTGAATTGGATCCGAAGTTTTCTCGCCTATTTTGAAGGCGGTAGTCGGTGCCGTCGGCGTAATAATCGCGTCGACTTTCCTGAAAGCGTCATCGAAATCCTGCTTGATGAGCCTGCGGACCCGCTGGGCCTTCCTGTAGTAGGCGTCGTAGTATCCGGCGGATAACACGAAAGTGCCGAGCATTATCCTGCGCTTCACTTCCGGGCCGAAGCCTTCGGTCCGCGACTGCACGTACATTTCTTCGAGATCTTCCGTGGCTTGCGACCTGTGCCCGTAGCGCGCGCCGTCGTACCTCTCAAGGTTCGAAGACGCTTCCGCGGTAGCGAGGACATAGTATGTAGGTATCGTATAGTCGAGATGCGGCATCGACACTTCGCTTATTTCGACGCCCGATGTACGGAGCATGTCGATCTCTCGTTCGATTGCCTGCCGGACTTCATCGGCCACCCCCCCACTGAGCGCCTCTTTCGCTATACCTACCCTTAACTTATTGACTTCCCTGTCCAGAAGCGAAGTGTAGGAAGGCACCGGTTTCTCGGCTGAGGTCGAATCGCGCTCATCATGTCCCGCGAGCACTTCCATCAGCGTGGCTACGTCGTACACCGAATTGGCAAACGGTCCGATGACGTCGAACGACGACGCAAATGCGACGAGCCCGTACCTCGAAACACGGCCGTAGGTCGACGTCATCGGAC
>JAHECO010000076.1 GCA_024641705.1 Candidatus Kryptoniota bacterium
CCTTTCGCTCATCCGGTACGTCCTTTTTCGATGCGATCGAAGTTTTTCTTGAACATCCTGTACTTGTTGATGTCCGTCGTCCCCTCGATAATCGTCACCGGAACAGGCATGTTCAGCATCGCCCTCTCGATGTTGTCCAGCCTCTGCAGTATCGCCCCATCATTCATGACCGGGTATCTCATTGCTCCGCCATTTATGGCGGGGGCTAAAGAAGGCAACCTGTCTAACGGGATGAATGCCTCCTGCATACCTGCACCCACCCCGACCAGCCCCGGACCTCTCACCACCGCTCCTTCGTCTGCAATGCCCAGCAACCCGAGCGCTCCCCCGATCACTCCCAATATTCCGCTCATCGGACTCTCGCCCGGTTTCAGGTTCTCAAGCATGTTCATCGCCTGCGCGATCTGCAGTGCCAGCCGGAGGGCCGCCACCATCTTCTGCGCTCCCGAATTCGCCCCGGCAAATCCGTCCGCCAGTATCTGGCCGAGTTGCTCCGCCGCCGAAATCGCCGTGTCGAGCTCGTTTCTCTCGATCGTCGCCAGTTTTGTCTCGTGATCCATCCGGAGGGCATTGATCTTCGCCTCCTGCAGTTCCTTGTTCTTCTCTGTCTCCAAGATGTGCTGCTTCTCCGCCTCATATAGGGCGTTTTCCCTCTGCGTCTGGTCGGCAATTCCCTGGGCCCGCGTCTTTGCAAGCTCGTACGCCTGGTCCTCGTTCATCTTCTTCACGTTCTGTTGGTACAGCGCCTGCTCCAACACCCGGCTTACCCCGAAGTCTCCCAGGAGTGTTCTCTTTCCGCTCTCGTCCACTCCGATCGCTCCGGCCTTCGAGGCTTCCTCTTCCAGGTTCGCCATAGCGTCCGTGTGCCGTTTCTCTTCCGAAGAATGCCGCTTCTCGTACTCATCCTCGATCGTCGCGATCTGCAGGTCTCTCATCTGTTTGTATGCGTCGTCCTCAACCTTCACCCGCCGCTCGCCGGCAGATCTGATCGCCGCCTGCCTCTTCAGCTCCAGATCCGCCTCCTCCTCGATGAGCTGATGTATCTTCTGTTCGATCTCGAGCTTCTTCTGGATTTCCGTAGTCTCCGCGAGCTGAATCCTCAGCCGGTCGATCACCGTACCGAGATCGTAATAATGCAGTTTGTACCCCAGCTCCGTCTTCGCCACGTATTTGTCCAACCACTCATCCGTCGTCATCAGGATCTCATTCAGCTCCCTCTGCGTCCGCGCCTTCGCGTCCATGATCTCGCGGATCTTCTGTTCCGTAACGTTCGCCGCGTTCAGACACAGGTTGTAGTCCTCGATCTGTGCCTGCAGCTTCTGCACGGTGCCGTATCGACCCTGCAGGCGTTCATCGAAATCCTTCTCCGCTGCCGCCCGCTGGTCCGTCAGGTACTTTAGGTTTTTTTTCTCCTGGTTGATACGTGCCAGGATCATGCTGTCCACCGCCCCCGCAACCAGCAGATCTCCGCCCAACACCAGTTCATCCTTCAATTCTCTGATTCGATCCCTCGTCGCCGCAATCGGAGTATCCAATGTTTGAGCCAGGCCGAGCACCGATCCCATCGAGAGCTTCTTCAGTTTCGACTCGAACTCCTTCACTTCGTCATTCGCTTCCTTCGCCGCATCTTTCGTCTTATGAAAAAACGCCGGGATAACCTGCGCCAGGGTGATCGCCGTCGTCAGCCCGAACATCGCGAGCGTCATTGGAGTGATCGACTGCTTGATGAGCGCCATCACCGTCGTCCCCGTCATCTTCGCTTCCATCTGCAGGTTTATAAGCGCGTTCGAAATCATATCGAGGTTATTCCCGATCGCCATCATACCGAACCGGAAATTCATCGCGAACGACGGAGTATCCGACAATACCCAGTTGAATTGCTGCAGCGCCATCCTCGCGTTTACTGATCTCCCCGTCACCCGCGTGATCGATGCCTGGGCCTGGTCGAGTTTCTGCTGCACCTCCACTGCCTTCAGCGCAAATTGATCGAATTGCGCACTCCCCACTGGCGCGTTCGCCAGGGCCTCCTGAACTTCCTGCAGCTCCTTCCGGATAGATGCGATCGACTCCGCTGCCGGCATCGCCGCGTTTGGCATCTGTCCGAGTCCCTCGGCCGCGCTCGTGCCCAGGTTCTCCGCCTGGACTGCCGCCTCCTCCATCGAGCCCCCCATCGCCCCCGTCTCAGCCGCCGTTGCCCCGGCGTTCGAGACATACTGGCTCAGGGTCGCGTCGAGCTTCGCCATCTCCGCATCGATTCCCTCCAGGGTGGGCCTGAGCATCTTGCCCGACATCAACCCGTCGATCTGTGCGCCGACGTCGCCGGCAATATTCAGAAATGACTTCAGCGCCGCCACTGCCGGCGTGATGTCGATCTTCAGATTCAGCCCTATGTTTGGATCGATCCCGCTTTCCATGCTCTATGCTCTATGCTCTGGGCTTCATGCGCTTTGCCCACAGCCATTCGGGCACAACACGTTGTGCCCTCTCATTTCCTATTCTCCGGCGTCGGTATCCTCTTCAGCCTCTCCAGCTCCTCGATCATCCAGTTCATCTGGTCCACCTGCTGCATATAAACGAGCTTCATCACATCCTCATAGCTCATTTCCCTGACTCGCTCGATTTCCGAGGCTCTTCCGCCCGCAGCTCTGAATTCGAGGACGCTCCAGTAGTCGATGTCCGGTCGGTAGATGACCCCTGGTCTTGGTTGTCCGATGCGGGAACGTTCGCACCTGATCTTCGAATCATAATCATTAATCGATCGAGTAAGGGGAGAAAAGACCTTGCCAATTCTGCTATCAACGCGGTCTCTCTCAAAAAAAAATCAGTGACCACCTCCACGAAGACGGTATCCCCGACAGCTCCGAATCGTCGGCGTGCACGCCAAATCCGCATCGGCTTCCAGACCTTCCCCGATTGAGTCAACACCAGAGAGAGGAAATATGGAACTAGGTTGTATCTCTCCAGATTATGAATGAACCCGAATGCTCTCATCTGATTTGCTGAATCCCCTCCATCTTCAGATGGCGCATCAGATGGCTGAGGAGCCACCGAAATCATATGCTTCTCCAGCAATCCCGCAAGCCTCGCGTACTGCCGGTATTGCGCCGGGACCGCCAGCACGAACCTCCTTCTGCCTATCCTATAGATCTTTGGGGAGTTTTCCCCGCTCTTCAGAGCGGGGGTTGAGGGATTTGATGATTTCCTGAATAGCCTCACTGACAACTCCTTCCTTGTCATCCCCGATTTCTTATCGGGGATCTATTTTCTTGGGTGGCGCGGCCTATGCCGCGCCGCCATGGGGCGCTCCTTCATGGTTTGTCTGTGGCGTCCATATCTGCGATTAGTGCATCCAGGTCATCAATCGTGCTCTGAAGTTCCGCCTTTGCCTGCTCGATGCCGCGCCTGTCGAACGCCACGGTCTCGGATGGGAGCCGATCTCCGGTGACCGGATCGAATTTGGTGATATTGATGGCGTACCCATCCCCGACGCGAGCGACGGTTACAGCCTTTTTTTGTTTTAGTTTACGATAGTTGCGGATTTCAATCATACGATCCTACCTTTCTACCAGGTCGCGAGGGCCGCCCGCTTCCAGGTGTTTGTTGAGGTGCAAACATAGACGTAATTAGTGTCCCAGCAAAATTCACCAGCGTTGCCGGTCGCTCCGGCGGAGGCGGGGGTCTTTGTGGTTTTTAGCCTGATGATCTTACCGCCGACCACCAACCCGGCACCATCGGAGAGGGTGGGAGAGGAATCACCGATTCCGACTGTTCCGTTAGTTTTCTCGATCGTTATGGCATCAGCCGATAAGGCAAACGAATAAAGATGAAAATTGCTATCGGATATACCCCTCGTGCCGGCGACCCAGTCCTGCGTTGTCCCGGTACGATACTCGATAGCGGCGTTCCCAGTATTGTCTATACGGCGCAGTTCTAATGTCGGGTCGGTGCCATAAATCGAAAATTGCCGCGTCAGAGTCGGGAAATTCGCGCCGATGATAACCTGGCCGTCGATGGCGATAATTTTATTCCCAGGGCCGGGACCGATATTACTCCCCCAAAAATTAATCCCGTGGTGGCCATATATACTGATCGCAACATCATCACTGCGTACCGCCGACTCGGCATAACACGCGTTTAATCGGAGCGACGCGTAACCCGCATCGTGATCGGTGCTGATGAAATGGGACGAGATTGATGCGGTCTTCCAGAGGGACCCGACGCCATCGTAACCGCCGAATGCAATAAAAGATTCGGTCGAAGTGCCACCAGGATTCGAGCCCTGAATTATTCCGATACCCGCGTCGGGGTCCTGGAGGATTTCCAGCCCGGTATCGCTTCGGAACGGATTTGCGCTCCCGCCGCCAATGAAAACCCGGCCGTCATTATCTATAACGACTCCGTTGAAGAATCTCGTCCGAAGTTCAGCGACGGTGCTTTTTTTCGCGGTCGGGAGGGAAACATCGCGGACCATTATTTCATCATCTTCCGCAATGTCCGCCGCCATAAGCAGTTCCATATCCTTGATATATCGGTTTGTCATAAGGGTTCCTCCTACGCTGGAATTATCGTTGTTGAATCATCATCTATAACATGCGCACTGTCGTCATCGGTTAGCGGTCCAATCATATCGATAAAAGACAATCCCGGATCCGCCCCGGTAGCCGCCGTCACTGAGGACAAATCCATTCCCGCCGCATTCTTCACCGAGCCCGCATCCGATCCCGCCGTCGCCTTCACCGATGCAGCATCAGCTCCCGTCGCCTGTTCCACCAGGGCGGGATCGCTCCCGCCCGTTATCTTCATGCTCACGATTTCCTCTCAGAGATTAGTTTCCCCGCTCTTCAGAGCGGGGGCGGAGGCTTAGCCTATGCCGGTGCCTCTACGCTCTTCATTCCTTCGCCTGTGATGATCCAGCCGACCGCCGTGTCCTTCACTCCCCACTTCTTCGTGAAATTCATAATCGGGAAGTCTGCGTCGCCCGAATCGACGACGTTCGTCGTCCCATTTATATATGTCACCTTCACCCGGCAGATTATCTGCGTCACGAGGTCGTTTACGAAGGTACCCACGCTCGTCGTCATCGGATCCGGAATGAAGCCGGTGAACTTCGGCAGCTCCTTGATTTGCCTAGGCCCCATGTTACTCTTGAACGTTTCCGCGTCGACCGAAAACTCCGCGTCCCCGTTCAGAAATGTCAGTTTAACCATCACCGCCGCGTCGCCCGTATCGTCCGAAAACTCGATCGATCGGACATCCTTTGGCTGCAGCTTCGTGGTATCCTGCGTTACAGCTGTCAGTGCCATTCTTTCCTCACTTTTTTTGTCTTGCCTCGGTCCGGTTCCCTCTCCCTTTATGGGAGAAGGCCAGGGCGAGGGCTTTATGCATTATGCAATCTATAAACGACGTGGTACACCGCTACGCCAGGCGCTGCGAGCACCAGGTTGCGGTCCTCCAGACTGAACAATCCTATATCCTTGTCCTCGTCGTCCTTGAACCATGTCCCCGCGTTGAACAGCGGGTCGGTTATTTCCTCGAAAATCTTTATCGCCGATTCCTCCGCTTCATCCGTGCCGCGCCAGTTCTTCCCGCCGCAGAAGAAATCCCACATGTGGTCCGCCCGCGTAATCATCTGAGTGCTCGCCCTGAACTTATTCTCCCCGAAGCCGGCGTACGACACCAGGCAGAATGGTGCGAGTCCTTTCAGTGGATCGATCCCTCGTCCCTGCAGGAACTCCGGATCTAGTTGGCCTGCATATGGCGCGACCGTCCGCAAATAGGCTTCGGTGTCCACCTCCTTGATCTTCGCGATCATCCATTCCTTCGTTGGCACGATCTTGATCATACTGTTCCCCCGATATTCATATCGGGGCACAAAGCCTGCATCATTGTGTCACTCCCCTCACCGCTTCCTCCTTGATCCTTCCGATGGCATCCGGAGGCAGATAGAACAAATTCCACGGTCCGAAGGAGTACTGCCTGAACGTGAATCCCTGCCCTCGGGTAGTGCCTCTCTTGAATCGCCCTTTGTGCCGTCCCCTCGAGATCCTGTTCCGCACGATCAACTCCGATCTTTCCGGCCTGGTCACGCCCCGGTATAGGAACCCTGCGTAGAACGCAGTCGGACCCGCGATCACACCCGTGTCCGTCGCATTAAAAACGTTGCTCCTCATTAGGAATCCGGTTCTTCGGAGAGGCTGTCCGTGTCTCCTGATCGCCGCCTTCGACATCGGCCATTGCGGCGGCCGGCCCGTTTCGATATTTTTCTTGAACTCGCCGACCAGGATCTGTCCGATCGCCGCGTACATCTTCCGTCCGTGCTCCATCTTCCCGACGATAGCTTCGACGATCCTATTTAATTGCTGATTCAAGTCCATGAGATTATTCCCCCGGCATTTATGTCGGGGTTAAAGTCCTTTCATCGAGTCCTTCGTGAACGTCCTATCGTTACCTGACACCTTCCCGCCGGTTCGCTTCGTGTTCGTCGTGCCCCTGACTTCTCCGTCGATCACAGCTTTGCCCGCCGCGATCTGGTCCAGCCATTTCTCCACGCGGTCAAACGCATCCTGGTAAGGATTCGTCATCCCGGCCGACAGCCTCCGGTTCCAGAGGAAGTATCCCACAATCGTTTTGGCCGCTCTTCGAATCGACTTCGGAATGGATTCAAACGGTACTTCATAGACCCTTCCTGCCTTTGAGTTGATATGCTCGGTGGCGTTCTCGCACTCCTCAGTGATGATGTCCGTATTGATCTCGCCGCCGGCAGAATCGGCCGTGAGTTGCTGCGCCTCCTCTTCCGACAGGATATTCGGGATCACCTGGTCGGGATCGTAGTAATAAGTCATCGGCCATCTCCCGGGCTCTGGTCCCACTCTTCAGAGCGAGGAAGAAAAGTCTCCTCCTCCCCGCTCCCCTCTCCTTGTAGGAGAGGGGGCAGGGGTGAGGTTGCGGCTGTCAGGTAGCTGCTGTAAATATGGTCTCGCATTCCAATGCGGGGAAACAAGGAGAGCTTCATCACTCTCCGGTGCCGGTTGACCCGAAGCATAGCTGCGGCAGACCGTATCCTGCGTTGTCATAGCAGTATGAACCGTACAGGTATTCGTCGGTCTTGAATACGTGCTCGCTCTGCACCGGACTCTCAAACGCCCGGAACTCAGGCGGATCGCCCTGTTGAAAAATTATAGGCAGCATCCCCTGGAATTCCACGGCCACGTACCATGCAGTAGCACTCGTGATCCGCGGCGATTTTACATAAGCCGCTGCGCCCTTCATAGGGTTGTTGATCGTTGTACCGTCTTCGGCGATCAGATCGTTGTTAAGGATGATTTTCGCCGTCTTCTCCAGTTTCGGTCCGGTCACTAGAGTAAGAATCTCGGACCCGTTGAACAACGGGTTCCCCTCCGAATCCATTATTGATCCCAGGTCAGCGATAGCGTCAGCGAGTGAATCGACCGAGAGTACGGCGGTCCCTTTATTCGATCCGAACTCATGGTCATCAGCAAAGAAGGGTTTCCCGTCATAGCACTTCAGGGTGAATCCATCGGCGAGCAACTTAAAACAAAGTTCATCTGGATGCATCGCTGCAACATTGCCCATCGCCGTGAAGCGGGGACGGTATGTGCCGTAGGTATCCTTCCGGATCTTAATCCCGTCGACTGCGACCGTGCTTTCCCATTTCAAGTTCGCGATCAACCACTTGAACGCCTTGAGAAGCTTAAACTGCCTTTCGCCAACCCATTGCCTCATGTGGGGCCAAGCACCGAACCAGGTATACACCTCCTCCTCAGCGCTCGAAGGTACCATCATTGCAATTTTGGTATATTGTGGCTGCGCCTTGTTGAACGCATCCTGGAACACCTGCTTGAATCCCTGGTAAAGTGCCTGCAAGCTCGCACCGTTCACGATAAGTCCTAGTGCAACACCCGCCTGTGCCATCCAGGAATCAAGCAGCATAGTGACAGCGACAACCAGCATCAGCGGGGCCGCTATCTTCAGAACCTTCTTAGTCACTTTATTCCTCCATTTTAAATTTTAAGAATCGCGGGTCCATTCCCCCGCCTTTCAAGGTGAGGGATAGAGCCGTCAATACTCGATGTATACTGTCACCTTCGCGGTGGCATCGGCATCGTCGTTCGTGCCGCCTACTGTGACGCTTACGACATCGCCGATAGCCACGACGTTCAACGCTGTAGGTGTTGCCACGTCCACGTCACCGATCGCGGACCCCGCCTGCGTGATCGTGGCCTGGCCGTTCGTAATCGCGGTTGCTCCGATCTTGCTAGTCAGAGTCGCATCACCAGTCGTCAGTGCGTGACCTTCCAGGACCGAATATATCTTCTTGATCGTCCCGGCCACCGGCGATACGACGCGGTACACTGCGGCGTTCCCGCCGACCAGGTCCGCTATATCCAGCTCGAGGGCCAGTTTGTTCGCCGCGATGTTTGCGCGAGCCGTCGCCGGGTCGACTTCCGACAGGTCGTTGGCTATCGCCAGGCCGACGCTTGCTCCCACCTGGATCGGTATCTTGACCCAGACGCCGTCGTCGTCCACTCCGGTGACAAATCCGGCTGCCGACCTGGTCCCTCCGCCGTCCGTCTTCGCTACGGTCTCGTCATCGACGATGTAACACGTCTTTCCGACTTCGGCGATCGTTATCTCGTCCGCATCGGCCGAGTTCTCGAACTTGAACTCGCCCTCCAGGACATCGATCGTCAGTACCCCATCCTGACCGTCCGTGTTGTCCACTTCTGCTTCCGCCCGACCCGCGGCCTTCTTCGCCAGCGCAGTTGCGCCGGCCTCGGCATAGCCAGTGGCATTATAAACGGTGAGACCTCCACCGAATATGTGCTCGCCAGCAGCGACACCGATGTTGCGTCGGATCATCGGCCCGCGTGAAATCGTACTGCGATCTTCTGTCAGTGCCATATTATCCTCTCTTTTCTAAATTCTTATTTCCGATTTCTTACTTCTTACTTCTTACTTCTTGCTTCCGCCCATTATCCCGCCATCTTCTTGGGATCGACCTGTAGTTTCGCCGCCACCTGTTTCATCTCGTCGGTGACGATCTTGTCGCCGTCGGCCCTTCCGGCGTCACCGATCTTCGTCAGAGGCGCGATCTGCGGCATCTTCGCATAATAAGCCTTCCAGCCGTCCAGCGATTTCTTCGCCTGCACGACATCGCTGCTCTTCAGAGCCGCCTCAATGCCCTCGTTGACCACCGCGAGAGTATCGGCCTTATTTGCGGGAAACACCTTGCCGCAGGCGACGAGCCCGTCGACGAATGCAACGGCATCGTCCCTCACCGCCCTTGCGGTCACTTCGAAAAGTTGGTTCGTCAACTTGCCGGATTCCGTCTGGTTCCGCTTCGCCATCACGACGAAGGCTTTCGCCTCCTCGATTGTCATATTCTTCTCGAACCCGAGTTGTTCCATCACGCTCGCGGCCTGGTCCGCCTGACCCTTCTTTGCCGTGACAATGATAGCCTTCGCTTGGTCGATGGTAGTTTCCTCCGGAAGGCCCAGCTCCACGATTACTTTCTTCGCCGTCACGAGCTGGCCGATTTCCTGCGTCCTTGCCTGGAACGCCGTCTTCAGTTCATCCTCCGTCGCCGTCTCAGGTTTTCCAAGCCAGGTCCGGAGAGCCGCTATTAGTCCATTCATCTCATTTCCTCCGTTATTTATGTTGTCGATAACTTTGTGTGCCATTACAGCCGGTATACGTTCGAGCATCGGCTGATTTGTAAGAGCCGCATCCGTCACGGCGAACGGGAACTTTTCGCCCGTCTCAACGTCCGTCAGTCCCCACAGGAGCGACGGGGAAAGGTAGCGAAGCAGCCGTTTTGTCAGCGCTTCCTCGCCCAGGACGGTCCAGTTCACCCTAGCCCGCAGACCGAGAGAGCCGCCGTCCAGTAGATCCGTTATCCAGCCGTAAGCATAAGCAGGGCTCATTTCCGGATCGTGGGTCGCATGATCCACATCGATGACCAGGTCGAGATTGGGATTTCGGGATCTTAGTGTACGCAGATAATCGATCGCCCATTGTACATGCTGCGCCGTAATTTCGAAGGCCACCTTATTGCCGTTCGTATCCGTTGCTGCCGCCCAGTAGCCGAGCGGGAGCAGGGTTATTTCTGAAGGCGGTGCGCCGTTCACTAGTTCCGGCAAGGGAATTTGACAGAATATCATCTTCGTGGCCGTCACCTTTTGCCCCTGCCTCTTCCGCTGGATCTCCTCAGACAATTTGGCGAGCTCACCGTGGAGTTCAGTCTCGCCATTCGTTTTCGCGTAGCCTTCGGCAGACGAGATCGCCTTTGCAAAAACCTCTTTCTCGGTGCCGAATGGATAGAGGTATCGCTCCTTCGTCCCTTCGGTCGCCGAAGAATCTTCAGCCAGGCAAATCTTTTTCAACTCATCTGGAGAGTGCGCGGATTTGTCCCACTTCCACTCGCCGCGATTTATTTTTCCCTCCGCGATCAGCTTTCTCGCCAGCGCCAGCGCGGTATGATTGACCTTCAAACCCACTTCACTGCTCCTTTGTTTCCCTGATTTTCAAATCGGGGGCCGGGTATTTATTAAGACTCATTTCTTCACCTTATCCACGCTCGCCACTTTTCCCTCTGCCGATTCATACTTCATGTAGTCGAGGCGGTAAATCTCCTCCTTCACATCCGCCATCAACCTCTTGATCACCGCCTCCCGGAACTTCCCGCCGATCCACAGGAGATTCGCGATGAGGGAAACGACGGCGATCAGCGCCAGCGCCAGCGCCTTCAGTTGTGGATCCAGCGACGTTGCGAATACGGCCCCGACCAGGCTCGCATTTGTGATCACATAACCCTTTACGTTCATCTCAATCGTCCTCCTCGCCCAGTTCTCTTTTTACTTCCTTCAACTGATCCAGTAGTCTCTTATGCTTCTGCCGGAGTCTGGCAATGTCGTTAGCGTAACTCTTGACGCGGTCGGCGTCGATGTCCTTTATATAGGAGAGATCCCTCGTCTTCAGTCGGAATTGGTCTTCCAGCGTCTGCACTATGGCATCGATCGCGTATTCCAGCTTCCTTATCTCTTCGATTAGTTCCTGTCTCTGCCCAAGTTTGAATGTGCGCCGATCATCAGTCATTTCGTTATCCCTTCAAGATTGTATAGGTCTATTATCGCGAGGAGCTTCATGGCGTACTTCGGATCTTCCGCGTAATGTTTCGACAGTTCCTTGATGAATCCCCTCGTCGTCTGTGCCCTGAATGCGCCCCTGTAATAATCCGATCCGGCGAGGTACTCGCCGTGTACCATGAAACACTCTTCGATACTTCCGTACTTGGCGTACCTTACCGGGATCCGCTTCCATGTCCCGTCTGGCCTCTGTTTACGGTCGTAAGCCACGATGTAAGCCGGGTGGGGCATATAACTCTTCACGGAAACGTAGTGGTGCCCGAAATAATTGTGGTCCCCGATCCCGTTCTTCCCGAATCCCGACTCGAGCGCCCACTGTGCAAGCGTTACCGCTGCCGGAACGCAGAACGAGTCCTGTACCATCTTAGCGAGTGAGATCACTGTGTCCGGAAAGAATCCCGCTTGGGCCGTGAACGGCTCGACTGTTATTCTGGCACTCGATACGATTTCCCGGTCCGGAATCCACGAGGATATTATGTCGTTCAGGACCTTTTCCGCTCTGGCATATTCGGGTTGTCCCCCTGTCTTGGCCCCTCTCTCGAATCCGTCTCCGCTGCCGATCATATATGAAACCGCCGACGCCAATATGAGCATCACCCAAGACGGTTTCGATCTGGCCTTGAACTTTATTTTATTTTTCAGCATACCTGCGTTAGATAGAGAGTTTGTCCCAAAACAAGGAAAATGTCATTCTGAAGGAGCGGAGCGATTGAAGAATCCGTTTATTCGTTCTGAAAAATAGATGCTTCACTTCGTTCAGCATGACAGACAAGACTTTCTGGACAGCCTTCGTCCCGATTCAGTCG
>JAHECO010000089.1 GCA_024641705.1 Candidatus Kryptoniota bacterium
ACCGGCTCTTCGATAACCGTGCCGTCGGGAATGTTGATGTAGGCGCCGTCAAGCGTGAAGGCAGTGTTGAGCGCCGTGAAGGCGTCGGCGCCGGAATCGAGGTACTTCGAGAGGTGTTCGCCGATCCTACCGTCGTCGTTCTTCATCGCCTTCGCGAGGCTCCCGGCTATTGTGCCGCTTGGGAGAGGAACTGAAGCGGACAGCTTCTGCGAGTGGAACCCGTTGACGAATACGAGCCTGTGGCTGCGCATCCTGCCGAACAAAAAGCGCGAGATGTCCTTAGAAAAAGGGACGGAGTCTTCTCTACCGGCAGCGTAAGAAAACGTGTGCTTGAGGATCGGGCTGATGTCGGTGAACCGCCAGTCCTCCTGATGCAGGTCCGGGAACTCGAGCCCTGCGAACTTGTCGATCGCTTCCTTGCGAAGCATGTGCACGGGCTTTGATTTCTCACCGTTCAACCGGTTCTCAAAATCCTTGAATAAGGACAAATACCAATTTCTTATTTCGGAAGTTTCACTCATTGTTCTCTGGCTTTCAGCGATCTGCCGTCAGCATTCAGCTGTCGGCTTTCATTAATCCACCAATCCAGTAATCCAATATTCCAATACTCCATTACTCCTCTATCCTGCGGTCACGGTTTCGTCCTTGACCCAGTCGTAACCTCTCTCTTCGAGCTCAAGGGCGAGTTCCTTGTCGCCGGACTTGACGATCTTCCCGTTGTAAAGGACATGAACGAAATCGGGGACGATGTAGTTCAGGAGTCTCTGGTAGTGCGTGACGACGATGATGGCGTTGTCCTTGGAGCGCAGCTTGTTGACGCCGTTCGCGACGATCCTCAGCGCGTCGATGTCGAGTCCCGAATCCGTTTCGTCGAGGATCCCGAGCTTCGGCTCGAGCACTGCCATCTGGAGTATCTCGTTCCTCTTCTTCTCCCCGCCGGAGAAACCTTCATTGACCGCCCGGCTGAGGAGAGTGTCGGGCATCTCGACGATCTGTATCTTCTTCTTGAGCATCGCGAGGAACGCTCCCGCAGTCACCTCGGGTTGGTTCCTGTGCTTGCGGGCTTCGTTGAGCGCAGCCCTCAGGAACGTCGTGTTGTTGACCCCGGGGAGCTCGACGGGGTACTGAAAAGCGAGGAAAACGCCCTCTCTTGCGCGTATTTCGGGTGCCATCGCCAGAAGGTACTTGCCTTCGTATATGACCTCTCCGGCAGTTACCTGGTATTCCGGACGACCGGCCAGGACGTTTGCGAGCGTGCTTTTTCCAGATCCGTTCGGACCCATAATCGCGTGCACCTCACCCGCGTTCACTTTCAGATCGATTCCTCTCAGTATTTCCTTTTCTTCAACTGAAGCGTGCAGATTCTTGATTTCTAACATTTCATTTTCCATTCTTGTTTGGCATTCAGCGATCGACAGTCGGCCGCCGACCTATCCCGTCTATCCGACGCTTCCTTCGAGGCTCATGCCGAGCAGTCTCGTGGCTTCGACCGCGAACTCCATCGGAAGCTGCTTGAACACTTCCTTGCAGTACCCGTTGACGATCAGCCTGACCGCATCTTCGGTAGAGATACCTCTCTGGTTCAGGTAGAATATCTGGTCCGCGCCGATCTTCGATGTCGTCGCTTCGTGTTCTACCTGCGCCGTAGGGTTATTGGTTTCCAGATATGGGAATGTATGCGCACCGCATTTGTCGCCTATGAGGAGCGAATCGCACTGGGAGTAGTTCCTCGCGTTATCGGCTTTCTTCGTGACCCTCACCTGTCCGCGATAGCTGTTGTTGCTCCTTCCCGCGGAAATTCCTTTCGAGATTATCGTGCTCTTCGTGTTCTTCCCCATGTGTATCATCTTCGTGCCGGTATCTGCCTGCTGCATGTTGTTCGTCATGGCGACGGAGTAGAACTCGCCGACGGAGTTGTCGCCCTGGAGTATGCAGCTAGGGTACTTCCAGGTGATGGCGGAGCCGGTCTCGACCTGTGTCCATGAGATCTTGGAATTCACACCCCTGCAAGCTCCACGCTTCGTGACGAAGTTGTAGATCCCGCCCTTGCCGTCCTTGTCGCCGGGGTACCAGTTCTGGACGGTTGAATATTTTATTTCGGCGTTGTCGAGGGCGACGAGTTCCACGACCGCTGCGTGAAGCTGGTTCGTGTCGCGGATGGGGGCAGTGCAGCCCTCGAGGTAACTCACATAGGCTCCCTCTTCTGCAACGATGAGCGTGCGCTCGAACTGTCCGGTCTCAGACGCGTTTATGCGAAAATAAGTGGAGAGCTCCATCGGGCAGCGGACGCCTTTCGGCACAAAGGCGAAAGAGCCGTCGCTGAAGACGGCCGAGTTCAAAGACGCAAAGAAATTGTCGGTGTAGGGAACAACAGTCCCGAGATATTTCTTCACGATGTCCGGGTACTTCTGAAGCGCTTCGGACATCGAGCAGAAGATAATCCCCAGCTCGCTGAGCTTCTCTTTGAAGGTCGTCGCGACGGAGACGCTGTCGAATACCGCGTCCACCGCCACGCCTGCGAGTCTCTTCTGTTCCTCTATCGGGATGCCGAGTTTCTCGAATGCTTTCACAAGCTCCGGGTCGGCCTCGTCGAGACTGTTCAAAGTCGGTTTCTTCTTCGGGGCGGAATAATAAATGATATCCTGGTAATCTATCGGGTCGTATTTGACGTTCGACCAGTGCGGCTCTTTCATCGTCAGCCAGTGGCGGTATGCCTTCAATCGCCACTCCGTCATCCACGCCGGCTCGTTCTTCTTTTCCGAGATGGTCCTGATTATATCTTCGTTCAGGCCTTTGGGAAGCTTGTCCGTTTCAATTTCCGTGACGAAGCCGTACTTGTACTGTTCGTTTGCCAGTTTCTCGGCGGTTAATTCCGAATTACTCATTTCATGCTCCTGGTGTAATAGCTGTCGGCCTTCGGCGGTCGGCATTCCGCAGCTAGTTTCGCTGACCGCCGGTGCTTCTTATCAGCCTTGTTGTAACGCTAACAGTTTAACTAATCTGGATTTTATAGTCAAGATTGGGCGGCAGACTCGCGGAAGGTCTTGTCGCGCCCCAAAACCGCAATTTTCTACAGTTTGCGAGGGTCCGACCGCTCGCCAGGCTGGAAAACTGCCGCCCGACCGCCGGGGAGGGAAGAAATAGTCTGACGAACTTTAGAGGCTCAGGTAATAACTTCAGTGAAC
>JAHECO010000090.1 GCA_024641705.1 Candidatus Kryptoniota bacterium
GCCGGTGAGATGCCGACGGATGAGTGGCTGCTTTCAAAGTTCAACTTCGACCTACAAGGCGTGGAGATTCTGGACTGACAGGGAGTCCAGGTGTCTCCTTGGATCGTGTTGCTGTATAACAACAGCTTCTAGTCGCCAAAAGGTATGAGGCTCCCATTCTTAAGAGGAAGACTCCCAAAGGAGGGAGCCTCATTTATGTTGTATCTTGGTGGCTGAAATGCGGACCCTGGCTCCGAAGAAGAACATTTTTGATTGAGGGAATCCCAAGAAGAGGGACAAATGCACAAAGGGCTTCTGGAAGGGATAAAACGTGGAGAGACGGCCTTAGAGGCGCGGGGAATCACCAAGAGATTTCCAGAGGTCGTCGCGAATGATCACATAGATTTCGAGATCAAAGCGGGTGAGATTCATGCAATCCTCGGGGAAAACGGCGCCGGGAAAACTACCTTGATGAATATCCTGTTCGGGCTATCGCAACCCGACGAAGGCGAGATCTACATCGCCGGTCAGAGGGTCAAGTTTAGATCGCCTCTGGACGCCATCGAGCTGGGGATCGGCATGGTTCATCAAAACCGCAAACTGGTATCCGCTCACACGGTGATCGAAAATATCATCCTGGGGCACCCCAGGGCTGGGACCATTCTGAACCTGAAGCGGGCGGGGGATGAGATAGAGGAACTGTGCGCGAGATACGGATTCAAGATCGACCTTGGGGCGAAAGTGTGGCAACTTTCAGAAGGGGAAAAGCAGGTGGTGGAAATCCTGAAGGCCCTCTATCGGGGGGCCAAGGTCCTCATCTTGGACGAGCCGACTTCCGCGCTGGCGCCCCCTGAAACAGAGAAATTCCTGGCATCTATCGAAGCCATGGCCAGAGATGAACTCGCCGTGATCCCATTCATCACACATAAACTCCCCATAGTGCTGGCGAAAAGCGACAGGGTGACGGTCTTGAGACGTGGGCAAGTCGTGGCCTGCCTGGAGACGGAGCGTGCAACGGAGAAGAGTCTGGCTAAGCAAATGGTAGGGAGAGAAGTCATCTTCAGGATAGAGAGGACTAGGGTAGAGAAGGGAAAACCCATACTCCAGGTAGAAGACCTTTCCGCCCTCAGCGACAAAGGTTTTCTGGCTCTGAAAGGTGTTTCGTTCTCTATCCGTGAAGGCGAAATCTTCGGTATAGCCGGAGTCTCCGGTAATGGGCAACACGAGTTGGCCGAGGTTCTTGCCGGTCTTCGAAAGGCGGAGGGAGGTAAGGTGAGTCTTGATGGCAAAGACATCACTTATTCCTCCAGCTTGGAAAGATGGCGCATGGGCGTAGGATATATTCCCGCCGAACGCATAGAAATGGGCTCGATCGCTGATTTCTCGCTGGTGGAAAACGTCGCCATGAACTTTTACTTCGATGATAATTTCTCCCAGCGAGGGATCGTGGATTATAGGAAGATGCGCAAGTTTACGCAAGAAATCGTCGCCGAGTACGGCGTGATGGCCCCCGGCCCGGACACGAAGGCCAAAAACCTATCCGGAGGAAACCTTCAAAGACTCATCTTGGCACGCGTCCTCTCGCGCAGGCCGCGGCTTGTGATCGCTAATCTACCGACTCAAGGACTTGATGTCGGGGGGATGGAGTTCGTTCGGAACAAGCTCATGGAGGCGAAGAAGGAAAAGGCCGGTATTCTCCTCATCTCCGAGGACCTGGATGAGGTTCTATCGCTGAGCGATTGGGTGGCACCCATTTACGAAGGAGAGTTCGTGGGCATCATCCCCGGGGAGGAGACCAAGAGGGAGAGCGTGGGTGCTATGATGGCTGGTACGAGTCTGAAGGAGTAAAAGACATGAGGATCGCTAGCTATGAATTGAAGCTGGAGAAGAGGTTGACGTTAACCAATTGGGGGGCAGCGATCATATCCATCCTTGCCGTAATCTTCGCCCTCGTGCTTTTCAGCCTCATCTTCATCCTGGCCGACATCAGCCCTGCGTTGGCTTATCAGGAGATCTTTTCCTATGCTTTTGTAAGCCCTTTTGGCTTGCCGCTGACGATCAACAGGTTCATATTTCTGTTGCTATGTACTTATGCATTCATCATCCCTTTTAGAGCCGGGCTCTGGAACATCGGCATGACGGGACAGCTTTACGCCGGGGCGTTAGGCGCTTTCGCAGTTGTATTTATCTTTGGCGGAAAGGCGTCTCGTAATGCGGCTCTTGCCCCCGGAATTCTCATCCCACTCATGTTGATCGCGGCCGCCTTGTGCGGTGCGGCGGTTGGAGCGATTGCCGGGTTTCTGCGGGGCAAGTTCAACGTTAACGAAATCGTGGTGACCATGATGTTGAACTTCATAGCTTTTTGGCTGGTTGCAGAGATGATCAAAGAGGGGGGGGCCTTTATGAATCCGGGCGGGAGAAGCGAAAGCTTTGAGCTACCCTATTCCGTATACCCGCCTGTAATTGTGGACGTCCCCTTTACGATCTTCCTTGCCCTTGGGGCAGCCGTGTTGCTATATGTTTTGTTCGCCAAAACCAGAATCGGATATCAAATCAAGGCCCACGGTCAAAACCCGGCTGCGGCCAGCTACGCCGGAATAAGTACAGTTAAGATATCGCTCTTGGTTTTTATCATGGGAGGTGCTCTGGCCGGTTTGGCTGCGTATCACTATTTCGCCGCGGTGCCCGGCGTCTATAAAATTTCGCGCAACTATGGGTATTTCGGCGATCTGGCTTTCTACGGGATAATATGTGGGTTGATTTCCCTTGGAGACGCCTTAGCGGCGATTCCGGTAGCGCTGCTCTTCGGGGGATTGTCCATCGGTGGCAGATATGTCCAGGGAAAACTCCATCTGGACTTCGGCGTAGATTATGCCCTGCTCGGAGTCTTGATGATTACTCTCGTGGCTTTTCAATTCTTTTACCGCTACAAAATTGTATGGAGAAAAACAGAGGCTAGCACTGCACTAAGCCCTGGTGGCGACATTGGCCTGGCCACGCGGCGCGGTCGATAAGTCCCTGCGGGAAGACGCACCTTGGGTATTCGAAACGCGCTAATA
>JAHECO010000031.1 GCA_024641705.1 Candidatus Kryptoniota bacterium
CCCGGGCCAGCCGTGCGACATCAGTTTTCTTTCCGCCGAGCTAGTGAAGCCCTTCACGTGTTTCTTGAACTTCAGGTTGAAATCTTCGACAAACTTCCGTCCTATAAGGATTACATCCTTGTCGCGCTCGCGCAAAGGCGGGACCGTAATCGAAACGACATTGATCCTGTAGAAGAGGTCGCTCCTGAAGCGGCCCGACGATACGTCGGCCTCCAGGACCGAGTTGGTAGCGGAGATGACCCTGAGGTCCACAGGTATTTCCTCCAGTCCGCCGACTCTCCTGATGCGTCTGTTCTCTATGAACGAAAGGAACTTCGCCTGAAGGCCCAGGTCCATGCTCGTAATCTCATCGAGGAGAACCGTTCCTCCGCTCGCGACTTCCAGAAGTCCTTTCTTTGAGTTCTTGGCGTCCGTAAATGCACCCTTCTCGTAGCCGAAGAGCTCGGCTTCCAGGAGGTTCGACGGGAGTGAGGCGCAGTTGATCTCAAGGTACCGCTTGTCCGAGATCGGGCTCGTATAGTGGATCACGCGCGCAACCAGGTTCTTGCCGACGCCGCTCTCTCCCCGGAGCAGGATCACGGCCTCAGCCACCGACGAGAGGCGTTTGATCAAGACCCTCATGGCGTTGATGGGTTCGCTCTCACCGATCAGGTTGTCGAACGAATAGCGGGACTTGAAACTGGATTTGATCTCGTCGACCTCGGTACGCAGGCGGCCGACCTCGACGGCACGGCCAATCGCGAGCTTAAGCTCGTCGAAGTTGATAGGCTTAGTAAGGTATTCGAACGCCCCGGCCTTCATAGCCCGGACAGCCGTGTCCACCGCCGCCTTGGCCGTTACGAGTATAACCGGCATCGATCGCGATAGATCCCTCAGCTTGTCGATGAGCTCGATCCCGTCCATGTCGGGCATCATCACGTCGCTTATTACCACATCGGGATATTCGATCTTGATGGCGTCTATCAGAGCAGTCGGGCGGTTGAAATATTTCACGTTAAACTGCTCGTTCCGCAATCCGTACTTTACGAGCTTGATGATGTTCTCGTCATCATCGAGGAAGTAAATGAGTGGTACAGCCATTATGACTTAATATAATCCAACGTTAATTCATGCACAACAGACGGGTTTCACGGCCGGTCGCGTTCCCACAGCCGGGCCTGTCCCCCTACCCCTGTGTCCGCGGGGACCCCTCAATGCAATCCCTCAGTGACTTTACGAAAGAAGCAGACTCATCCTCGGTCCCGACGTTGACGCGAAGGTAGTTCCCCAGCAAGGGATAGGATGACACGTCGCGTACCAGGACGCTTCGGCGCTCAAGGAGTTCCTCGAATACCTTACCGGCCGGAAGCGGCGTCGAGAAGAGAAAGAAATTTGCGTGAGAATCGACGACACTTACCCCAGCCATCTTTCCGAGATCGTCCGTCATCCGGGCCAACTGGCGCTTGAGGAACGCGATCCGTTCAGTGAACAGCTCCTTATGGTCGAGGAGCTTCAGCGCGGTAAACTCGGAAAGCGGGTTGACCGTAAACGGTATCTTCACCTTCAGTATCTCGAAGGTCGTGTCGGGGTGAGCGACGAGATAACCTATTCTAAGGCCGGCCAGGCTGAACGCTTTTGAGAATGTCCTCAGGACTACAAGGTTCTTTTGCGCCTTCGTCAGGCTTATGAGACTCCGGTGAGGTGAAAATTCTATGTAAGCTTCGTCCACAAGAACAACGGCGGGAGTAGATTCCAGCAGCCTTGAGACAAATTCAGGCGAAACCGATTTGCCCGTCGGGTTGTTCGGGGAGCCGATGATGACGAGTCCCGATTTCATGGCGGACGCTGCCTTCAGTATCCCGGCCTCGTCGAAATCCAAATTGCTGTCCGCATACACCTTCAGTACATTCCCGCCGAGAATCTTCGCCACTTTTTCAAACAGGTAGAAAGTCGGCTGCGGGATCAGGACATCCGTGCCCTCTTTCACAATCGACATGGCTACGGTGTATATCAGTTCGTTCGAGCCGTTCGCGACGATGAACGATTTCACGGGCAAGTCATACATCTCCGCGAAACGCTTTGGCAGGACCGTTGAAAAAACCTCCGGATACCTGTTCCAGTTGATCTTTATGAATTCTTCTATTATTTGCTTCTTCAGATCCGCAGGAATATCGAACGGACTTTCGTTCTGGTTGAGCTTAATCTTCGCGGGATGGCCCGATACGCTGTACGGTGATAGATCCAGCACGCTTTGCCGGAAGTTATTTCTTGCGTCCACGTTTCTCCCTTACGTTGATAGACAGAGCGTGAGCCGTCAGTCCCTCGTTCCTGGCGAAGATCTGGATCTTCTCTGAGTCGCGCTCAAATGCTTGTCTGGAATAATGAATGACACTCGATCTCTTGACGAAAGTATCGACGCTGAGGACTGACGAGAACCTGGCCGTTCCGCCTGTCGGCAAGACGTGGCTCGGCCCGGCGAAATAATCTCCCACCGGTTCCGGGGAGTAGTCGCCGACGAACACAGCTCCCGCATTCGACACCCGGCCGAGAATCTCCCAGGCGGATTCGGCAACAATCTCAAGATGTTCCGGCGCGATCTGGTTGACCAGCGCTACCGCCTCATTCATCCTGTCCACCACAAATGCCGCCCCGTTAGTTCTCATCGATTCGGAAGCCATCTTTCTTCTGGAGAGCCCCTCAAGGAACGAAGTCATCTTTCGACGCACTTTCGCTGCCAGCCGCCTGTCCGTTGTCACGAGGATCGCCGCGGCATTGGCGTCGTGCTCGGCCTGAGCGAGCAGGTCAGCAGCCACGTGAGCGGGATCCGCCGTGGAATCCGCGAGGACCACCACTTCGCTCGGGCCCGCTATCATATCTATATCGACATCGCCGTAGACGACCTTCTTTGCAGCAGCAACATAGACGTTGCCGGGGCCCACAATCTTATCGACCCTGGTGACAGATTCGGTGCCATAGGCTGCCGCGGCAATTCCCTGCGCTCCTCCGACGGAGTAGACATTCTTTATGCCGAGGATGCTGCAGGTCGCAAGAACCAGGCGGTTAACATCGCCGTCGCGGTTCGGCGGCGTCACTACGTGGATCTCCTTCACCCCTGCGACCTGGGCGGGGACGGCATTCATTATGACAGTCGACGGATAGGCTGCGGTCCCGCCGGGCACGTAAAGCGCGACGCGCTCCAGAGGTATTATCCGCTGTCCGAGCACAGTACCGTCGTCGCCGTGTACCATCCACGAATTCTGCTTCTGCTTCTCGTGAAACTTCCTCACGTTAGCCGCGGCCTCGGAAATTATGCCGAGGATCTTCTCGCTCACTTCGGCTCTCGCCTTCTCGATTTCTTCCTCCGACAACCTGATGCGCGTCAGGCTCACTCCGTCAAACTCACGAGTATATCTTACGAGCGCGGCATCACCCTCGGACCTTACCGCGTTGACAATTTCCGTTACCCTGGCCATCAACCCTGCGTCCAGAGTAAGGTTCCTGTTTTTGATTCTATCGAGGTGCGCCGAGGCTTTACGGCTTCCCGCTTCCAGTATCGGAAAAATCTCTTTGTCTTTCATACACAATAATTTATGGGAGGCCGCGGTTCTTTCCAATTGGATTGAGGTCGGATAAGGTGGGAAGAATTTGTCCCGGACGTGCCGCCAACAGGGAAGATGTGTCAGAACAACAGCTCTAACACCGCCCCGAACAAGTCATGGTACATACCCGAATTCCACTCGGGGTTTTTCGCGTAAGATATCTCGAGCGACGTTACGGGCAGATCGGGCAGTACAAGCTTCACTGGAAATCTCAGGGAGAAGCCGTATGAAAACCCGGTTCCCATTCGCGAGATGGAGAGGCCGTTCTGCTGGTCAGTTCCTGGTATCACAGGCGTCTTCAGGGTGTAGCCTAACCGAACGGCGAGCACTCCGAGTGCCATAGTCTCAAGTCCTATCCTGTACTGGTCTCTCTGCCGGGTGAAGCCATCGACAGGTGACGAGTTGCTGAATACATGGGAATAATCGACGGCTCCCGTCAACCTGAACAGCTCGAAATCCGCCAGGCGGTAATTGGAGGCGAATGTGTACGCGACTCCGCACCCAAATGTCTGAGGAAGGTTTGCGTCGAGATTAGTGCCGGGAGACACCGGGAATTGCGTACTCCATGTCGACTTCGGCAGGACATTCGTAAACACCGCACCTGCGGAGAGAATTGCCCTGAAGAAAGTGTTGTCGGCGAGAGTGGTCCTGTTCATCGCACCCACATCGAACGTGAATTTGCCTAGACTGTACTCCCATGTCCCGCCCGGAACCGCTACTCGCTTCTGGAGAGTCAGGTACTTCCCTGTTATTCCTATGGAAAACCCCAGAGGGATCTCGACTGCCGCGCCTAAACCGACAACCGTGGTCCTCCACCCGCCGAGGTCAAAAGCCTCGAAAGCGGCACCGGCCCCGAGCGGACCGACCGGAACTGCGATCGAGGCATCGAAGATGCTCAGGTCACCGTCTGTAAGGATATTGGGAGGACTGTCTGGGAGAAACAACTCGCCTCGTCCGCCGGAGAAGTATTCGTAGTCGCCGGCGACGTAGGTGTTGTTCGCGTATCCGAGTTTCGCCGGGTTGAGGAGGACGGAGTGAGCGTAGTCAGGATCGGCAATATAAGCGGCCATTGCGGCCGCGCGATTGCCCAGGGTATAGCCGCCTCCGAGAAAAAGAGACTGTGCGAGACCCGTATTGGAAAAGAGCGCCACGCAGAACACAAGTAGCCTGCCTGCTCTAGAAATCGCCTCCCAGCGAGAAGTAAAACGTCGGGTTGTGGAAACCCTCGATATTATACTGCCACGCATAGTCAAACCTCAGCACAAAATACAAAAAAGGAACCCTCGCTCCAAAGCCCGAGCCGACGAGCAGGTCCCTCGTGACAACATTTCCCGAAGCATCTCTACCGAAAGGTTTATACGACGAGACAGCATCGAACGCGCTTCCGGCGTCGGTGAAGATCACCCCTTCTATATTCGAAAGAAGGATCGGCAGTAACCCCGGTACGAAATATCGAACAAGCGGGAACCTGATCTCGATGTTGGCCAGGAAGTATTTCGTACCGAGCTGCGTGTCGTAATCGAAACCGCGCAGCGGGAAGACCGGGGTAAGGAACGCGTAATCACCGACACTACTGATGGGTATCAGCTGGGTATTGTAGCTCCTGTTTATCCAATTGCTCACCCCGCCTAGGAAGAATTTCTGGGGGTTCGGACCTGTGCTCGCCGCTCCTGCCAGCCGGACCGCAAGAACGTTCTCATCCAGAAACGGCAGATACGTCCGGTAGTCGAAGCCGGCAGTTTCGAAGCCGATGAAGCTGGACGACACTTTCGGGACCATTGTGAGCGTGACGCTGTACCTGGTCCCGTTCACAGGAGCGAAGTAACCTTCGAGCGAGTTGTCCTTGACGTAACTGAGCGAAGTCAGTATGGCATTTGCAGACGCTCCAGGGTCCGCGGGGTTGTCTATGTTCTGCCGGGATATCCCGATGTATGATAAGTCGAAATCGAGCCGCCTGAACCTGTCGAAAGGTCGCGAAAAGGAGAGCTCGCCTATCAAGGCCTGGAATCTGTTCAGCTCGTAGTAGCCCGTCGAGTTGTCGTAAAGGTACAGGAAATTTGCGGTATGGATGAGCCCCACTCCGTAGTTGACCCTCGACGCGAGGTTCATATAGGACAGCGCATAGTCGCTGTTCTGCAGGTCTATTTGGAAGTCGGTATAGAGGTCTATCTCGTTATTGCCGAGCATGTCGCTGAAAGCGAGCTCCGTGGCGCCCTGGAAGCCGTACAGTGTATTGTATCCTGCTCCCCCCGTAATTATATCCGGCGAGAAGTCGATCTTGTAAGGGAACGGAATGAAATTACCCGAAGAATCGACGTTCCCTCGAAGGAGGAACGGAGACACTTTCGGCTTTGTGAGATCTTCGTCGTAGTTCTGCGTGAAAACCATGCGACTGAATTCGTAGGAAGCTGAAGCCCCGTAGAGGGACGTCAGACTGCCCGATAACGAAGCTGTGTCCGGGCGTGACGCAACCTCCTCATGCGCGAAGAATTGCTTAACATACTCGGTCGGGGCCAACGGACCTTTCAGCTCGTGACTGAGCGGAAGGTTCATAGTGAAAACGTCGTAGCCGCCGTAATTGAGTGAAGTGAACGCAAGCTTCTCGCCGTTGGCGGAAATCGACGGCTCATTTATCCCGTAAAGCGAGTTTGTGAGGGGCACCGTCTTTCCTGTCGCGAAGTCCTTATAGTACAGATTGTCTATACCGTTCCTGCTCGATTCGAATATCAATCCTTTGCCGTCGGGAGTCGGCAGCGGATAAGTATTATCACCGCCGTGCGCGACGGCATTCGGCAGGTTCGGGAAATTGGAGTGAGTAATTCTTTCAATCTTCCCGGTCTCTACGTCTACCGAAAAGATATCCATAGGGTTCCCTGCGGCCCAGTGGGCAAGCTTAAGCGGATCGCCGTGCTGGTAAAGGCTATCCCCGCGGTCGGAGTCGAAATAAATCACCTCCCCGTCGGGAGACCAATGAGGCTCCTGATCCGTAAAGATATCGTTCGTAAGGTTCCGCAGCTTATGGGTCCTCAGATTATACACGTAGATATCCGACTGCAGCGGCTTGTATGCCGAAATTGCCAGTTCGGTCCCATCGGGTGAGAAATCCAGTCCGTCGATGCCGTTAAGACCTAAGCCAGGCAGTTCCCTGGTGTCCCCCGTGGTCGCGTCGATCATGAAGACGTCGTCGTGTTCGCCCGTCTTGGACGCAACGGCGATCTCCTTGCCGTCCGGAGACCATGCTATGCCGGGGTTAATAATATGGAGTTCTTCGAAGTTGGCCGACCTGCTCCCTTTCACGAGAGTGCGGATGGTCTCACCGGTAACAGTCGAGACAAGAACGACGTCGAAGTATCCTGTGCGGTCGGTGATGAAGGCAACCTTGTCGCCGCTCGGTGAGATGACCGGGCTTGTATTGTATGAGCCCTCGTCCTTTCGATGGTCTGTTACTCGTTCCGCGAAGCTGGACAAGGACTGTCTCTCGGCAACTTCCGGGAAATACTCCTTGCGGTTATACTTCTGCCAGGCGTCCGACAGCTGGTCCAGGTTCAGACCGATCGCTTTCTCGAAACCCTTGTCGACGTTATGAGTCGCAAGGACTGCGTTCACGATCTCGCCAACCTTCTCGTGACCGTATTTCTCGTCGATGTAGTGCCAGACGGACTCGCCACCCCTGTACCAGAGGTACCCTTCGAGATAGTTAATCGGGGGCATGTAGTTGTTCACCGTGGCGTCGATCAGGAACTGATCGGAATTGACTTCCCAGTGACCCAGGGATTGATACTCGGCCATGCCTTCATTGAACCAGTTGGGTATCATGAAGGTTATGTTGTGTTCAATTATCGACTGGACCGAACCCCCGTAGAACATCTCGTCAAAAACGGCATGTACCAGCTCATGATGGACGACGTGGCGCATGAGGCTCAGGCTCCCCTCCCAGGGCAGTACAACGCGGTTCTTGTACAGTTCAGTTACGCCGCCGGTTCCCTCTTCAAGATACTCCGGTATAATGTTGTTCTGTTGGAAGTCGTTGTGGGAATTGAAGATCGCAATGTTGATTCTTTTGTTAATCTGGTAATGGAAGCTGGCACAGATCGATGTGAGGGAGCTCTCGGCTTCCACCGCCACGAACTGAGCCAGCCTGTAGCCGCCGTTCGTGAAGTAGACGTTGAAATGGGGAGACTTAATGTATTCCCATCTGAAGTCGACGTAATGGACTTTGTTCTTGCCGAAATCTTGTGCCGAAAGCGGGGACACAAACGCAAGGAGCAGGAGGGTTAGAAGAAGCTTTCTCATGGTAATCCTTAAGGTTAGATAGATTTCTATCGGAATCACTTCCGCACGTAGTCGCGATCACACGGTCGTCAAAGCCGCGACTGATGCACACACACGAAATCGTGGATCATCTCCTCAGTTCGTAAGGCAGGTTGCATCTCTGGCTCTGGCGTGAATTGAAGCGAGGGCTTTCATCCCCGGACAACCCAACCGCCTGTCCAATGGAACACGCGAATTCTGCTGTCTGCACGCCCCACTCCCCGTCGGGCAAGGCAACAAGGACAAAAGCCATCAAATAGTCTAACAGAGCAACCTCAAAAACAGTTTCTGAGTCACCAATATTATTAGACGCATCCCCGAAAAAAGAGTAAAACGGAGGCACGCAATGTATTGTAAGATTCACTTCAGGGTCATTTTCAGGGCGTCGATTTTTCTTCCATCCGACCGCAGAACCTGGAACTGAACCCTCCCGATGCTCAGTACCTCCCCTCGCGAAGGGATTCTGCCGAGCCGGGATGTGACAAGACCGGCGGCCGTAGTGAAATCGCCACCGGGGAGCTTAGTACCCAGGGCCTCCTCTATTTCGGAGATCTCCGCATTGCCCTGGACGATGAACTGCCCCGCACCAACGGCCTTGACTCTCTCCTGGCTTGACCGGACGGCGACCTCCCCCAGGAAAAGCTCCATGACGTCGGACGAGGTGACGAGTCCCGAGGTCCCGCCGAACTCGTCTATGATGATAGCAACGTATATCTTCTCCGACCTGAAATCGTCGAGCAGGTCGATAACCGTGATGTTCTCCGGTACGAATAGGATGTCGCTCAGCAGCTCATCCACCGTCCGGACATCTCTGAAAATGTCCTTGGCATATACGACTCCGACGACGTTGTCGATGCTTGATTCGTAGACGACAATTTTTGTTTTGGCGGTTTTTTCAAACAACTCGCGCAGCTTCTCTATCCTCGTCCCGAGTTTCACCGCTACAATCTCAGTCCTGGGGACGGCTATGTTCCTGACGGAGACGGCCGCGTTCTCGAGGAGCCTTCTTATCATGTCCGATTCTATCTTGTCGAGGTAGCCGCTGCTGACCGTAGTCCCGAGGAAGCGGTAGACGTCGCGCCTCTGGAACATCAGCGAGCTGGAGGAGGTCGTCCGGAACACCGCTCTTGCAATGAACGCCGACACTCGTGCCGTGAAACTCACAAAGGGTCCCGTTATCACCGCGAAGGCTCTCACGAACGGGAGAAGCAGCCTTGCCGCCGACTCGGGTCTCTCGACCGCAATGCTCTTGGGTACCAGTTCACCGACTAGGAAGCCGAGCACGGTTGTCGCCCCGATGACTACCGGCAGGCGGATTCCCATCGTATCGTGGAAAAAGACCTCAGCGACCGACGAGAAGAGGGTGACGAGCAAATTACCCGCCAGCACTATCGTGGCGAAGAAGATTTCGTTGTTCCGAAGAAAGAAAAGGACGGATTTCGATTTTATTCCTGGAGGGAGGTCCACAACGAGAGCGACTTTGTCCGCCGATACGAAAGACGTCTCAGCTGCGGCGAACAGCGCCATGAAGACAAGCGTGAGGACGATTACAATTGCTTCTATCATCGCATAATCTGAATGCTACGGCAGCTCAGGCGCGCAAAGCCGGCACACACCGGGAGATCAGCCGGCTTCCCGAGGTTTCCTTTTCCTCCGCATCCTGTCCACGACGGTGACGCCGACGAGGACGATAACGGCTGCCGAGACGTCCCACAGAAAATTCTTCACCTCGGCCTGCCGACCGGGGGTGAACGACTGGTGGTACTCGTCGCTTGCGCCGTAAAGCATGACAAAAATTAGAGCCACCAGGAGACTGAACTCACTGATGAACCTGCTGTAGTTCTGGTACTTCAGCGCCCTGTAGCCGAGATAGTAGAGGGTGCCGAAAAGGATCAGGTGCGCGATAAGGTGCGCGATAAGGTGCGCGTTTGCGAACTCAAGCGGAGAGAGTTTCGAACCCGGGATCGACGAGAGCGTGAAGATCAATGCCATCCATATCAGGACGGGAAGCTGGTACTTCACGAAGTCAGGATACTCTCTGAAACTCAAAGACCTCTCCACTCTCCACCTTCCTGAAAGCCTGAGGGAGCGACTCGATGACGTCAGTCGCGATGAGTGAGTACACACCTTTGGATTCGAGCGCGATGTCTCCTGCGACGCTGTGGAGGTAAGCGCCGACGAGCGCTGCGTCCACAGGACCCAGCTTCTGGCTAAGCAACGCCGCCACAATCCCGGTCAGGACATCGCCCATCCCGGCCGTCGCCATGCCGGGATTCCCGTGGACGTTCACGAAGACTTTCCCTTCCTTCGTCGCCACTACCGTAGGCGATCCTTTTAGAATGAGGGTCAACTTGTTATCCCTGGCGTAGCGGCGAGCGAGCTCGATCCGGTCCTTCGCGATCTCTTCAACGGAGAACTTGGTGAGCCTGCTGAACTCACCGTGGTGAGGAGTAAGGATAACCTCCGCGTGAGTCTCCTGAAGGATGCTCGGTTGGTCGGCTATGGCATTCAAGCCGTCAGCATCTATCACTATTGTCCCGTCGTGGCTCCTGAGAACCTTCGCCACCAGCTGAGCAGTCTCCTGGTTCCTGGAGAGGCCAGGTCCGACTACCAGGACATTTGCCCATTCGAGGTTTTTCTGTATTTGCAACAAGACCGCGAGCGACAGCGATCCGTCACCCGTCTGAGGAAGCGGAACCGTCATGACCTCTGTCAATTGGGACGCGTAGATGGGGTTGAGTTCGGAGGGGACACCGAGCACGACCGAGCCCGCGCCGGCTCTCATCGCCGCGCGGCCGACCATTATCCCGGCTCCCGTCAGTCCGACAGACCCTACGAGGGCAAATACCTTCCCAACCGCGTGCTTATAAGTTTCTGCTTTTCTTTGCGGAAGAAGATTCTTCACGTCGCCGGCGCCGGTGACGAACGTTTCCACGCCGTTAAGAGCTGTCAGGCCACCGGGCATACCGATGTCCACGACATATATGTCCCCCGCATTCTCCTTGCCGTCGTTCATGACGAGGCCGCGCTTCAGATTCCCCATAGTTGCCGTCGCAACGGCCCTGGGGGAAGACGTGTAGACAGTCCCGCTGTTTGAATTCAACCCGCTCGGCATATCTACGGCGAGAACAGGCGTGAAGGAGTCAGCCATCATCTGGATTGCCTTCTGTGCCGGATCCTTCGGCTCATCGGCCAACCCCGTACCGAACACCGCGTCTATGATGAGGTCGAAATCATTCAGCGAAAGCGTATCGGAAACCCCGGCGAACTCCTCGATTTGGATCTTAGCATGCTCGGACGAAAGCTTCTTCGCCTTATCGAGGAAAATCTTCGCGTCACCGGACACTTCCGCTTCGCTCCCGACCAGCAGCACACTTATTTCGGCGCCCATTTGCCCGAGATAGAAGGCAGCACCGAACCCGTCACCCCCATTATTGCCCTTTCCGCAAATGATCGCGATACGTCTGCCCCGCACTTCTCCGAGCAGTTTCCCGGCTACTTTCGCAACTCCAAGACTGGCCTTGTCCATCAGGGCTTCGCCCGTTACTTTGCCGCTTTCGACGGCCTCCCGGTCGCACCCCTGCATTTCCTCTGCTGTCATCAAATATTCCATGTTAGCTCCGATTCAAGATAAAAAAAGCCGCCCCAAAATAGAAGCGGCTTGTCAAATTCGCAAGTTCGCCCTTCAAATCTTAGAAAAGTTTCTCCGTCAGTGACACGATATAACCGGGTGTCAGGCCGAGCTCGATCACTGCAGCCGCCGCAATAATCAAAGCCGTAGCCCCCAGTTTGGATATCACCACTGACGTGCTCCCTTCCGGCAAGTCTTTGAAGTACATATTCACAACGACGCTCAAATAAAAATATACAGACACGACGCTCGCCAGGACTCCTACCACAGCTAGCCAGGTCATATCTGCCGATACGGCCGAGGCAAAGAGATAATATTTACCGAAGAACCCGGCAAAGGGAGGCAGGCCGGCCAGCGAAAACATGAACAGAGCCATCAGCGCGGCGATCACCGGGTACTTCTGCGCGAGGCCCTCGTAATCAGAAATCTGAAGATACTTCCCTTCTTTGTTCTCGAGGACCGAAACGACACCGAAGGCTCCGATCTGCATGAACGTGTAGGCGAGCATGTAGTACAGGACGCCGGTTCTCCCAAGGCTGTTCGCCGCCGCTATCCCGACGAGAGCGTAGCCCGCGTGTGCAATGCTCGAGTACGCAAGCATTCTCTTTATGTTTGTCTGAACAAGTGCAATGAGGTTTCCCAGCACCATCGTGAAGGCTGCCAGGTATGCAATCACAAGCTGGAGCTGGGGCGACGGGTGAACCGAATAGCTGAATACCAGCACAAGAGCCGCGAATGCGGCGGCCTTGCTTCCCGTCGACATGAAACCCGAGATGGTCGTCGGCGATCCCTCGTAAACGTCCGGCACCCACATGTGAAACGGGACCGCCGAGATTTTGAAACCCAGTCCGACCAGGATGAGCGCCGCCCCTATCCACAGGAGAGGGTCACCCTGGATCGCCGGGAATTTGCCGAGGATATCGGCAAGGTTTGTCGTGCCGCTCGCACCGTAGACGAGGGCGATCCCGTACAGAAGGAACCCGGTGGCAAACGCACCGAGGAGGAAATACTTGAGAGATGCCTCGTTCGACCTGGCATCCTTGCGGACAAACCCGGCGAGGACATAAAGGCTGACGGACATGAGTTCGAGACCGAGAAACAAAACCATCAGGTCCCGCGCGCTCGCCATTATCATCATCCCGACCGTCGCGAAAACCACAAGCGCATAGTATTCGCCGTAGTTGAGGTTCTCCTTTTCCAAATACTGCCTGGAAAGCAGCACGCTCAGTCCCGCGCTGAGTACGAACACTACTTCAAAGAACGCCGGGAACCTTCCCGTAAACACCATACCGTTGAACGCGTTTCCGGGCGCATTGTAAGTGTACGCAGTCAGTAAACCGGTGACCGCAAGCCCCGCAAGCGTAATCCAGTAAGATATGTTCGCGGCTTTCTTGAGGGTCGCATCTATGATCAGCAGCAACAGCGAGAACAGACTGAGGAACAGTATGGGGCTGACAGAAATCAAATCGCTGAAATTAAAAGGCATCATCTTCCTCTCAAAAGGAAATTAGACGAATCACTGAGTATATCTCCGGCCGGATTAATCATCGCATAGTAGTGAGAGCGCCGACTCTCGCCTTTGTCATCGTGTTCACCAACGCCTTCACTGCCGGTTCGCTCTTCGACAGGAAGGTGATCGGATGGACGCCTATCCACACGATGAATACCACGATCACGGACAGCACTGCAATCTCCCGCACGTTGAGATCTTTTATTTTCTCGTTCTCCGGCTTGTCGACGGTCTTGAAGAATACGCGCTGGTACATCCAGAGCAAATAAACGGCGGCAAAGATGACACCGCTCGTCGCTACGATGGCGTATGCGGGAGTGCCGAGGAACTCGCTCTTGAACGACCCGACGAGTATCAGGAACTCGCCCACGAACCCGTTCAAGCCCGGCAGGCCGACCGACCCTAGCATGGCTATCATGAAAAAGGTCGCAAGGAACGGCACGACCCTGGCCAGTCCTCCGAAGTCGCTTATCATCCTCGTGTGTCGCTTGTCGTAAAGCATCCCGACCAGAAGGAAGAGGGCACCCGTCGTGAGGCCGTGGTTCACCATCTGGATTACCGAGCCCTGGATAGACTCGACGGTAATTGCGAAGATGCCGAGGACGACGAACCCGAGATGGGCCACAGACGAATAGGCCACCAGCTTCTTCAAATCCTTCTGTACCATGGAAACGAACGCACCGTAGATGATCCCGATGATGGCGAGTATGGCCATCAGGGGAAGAAACTTGAACGCCGACTGCGGGAAGAGCGGGAGTGAGAAGCGGAGGAGTCCGTACGTTCCCATCTTCAGCAGCACGCCGGCAAGGAGCACGCTTCCCGCCATTGGAGCTTCCGTATGAGCATCGGGGAGCCACGTGTGCAGCGGAAATATCGGGACCTTTATGGCAAAGCTGAGCGTGAATGCCAGGAACATCCAGGTTTGCACCCCGAGCGGAATCGTCGGCGCTATTCTGTAGAGCTCCACCAGGTTGGTCGTAAACGTGCCGCCCGGCAGAGTGCTCGCGTAATACCCGAGCCAGATGATGGCGACGAGCATGAGCAGGCTGCCGACCATCGTGTAAATGAAGAACTTGACCGCGGCGTAGACCCTTCTCTCGTGTCCCCAGATGCCGATGATGAAGTACATCGGGACAAGCATCGCTTCCCAGAAAATGTAGAACAGGAAGAGATCCAGCGACGAGAAGACTCCCAGCATCCCGACCTCGAGGAGGAGGACGAAGAAGTTGAAGCTCGTGACTCTCTTCGTTATCGACGACCACGATGCGACGAGCGCGATGAGCGTCAGAAACGTGGTCAACACTATCAGGAGGAGCGAAATGCCGTCGATACCGAGGTGATAAGCCGCGTGGAGGCTGTATATCCATGGTACGTACTCGACGAACTGAAATCCCGGCTTAGTAACGTCGAAGTTCAGATAGAGCAGGACCGAGAAGATGAAGGTAATCGCCGCAAAAAGGATGGATACGCTTTTGACCGCCTTCTTGTTCGGAATCAGCAGCAAGAGGAGTGCGCCGATCAGCGGGGTGAAGATTATGTACGACAGTAAGTTTGTTTCGAACATTTCGTTGTTCTCAGATTATTTTACGAAGGCCCCGATGGACAAAATCAGGTAACCGACCATTATGATTATTCCGATTACGAAGGCCAGCGCATAGTTCTGGACGAAGCCCGTCTGTATCCTGCGCAGCGTTCTTCCGATAAACCTGGCCGTCTTCCCCGTGCCGTTCACGGATCCGTCTATCATGATCTCGTCGAACCCGTGCCACAGGTATCGTTCGCTGACGTAAGTTATCGGCTTCACAATCACGGCCTGGTAAATCTCATCTATGTAATACTTGTTGAGGAGAACGTCGTAGAGATCTCCCGCTCCTTTCTTCAGTTTCGCCGAGAGCTCCGGCTTCTTCAGGTATGCGACATAAACGAGGTAGACGCCGCCGACCGCGAGAAGCACCGAGATGATCATCAGTATGTACTCTGTCGATGTGTTCATGAAGAACATCGAGGGGAGTTTCGCCTGGGCGCTATCGAAGACGGGGTCAAGGAATTTGTCGAAGGTGTCGCCGCCGCCGAGCGCCGCCGGAATTCCTATCCAGCCGCCGATGACCGAGAGGATGCCGAGTGCCCACAAGGGAATAAGCATTGTCTTCGGAGCGTCATGAACGTGAAGATGGTGGACATCGAACCTCGGCTTCCCTTCGAAAGCGAGGACAAACAAGCGGAAGATGTAGAAAGCCGTCAGGAATGCCGTGATCGCGCCGATGAGCCAGAGTATGAAGGAACTTTTGAAGGCTTTGCTGAGTATCTCGTCCTTGCTGAAAAAGCCCGCGAACGGGGGTATTCCCGAAATCGCGAGGCAAGCCATCAGGTAAGTCTTGTACGTGCCGGGCATCATGGACTTGAGGCCGCCCATGTCGCGGAGGTCCTGGTTCTCGTGGAGTGCGTGTATTATCGCGCCGGCTCCGAGGAAGAGAAGGGCCTTGAAGAAAGCATGCGTCATGAGATGAAAGATTCCAGCTCCGAACGCTCCCACGCCGAGCGCGAGGAACATGTATCCGAGCTGGCTGATCGTCGAGTAAGCAAGAACTTTCTTGATATCGTTCTGGACAAGCGCCATGGTAGCGGCATAGAAGGCAGTCAGGGCTCCAACTACTGCGACCGTAGTCATCGCCGCCGGTGCGAGCGCATACAGGACCGAGCTGCGGGCAATCATATAAACACCCGCGGTGACCATCGTGGCGGCATGTATGAGTGCCGAGACAGGTGTCGGACCCGCCATCGCATCGGGAAGCCAGATGTAAAGCGGTATCTGCGCGCTCTTGCCCGTGGCGCCGATGAAGAAGAGGATTGCGATCCACGTCACGGTCGCGTCGCCGGTGGCGAAGTGACCGGCGGCCGTGCCGAATACGGTGTCGAAGTTGAACGTCCCGAAGTTGGCGAAGACGAGAAACATTCCGATAAGGAAGGCAAAGTCGCCGATACGGTTTACGATGAACGCCTTCATTCCCGCATCGCCCGTCCACGATATGCTCACCCCCTCGAACTTCCTGTCATACCAGAATCCTATGAGAAGGTAGGAACACAAGCCGACCCCTTCCCAACCGAGAAACATCAGGAGGTAGTTGTCGGCAAGGACCAGGTTGAGCATCGCGAACACGAAGAGGTTCAGGTAGGTGAAGAACCTGAAGACTCCCCTGTCGCCGTGCATGTAGCCGATCGAATAGACGTGTATGAGGAAACCGACCCCCGTGACGACGAGGAGCATGACGATCGACAGCTGATCGACCAGGTACGATACGCTTGCCGAGAGGCTTCCCGCCGCAATCCATCTGTAGACCTCGACCACGTGCCTGCGTGCGTCGGCAGGCTGGCCGAGCATGTTCACAAAGATGATGACGGCGAAGAGGAACGACAGCCCGATAGTGGCGCTGCCGATTATCCCGACGACCTTCTCCCCGAGTTTCTTCTGGAGAAGACCGCCGAAGATGCCGTTGATGAGGACTCCGATTACGGGAAATGCAACGATATATACGACTAAATTCTGCATAGCTTATCCTTTGAGGAAGGTACTCTGACCCGGTCGTCCGTAAACGCCTTCAGACCGCGGATCACCATTTCAGGACGTTTACCTCATCTATGTTTACAGTGAGCTTATTCCGGAACAGGGCAATTATGATCGCGAGTCCGACGGCAGATTCGGCCGCCGCTACGGCGATGACAAAAAACACGAGTATCTGACCGGCCGGGTCGCCGGAATAGGCCGAGAAGGCGATCAATGCAAGATTGACCGAGTTGAGCATAAGTTCGACCGACATGAAAATCACGATGGCATTTCGAAGGGTGAGCACGCCCACGACCCCGATTACAAACAATATTGCGCTAAGTCCGATATAGTAGTCTAGTGGTATCATTCTGTCTTATTCTCCATCCGGCCCTTCGGAAATCCGTCTCTTGGCAAGGAAGATCGCGCCGACTATCGCGGCGAGCAGGAGTATCGAGGTGACTTCAAACGGGAAGAGGTAATTGCTGTAAAGGATCTTCCCTATCGACTCTGCCGTCCCCATCGACTCCGAATTCGGGGAAAGGCCGGACATCGTTACGAAGCTCATGACGTAATAAAGGATCTCCCCCAGAAGCGCGAGTCCCAGCAGCAGGGCGATCGTCCTCTTCGAATTCAGTTTCCATTTGAGAAGCCTGTCGTCGCCCAGGTTCAGCAGCATTATCACGAAAAGGAACAGTACCATGATAGCGCCGGCGTAGACGGTGATCTGGATGATAGCGATGAACTGAGCTCGAAGGAAAAGATAAAGGATGGCGATAATGAAAAGATTCAGTACCAGGTAAAGTGCGCTAGTGACGGGGTTCTTGCGGGTTATTACCAGAATGGCGGATGCTACAGCGGCCACAGCAAGGATCAGAAAAACAACCAGTTCAAGATTCAACCGAATACCTCTTCGAAAATTATTTCAAGAACGCAAAAAATATAAAAAACGGGGCGTAAACAATCAACGTTGAAAGGGCCCCACTCCCGCACTGTTTTTAGCATGTCAGGACCGCGCTTCCTTGACTATTTATCCTCTTGCGGATACATTCATGCGAGAATGGACATTTGAAGCGTCAAGAGAGCGGTCCATCACGGCGTTACCGGCGGAGAAAGCGGCATTTACCGGCTGCTCCGGCAGATTCACGCAAAGCGCATATTCTAATGTTCAAACTGGAGAGGGGGATATCTCGGAGGTGTCCAATGGAATTCAACATGGGTTCTAATACAATTCGCAATACGAACGGGGTCATAAAAGCGGAGGGAAAAGACCAAATTCTCCTCGAACTTGGCCCTAACTCGGAGCTTTTGCTGACGATGGATATCTATGACACAAATGGAGTCCACGTCGCCAAGGTAATCCGCAACGTGTTCGCTTTCGATTACAAGGACAGGTACAGGATAACTGCAAAGCCCACTTCCCTTGTATTGATCGAGAAGGAGCACAAGACTGTCGTGCTCGAAGCAACGGTGACGGACAGAGACAAGATCCAGGTGATCCAGGGAGCATTTTATTCGTCGAAGGGCCACCTGATCGAGATCAACCGTCGATGCTGGAAGGTCATGGGTTCGACCATAAGCGGTATGGTCTTCGACAGCCACGGCGGCGCGATCACGCTCGGAACTTGATCTTCGTTTGAAGTCACGCGGCGGAAGATGTACTCCCGCCGCTGACCACACGCCGCGACCCTGTCAGCCGTTCTAGCTGCGAACTTTCTTTGCAAACACTCCCTGAACGTTGTTCATAGGCTTCACAAATAGAAGAATAGAGGAGGGTCGATGAAGGCAACATTCATCGTTATCGCCGCCATCGTGCTGCTGGGTGCATACAGTTCGCGCGCTCAAATGAGGCGGGCTACGTTCGGACCGGAACGCCAGAAGCTCTCTTTCCTGGTGGGCAATTTCACGACGAAAACGGAAATAATGATGGGCGAAAACAACGCCGTCAGCAACGGAAGCATGAAGGCGCATTGGGCGCTCGATTCCCTTTTCGTGCTCATCTCTGCATCCGAAGAGACGCCGAGGATGGGAAGATTTAGAAACTTCGGCGTGCTTGGCTACGATTCCGAGAAGGGTGAGTACTTCTTTTCGACGTACAACAATTACGGAGGGCACCCGCAGTACACCGGCAATTTTGCAGGAGATACGCTCGTGATGAAGACCCACGTGGAGACTCCCCGCGGTCCGCTCGACCAGGAAGTCAGATGGTACCCCGGCGGCGGAGGAGTGCGAATGGAGGTTCTCAGCGATTTCGGCCAGGGATATATGCTGATGGTCGACCAGACGGCGACGCCGGACTCGAGCAAACCGGAGATGAAGCCGGAGAAGTGACCGGACCCCCGCGGGCCGAGGAGTAGAAATGTATCGGCTTGAGAAAAGATCGTCAATCTCCCTGAGTCATCGGCGGATGGCCGGACGCCTGAACCGGATTCTTCTTTCCCCGGTCTTCGCGGTGGTTCTCGTCGCCCTTTCAGGATGTACTACCTTTGCCCCTCCCGTTCCGCTCATGACCTTGGGCGGACCGAAGACGGTTGCGCCCGCGCACTGGGAGCTCGGCATGGCACTAGGCTCCGGAGGCGTAGCGTTCAAGGACGCTTTCGGCGGCGGCACAGGCTACCTCGCCCGCTGGAGAACCGGCATCAGCAGTAAGTTCGATGCCGGCTTCGATGTGATGGGGGTCCAGCACGGCGAAAACGGGACCTTCACTTTTAAGCCTGCGGTCAGATACCAGGCGACCGACCGGCTCCGCATCGAAGCAAGCGTCGGAGGGGCTTCCGATTCGGACGGCAAAAGCATCGGCGGCGACCTTGCCTTTGTGACAGGTACGGTCAGGGAAAACCGGCCGTGGAATTTCTATGGTGCCCTGAGATTCGCGGGCTCGTTGGGCTTCAATGACAAATACCACCGGACCGCTCGCGCCGGCGAGAACGGGCCGCCATCCGACGCGGGGTTCGGCCTCCTCTCCCTCGGGTCATCGGCGCACATCTCTCCCACTTCCTCCTTCGTGACAGAGACAGGATTCGGTCTTGTCTATGTCCGGAAAACAGGAGAATATGGACAGATGTATTACCTCGGCATCGGCATCCTTTTCGACATGGACCGAAAGAACTAGCACGCAGGTTCTTCATACGAACAGAACGCGGAACATCTATGAAAGGTTATCTCGAATCTCACTACGACCTCGAATCATCTGACGTTGTCTCGGCGATCGACGAGCTTTCACTCTGGTCTGCGCCCTTCGGGCTGCGGCTGCTTGAAAGGGTGCGGTACGGAAAGGCGATCAAGGCCCTGGACGTCGGGTCCGGACTGGGCTTCCCGCTCCTCGAACTGGCGATGCGCCTTGGAAAGGGTTCGGAAGTATTCGGCATCGATCCGTGGGTTGCCGGCGTGGCGAGGGCAAGTCAGAAGCTGAAGACATACGGTATCACGAACGTGCAGGTGATGAACGGCCGGGCCGAACAGCTTCCGTTCACCAGCGGTTTCTTCGACCTTGTGGTCTCAAACAACGGCATCAACAACGTCGCCGACCTTCCGCAGACGCTGGTCGAAATAGCTCGCGTCGTGAAGACCGGGGCCCAGTTCGTATTCACATTCAACACCGATAAGACCTTCCTCCCCTTTTATGAAGTTTACAGGGAAACCCTCTATGACCTCGGCCTGGCACAGCACAACAAGGCGCTGCGTGAACACATATTTGCGAAGAGAAGACCGGTAATGTTGATGGAACGGCTGGTCAAAGAAGCGGGCTTCGGCGTGAAATCAATCCAGGACGACATCTTCTACTACGCCTTCGCGGATGGGACGGCAATGCTGAATCACTTCTTCATCAAGCTTGCCTTCCTGGAAAGCTGGATGAACATCGTCCCGTCCGGAGAGAGGGAAAGAGTATTTCGCGCGATAGAAGAGCGGTTGAATAAATCGTCGAAGGAATCAGGCGTGCTGCGGATGCAGGTGCCATTCGTGACCTTCGACTGCTGGAGACGTTGAGGCTGCGCCCGGGACACTTCTGTCCTGAAGCGACGCCCGTGGTTCAGGCGGTCCCGGAACGTTCCGGAGCAGACCGGACGGTTTCGCCAGCCTTCAGTTCTGCCTTCTTCTTTCTGATGTAAAACAGTCCACCCGCGACGCCAACAAGACACAAGCATCCCTCGACAAAAATCATCCTTGCCGTTCCGATCCACTCGGCCACAAACCCCGTGAACAGCGCCCCGATGGGAGTGCTACCTGCAAAGATGACGACGTAGAGTCCCATTATCCTCCCCCTGAGGCGCATCGGGCTGTTCATCTGAAGCGAAGTGTTCGTCGAGGCAATATAAGCGATGCTGGCCAGGCCGAGAGCCAGAAGGAGGATGACGGTCAGCACGTAACTGCGCGAGAGTGCTATCGCCAGGTCCACGAAGGCGAAGATAACCGCAAAAGTGTAGATGAATTTGCGGGTTGGATTCTGACGCCCCGCGACAAGCAGCGCCCCCATCATCGAACCGATGCCGAGTGCCGCCGTCAGCGCGCCGAACATCTCCGGGCCGCCTTTCATCACGAACTTCACGAGCAGCGGAAGGATGGTACTGAAGTTATACCCGAAAGTCCCCACGAAGATCAGCACGATCAGTACGGAGGCAATCGCGGGAGCGTTGAGCGCAAACGATATCCCTTCCCTGAGTCCCTCTCTGACCGTCGAATGTACGTTGGACTTGAACGAACGCAAGTCCGCGCGCCGCATCATCAGGAGCGCTCCGATGATCGCGACATAACTCACCCCATTAATCAGGAAGCTCGGCGCCACGCCAAGTTCCGCTATGGTAACTCCTGCTACGGCGGGACCGAGCGTCCGGGCAGCGTTGAATAGAAGCGAGTTAAGTGCGACTGCGTTCCCCACGTCCTCATCCGGAACCATCTCGGCGACGAACGCCTGGCGTCCAGGCTGGTCGAACGCGTTGACTATTCCTATGAGTAATGAGAGGAGATAGATCTCCCCCAGGGTAACGACCTTCGCCGCGACGAGCCCCCAGAGGATGAATGCCTGGACGGCCGAGACGCTCTGCGTGGTCAGTATGATGTTGAGCTTCGGCCAGCGATCGATGAAGACCCCGGCAAACATGGAGAACAGGAGGATCGGGAGGAACTGCAGGGCGGTCGTTGTCCCGAGCGCGACAGCAGACCCTGTCATAGTCACGACCAGCCACGCAAGCGCAACGTTTTGCATCCACGTGCCTGTGACGGAGATCAGCTGGGCAATCCAGTACAACCGGTAGTTGTAATGCCTCAGAGACTTGAAATTCCTGGCCAAAAGAGGTCTCAGCCAGGAAAGTGCATCATTCCACAATTCGGAAGCTCATTTCAGATTCCAATATAGACGTCGCAGGAATAATTATGTAGCATTGTCACAAAAGCCTGTCGCACAGATTGAACTGATTGTCACTCGCCCCCATTTGAATCAGGAAAGTCCAGTGCCGGTCCTTTCGAATCAGCTCCTTTTTCTCGCGGACGGAACCTCTCTCATATCGCTCGAATGCCCGGGATAAACTTTCGAGGCGGGATCGATCAAGTTCTTCGCGAAGTTCACGGCGGTCGCGACTTCCCCGAAGCCGGTGCTTATCAACTTGAGCTTCCCGGGATGACTGGCAACATCCCCCGCCGCGAATATCCCCTTCACGTTCGTCTCCATCCGGTAGTTGACTTTGATTCCTCCCTTATCCAGCTCCAGTCCCCACTCGCGTATCGGGCCCAGATCCGCGTGGAAACCAAGATTGAGTATGACGTCGTCAACATCCAGGACAGTCTCGGCGCGGCTTCTGTTATCGAAGACTACCGCGCGCTCCATTCGTTCGTTTCCGTGAACGGATTTCAGCTCGTGGAAGGTCATGATATTGACCGGGGAATTCATGAGCTCTTTCACGCTTTCCTCGTGTGCACGGAACCGGTCTCTTCGGTGGACCAGCGTAATCTTGCGGGCTACGTCGAGAAGATTCAGCGACCAGTCGACCGCCGAATCGCCGCCGCCCACGATAAGTATGTCCTTTCCGCGGAACTTCTCTTTCTCTGTGACGAAGTAGTGCACGCCTCTTCCCTCGAAGTCGCCGACACCGGGGGCATCGAGCTTCTTCGGCTTGAAGGCGCCAATACCCGCAGTGAGCACGATGGTTCTGGTGAGGTGTGTCGCTCCCTTGTCGGTACTGATCTCGAAGGCTCTCCCACCATCGTCCTCCCGCATCTTCACTAACGTCACATTCTCCCCGAGATAGACTGTGGGGCTGAAGGTCATCGCCTGATCGACCAGGTTCCTGGCGAGGTCCTTTGCGAGTATCCTCGGAAAACCGCCGACGTCGAACACCCACTTCTCGGGATACAGCGTGACGAGCTGGCCGCCGAGCTCCGGGAGCGCATCCAGGATCTTGGTTTTCATCCCCCGCATGCCGGCATAGAAAGCACCGTACAGTCCGGCCGGACCGCTCCCTATGATGGTTATATCGAACAGCTCCCCGGAAGGTCCCATCTTATTTGGGGTTGGTGGGCCTCAAGTCTATTTCGCTCATCATCGCGGTAGCCGGGAGACTCGCCGCGAGAACCGCAGCCTCGGCCACATCACCCGGCTTGAGGATCTTGTCGCGGTTGGGACGGTTGCCAGACCCGAAGCCGGTGTCGACGGATCCCGGGCAAATAGTGATTAACCTGATGTTGTGTTTCCTGACCTCAAGCATGACGCTCTTTGCGAAGCCAAGCATAGCCCATTTCGTAGCGGCATATGCGGCGCCGTTTTCCACGGCGTTCTTGCCGGCGAGCGAGGCAATGTTTATGATGACTCCGTCGTTCTGCCCGATCATGTAAGGAAGGACCTCGCGTGTGGCAATGAAGGTCCCACGCATGTTGACGGCAAACATCGAATCGAATTCCTCCGTCTTCATTTCAACGACAGGCTTGAATATTCCGAAGCCGGCGTTGTTTACGAGGATGTCTATCCTTCCGAACTTATCGTTGGCCGTTTTTATCAGCCTGATTACATCCGCTTCGTTCGACACGTCCGCGACTACAGATACGGCTTCTGTTCCCTGGCGGTTCAGTTCGTCGCGTAAGGAATTGAGGCGTCCCGCGTCCCGTGCAGAAAGGATGAGCTTCGCCCCCTCTGCCGCATAGTGGGTCGCAATCGCCTTTCCGATACCCCGGCTTGCGCCGGTAATGACTGCAACCCTGCCCCTGAGTCTCAACCGTCAGTTCCTCTGCCTTATAAGGTTGAGGAACTCTTCCCTCGTCTTCACGTCGTCATGGAACTCGCCCAGCATGGCACTGGTGGTCGCGACGGTATTCTGTTTCTCCACGCCGCGCATCATCATGCAGAGGTGCTGGCCTTCGACGACAACCCCTACTCCGTGCGGTTCGAGGTAAGTATAGAGAGTCTCCGCAATCTGCTCCGTCATACGTTCCTGGACCTGCAGCCTGCGTGCGAAGACCTCCACTATGCGCGGCATCTTGCTCAAGCCGACGATCTTACCGTTCGGAATGTAGGCTATGTGGACCTTCCCGAAGAAAGGGAGAAGGTGGTGTTCGCAAAGGCTGTAGAAATCGATGTCCTTCACTATGACGATCTGGTTGTACTTTTCCTTGAAAACGGCGTTGTTCATCACCGTTTCGATATCCTGCTTATAACCCTTGGTGAGAAACTCGTACGCTCTTGCAACGCGGTACGGTGTCTTAAGAAGGCCTTCCCTCGCGGGATCTTCCCCGAGTTTTGCCAGAAACTCGCGCACCAGGTCCTCGAGTTCCATTTCAACTTTTACTTCGCTCATTCGATTCTCCTGTTACCTACCAAAATAGTAAATCAGAGCTCGGCAAGCACTTCTTCGTAGTGGCCGTCGACCTTTACCTTTGGGAACATCTTTTTGATCTTCCCGTCTTCGTCGATCACGAACGTGGTCCTTTCGACGCCCATGTACTTCCTTCCGTAAAGAGACTTCTCCTTCCACACGCCGTAAGCGTTGACGACTTTCTTCGCATCGTCGTTGAGGAGCTGGAAATTCAGATGGAACTTCTCCTTGAATTTCTTGTGCGATTCCACGGAATCGGGGCTCACGCCGAGCACGACCGCCCCCTTCTTCTGAATTTCCTTGAAGCCGTCCCTGAACGAACACGCTTCCTTGGTACAACCCGGCGTGTCGTCTTTCGGATAGAAATAGAGGACGACTTTTTTTCCTTTGAGCGCCGAGAGTTTCACCGTAGCTCCGTTGTCGTCCTTCAGCGTGAAGTCAGGCGCTTTCTTCCCCTCGGGGAGGGTCCGGTCCGCCTTTGCAGACCCCTTCGTGGTCTTGGCCATTTCATTTCTCCATGAGATTATTGTTTAACCAGGCAATGCCTGTGATCGACTGCAGAAAAAAGGGGCCCGCCACTTGAGTGCGAGCCCTACACTTCACCGATTCGGTCCGAAACTACTTGATCGACTCTACGGCCTTCATTACTTCTTCGTAGTTCGGCTCGACGCCGGGGACGTCCGAAACCCATTTGTAACGGACCGTGCCCTCCTTGTCGACGACGAAGACCGAACGCTTTGCGGCGGTGTAGCCGTTCAAACCGGCGAAGTTCTCGTGATAGGCATCGTAAGCTTTGACCGCCTGCCGGTTGAAATCGGAGAGGATGGGAAAGGTCAGCTTGTTCTGGTCGGCAAAGGCCTTGTTGGAAAACGGCGGGTCGACGCTGATCCCGATGACCTGGGCATTCACATTGTTGAACTTGCTGAGCGAATCGCGGAAGTTGCACATCTCTTTCGTGCAGACTCCGGTGAAGGCGCCGGGATAGAACGCGAGTACCACTTTCTTTCCGGCGAATTCCGAGAGGCTTCTTTCTTTCTTGTCCGTATCGTAGAGCTTGAAGTCGGGTGCTTTTTTTCCAATTTCAACTGCCATGTTTTCCTCCAATTTCTGTCTCTTGTAAAATTAGTTTCCGATGAATTGAGTATCAATCGTGCGCGGGCGGCTTACATTAATCCAGTTTCAATAGCCTGCCCCTCCTAGACCTCAAAGTACCGTGCAAACAGCCTCCGGCACACTGATGACTATAACATCAAGGCCGGGACAAAAATTCCATCACGCTTTGCGCGAATTTCTGAGGGGCTTCCGCGTGAACCCAGTGCCCCGCCCCTTCGATGGTGGCAAATTCCGCGGATGGGAAAATGGACTTGATGCCGGGGAGGTCGTCTTCAAGTATGTACCGCGATCTGCTTCCCCTGATGAAAAGGGCCGGTTTGCGGAACGGTGTCTCGGACCTTATCTCACGGTTGATACCGTCATAGTTCTTGTGTATTGCCCGGACATCCATCTTCCACTTGAAATTTCCCGCTTCGTCGCGAGCCACGTTCTTCAGGAGGAGCTGCCTGACGGCGTAGTCCGGGATATGCTCCGACAGCGCCGAGTCGAGTTCCGCCCGCATTTTGTACCGGTGGAGCTTCAAAGCGAAGAGGGCTTCGAAGATTTTGTCGTGCTGCGGAGGATAAGCCCGGTGCGCTATGTCGACAACTATCAGTTTGTCGACCTTTTCGGGATAGCTCAAGGCAAACTGCATAGCCGTCTTCCCTCCCATCGAATGTCCCAGGACATAAGTAGCGCTTATCCCTTCATGGATGAGGAGGTCGTTCAGGTCGTCGGCCATGACCTTGTAATTGAAAACATCGCTGTGCGGCGAGCGGCCGTGGTTCCTCTGGTCGACTGCCAGCACCTTGTACTTCTCCCCGAAGAAATTGGAGAGAGTGTACCAGTTATCTCCCGACCCGAATAACCCGTGCAGTATCACCAGCGGGTGGCCGTGCCCTGTGAAATGGTAGTAGAGTTTCATGTCAGTTGTCAAAGGTTAAAAGGAAAAGAGGTTAAGAGGATAAAAGGCTAAAAGGTAAAAAGGAGCGAACCGTGTCCGCGTGTTCTTTTCCCCCGTTTCTCATTTCTTACTTCTCGCTTCTTGCTTCCGGTCTCTTGCTTCTATTTGCTATTCTCTGTCTGCTTTCTACCTACTCCTTACTGCCTACAACCAATTCCTATTCGCCTTTCCGTCATTCCGTCATTCCATCATTCCGTCATTCCATCATTCCATCATTCCCTTTCCCTAAAATCGTAAATCCTAAATTTTCCATCTTAAATCTCTCTTTCCTTCACCTCTTCCCCTCTTAACCTCTTTGCCTTTTCACCTTTTCACCTATTAACCTTTTTACCTCTTCACCTATTAACCCTTTTCCCTAAACTGCATCGGCATATCCACTCCCTTTTCCTTCGCGACTCGAATGGCCTCTTCGTAACCCGCGTCGGCATGCCTCACGACGCCGAGCCCCGGATCGTAGGTGAGGACCCTCTTCAACCGTCTCGCCGCCGCGTCAGTCCCGTCAGCAACTATGACCATTCCTGCATGTATGGCGAGCCCGATGCCGACCCCTCCGCCGTGGTGGACGGACACCCAGCTCGCGCCGCCGACGGCGTTCAGCAGCGCATTGAGTATCGGCCAGTCGGCTATCGCATCCGAACCATCCTTCATCTTTTCAGTTTCGCGGTTCGGCGATGCCACGCTCCCGGCGTCGAGATGATCCCGACCTATGACTATCGGAGCCTTGACTTTACCCGTCTTCACGAGGTCGTTGAAGATCAGTCCCATCTTGTCGCGCTCCCCGTAACCGAGCCAGCATATCCTCGCGGGCAGCCCCTGGAAATGGACGTACTTTCTCGCCTTCTCGATCCAGTTCACGAGCGGCTTGTTCTCCGGGAATGTCTTCATGACCGCTTCGTCGGTCGCGTAGATGTCTTCCGGATCACCGCTAAGGGCGGCCCATCTGAATGGGCCCTTCCCCTCGCAGAAGAGCGGTCGTATAAATTCCGGCACGAACCCGGGTATGTCGAAAGCATCTTTAACTCCGTGTGCCTTAGCCTCTCCGCGGATGTTGTTTCCGTAATCGAAAGTCACCGCCCCCTGGCGCTTGAGGTTCAGCATCGCGCGGAGGTGTAGGACGATCGACTCCTGTGCCATCGAAATGTACCTGGCGGCGTCCTTCTTCCTCATCTCCAGTGCAGCCTCATATGTAACTCCGGTGGGCACATAACCGTTCAACGTATCGTGCGCGCTCGTCTGGTCGGTAAGGAGATCGGGCACGATCTTCCGCCTTGCTATTTCCGGAATAATGTCGGCGGCGTTTCCGAGAAGCCCGACGGAGAGCGCCTGCTTTTTCGATTTGGCCTCGAGCACGAGGGCAAGAGCCTCGTCGAGGTTCTCGCTCATCTTGTCCAGGTACCCGGTCTTCAGTCTGCGCTCGATCCTGTTCCTGTCGACCTCCACACCGAGGAATGCGGCACCGTTCATCGTCGCCGCAAGCGGCTGGGCACCTCCCATACCGCCGAGGCCGCTCGTAAGGACAAACCTGTCGGCCAGCGTTCCGTCAAAGTATCTTCTCGCCGCTTCCGCGAAAGTCTCGTAGGTACCCTGAAGGATCCCCTGCGTGCCGATATATATCCAACTTCCTGCCGTCATCTGGCCGAACATCGTGAGGCCGAGCGCTTCAAGCCTGCGGAACTCGTCCCAGTTCGCCCAGGCCGGTACAAGCATCGCGTTGGATATGAGAACGCGCGGCGCTTCTTCATATGTCTTGAAGACGGCGACCGGTTTCCCGGACTGGACGAGCAAAGTCTCGTCGTTTTCGAGGCGTTTCAGCGTCGCAACGATCGCGTCGAACGCCTCCCAGTTGCGGGCCGCCTTGCCGCTTCCGCCGTAGACGATGAGTTCGTCCGGCTTCTCCGCAACCTCCGGGTCGAGGTTGTTCATCAGCATGCGCAGCGCGGCCTCCTGCTGCCAGCCCTTCGTATTGAGTGTCGTTCCCCTCGGTGCACGGACCACGCGCGAGGTCTTGCCTGTAGCTTTTTTCTCTTCGATAGACATGTTTCGTCTCCGATGATTTGAGCAGCTTCACATATTTTGAAAACGGGTAGGGTAATTCAAAATGGGCTGCAGTTTCAATGTATCTTTGTTTCGACTATGTCAACAACGCAACCTTCGCCGCCGTCACGTCAACCCTTCTGCGGTCTTCCGCCGTAAGGAGCTTCACCGTTGATCTTGTATTTCTCGCGAATAGCCTTGAAACCCGGCTTGATGACGTCGTAGATATACTTCATGCGTTCGCCGTACGGGATGAAGGCGCTCTTCATGGCGTTGATAGATAGCTTCTCCATTTCGGCAAACGTCAGGTGAAACACTTTTTCAGCTATCTCGAATTCCTTCGAGAGAGTCGTGGCACTCATGAGGCGGTTGTCGGTGTTAAGAGTGACCCTGAACTTTTCCCTGTAGTAGGTCCTGAACGGGTGTTCTTCTACACTCTTCGCGGCACCGGTGTGAACGTTCGAGCTGAGGCAAATCTCCAGGGGAATGCGTTTGTCGAGGACATACTGCGCGAGAGTACCCAGCTTCACCGATTTCCCGTCGACCATGACGATGTCCTCGATGAGCCGCGTGGCATGACCGATCCTGTGCGCGCCGCACCATTGGATGGCCTGCCAGATCGATTCCTTTCCGAATCCCTCGCCGGCGTGAATGGTTATGTTGAAGTTCTGTCTCTGGATATAATGGAACGCGTCGACATGCTTCTTGGGAGGATAGCCGCCTTCTTCGCCTGCGAGATCGAAACCGACCACACCCCGGTCGCGGAAGTCGACCGCCAGCTGTGCCATCTCTTCGCTCAGGCTCATGTTCCTCATCGCGGAGATAATCACGCCATACCCGACGCCGAAATCCTTCTTACCTCTTTCCAACCCGCGGAGAACCGAATTCACCACATCTTCCCAGTGGAGCCCTTTGTCCGTGTGGAATACGGGCGCAAACCTGGTTTCCACGTAAACGACGCCGTCTTTCTTCATATCCTCGAGCATCTCGTATGCAACGCGCTCCAGCGCCTCCGGCGTCTGCATCACGCCGCATGTATGCGCGAACCCTTCCAGGTACAGCGGCAGGCTTCCCCTGTTGGCACCTCTGTGGAACCACTCCGCAAGCTCCGCCGGGTCCTGCGTGGGGAGCTTGTCGTATTTCTGCTCCTTTGCCAGCTCTATCACAGTTTCAGGACGCAGGCCTCCGTCGAGGTGGTCGTGCAACTGCACTTTGGGCATTTCATGTATTGCTTTGGTGAGATCAGACATCAAATTCTCCGCTTGTAATCGACAAATTCAAATGACGATGATTCATTCCTCTTTCCAATTCAAAGGATTGTTCACAATATAATTCCTGACGTTCGATAATTCTTTTCGGCTGCGAATGATTCTGTCATGAAAACGGGGCTGCCATTCGAAACCTATGTTATTCATCGTTGCCCATTTTTTCACACCGATTTTGAAACCACGGATAATGGATGCCAGGTTTTGGGATTGCGGTCCGAACCGGTTGGAATTATGCGGATAACGCAGCGACGCAATATTTTGCGTCGCTGCCACTCCCGCGGTACCGCCATTTTTGGCGATCACAATAACCCCATGGACATGATCGGGCATGATCGCGTGTTCATACAATTTTACAAACGGGAAATGTTCCGGAATTTCAACCCAACATTTATCGGCCACCGCGCCGATCTCAGACAGAATCATTTTGCCATTCTCAACACGCCCGAAGACACGTTCTTTATCCTTTACACAGATCGTCACGAAATAGCAACCGTTTGAAGAATAATCCCACCCTTTCAACCGGCGTGTTTCTCTTCGATATTTGTTCTTATATAATTGCTTCATCCCGGTGAGAAAATTCATTTGGGATTCAATCTCTTCAGCTCCTCATCAGACGGCGCGCCATTGACCACCGTGATAACCATTACGGTGTCCCCACTCTTTGCCGCCGACTGGTACGCGCTCTTCAGCGAATCGAACACTTTCCCGATATCGCCGCTTCCTATCGTGGATGTCTCATGAACCTGTACGCGAATGTCATCTTTCCGGAGATCCGCTATGAAATTGTCTATCGGTTTCTTGAATTCTTTTTGTCCAACCGGATAGAGACTGACCTGAAATGTAATATTCACTTCTTTTCCTTTCACAATTTGCCGATGTTCAGCAGTGGCCCATCTCCAAGCCACGATACAACGAGACGCCCCTTACCGTCATTCCCGCGCAAGCGGGAATCCAGCTTGTCGTTCAATCGAGTTTACCCGCACCGCGTTCGGCCGCGTGCACAACTTCTCCCGACTTCAGCAAGGCAAGCGCCGCTTCGATGTCCCTGTGCAGGATCCGGTCCTTGTGCAGGTGTTTGATCTTTCCGCGGACAACCGTGTATACCGCTTCCGTCCCGGCACCGCACTTCAGGTTCCTGCCGTTGCCTCCTATCTTGCGGGCAAAATCGATCGCCTGGCACGATATGAGCAGCTCGATGGCGGCCACCCGCCACACGTTCTCGAGCACCCTGTGGCATTTCTGCGCGGCTATCGAACCCATGGAGTTGTGGTCCTCCTGGTTCGCGCTGGTCGGGATTGAATCCACGCTCGCGGGATGCGCGAGGATCTTGTTCTCGCTGACGAGCGACGCGGCCGTATATTGCGCGATCATCATGCCTGAGTTGAGTCCGCCGTTCTGGCTGAGGAACTTCGGCAATCCGCTGAGCTGTCCGTTGACCATTCGCTCGATGCGCCGCTCCGAAATACTCGCATATTCGCTCAACCCGATAGCCAGGTAATCGAGGACGAGCGCAAGCGGCTCGCCGTGAAAATTGCCCCCTTCGAGATGTGTCCCGTCCTTCGCGAAGATAAGCGGGTTGTCTGTCGCCGAGTTTACCTCGACGTTGACCTGTCTCCGGCAAAACTCTACTGTATCCCTGACGGCACCATGCACCTGCGGCATACACCTGAGCGAATAGGCATCCTGGACGCGCGGGTCGTTATGTATGTGAGACTTCCGTATCTCGCTCCCCTTCATCAACCGCCGTACGTTCTTTGCCGACTCCTGCTGTCCCTTGTAAGGCCGGAGCCTGTGGATGCGTTCGTCGAAAGCTACGTCTGTACCGCGGAGCGCCTCGACGCTGAGCGCGCCGGTGATATCGAATATCTTCGTCAACTGCGATGCCTCGTAGGTGGAGTGCACGGCAAATGCCCCCATCATCTGTGTGCCGTTGACTAGTGCGAGGCCTTCCTTTGCGGTAAGCTTCAGCGGGGTCAGGCCGTGTCTCCTCAAGATGCCCGCTGCCGGGACGAGACGGCCGTTCACGACGAAGCTTCCCTCCCCCATCAGCGCGAGGACAAGGTGCGCAAGCTGGACGAGGTCGCCGCTGCTGCCGACCGAGCCCTTTGCCGGTAGGAAGGGGATGAGGTTGAGATTGAAGACTCTCAGGAGCTGTTTCACGACCTGAGGACGGATCCCGCTGAACCCTTTCGCGAGAGCGTTAGCGCGGAGGAGGATTATGAGACGCACAATATCGGCCGGCAGCGGCTCTCCCGTGCCGGCTGAATGACTCCGGATAAGGTTGACCTGGAGCTCTTTTATCTTCTCGTGCGGGATTTTCACGGTGGCGAACTCGCCGAAACCGGTCGTGACTCCGTATATGACCTCGTCACCGGCGAGCCACTTCTCTACCTGCCTGCGCGACCGTTCCATGTTGCGGATTGCGGACGGCGACAGCGAAAGCTTCGTGAGTGCTTTCTCGGCAAGGTAGGCACTCTCGATTGTAAGGGATGATCCGTCAAGGAGGAGTTGAGGCATGCCGAATTCCTTTTTGAAAATTTAATCAACCGTGCCAGCAAGTTCAAACCGGCGCTTGAGGCGATTCAGCCACGGAGTCACAAAAGGCACAGAGAGAGCTGCGGTCGCGCTCCGCTTCTCTTCGGGCTCCTTGCACCCTCTCCTTTCAGGAGAGGGTTAGGGTGAGGTCCGTCCTTGAACCATGTGAAGCAAGCAGTCTGGATTCTTCAGTCGTCCGTCCCACTTCACGGGACGGACTCCTTCAGAATGACAATTCTATCCTTCCAGATAATCTACCTAGATGATATCTATCCAATCTGCTACTGGTGATTGCCCATTTTGAGACTGCACGTGACATTCATATCGAAATGCCACGCCAATTTGTATTTTCATCCCGCTCTAATTAGTTTTCTCCACATGAACGAGCCCCTCAATTTTGTCCTGGTGACGGTGGGCCTCACGGCCCTGGTACTCGTCGCCGACCAGGCCAAGAAGATCTACAACATCGAGCCGAAGAAGACGCGCATGTTCGTCCATGTCGCGGTGTCGGTCGTCATCTTCTTCGCCCCCTACTTCTTCGTATCGAAACTGTATCCGGCTCTCCTCGCCGGAGTCTTCATCATCGTCAACTTCGCCTCGATAAAGCTCGGCCTCTTCAAGGGGATGAACGTCGATAAGAAGAACCTCGGCACCGTTTACTACCCGGTCTCGTTCCTCGTGCTGGTCCTGCTTCTCTGGGATACGTACCCGTACATCGTATCGACCGCCATGCTCATAATGGGGCTTGCCGACCCTGCAGCTGCTATAGCGGGCTCGTCGCTGAAGAACACCCACAAGGTCTCCGCATTCGGCGAGCACAAGACATTTGAAGGCGCCTCCGCGATGTTCATCGTCTCAGCCGCGGCAGCGCTGGCCGGGATACTCTTCTTCCGCGGATTCCCCGGCGGAACCGCTGCAATTCCGTACTCCTCCGTGTTCAATATCTGCGTGGCCATCGGGATAATGATCGCGGCGGTCGAGCTTATCTCGCCGCGGGCCACCGACAACCTCACTGTCCCGCTGTCATCGGCGCTTCTTCTGTATATCGCCGTCCAAAACATGCCGCTCTTCCAGTTGTTCATGGTCGGCGAGTTCCTCGCGTTCATTGTGGCATTCGTGTCACGGAAGCTCAAGCTCCTCTCCACCGACGGCGCCGTTGCTGCGTTCATACTCGGCGGATTCATTTTCGGTTTGGGTGGCTGGGAATGGGCGATTCCGATACTCCTCTTCTTCCTTATAGGGAGCGGTGCCTCGAAGCTCTTCGCCTCCGCAAAGGCAGGCTACAACCTCCTCTACGAGAAGAGCCACACGCGCGACGCCGGGCAGGTGTTCGCCAACGGCGGCGTTGCGCTGCTCATGATGATATTCAGCATCATCTCCCCCGACCACCACTGGTACCTCGCTTTCCTCGGCTCGCTCACCGCCGCAACTGCCGACACGCTTGCCACCGAGATCGGCGTTTTTTCAAGGACCAACCCGTTTTCTCTCTCGCTCTGGAAGAAGGTCGAGAAGGGGATGTCCGGCGCAGTTTCTTACCTCGGCACGACTGCCGGCGTGGTATCCGCCGCGATGCTGGCGTCGCTGTCGCTGCCGTTCTCCGGCGGGTACATGCTTTTCCCTATTCGCTTCGTTGTTGCCGGTGCATTGAGCGGCGCACTCGGGAGCCTCGCCGACAGCATCATCGGCGGGACGTTCCAGTCGCAGTACAGCTGTTCGAAGTGCGGAAAGATCACCGAGCGCACGCGCCACTGCGACGGGCGCGAAACAACGCTCGTCTCCGGTTATCGCTGGATTAACAATGATGTTGTGAATCTGGCCGGAAGTATCGTAGGGGCTGTCGCATTTCCGCTGTTGTTCAGGTGAAGAGACAAAATTTGTCGGTCGAACCCGGCATTCCCGGGAAGTCCTCCATTTAATCGCTCGCCGTTACATCTCACCCAGAATTATAAATCGGATGGATTACGCCGTTCTTCCTGATTGACCCTGGCCTCACCCGCCACGCTGGCGTCGCTGACCCATTCCCCAGCCGAGAAGCGAAGGATGTAGCAATAGATGTAGAACATCAATAGCGGGAAAAAGTGGAGTGCGACATCGAAGGAGTGGTTGCCGGAATGAATGAAGGCGATGCCGATAGGTATTCCGACGATAATGGCAAATGCAAGAAGCCATCCTCTCTTTCCGTTCTTATAGAGAACGGACAACATATAAGGGGCAAAGATCAAGGCAAGGACGATGAGAATCGCCAGGACCACCTCATTCGGCAGATAGAAGGTCGCGCCGTAGATGAATATTGTCAGCCGGTGATAGTTGAGCCAGTAGTACAGCCTGTCGATCTCCTGGACATTGATTTTGACCTCAGGTCTGTCCATCGCAACTCCCGAATTTTGTGCTTGTCAATGTTAATTCCACATTCGTCTCATTCGCAACTTGTGCCGGATGCGCCGTTGAAGTCTGTCTAGACCGATTTAACACATGGCCACAGTTTGGCACAGGCGAGATCGATCAGCATGGCAGCTACACCCGCGTCTCGAAGCGCGCCGTTGTCCCGCACCGCCAGCCGACTCTCTCATTCACACCCGACGGTATACACGCCGCGTGCTTGAACCGGGTTCCTGAAAAGATCGATAATCGCCGGGAGAAAATCTATATAGAAATGAATCGCCACGCAGCGGCCGAGATCGTAGTGCGAGTCCTTATACTGCCACCCCAGGTACGCTCCCGCCACTGCAGCACGTATGGAGTACGAGAGGCCGTGAACTGGGTAATGAGCGGCACCGAAAAGGATCGACGATGCTATCAGCCCGAAATCCGGACTGACCCGTTCGGACAATTCCGTCTGAAGAACGCCTCGGAAGAAGCCTTCCTCGGCCACCGACAAAAGGGCAAAACCGAACGCCTCGAGAGTCGTCGAGCCGATAGTCGCTTCCGCGGGAGAGACGTTGAGTCCGAACCAGTTAAGCGTACGTGCATCAAGCATCGACGGGTTGTGCTCCGACCCGAGAAAGCTCGCCCCTGCGGCGGCAAGCGCAGGCAGGAACACCGCCGGTTCCTGTATATATTTCCAATCGAGCGGAGAAGCCAGGAGGCTGAAGGCCGACTCCCTTGTCGTCGGTATGGTGTGTGGTTCCTCGGCACGGTAGTCACGGTAGGTAGTGAAGGCATCGGCCAGTCTAAGGTTGTAGTAGGTTTGAAACATGTACCCGGCGAGTTGGTAGCTTGCAAATTCCCGGGGAGAAAGCCCCCGCGCTTCCCTTCTGTAAACGACAGACCGCGTGGACACACACGGATAGGCTGTAGTGTCGCGTTTCATATTCGATGACAGGCTCTGCGACAATATGTAAGTCGCACCTTCCGTCAATGCGAAGAAGGAACCGTCGACGTAGTCCTTCCTGAGAAAATGCCCGATGCCGCAGATCGGCAGCCCGGTCTCCTCAAACAGAGGGTACAGGAGGGGAACGGCGGTAGAGCGGCTCTGCGCTGAAAGTCCACCGGTCACTATCGATAGAACAAGTACACTGCGCAAGAAGTGTTTGAGACCCACATTTCCCTTTCTACAATTAGGCACTTCGCCTGGCAACCTGGGCAGCAATGCCATTGTCCGTGATAATCACGCGCGGATTACCCCGGTGGTCTTCCCGGCACGTGCTACCCGGGGGCGGAATTCATCCGCTAAACCTTGACTACACCGTTTTCGGGCACGGCCACAGTTTGGCACAGGCGAGATCGATCAGCATGGCAGCGACGCCGACCCGCCAGAGAGTATCTCCCATACCCTGCCCTATGAAGAATGCCGCAGCAAGAAACGACAAGACACCAATCGCGAATATTACGATCTGTACGATACGCATATTAGCCCCTCCTGACTGTTTTCAAATACTCCGAAACTTTTCGCTGTCATTTGCAGTTGCACACCTATTTGAGCAAAAGAAGTTTCATGGTCTTGCTGAAATTTCCCGCCTGTAGCCTGTAAAAATACACCCCGCTCGGCAGCCGCGAACCATCAAATTTAACTTCATATCTTCCCATCTTCTGAACTTCATTCACCAGAGTAGCCACTTCCCTCCCGAGAACATCATATACCTTCAACGTCACGTGGCTGACCGCCGACAGCTGATAGCCGATGGCTGTTGAAGGATTGAACGGATTCGGATAATTCTGATAAAGCACGAAGAGGGTCGGATTTGCCGGTGGTTCCTTCACGTCAACCAGTATCTTGTTTCCATATTCTTTTCCGCCTGACTCCGCATATACCAGCGTGGTAGTACTGTAGCCGAAGTCCCACGAATCGTATATGTGATATACCCCTAAGCCTCTCGCCAGTACGTAACCGTATTCATACAGGGAGCCATAATGCAGGTAGCCCTTGATCAGGGTCGGCACCCCGAGTACCGTATCTCCCGTTACATACTGGCAAACCGTGTGGAGGTATCCTACTGGTGGCAAACCGGGACCCCGTTGGCACGACAGAAACGTGTCGGCGGGCTGGGCACACAAGCTGTCGATCTTCCCCTCGTCATTAACGGCGTTCGTATCGTACCTGAAGACGTCGCCCGTCACGGAATCTATTCTCTCGTAGAATCGGAAACTCGATTTGTCCGGATAGAGAGTTCTATATTCCAGGGCCTTGTACGTTAACCCGTTCGCGAGGATGGTGTCGCCGAGTACCGAGATGGAGTAAGCGGACGTGTCCTCCTGGCAGGGACCGATATTGCCGCAGTCGAACGAGTCCTTTTTATATTGGAAGTAATCTCCTGTCTGAAGGGGATAGTATTCCAGCTGTTCACCGATAGAATCCGTCGGCACGATCATCTTATGCCCGTACTCGATTCCGTCAATCTTTGCATAAACCAGGACGTCACCGGAGGAACCGAAATCAAAAACTTCACCCTTGTAAGTAAGTCCAAAACCCTTTGTCAGGCGGTACTCCACGTAGAGGAGCGAGCCGATGTTGTGCATGTACCTTACTTGAGTCAGGATCCCAAGAGTCGTGTCACTCCCAATGGAATCACATACCGTTCTCTCTGATTGGCTGGTCGGCATGCCTTCCCATGAAGACTGGATAGTGTCTCGCGGCTGGGCGAACAGGCTGTCGATCTTCACCTCGGAGTTTGCAGCAGTTGAGTTAAAGGTATACTCGTAAATACAGCCCGTCGAGGAATCAAGTCTCTCGTAGATGTTGTAGCTGCTTTCACTGGGGTAGAACATTCTTTGATGGAGAATCTTGTAACCGATACCGTTTGGCAGCACCGTGTCACCGAGGATCTCCACAGAGTAAGCCAACGAGTCGCGGAAGATGGAATCGTGGACTCCCCATGATTTGTACTCCCAATAATCGCCAGTCGACAGGGGATAAAACTGCAGGGACCCGGTCGGTGTATCTGCCCGGGCGTTTGCCACGGAAGACAGAAGGCCAATGACAAGCAAGAAAGTCTTCATAGTCACCTCCTGAAAACACTCCCAAGTGGATAGACTTCTCATCGCGATGTCTCAGCCGCCATCATGAGCTGTGAGGAGATAGCCGTCCGGATCGCGAAATGTAAACATCTTTCCGAACGGGCTGTCTGACAGGCCCTGCACGATTGCGACGCCGCGCCCTTTCAGATTCTCGTGAAGAGCGACCGAGTCAGCCGTGCGAAACCAGACTATGATGCCGTCACCGACCTGCGATAGCGGATTGAAATCCGCAGGCGATTTGCGTATCGCAAAGCCGGTGGGTTTCGTCGCGAATGCAGCCGCGTTCGGCCGGGTTTCGGGCGAAGTCTTGAGACCGAGCACCTCGGCGTAGAATTGACGGGACCGCTCAAGGTCTCGTACGAGTAAGGTGATGAAGTCTGGACCCATTATATCTGCCATAACTTAGTTCTCCTTGGTTAAATGGTTGAGCTGCGAAATCTGTCCTGTATCACTGGCTGTCCGGCGGCTGGGCCGATTGGTCCATCATTGTCGTATCGGGCATGGGGGATCCTTCACCCTGTCTCTCTCCGGGAGACCCTGCACGACATTTCATTGCACAACCGCGCCGACAATATTAGAGCCGGCCCCGATCGACGGGAATATCTTCTGGTTGGTGACGGGGTCTGCATAAAATGACATCGAGCTCACGGGATAAATACGGAAGTATATGGAATCACCTTTGACAAAGCCAACGTCGTGAACTTGGTTTATGCTAAAAGGGTAGAAAATGTCCGTAGGCGGCACGAATGCATAAGTCAGGAAAACATAATTATTTGACGCATAATCGACCTGATTGTACTTCTTTCCGAGTATAACGACTAGACCCTTCAGCAGAGTATCGGCCGAGCGCTGCCCCACGATAACAAAGTAACCCATCGTGTTGGAGAACTCGCCGGTAAAAACATTATAATAACGGATGTTATCCTCATGCACAGAGTCGATATCGCACGAGATAGTGGATACGGGGCCAATTCCCCAGGGCTGCGGAGGAGTCGGGCCCCCCGGATTCTGAATAGCACAGACGTTATCGGCGTCGTATGACACACTGTAATTCGGGATGAACATCGGAGGGTAATCTCTGTATCCGAATTTGAAATTGTACGTGCCCGGCGGAATGTCTTTGAATGTGTAGTCGCCCGACGAATCCGTGTACTCGAACTTCTGGGCTTCCACGATCGTCACCTTTACACCGGAAGAATTGGAATCCATACCTCCCAGACCATTATACACCCTTATGTTTCCGGACAGAGTTGTGCTTGCGGACGTCCCGGTCACAGCACTCTTCCTGCTGCATCCCGCAACAAGAGTCACGGCGAATAGTACTAGCAGAACCTTCTTCATTTCAATAGTCCCAACATTTCAATTCGAACTGATCGCATTGCACGATGGGCCGTAGGTTTTCGGATGGCCGCACCTGTATGCGGGGGAGTCTCGTCCAGCATGAGGCGGGTGAGAATAAGACAAGAGAACAGACAACAAATCAGCCAGATGGATTATCCTATCGTTCATCACAGCTCCCCTGGGTTCATGTAACCGTGAGTGGGCGCCGGGCAAAGCTCTTTGTGGATCATGACTTGGAACTTGCAATACCTGCTTCACTTCTGATGGTCGAGAATGGACTGAAGGACCGCTCCCCAACCCGGGTCAAGACCGGAAAGATTCTTTATGAGTAACTTCGCAGCCTTCTTGTTTCCGGTCGCCAGGCACAGTATCGCAAAATCATGGCTGATGTCCTTATCGTCAGGGGCTAGAGCAATGGCCTTCTTGAAGGCATCAAAAGCTTTGTCGTACTGGGCCACATCTTCGTAGGCAGTCGCAAGGTAGTAATATGCATCAGAGTTGTTGGGATCCACCGCCGTCGCAGCAAGGTAATTCTTCAATTCGAGCTGGTAGTCCCCCAACGAATAGTACACCCCGGCGAGACCCATGTATGCATCACCGTAAGTGCTGTCCAGTTCTATGGCTTTTGAGTAAAGGTCTGCGGCCTTATTCCAGTTTTTCTGATTGTCCGCCAACAACCCCTGTAGATAGTAGTAGGTTGCATTGCCTTCAGCCGTTCTGTTAGTATCGGCAATTAAGTTCTTCAAATAACTTATAGGGACCGCATAATTCAGGTTCTGAGCAAGGCCGGCCTGAGGCCCAGACGATATAACGAAAGAACCTGAAGTGATGCCTATTACGCGTCCACCCTCGTTGAAAAGCCCGCCGCCGCTACTGCCAGGAGAAATAGGCGCAGTGAACTGAATTAGCCTCATCCCATCAAATTGCCGATCGGGATTACTAACGTTTCCCTCAGAGACCGATGCCTCGAGGCCGTTCGGCGTCCCGATGGCATAGACCTTGTCCCCCGCTCGAATATCATCAGAGTTGCCAAGACCCGTGACGTAGGGAGTCCCTTTACCATCAAACTGAAGGATCGCGAGATCCCGGGCTCTGCTTATCGCTTTGACCTCTTTCATTGCATAGAATGCTCCAGAGGGGAGCTTTGCCACCGCGCTCGCTGCCCCATGCATGACGTGAGCGTTTGTTACAAATAGCCCGGTAGAATTGATGAAGAATCCGCTTCCCTGACCTTTGACATTCCCGTCAGGGCCGTAGACAATTACTGTCGCGACTGCATTCAAGTTGTGCTGGATCCAGCCACCGCCTGTCCCAGAATTCCACCAAGTGACTATCACGACCGCCAGGACGGCGAGAACCGCCACGACCGTAAATACCCTGGAGGATTTCTTCAGTAACGTCTTGGATCCCCGCGAATCCGGATCTGACTGGTCATCCATCATCAGCCTCCTTGTTCTTTTAAGTTGGCTAAAAGCTTCCCTTATCTCTTAAAGGCTTGTGATTGCTTAGTCGGAGATGAATGTTGGAGATAGCTACGAATGCCCTGTTTATCATACTCCCCTTTTACCCTGATTTCCATAAGCTTAGTGATATCCCAGCGAAATTGCAAGTCGTGACTAATAGACCTCAGTCCCGATTCGAAAGAACGATTCTCGCCGCCGGCTGATCCAGGCTACGTGTAGTCCCCGTCGAGTTGAACACTTATTTAACGGCAATCACGACGGAAGTCATATCGGTCATTACAGCACGAAGAACGTCCCGCGCAAAAAAGTTCGTCCCGTTTGGCGCCATGAATACGCGAAGCTCAAATGCGAGACATGATCACATGTCCGGGTCACCCACCGAAGCCACGAACACCTGGCCTAGGTAAAGAGACCATCGCCCGCGTCCCGTTGGCCGGGAAGCGTTAATGCGTCATGCTATCAGAAGCGAGGGCGCAGGCTACTTTGTATTCTTCTTCGATCCGGTTGCGTATCTTCCCCTCTTCTCGCTCACGACCGCCTTGGGCTCGCTTTCCCGTGCGGGATAGATAAACTCAAGGTTGGCGGAAGAGAACATATCGCTGTTCTCTTTCCTTAAGCGTTCCTCCGTCATCTTGCAGTAATCAGGGTCAATCTCAATCCCGATACTGTTCCTACCAGTCTTCATGGCCGCAACGATGGTTGTCCCCGTTCCACAAAAAGGATCCACAACCGTATCACCAACAAAGGAAAACATCCTCACAAGCCTGTACGCCAGCTCCAGCGGGAATGGCGCGGGGTGTTCCCGCGTTGACGCCCCGGTAATATTCCAAAACTGTTGGAACCACTTGTTATACTCATCCTTGGATATCATACTCAGCTTGCGCTGACGTTCTGTCGGTTGGCGATAGCCTCCCGGCTTCCTCTGCATCAGAATGAACTCCATATCATTCTTTATGATTGCATTCGGCTCGTAAGGCTTACCGAGAAACTTCGAGCCATTGTTCACCTCGTAGCTGGCATTCGCAATTTTGTGCCAAATAATTGGGTTAAGGTTATCGAATCCAATCTTTCGGCAAGTGACGGCAATGTCCGAGTGAAGAGGGAAGACGACGTGACGGCCAAAGCTTCTCCGGGACAGGCATACGTCTCCAACAACGCAAACCAACCGGCCCCCCGGAACCAGAATGCGATACATTTCTTTCCACACCTTGGCCAGTTCACCCACGAATTCTTCATAGTCAGCAACATGCCCGAGCTGGTTCGGGTTTTCGTTGTATCTCTTGAGCGTCCAGTAAGGAGGCGACGTAACAACTAAGTGGACCGACTCGTTTTTGATGAAAGGCACGTCTCTCGCATCGCCTTGGATGAGACGCTGTGTGGTCACTTCCTGCTGAACGGTCTCTTTATTTGTCATTGTGTCTTTGATACTCCAAATGCTGTCACTTGGGCTACCAGTGACCTAACGAATATTTCAAATGTAAGATCCTCCGCCGGTTCTGTGTAGTGTCCCTTTAATCCACCCCTTCCGTCCGACATAAGGAAGGCGGCAACGTTATAGTGTCGTTCTCGGACTAGCTTCCGGCAGAACAGTTCGTATCGTCTGGCATAGGAAGCATCCAGAAATTCCGGAAAAACCTTGAAATGAGGCTCTTGGACTCTCACTGGCTTATTGGACTGGGAGCAATCTTCCAGAAGAAACAGATAACCCAGCCACGGTCTAACCGTTTTGTTGTAGGCCCCCTCGCGATAAGCAGTCCGCAGGTCAAGCGCGCTTCCCATGGCCTCCTCCGTTCGATTGTTGAAGTTGTTGCCGAAGGATGGTCCCGCGTGGGACTTGGCTTCCAGAGCTAGAATAAGTTGGCCGTCCCTTACGACCAGGAGATCCCATTCCTTTGTTGGTCGGAAAAATCCGGGTAACTCAAGGCGTTTCTTGCGAAACACGTTGGATTGATCCACCCCCGCCTCAACAACTAGATCGCCAATAAGATTGATGAGACCATCCATCTGCGCTCCACCGGTCACCGCACCTCGCGCCCCCTGATCTGATCGGCCCGAGGTGGATTGCTTTCAGGGCTGTTTGTCGCGAGTAAGCCAATATTGGACAATCGCTTGCGAAAGTCGTTTGGAGAGGCCCTCATTCTTTTTCATAGAGTTCCATTGTTAGGTAAAGATAGCAAAACCTCCGCGGAGATTCCATTTGCGAGGAGCTGGCATACGATAACGTGTCGCCCCACGACCGCTCCCCCCTTCAGCGGCGCAGTGGTGCCGCTCGAGATGTTTTGATGACGGCGGCACTGAGCGAGAACGTTCCATATGCAAATGCCGAGCGTAGCCGTGCGGCTTCCTGTTAGGCGCAGGTACCCATCGCACAAAACAGGTACCTTTACTCATTTTGAGTCTTTGATATGCGGGTCTTCATGTTTCTTCCCTGCGTTCATATTCAGGATTGTCTCGCTCGCCTTCCTTCGGTCCTTTGTCATGAATTCATATGTCGTCCCGAGGGCCATAGTCGTAAGACTCCCACCGCCTTTTCTCAAGCGAATGCAAATACGAATGTAACTACCTATGACGACAATGAGGACTGCGGCGATAGCTATCAAGGGCAAGATTTCCGAAAATCTCATTCCTGCCTCTCAATTAAATGGAATCTTGTTCGTCTTAATGTGACGCGGTGCTTGCGCATAACGACATTGAACAAGTAGTCTCGCGCAAAAAAGTTCATGGCGCGCTTCGCGCCATGAAGACCTTATGTTCAAAAGACCTCCGGGTCGATTATGTTGTACAATGTACATAACTGACTCTCTTTACAAAATCATAAGGTGCTGCCATGAAAACAACGATTTCTTTCACTGGTCACG
>JAHECO010000032.1 GCA_024641705.1 Candidatus Kryptoniota bacterium
ATCCTTGAGATTGCGCCGCCGATACCGGGAATGACCATGGGCATATTCACGCCGACCTTCGTTGCGAAGTACGAGAGCGTGGTCCACGGCAGGAGGTATCCCGTGAACGCGAAGGCAAGGACCAATCCAAGCAGGAGAACACCGAGGATCCACATTATTTCGCGCGGTTTCCGGTAAGCCTTCATGAAGAAGGTCGAGAACATATGCACAAGGACAACCGCGATAAGGAAATTGGCTCCCCAGAAATGCATAGACCTTATCAGCCACCCGTAATGGACTTTCTCCATTATGTAACGAACAGACTCGTTTGCAGCGGCGGGGCTGGGCGAGTAATAGAACGCAAGCAGTATGCCGGTTATGAACTGGATCGTTATGATGAAGAGCGCGAGGCCGCCGAAATAATACCAGAAGGAGTGCTTGTGCTGGGGGACGCTCTTGTGTTTCACCCATCGCCGAATCCCGGTGAGGTCGACGCGCTCCTCTACGAAGGCGAGCAGGCTGCGTGTCAATGCCTTCAAGCGACCTGGTTCCCGACTGAAACGTAGATCTTGTCACCGGAGACAGAGACAAGATATTCCTGAAGCGGGAGTGAGGCAGGTCCTCGAAGGACATCGCCATTCATGTTAAACTCGCTGCCGTGACACTCGCAAAGAAAGAAATCTTTTGAGGACTCGAACTGCACGGTACACCCCATGTGAGTGCACTTGGCGGAGAGCGACTTGTAGCTTCCGTCGGGGAGCCGCACAAGAACAGCAGGTCTATCCAGAAACTTGAAGAACTTCGCTGAGTTCAGTTTCATCTCCGATGTGGTTGTCACAAGGACTCTTCCTACTTGACCGAGCGCAACAGCCGGGGGTGAGAGAAACCTTAAGACCGGATATACGAAATACGCGGCCAGTACCGCCGTTCCTGCGGTGATGACACGATTTAAAAATTCTCGTCTTGTAGATGCCATACAGCACTACTAACACAAAACCATATCACTCTTGTTCCGGGATTGTGCATCAAACGAAATAATAAAGAGAGGCTTCTTCTGGTTCGGCGAAAGCTCAGACAACTACCTGCAGGCAGCCCGGCTCGATGCGCATTTCGAGGTCGTTCACTTTGCGCGGAGGCACTTCCCCGTCTCTGTGTATGGAGACGGGAGTATCCGACTTGATCCGGATCCTCTTCGCTCTTTCCATGGTTACTTCGGGGTGTCTGTCGTGGTTGCCTTTCAGGACGCTGGGCAGTACCTGCAGGACTCTCCCAATCGTGACATCGGAGACCAGACAGACATCCAGCAGACCGTCGTCCAACCTCGCATACGGTGTGAGCAGGAAGCCGCCGCCTGCAGAGATGCCGTTCCCGATCGCCACCAGATAGGTTTTCGCTTCCACAACTTTCTCGTCAAGTTCAATTCGCATCTGGGCAGATTTGTATTTCGCGAGGGTCTTCACAAGCGAGTAAAGATACCTCGAAATTCCACCCAGCATATGGACTCCTATGCTCTCCCTGGCAACTTCGGCGTCGAAGCCGACCCCTACCCCGTTCACAAAGAGCATTTCCCTATTCTCGATTGTAACCGTACCGGCATCGATGGCCTTGACTGTGCCGGCGACGATCCTGTGGAAGTAATCCTGAAGGTTCTTGAGTCTTCCGAGGGCTCTCGCAAAATCGTTGCCGGTCCCGGTGGGGATAACCCCCATGACCGCCCTCGATTTCACTGCACCGGCAGCCACTTCGTTGACGGTGCCATCTCCCCCAACCGCAACTACGATATCAAATTGTGATGCGTGCTCGCTCGTAAGCTCGGTCGCATGTTCCGGAGCGCGCGTCAACTGGAGGTCAAAATCCATCCCGAGCCTCTTGGCCAGTCCGACAAGGTGCGGGAGCATCTTCTTTGTCCTGCCGTTGCCCGAGACAGGGTTTACGATAAACTTGACGAGTCGTTCTCCTGCAGGTCTCATAGCACTATTCAAGCGCCTCCCTTCGCAATCTTACGAGCCGAATCGTCTCGGTTATGCCCAGTTTAATCTTGAACTCTTTCCCGTGACGTGCGACCTCGTATATCGTCAAAAGCCCGAACAAGATGGAGACTATAATCCTGGAGTTGTTGCCTATCAGGGGAAGTTCGGGCATGAATGTGAAATGAACCGGATACAGAAATTGCGCGAGCCAGAGCACGAAAAGCACGGCCGCGTCGCCGCGCGTGAACTTCAACTTCGCAAGGGTGGCGCAACCATAAAAGGTCATCATCATCGAAAGCAGAATTTCCTCCCGGTGGTGCAGATCTAGAGGGATCGTCGACACCCGACCCATAGAGAATGAATATACGATCGGGATCATGGAGACAAGAAGTGTCCACTGGTTGACCTTACTGCTGATCATGTTGAGTAGCGCCATCGGTGCGAGGCGTATCGTGCGGGCCCAGTAGAACGCGGTGACTTTTTCAGGGAATTCCGACAGGAAAGGGGCCACCCACTGGACAAAGACAAAGGCGCTTATGCCGAATGCGGCCGAGACTTCCTTCATGCTGTCAAGGAAAGGGTCGGCTACAGCCCACATGGTAGCTCCCCCGACGATGAAGAGAGCGACGAGTATGAGACCTCTCCTTTTCCCATCGTCCACCGAGACCAGCGCCCGAGGCATGGCGAGCAGATCATCTTTCTTCTCCTCTTCTTCCACCGGAAGCACCCTCAGTATGTACATATAGAACACGAAGACGGCCCCGAGGAAGACGCCGTCGTAGATTTGAAGGTCGCGCTTCACAAGGACAACTATAAAATACAAGGACGACACGAAAAGAGCGAGGACCTCCACAATGTTCTCCGGGCGGAGGTGTATGAAGTCTATCTTCTTGCCGCTCCGGACCCTCGAATAGATGTCCGCAGTGACGAATATCAGCGGCCAGCCGACCCCCATAAGCAGCCGGTTTGAGCCGGTAAAATTTGCCATCATGAGATCGATATCCTTGCGCCAGGCGATGACGGCCTCCACCATGAATTCCGGCACGACCTGCAGGAGTGCAACGATGGCGACTGCAAGCCCCTGACTGATGCTGAACTCTGCAGCTTCGGCGGCCCAGCTGATGATCAGGGCGGACACGATCACCGCGCTGAAGCACAGGAAGGCGACAAGCCCGGCTGTGTCGCTCGGAAAGGCGTGCAGCCACACCGAAACCACGATGCTGTAGAGCGACATGAATACGAAATAATAGGTGTAGCGCGACCAGCTCACGAGATATGATCCATCGCAAAGTGAGGGATCTTCATGCCTGCCATATCGTGGTAACCGGGTTGTGATTCCAGGAGAGTGTGGATCTGGTTCAGTACCATACCCACGGAGGCGACGTCGCCCATTATGCCGTTGTTGATGACCACGCTAACCGGGGGATCTCCCTCGACGAAGACGGCGTCATATTCGATGGTGGCGTCGATCCTCATCGTAAGCCTCAATGACAATACTTCCCTGCCTTCCCTTTCAACGATGACCTCATGCCGTACGCCCACCACGTGGTTCATGGCAACGAAGACGCTGTCGCCATGGTAGTCATGATCTGCAACGACGGGCTGCATCGTCGACCGTATGTCGTCATATTTTATGTCGAGGTGATAGGCAAGGAATTCGGCCGAGTCAGTCAGTCCGACCGGACCAAACCTTCCGGTCCCGGCTCTCTCGATAAACTCCTCCGGGCTCAATCCCACACCGAGCTTCCTTTGCAGGGCAAGCCTCCGGCGGCCGAGGTTCACCATCCTTTCGACTCTGACGCTCGTGATCGAAACGCATGGAGCCGTGAGCATCAGTACCATGCTGTCCATCACGAAGCCCGGATTGATTCCCGTCGCGAGAAGCCTCACCTTCTTCCGTTTAGCCAAGGCGTCCAGCCTCTTAAAGAGTGCCGGATCCCGCTTTCTCAGGAAGAAAAGCTCTTCGGAAGTCGTAACGACATTGTAACCCTTCTCCATAAGTGCGGCGACTTGTACGGCGGCGTCGGGAAGATATGAAACCGCCGAGTGTATCACGACGTCAGCCTTCTTTCTTCTCAACGCGGCCACCGAGTCGATCACTTGAATATCCAGGATACTTCCCGGTTCCATGAATTCCCCGAGGTCCTTGAGAACCTTATCCGGAGCATTATCGATGCAGCCGACCAGCTCGAACCGGTCGCTATATTTCAGAAGTGCTTTCGCAATGCTGATACCGATCTGTCCGAGTCCAAACTGTATTACCTTAATCTTTCTTCGCATTATTCCTTGTTCTTCTCTGAATCTCATGGACGAACATTTGGGTGATTACTCTTGGCCTCGTTATTGCCGCACCCACGACAACCGAGTAGGCGCCCAATTCGAAGGCGTGGGCAGCCTCATCAGGGAGAAGGATCCTTCCTTCCGCGATCACCGGTATGACCAGCGAGTCGGACAGGCGCTCGATAAGATCAAAGTCAACTCCTTCGGCGCCCTTCTGCAAGGTGGCGGGCGTGTAGCCTGAAAGAGTGGTGGAGACGAGGTCGGCGCCGAGTTCCGCCGCCTGCACGCCCTCCTCGAAGGTCGAGACGTCGGCCAGGAGAAGTGTGCCGGGGTGGTCGACTCTCACTCGCCTGAGAAACTCGAAGCCCGTCAGTCCGTTCGGCCGGATCCGCTCCGTCGCATCGAGTGCCACGATGTCGGCACCGGCTTCGATTATTTCTTCCACTTCCCTGAAGTCGGGAGTTATCAGAACTGATCCGTCCGAATAGGCAGATTGAATCAGCCCCACCAAAGGAAGCTGGACCCTTGCTTTAGCCGCCCTGATGTTTTCCTTCCCCTCCGTTCGTATGCCCGAAGCACCACCCATCTGGGCGGAAAGCGCAAAAAGCGACACATACTCGGGGTTGTTGAACGGATCATCAGCATCGAACTGGCAGGAAACAATCAAGCCGTTCTTTATATTCGCTATAGAGTTGAGGTATTCCATTTTACGTCCCAGTTTCCTTGTTACTTCGAAGATACGGTGACTTTATCGATTCAACAAAATGCGCTTGGCGATTTCCACCGCGACCGCAAAGACGCCGGAGAAAAGTGCCGCCATCCCGAACGCGAGCACCCTTATCCCGAACAGGACTCTCGTCAATCTCAGGACCATCAGTACCGCGGCTGCTGCAAGAACCAGATCGAGAAAAGCCAGGAAGTAGAACGAGACAGGGTTGATGACCTGCGGAGGAGGGTTGTTGGAAAACAAGTAGCTGCCGAAAACCGCCACCTCCAACGGAATCAGGACCACCGAGCTTATTGCGATCGGATGCAAGGCGTAGATGATTCCCGAGACATATCCCTTAAGCGTAGCACCGGTTCTTTTCACTCTCAGGCTCAAGTAGCTCAATATGCAGAAGAAATATATGCCCGGCAGGAAAACCACTATTCCCAGTACGAACCCTGTAATAAGGAGCCGGGGGAATTGGAGCGAATAGATGTCGGCCGCCTTGAGCATGAAAAGGGCGAGGAAACTCAGCCCGATGCCCTCCAGTCCGGCCAGGAGGAGCGAGTAGTTTCTGTGCGTGGCGAGTACGATTTTTCTAAGCGTTGAATGGGGAAGACGCCAAAGGTTGTAGATTGTGGAAAAAAGATCCAGCGCCTTGACGCTCTCCTGAAGTATGCTTCCGCAGGAAACGCACCGGATCGAAAGGTCCAGATTCTCGGCATTGCAAACCTGGCACTTGCTCAAGAGCGACCGACCTCCGAATCCCGATTAAACCGCAGGCACCTGCACATTCTTATACCTGCGCTGTCTCTTCAACGACAGGTTCAAAGTGAGCGGTGAAATGCCTGAGGTACGGGGGCTCATAGGTTATCTTGTACCCGGGTATGCGGTCCCTTCGCTTGAAGACTTCGATTATTACCTCGGCCGCGTAGTCGACGTGGCTTTGGGTATAGACTCTTCTTGGGATGGCCAGGCGGACAAGCTCAAGGTTCGCGCTGACGAATTTCCCCTCGACTTCCCTTCCGAACATGACGGAGCCGATTTCGACGCTGCGTATGCCGCCTTCGACATACATCTCAACAGCCAGGGCCTGCCCCGGGTATTGTTGGGGAGGAACGTGGGGCAGAAATCGTCGCGCGTCGATGAAGACCGCGTGTCCTCCCGTAGGCACGAGTACCGGGACACCGGCCTTCTCCAGTTTGTCGCCGAAATACTCGACAGACCTGATGCGGTATTTCAGGTAATCCTCGTCCAGAACCTCCGTTAACCCCTGTGCCATGGCGTCGAGGTCCCGACCCGCAAGGCCGCCGTAAGTGGGAAAGCCTTCCGTCATGATAAGGAGGCTCCGTGCCTTCTCGGCAATGGTGGAATCATTGAGCGCCAGGAAACCGCCGATATTGACAAGGGCATCTTTCTTGGCGCTCATAGTACAACCGTCCGCGTAACTGAACATCTCGACGGCGATTTCACGAACGCTTTTGTCTCTGTACCCCGGCTCGCGGAGTTTTATGAAGTACGCGTTCTCGGCGAAGCGGCAGGCGTCGAGCAGAAGAGGGATGCCGTACTTGTTCAGCAGGGCCCTCGTCTCGCGGATGTTTGCCATGCTTACGGGCTGGCCCCCGACCGAGTTATTAGTTACCGTGAGAATAGATAGCGGGATATTGGCAACGCCGACCTTTTTTATGAGGTTTTCGAGTCTTTCAAGATCGATGTTACCCTTGAAATCGGAGCGTCTGTCGGTTTCGAGGGCGACAGGGACAGGCAAATCGACGGCTTCGGCGCCCGAGAATTCGACGTTCGCGCGGGTTGTGTCGAAGTGAGTATTGCTCGGTATGATTTTACCGGGCCCTCCGACGACGGTGAACAGTATCTTTTCCGCGGCTCTTCCCTGATGAGTGGGAATTATAAACTTGAAGCCGGTGAGATCCCTGACGACCTTTTCGAATTTGAAGAAGCTTCTCGAACCAGCGTAGGATTCGTCGCCATCCATGATGGCGGCCCACTGCTTCGAGCTCATCGCCGCTGTTCCGGAATCCGTGAGCAGGTCGATTAGTACGTCATCAGCCTTCAGGAGAAAGAGGTTGTAGAACGCTTCCCGCATGGCTTTCTCCCGATACTCGCGCGTGGTGAAGTTTATCGGCTCGACGGATTTGATCTTGAAAGGTTCTATTACTGTGTTTGTCATCTCACAACCGTGTATGGACCTATCGAATCAGCATAGACATCGACACTTATTACGAAATTCTGATAGCCTGTGGCTTTAAGCTGTAGCAGCTGGCCGGCAGCGGAAACCACTTCAAACTTCGCAAGGTCGTTCGAATCGGGTTCCGAAATTGACCTGAACGTGAATCCCGTAAAGGACCCTGCCCCACCGGCCATCGTGAGCGGTTTTCTGTACCATCCCTGAGCGGTCGCAGCCATATGGTTCATCTCATTTATCACTTCGTTAATGTCGGTCTCCTGTTGGTGCGACTTGAAATAAACGACCGCCAGGGACACCGCTACTGCAACAACGATCGCCACGAGGACAATCATCAGTAATTGTTGCGTTCCCATCTCGAGACTCCTGCGTTAGAAATACACAGCAAACGTTAATCCCGCCGTCTGAAAACCGAGCTGGAAGTTGCTGACGTCGGGATTTGTCTGGTTCGTGAAGGTCACTCCGAACTGATACTCCGCGCTCAGACTGATATTGCTGTTGAAGAAATACTCAACGCCTCCGATCGCGCCGAGACCAAATGCCGTCTGACTGGTCTTGGTGCTCGTGGCAGTGCCTCCGACAAATACCGACGGTGTATATGTTTCGGAAGATGTTGTAAAGAAAAGTCCGCCGCCGAGATACGGGCTGACGCTGGATGCCAGTGGCATGTGGTATTCCAGACCTCCACCCAAACCGAACGAGAACTTGTTGTCGGTCGCGTCAGTAAAGCCGGCCGCGCCTTTGTTCGTTTGATTGTCGATGCCGAAAAGAAGCATACCGCGGACGGCAGTCCCGTTGGATAAAAAGTATTTCCCGCCTATTCCTCCCTGATACTCGCCAAGATTCAACGTACCGAGCCCGCTGAAGTTGAACAGAAGAGCCTTGTTCCCGGCGGACGCTGCATTCGAAGGTTGAGCATTAGCCGACGGGATCGCAAGACAAAGTACGATGGCGAGAACTGCGAAGTACCTGAACATGTTAGTGCCTCCTATTTAGTTGTCACTTTCGAGTGTTCCTGAACAATCTCACCCAGATTTGCCACAAAAGCATCCACGTGCTCCTCTTCGATGATCAGCGGCGGAAGGAGCCTGATGACATTGCCGTTCGTGCAGTTGGCGAGGACTCCTCTGGCAAGGAGCTCGTTCACGATTTCGGCGCACTCGGTCTTACACTCGATTCCGACCATCAAGCCGAGCCCGCGCACTTCGGATATGAAGTCCGGGAACCGGGCCGCCAGCTCCACGAGCTTCTGCTTCAGATAACCTCCGACCTTCGCCACATGGAATTCGATTTTTCTTTCAGAGAGTTCCTTCAGGGTGGCAAGTCCCGCTGCGCATGCGACGGGATTTCCGCCGAACGTGGTGCCGTGCCCGCCGTAGCCGAGGACATCCTGCAGCTGCTCGTCGACAAGCACACCACCCAGGGGCAGTCCCCCGCCGAGCGGTTTCGCCATGGTCACCAGATCCGGATGAACTCCGTAATGCTCGAAAGAGAAGACCTTACCGCTCCGGTAGATCCCTCCCTGGATTTCGTCGGCGACGACAAGGAAACCGTGTTTCCGTTTCAGCATGAAAAGCTCATCCGCAAAATCATCGGAGATTACGTTGACCCCGCCCTCTCCCTGTATGAATTCCACGAATACTGCCGCGGTCGCGCCGCCAACCTTGGCCTGAAGATCACGCACGTCGTTGAACGCGATATGATCCACATCGGGAAGAAACGGCTCAAATCCATGCCTGTATTTCGGGCGATCGGTGAGAGAAAGGGCGCCCATGGTCCTCCCGTGAAACGAATTGCTGAGGGCCAGGAGTCCGGTCTTGTTCCGGCTGCTTCCCCACTTTCTCGAAATCTTGATAGCTGCCTCGACTGCTTCCGTCCCTGAATTCGTCAGGAAAACTTTAGGGTAACCTGAGATTCTGCAAATCGTTTCGGCAAGCTCGATCTGGACATCCATATAGAAGAGGTTCGAGACGTGCATGTACCGTTCGAGTTGGGTGCCGATGGCGGCCTTGACGCGCGGATTATTGTAGCCGAGTGCATTTACGGCAATCCCGCCGAAGAAGTCGAGGTACTTCTTTCCGTCTTTTCCGTAAATGTACACGCCGTCGGCGCGGTCGATCTCAATCGGGAGTCGCTTGTACGTGTGGAGGATGTAATGGTTCTCTTTGTCTATCGTGTCCATTTGGCTTTCGTTATTTGTACATCGATTCTATAAGATCGGCGTATTTGTGCTCGACCACTTTCCGTTTCACTTTAAGGGTGGGCGTCAGATCGCCATCCTCTATGGTGAAGGGAGCGGCAAGCAGTTTGAACCGCCTTACCTGCTCGTACTTCGCGAGATCCTTCTGCAGATCGTTTATATCTTTTCTTATGGCATCTTCCATTTTCTCGTTAGAAAGAAGTCCCTCCTTCTTCCCGTATTGGAGGTGGTGTTCTTTTGCGTATGTCTCAAGGTTTCCGAAATCCGGTACGATAAGTGCGCTGTTGTATCTCCGCTTGTCTCCGATAAGGACGATCTGGTCGATGAACTTGCTCTGCAGAAGGAGATTTTCTATCGGCTGCGGCGCGATGTTCTTCCCGCCGGAGTTGACGAACAGATGCTTCTTACGGTCGGTTATCACGATAAATCCGTCCGTGTCGAAATGTCCTATATCCCCCGTGTGCAGCCAGCCATCCCGGTCGATCGATTCGGTTGTGGCCTCTTTGTTTTTGTAATACCCGACCATGACGTGCGGCCCGCGCGTGAGTATCTCTCCATCCTCGGCGATCTTCACCTGAACGTTTCTCAGAGGCTTTCCGACGCTCCCGAATTTATAGTCATCCATCCTGTTCGCGGAAATGACGGGAGACGACTCGGTCATGCCGTAACCTTCGATGATCAGTATTCCAACCGACTCAAAAAACTCCCCAAGTTCTCTTGAGAGGGCCGCTCCACCGCTCACGAAGAACTTGATTCTGCCTCCCGTACGTTCCTTAAGCTTCGAGAGGACGAGCCTGTCTGCCAGCGCGTACTGGGAGCGGAGAACCGGGCTGACGACGCCCCTCTTTCTGGCGTTAACGTACTTTCTTCCCACACCGAGTGCCCAATAAAAAATCCGCTTTTTGGCGGCCGAACCTGCCTCGACGTTCTTGATGATGAGCGCATGTATCCGCTCGAAAAGCCTCGGAACCGTCGTCACGATCGTCGGCCTCACTTCCATGAGATTCTGAGCGACGGTCTCGATGCTTTCGGCGTATGAGACCGAGGCTCCTGTCGAGAGAGCGGTGTAATACCCGGCCATTCGTTCAAAACTGTGAGAGATCGGCAGAAACGAAAGGAGTGAATCCTCATCGGTGATCGGTATTTGATCGAGGGCCCCCTTTATGTTGGCGACAAAGTTGCCGTGGGTCAGTATTACCCCTTTCGGCTCACCTGTCGTGCCGCTCGTGTAGATTATCGTGGCTATATCGCCGGGCTTTGCCTGGGCCATCCATTTGGCAAAATGGGCGACGTTTTTTTCCTGCGGCTTCCTTCCCTTTTCGTAGATCTCGGCGAAGTCGAGAACGGTCTTGTCCTTCGTGTCCTCCTTTGGATTCATGATGATCACGTGGCGCAGCTTCTTCACGTTCGCCCTGATCCGGAGGATCTTGTTCAGCTGGAAAGTATTCGAGACCACGACCACAGACACGTCGCCGTTGACAAGTATGTATTCGACTTGTTTGGCAGTGAGGGTCGGAAATATCGGGACATCGATTAGTCCGAGCGCCAGGCAGGCCAGGTCGGATATCGGCCATTCTGGTCTGTTCTCCGAAAGGATCGCGACTTTATCGCCGCGTTTCAGGCCGAGGGCGTTGAGCCCGTAGGCGAACAATTCAACCTTGTGATAAAACTCGTCGTAGGTGATTCCAACATACCTGCCTTCGAGCTTATAGCGATAGACGTACCTCCCGCTTCCTTCGTATTTCTTTGAAAGCCGGCTGGACATCTCTGTCAGGGTATTGAATTCTACTGCCGCACCCATCGAGCCTCCCGATACCTCGTTGTTGTAATTTCAAACAGCGCCTGTACTATGACAACCTCCACATCTGTTGAGTCCTGAGCCGGACTCTTATTCGTATCTGCGGATTTGATATCGGTGCGTTCCTATCATTCACTCAGTCGCCGCCTTAACAGTGAAAAATAGCTCATAAGTAGGCTGATTACCAAATGTAAATTCAGGCGTGCTGCAATTATGCCTGAAACCGGCCTGCTGAGGGGGAGCGTCTACAAAATTATGGTTCGGAAACGGCCGTATTTGCACGGTGATGGAGAAGGCACTTGAGGCGCCTTCCCCCGTCTCCGATGCAAGAACGGCCGAACAGACCTCAGGTTATTTCTTCGCCTTTCTTCCCCGATATGCACTGAGCAGGAAAGCGGATGAAAGGACAATCATAAGGACACCCCAGATAGCGTTTACATCAAGATGGGCCGACTTGTCATAAATGTCTGAGGGACCGAAAATCCCGTAAACCAGGAGAAGAAGTCCGTAGAATCCCAGCAAGCTTCCGAGCGGAATCTTGAGATCGAAGAAGTGCCGTCGTGGTTCTGTATTTCCCATTTTAACTCCAATACCTTTCTTACCAGAAGATTATGTTTAGAACGACCATGACAACGAGCGACAGAACTCCCCAAAATGCGGGCTTGCGGAAGAGACTATCGCCCGAGTGAGCCTTCGGAGTGAGTCCGTAGACGAGTCCGACAAGCTCGCTCTCTTCCTTCCTTTTCGTGAAGAGGCTTATGATAATGGTGAACACAAAGTCGGCGCACCATGCCCACCATGCCTGGTAGAAATTAGCGGCCATCTCGCTCGGGTAGTGGATGAAGTGCATCTGATACATAAGATAGTGAAACGCCGCAGTCGATATACCGATAAGCAGTCCCCAGAAGCCGCCCCACGGGGTCGTTTTTTTCCAGAACATTCCCAGAAGGAACGTGGCGAACAAGGGCGCGTTGAAAAATGTGAATATCAGCTGCATGTAGTCCATAAGATTCGGGAACGACTGCACTATGTACGCGGTGCCTATGCTGAATATGACACCGAATACGGTCGCGTACTTTCCCATCTTCAGGTAGTGCCCGTCGGGCATATTCTTCTTTATATAACTGCCGTAAATATCGTATGTCCAGACCGTATTGAATGCCGTCACATTCCCTGCCATGCCGGACATGAAGCTCGCAAGGAGTCCTGTGATTGCGAGACCGAGTATACCGTTCGGCAGATAGTGCGCAAACATCAGGATCAGCGCGGAGTTGTAATCAGGGGTCGGTCCGCCGGGCACGACTTTGAACTGAGGAAGAAGAGCGACAGCCAGGAGACCGGGGATGACGACGATGATCGGCACGAGCATCTTCGGAAACGAAGCCATGAGAGGCGTCCTGCGCGCCGCGGAAAGATCTTCCGATGCCATAGCGCGCTGCACCACGAGGAAGTCTGTGGTCCAGTAGCCGAACGAGAGTACGAACCCTAGACCGAGCACCATCCCGAGCCAGTCAACTCCCATCGGGTTATCGGAGGCGGAGCCCATATGCTGCCACACGTGCATGAACGAGGGAGGGATCCTGGACACGAGTCCTTCGAAGCCGCCGACGGCGTGCAGACCGATATAGACAACCGGGAGCAACCCGAGCCAGATGAGGAAGAACTGTATCACCTCGTTGTAGATCGAAGAGGAGAGCCCTCCGAAGAAAACATAAATGAGAACGACCAGCGCGGAGAGGAGAATACTGGAAGTAAGCGACCAACCCAGTGTGAGCTCGAAGAGAAGAGCCATCGCGTACATGCTTATGCCGCTCATGAGGAGGGTCATAATCGCAAATGAAACGGCGTTCAGGCCGCGTGTCGCTTCATTGTACCTGTGCTTCAGATACTCAGGGACGCTCCGGACCTTCGTGCTGTAATAGAAAGGCATCATGAAAAGGCCAAGGAAAATCATCGCAGGTATCGCGCCGATCCAGTAGAAATGGACGGTGAGAATCCCGTACTTTGCGGAATTGGCGACCATTCCGATCACTTCGAGCGCGCCCAGGTTCGCCGATAGAAATGCAAGACTCGTAATCCAACTCGGGAGCGAGCGCCCCGACAGGAAAAAGTCTTCGCTCGTTTTCATATACTTCTTCAGGGCGTATCCTACCACAATGGTAATCAGGACGTAGGCACCAAGGATCATGTAATCTATGAAGTTCAGTGAGATTACCGGTTTCACATTACCTCCGTTGAGTTGATAGATCGGTTTGATAGAATGTTTGTCAGCCGGTCAGTTCGCGGCATCACAGCGTCCGTAAGGCTTCCTGCAATCACGATGGATCCGCTGATCCGGGGGGATGGAAATATCGCATTTCAGGTGTAAATATAATACCCATAAACAAAGCTTCAAACGGCAGTTTTGGAAGGGTGGTGTCTCAGTTTGGATGTTGCTTGTTTTGGTCGCGTGAACGCCCCCATCAGTTCACTCTGAAATATAAAATGTCATTCTGAAGGAGTCCGGCCCGTGAACCGGGACGGACGACTGAAGAATCCAGATCGACGGCATCAACCTTGTTTTCCTCAGGACTGGATTCTTCGTCCCGCTTCACGGGACTCAGAATGACAAAGGGACGGTGTGATGTCAGGATTGCAGAAAAATTGGCACGCTAGTTATGGAAGCGCCCTCATTGAGTCCGCCGCTACTACGTGCTATATTGACAATGTGAAACTCGCGTGGTACATACTCAGGCGGCACTTCGGGCCCTTCGTATTCTCCATGATTGTCATAACCTTCATTTTTCTCCTCCAATTCCTGATGCAGTCGATGGACCAGATCGTCGGCAAGGGACTCAGCCTGTATGTTATAGCTCAGCTGATAGTTTTCAACCTCGCCTGGATTGTCGTGCTCGCGGTGCCGATGTCGGTCCTTGTCGCGGTGTTGATGGCATTCGGAGGACTTTCGGCGAGCAATGAGGTTACCGCCATTAAGGGATCCGGCGTGAGTCTCATCAGGATGATGCTTCCCGTTTTCGTGATCTCCGTAGGCGTGTTCTATCTCCTGTTCCTTTTCGACAACGACGTCCTCCCCGATGCCAACCACAAGGCGAAAACCATCATGATCGACATCCGGAGAAAGAAGCCCACTTTCACTATTGAGCCGGGGCAATTTTCGCAGGAAATCGACGGACATGCGATACTCGTCAGGAAAACGGTCCCAAACTCGACCGAGCTCTACGGCGTAACGATATTCGATTTTTCAGATCCGCAGAAATTTACGACCATCACCGCAGAACGCGGAAAGGTCGGTTTCTCTCCGGACTTGAAGCAGATCATAATGCTGTTGTACGACGGTGAGGTGGACGAATACAACAACAGTCAGGTCGGCGTTTACCAGAGAGTGAGATTCCAGCACCAGCAGATAGTCCTGAAGGCACAGGGGTTCGCATACGAGCAGTCCTCCGAGAGCGCCTTTCAGCGCGGTGACAGGGAGCTGAGCACCGATTCTATGAGAACAATCGTGGCAGGCATGCAAAACGATGCCGACATACTCCGGGGCCAGGTGGATAACTATGTCCGGCAAAGCTTCCTCGGTCTGATGAACCCGGCCCCGAACCGCTTCGTCATATCGACACCGACCGATTCGGCCGGGATATTCGAGCTTACCGAATCCAGAATCGCTTCCGTGTCCAACATAACCCGGAGCCTCTTTTCCAGTTACGACAACACTAGGCGACAAATCTATTCCTACCGCGTCGAAATTGAAAAGAAGTACAGTATTCCCTTCGCCGCGATCGTATTCATCTTCCTTGGTGCACCACTCGGGATGATGTCTCGCCGGGGAAACTTCGGTGTTTCTGCCGGCTTAAGCTTATTATTCTTCTTAGTCTACTGGGCTTTTCTCATTGCCGGCGAGAAGCTTGCCGACAGGGAGCTCCTAAGTCCCTTTATGGCTATGTGGCTTGCCAATATCCTCCTTGGAGGATCGGGCCTGTTGCTGACGTACAAAGTATCGAAGGAAACCGTAATCATAAACTGGGAATGGTTCACTCGATTCGTTCCCAGGAGATGGATCTCCGACGAAACTCTGAATGAACTTTCCAGGCGTGAGCGTTGAAGAAGCTCGATCTCTACATAATCAAACAATTCGTCAGCGCCATACTCTTCGCAATGATTGCCTTCGCCGCAATCTTCGTACTCGTGGATCTGATGGAGCATCTCGACGACTTCCTTGATCATGGCGTGGGACTCATGCTCATCGCCCGGTACTACCTCGTCTTCACACCCGAAATACTGACGCTCATAACTCCCGTGGCCGTACTGCTCGCTTGCCTCTTCACCGCGGGCAGAATGTCGAACCAGAATGAGATCATAGTAATAAAAAGCTCGGGCGTCGACATTTACCGTCTTCTTCTCCCGTTTCTCCTGGTATCCGTGGTTATATGTGCCGTCATGGTTTACTTCAATCAATGGATCGTGCCGAGGGCAAATCACGAGAAGTACAGGATAGAGAAGATATATCTTCAGCAGCACAACGAGGGCTGGTGGAAGTATAATATTTTCATGCTTGACAGCAGAAACCGTGTCGTTACGATCGGTTACTTCGACGATTACAACAACACGGCTGAGAAGGTTTCTGTCCAGGAATTCGCCGATACCAACCTCACATATCTCGCGAAGCGATACGATGCTGCGAGCATGAAGTACGACACTGCGACGCACAACTGGGTCTTGAGCAGGGTCATCGAGCGCACATTCGAAGGACAGAAAGAGACCTTTCAGACTTTCGCCACACTGCCTTTGAAGGAGATCTCATTCAAGCCCTCAGATCTCGAAGAGAAGGAATTGAATCCGAAAGATATGAACTTCGATCAGCTGAAACGGTTTATCGAACTCCAGAGGAAGAGCGGGAACGACGTTTCCCGGTACGAAGTCGACTACTACTCCAAAGTGTCGTTCCCCTTTGCCGCGATAATTGTGGTCTTCTTCGGCGTACCTCTGTCGGCGAGAAAGAAACGAAGCGGACTGGCGCTGGAATTTGGGATAAGCATTCTCGTCTCATTTGTTTACCTCCTGGTAATCAAGATAAGCCAGGTGCTCGGTTACGACGGGCTCGTATCTCCTCTTCTCACGGCGTGGCTCGCTAACATCGCCTTCTTCATAGCGGGCATGTATAATACTGCAAGGGTGGCAAGGTAAGCTGCCCTCTGACCTCCGTCCCCTCATTTTAATTTCCCCTGCCCCACATTCGTCGGATATCATTCGGCGTGAACATGAATGAGCGGTCTTCCGTTCTTCCATGAGAATTCCACATCCTTTTCGAAGAAGTCGGTCAGGTTCGGCCGGGTGAGGACTGATTTGGTATCTCCTGCGGAGTGGATCGTCCCTCTTCTCAGAAGCAAGGTTTTGTTGAAGGCCGGGACAATCTCTTCGATGTGGTGAGAAACGTAGAGCATGATCGGCGGATTGGGCGTATCCGCAATTACTCCGACCATCGACAGGAAGTTTTCCCTCGCGAACACGTCGAGCCCGGTGCACGGCTCATCAAGGATTAGTACCCGCGGATGGTTCATGAGGGCGCGCGAGAGAACCACTCTCTGCTTCTCACCCTGGGAAAGAGAATAGTAGGGCCTGCTTCTAAGTCCCAGACAGCCGAACTGCTCCATCAACTGGGAAGCCCGCCGGATGTCCGCCCTGCCGATCGGGTCGTAAAGTCCGATACTCGAATACTTCCCACTCAGGACTATGTCTTCCACGCTTTCATCAACCAGCAGGTTTTCCTGGAGGGAAGAACTTACCCATCCTATGGACTTTCTCAGGTCGCGGAGGTCGCAGCTGCCGAACTTCCGGCCGAGGACCGCCAGCTCGCCTTCGGACGGGTAGATGTGTCCGGTTATCAGGTTTAGTAGTGAAGTCTTGCCTGAACCATTTAGGCCGATGATCGCCCAATGTTCACCGGTACCTACAGTCCAATTGATATGTCGGAGTATGTACGCCCCGTCTCTTCGCCACGAGACATCGTGCATGTGTATGGTCAACTGACTCGAATCCTTTAATTGAAAGACAATCACTGCCAAATAGAGACACCGGTGACCGCGGCCTGACCGCTTCGTGCCCCGCGCGACGCCGGGAGTGCGCATCATCTCAGGCAAATCTGTGAAGCCGCGTCAATTAAACCCTTAGGTCGAGCGCAGGAGTCGGCACCCTTTCGTTTGGTGTCACCGGATTCTCACACCATCTCGAACGCAGGTAACTCAAAATAATCCTTTTGCCGGATCGCCCCAACAGGTAATTCCCTCTGGATCGACCTCACCCCGACTTCATGTACTTTCCGTAGAGAAGCTTCATGCAGTCGGGGCAAATGCCGTGTGTAAACTCCATCTTCGAGTGTTCCCCCATATATTTCTCCAACGGCTGCCACACGTCATCCTTATCCCGGATCTTTTTGCAATTTGAACAGATCGGGATCATTCTCTCAAGGACGTTCACCTCCATCCTGAGGTGCTTGACGGACTCGGAGAGTCTGCTTGTGACCAGGGCAACCACGCAAAGCAGAACGAGTCGATCCGCCGCATTTACTGCGGAGTAGACCGGATCTCCCGACGGGTCAAGTTGAGTCGCTATGATGAAGCGTACAAGCGGTAGTGCAACGGAGATCGTAATCGCGAGGCGAAGCGAGTTGAACCAGGCCGCGATAAGGACGGGTACGACGAAGAATATGCTCAGTAGGATTTGAGATGGGGTTACCAGGTCTATCCCGATGATAACAAGGCTTATGATCACCGGGATAGCCGGTGAAACCTTGTAAACATCATCCGGATGACCGATCGCTTTCACCTGTTACCTGTATTCAGGATTTTAATGTGAAACCGGTCGCCTTCTCTCTACTTCAAATACTTGACCATCCATGCGACCCAGCGACTGAAGATGTCGGTTGTCCTGACGATGTCGTGCGGGAAATGCGTATCCGCCGGGTAGGCAAAGAACTCGGTGTTCACTCCATTATCGCGAAGGGCATGATACATTTCATAGCTGTTGACGATCGGGACATTCGGATCGCCGACATCGCCCATTATCAGCGTCGGCGCCTTTACGTTTCGCGCCAGCTCGATTGGGGATTGTTCCCGCCAGATCTTCCAATAGTCTTTCACCCACGGTGAGCCGCCGAAGAAATAGATATCGCCGGTCTGGTAGAATGCGATGGTGTAATCCATCACCCAATCGTTCAACGCGGCGCCCTCGACCGCGGCCTTCCATATGTCCGGGTAATAGCCGTTGAGCCATGAAGTCATGTAGCCGCCATACGACCACCCCGATATACCGATGCGCGTCGTATCGATCATACCGGACTCCTCAACCTTCGCCAGGCCGGCCATGACGTCCTTCCCCGGCCCCTCACCGGTGTCCCGGAAGATCGCATGCTGATACGCATCGCCCAGGTTGATACTTCCCCGATAGTTCGGCTGGAACACGAAGAATCCTTTTGCTGCCAGCAGCTGCACGAGTGGGGAGAACCGCAATGTCGACGCGCCCTCCGGTCCGCCGTGTATGACGAGTACCATGGGATGCTTCTGCCCTGTTTTATACTCAACAGGATAATTAAGCACTCCGTCTTCGTCGAAGCCGTCCGGTCCTTTCCAATTCACGCTCTCCGCGCCGCTTAAAGCCAAAGTGTCGACGAACTTGTTGAACTCGCTCAGCCGCTCGGGCAGAGAATTAACGGACTTCATCGTGTAAAGTTCCGATGGATGCGAAGGAGTGCTCGCCACAAAAGCGATTACGCCGTTGTCCGATACGCTGACGTCGCCTCCCGGCTGGACATCGCCGAGGTGAAGTTCTTCCGCAGGTCCGTTGATCGGCTGATCCCAGAGGACCGATTTAGTGCCATTTTCTCCGGCCAGCAGCAAGGCCCTCCCTCCAGGCAGCCAGGTGAAATTGTTGATGTTGCGTGCGAGCGCTCCGGTCGCGTCGGCGATCTTCCCGTTCAGATCGACATAGACCGCGTTTCCGTTGTTCTGATCACCGCCACGAGGTCGCATAAAAGCGAGTATGCCGCTGCCGGGACCGTATTCGGGATTCCCTGAGTCCTCTTCCTTGACGAGAGTAGTAACCTTGCGACCGTTAGTATCAACGACACAAATCGTCGAGTGCCAGGCATTTCCGAACCAGACGTCGGGAAAGCGTTGGAAAGCTATCGACTTCCCGTCGGGAGTCCAGGCAAGAGGAGTGATTGTCCCCTGGTCGGTATTGAGGCTCCAACTCCCCTCTGTGAGACGTCTCGCGCTGTCGCCCTTTGCAGAGACGATCCAGATGTGCCATGGCTGCACCGAAGCTCGCACAAGGTAGTTGTTGTCTGTAACCTGAAACACATCTTCGTGGTGCTCGATGGCCTTGGGATTTGCAACCGTGTCCTGGGCCACGAACGCGATCTTTGTCCCGTCGGGACTCCATGAATATTCATCCACACCGGTCTTAGAATCGGTAATCCGAACAGGGTCGCCGCCATTCATGGGCATGACGAAGATTTGAACCTTTTTCGACTCGGGATCCTTCGCGATGAACGAGAGCCTGCTGCCGTCCGGGGACCATCTTACGTCAGATATATCTTCCCTTTCAAAGGTTAGGCTGCGAGGCGAGCCCCCCGCGATATCGAACAGATCTATCTCCGCTTTGCTCTTGTCTTTCTCCCAATCGGGTCTGGAGACTACTACGGCGATTCGGCTGCCGTCCGGAGATATCCGGGGACTGGAGAGGCTGACTAGTCTTCGTAGATCGGTCAGCTCGAAAGGTCGATGCGTTGTTTGACAAAAACCGCCTCGATAAATCAACGCAAATAAGCCGATCAAGATTACCCGATTCAATGGTTTCATGACATGCACCCGGATCTTTCGATTGATGGAAAAGGGTGTTTTCGTTTAGCTGCGCCTAAGTATAAGCGCTCTGTCCCTTCCCTTCAATATTGGCGGCCGGATGAGCGGCGCTCTGCCGGCGGGTCTGAAGTCGTAAAGGACTGTAACTAATCCAGCACGTTCCTTCGCCAGCCTCTATTTCTTCGAGGATTTGTCCACGAGTGAGCTCTGGAATTTCGATACGGTGCGATCAACCATTGTTCGGAGATCGGCCGAAGCATTTCTCATATCCAGACCCTGCAGCCGGCCGATGATGTATTTCTTGATCTCAGGACTCCTGTTCGTGGTGAATGCATCTATCGCGTACAGGCAGAGCCCCTTGGACACTTCCGTGGTGGAGGTGTTGTACGCATCGAAAATGTGAGCTAGGCTCCTTGCATCCTGCAAGTTGTGAAGAAGTGTCGCCATATAGTTCCTCTCCTTCTCGTTCCGCGAAGAAAGGAATCTGCAGGCCCTCTCGTAAAACGGATCATCCATGAGATAGCTGTACGAAGGCGACGTGGAGAAGAGATACAGGGGGTAGAAATCCGAAAGGACCAGAGCGTAGATGGCTCCTGCATCGTTCCGTCCTTCCAGCACCGTACGTCTGAGAGTGTCCGCCACAACCTTCATCGCCATCTCGCCGCCACCGATGAGTATCTTGCGGATGGTCAGTTCAGCGGACGCATACTCAGGCCTGATGATCCTGCGTAACAGCGTTTCCACGGAATCCGGATCGATCGGTCTCTTCCTGACATAACTTTCTTTCTTCTGTGGTAAGAGGAGTAATCATGAAAGTCCCCTTCTCCAGCGATCCCTCCATGAACGAGAAGAACACGGGGTCATCGAGATTGCCCCTGTCTACCTTGAGTATCCACCTGAAATAATACCTCGGCGTACCAGGGTTGGGGTGGTCCTTCGTCACAAACAGCCGCATTCCCGAAAGGAAGTGAGACCCCGCACTGTCTACTACTCCCTCCCAATTCGGTTTCGTAAGAACCCCCTGAATCTCCACGTCATTAGTCCAGAATGTGTCCCAGACTTCCGGGGCGAATATCTTCACCGATCCGATGATGAAATAAACTACGAGGACGACAAACACGGCAACTTGCACGGCCTGTGGCATCCTTATGAAATATTTGTCGATGAAGCCTGCGACCCAATTCAGAGGCGGCGGCAGCTTGTTGGACACCGGCGTGCCGCTGTCCGCCGGTTCGTTACCTTTCTGCTTGTCTTCATCCGGCATGATCTTCTTGCCTCCTTCCGTTTTAATTGATTTTCCAAAATTAGACCAGGCGTTTTAGTTTGAACCGTTCTCTGCGTTGCTTGTCTGCGGCCTGACGGGGTAGGATCAACTGCGCTCTCCGGTGACACGCCGTCTTCTTGGCTCACTTCTCCTTTGCCTCGACCGGGTTAAGGATGTCCGGCGCCGGCTTGACGTGCTTTCGTTAAACCGCGTGTGGCCGCAAGACTTACATTCGTTTCCGAACGATATTGATGTAACTGCAGAAGAATTATAGAAAGGGTCCTACGATATATCCGTGTCGGCACACCCGGAACAATCACGCGTTCCGGCATTCGCTCTCTCCCGACGCTGAGGCGCTACCTCATTCTCCAGGTATTCGGCAGCTCAGTGTTCACTTCCCGACGGCGCTGGCCGGCGTCCTGTGCAAGGCCCTTGAAATATCCCGCCAGACCGTTCCCGTCTCCCCGCCCCAGCCCATCCACCTTCGCCTTCAGGAACTTGCGGATTTTGCCGGCCTCCGCCTGCACGGTAACATATCCGAAGCGGAGGTTCTCGTGACCGTCTTCGCTGAAATTCGGTCCATAACGTGTCGGACGTGCATCATCACCTTCGTGATGGCGGTTGGTGGCGTAATAAAGTGTGCAAGGTATCATCGCTCGCCCCTTTCTTCTATCGAATCTGAACCGTCATAAGACCTCCAGGCTCCTGTAACACCGGTTGTCGTCCTCGTGCCCGGCTCACTTTTCTTCATGCATACCCGTTATCTGGCGGTTCCCGGGCCGATAGTCCAGACAGGGTGTATCTCCCAAGATGTCGCAGCTTTCATTTTCTTCTTGCCGCGACTTTGCGGATCTCTATGAGAGATGTCATAGAACAACTGGCCGGTGATCACCACCCGGACCGGATGCCTCAGCACTGTCCCTCCGGCAGATGGACGTCTCCCCCCGCATAAGGAGTCGATGAAAATCCTGTCGGCTTTCCAATGATCCAGTACCAAGATCCTCGCGGCGTTGCGGGGATCGGGGATCTCCACGATCACACAATTGTCCCCGCTCTTGCTCGTACCTGTGATCTGAAGGTGGTAGTCACTATCGTCGGTCGAGAACGCAGCGAGATGCAGCCAGCCGGTGGTCCGTACGAACTCGCCCTCTCTGAATCCCCCGAATTTGCCAGGTATCAGATTTCTATTGTATCGGCCAAGTGTGACGCCCGTGGGTACAGGAAGCTCAGAGAGATAATCTATCCCGATTGGAGTGGGAGCAGTCTGTAACTCAGCGTACGATGTCTTCAGCGCCCACCGCTCGTGGGATTTGACCTTGGGTGACAGTCCAAGAGCAGTTATGCTCAGGCAGGCCAGAAAAACGATTCCGAAACGATACAGCTTCATGTAGGATCTTTCCATAATAACGACATCAAAAGGCAAGGTGCTGCAGAGATTACCTCAGTCTGGATTGTGGCGGAGACTTGAAGGGCTTGTTGCCGAGAGACCCGACAGCCCGCGTGCTCCGTGCACGGGCACACTCGCGATCCCGGCACAAAACTAGTGAGACGAAGACCGATTCGTCCGGGATCAACAGGAAACGATTTGCCGCGATAAAATGGCGCCCTCCAACTCCCGGTCTGCAATACAACCGTTACACGCCTCCACGTTCCTCACAGGTACAAGAGAAATGGGGGCCCGACCGGCTGTGCCCAGCTTCCGACATCCCCGGAATATATGTCGACCCATTTGTATAGTCAACCGTGTCAAAGGCGAGTTGGTATCACCGGATGGTGAATTTCTGTGCTTGATTATCTCCCGCACAACTCATAGACTTGTCCAGTTTCTACCAGTTTGGGCATGCAAAGAGATAGTCAGGAACAATTCGTCAGCCCCACATGGATTGAATCTCGATCAACCGCCTGGAAAGGATTGCTCGCATGGATACAGATGAAGTCTCCTTTGTGAACCTGACCGTCAAAACCATAGTCGTGCACACCGGCACATACTTCGTTATGGGCCTGCTCGCCCTTCAGTTTCTCGACTATGCGCACCAGTTCGCGCAGCCGGGGCTGCAGACATACATGCGTCCGCTCAGCGACCCGCTGGTAGCCGCCGGGCCTCTCTTCCAACCTATCAGAGGCCTGCTCTTTGCACTAGCCTTCTATCCGCTGCGACGAGTTTTCTTTTTTCGAAAAAACGGCTGGGCGGCCATGTGGCTGGTTCTGGTGATGCTGGGAATACTTTCGACTTTCGGTCCTTCGCCCGGGTCGATCGAAGGAATCATATACACATCGAGACCTCTGGAACTGCAGGTATTCGGCTTGCCGGAGTCGTTGCTGCAGTCCCTTCTCCTGTCGTCAATCCTCTGCTATTGGATCACTCATCCCGGGAACAAGCGCCTCGCGTTTGCCATGTGGGCGCTGTTTTGTCTGGCCGTTATAGCATCATTGATGGGAGTAATGCTTCACCGGGCCTAGCAACTACCCGACGTCCATTTGAATATTTAGAGCCTATCCCGTAGCAAGGAGTACCGGAGAACTAATTGAGGATTGTGACTATCAGTGAGTCCTTCGTCACTTTCATGTACGCCTTCACCGGATCTATCCCGTTGTTGCCAACTTCCTTTCCGCTCCCCACGATGTATACCAGCTGTTGAGAACCCGAAACCGGAGTTGTGCTACCGGGTGCAAATGATGCGTCTGTCGGCTCAACTGTCGTCACCGAATAACTTCCGTTACCATTGCCGGTATCGAGGGGCATCAGGCTGAAATTCTGGAAGTCGTACCCTCCCCCAGCAAAAGACGGAGGTTTTCGATAATATTGCTGAGCCTTAGATCCAAGATTCTCAAGGTCGCCTACCACCTGGTCGCGATCCGAACTCTGAGCATTACTCTTAAAAAGCATTAGCCCGACAGCAACGGCAATACCCACAATTATTACCCCAAGAACGATCAAGAGAAGTTGTTGCGTTCCCATACGTAGCTCCTTGTTTCAGTGTCGACCAGTATCAATATGAGCTGACTCGTTGGAGCCAACCCATCCCCTCCTGTGCCGACGCGAAAGAACTAGAGAACTGAATGAATTTACTAATAGACCTTTCAAAAATGCAAATGCATTTCACTTTTTTGCCGGTTCTGTGCGGATTATCACTCGGCTAGGGAAGTGAAAAGGCCCTAAATCAAGCTGCGACGGCCCTTTCCTTCCTTGAAATATGGTAATTGTACATGAGCATCAGAATGGTGGCAAGGATCCCGATGCCTGCCAGGACAAGCCAAATCCCGGTAGGTTGGCCGAGAACGCGAACAGTTTCTCCCGTACGGACCAGGAGATCCTTCGTCATGCTTGAGTAGAGCCAGGCTCCGAATGTGCCGCCAATGAACCACGCAATCGCGATGGGAAGAAATGCGTACCCTTGAAAGAGCGCCTCCTGCCCCTTGGGCGCATGGTCGGCTATGTATTCGTAATACCTCGGCGCCTGCGTCATCTCGCCTATCGACCACACTACGAGGGCCCCGACAATCATCCAGATCGTCGGGTGAATAGCTATGACGAACCATGTAAGTGTGGAAATCCCGAAGCCCACAACGATCGCAGTTACGGGCGGTAGTTTCTTTGTCATTCTGTTGACTATCACCTGCAAGACGATGATCGCCCATGCATCGACCGACTCGATAATTTCGAACGGGGCGCTCTTCGAAATGAAGTCCGTGAGATATAGCGGTATGATCACGAACGTCTGCCAGAACATGATCCAGTAGAGCGAGAAGATGAGGAGAAAGACCATGAATCGTCCGTTCATGAGAACCCGCGCCATGTCGGCAAGCTTAGTCCTGAGCGACGGCTGTTCGATGCTGAGCGCGGCTTGAGGGGCTTTGTAGAATATCAGCGTCCCCAAGAACATCAAGCCGCAGGTCGTGGCAGAAACCATGTATACCGATTCGATGCCTATCCGTTCACGGAAGAAATATGCTATCAGCGGCCCCACGGCACCGCCGACGTTCACAAGCATATAATATATTGCATACCCCAAAGACTTTGTCTCAGGAGTGGTAGACAGCGCGATGGTGCCGAGCACAGATGGCTTGATGAAGGACTCCCCTATCGCGGTGAAGATAAGTAGGATAGCCAGGAGCCAGAACAGCGGAACGACCTTGGCGACCCCCGAAAGAAGCGGAGTCCCTACCGAACCGATGAGGAAGTAGCCGGTCATCATGATCAAGAATGCGAACGAGAAAGCCTTGCGGAATCCGTACTTGTCGGCGAACGTGCCTGCAAAAATCGGAAGAAGGTAGACAAAGCCCCCGAAAATCGAGGAGAGCGTACCGGCATCAATTTCACTGAACTTCAGATGGTTCCTCAGGAAAATAATCATCACGACTTGCTGCGCGTAGTACGCCAGCCGCTCGAAGAGCTCTAAGGAATTCGCAACCCAGAATGAGGGTTGGAAACTACTGAAGAACTTTCTTATTCGTGACTGCTCAGCCATGATCGGTCCTTCGTTTGATTAATGCAATATCTCCGGCCACTCGCCGGGCGCACGAACCGGCGCTGCGTCAACATTACTCTACAGGCCGGACGGATTACTTCCGGAATAGCTGTCAGGAACTAAACACCAATATACGCAAAAACAGATTTCCCTCCAGTGTGAGATGCGTCGATATGTCTCCGGAAGGTGTTCCTTTTCCCCCAAATTTTCGTCCTACGATAAAACTCCAGAACCTGTTAAATTATTAGGAACCTACAAAAGGAGTCTTTCGACATAAATGCGGTACATTCCGTTCCATTACTTCAAGATCATATTCCTTATCCTCACGCTTGGAACGCAGTTCCTGCTGTACCGGATTGCATCGAGATATCTGGCCGGCTTGGGTGTGAAAAGGAGGTTCCTCAGAATCTATCTTCCTGCAATTATCTTGGTGTTGAATATCCCACTCGTGCTGATTCATTTCGATGCACGTGCATTCTACGAGGGGTTTGCAAGGACATACGTCGCAATGCCGTTCTACGCGTACCAGACATTCAGTATAGCTTTTCTTCTCGCAGCTTTCATTCTTTACCTGGGCAGAGGGCTATTCCGCATCGCCGCCAGGATCCGGAGGCCCGGAAGTGCCGGGAAGAGCTCCGTGCTCTATTCCGAATCAAGGCGGGCCTTCCTCAGGAAAGGAGCGATCGGGCTCGGTGCCTACACGTTCGTCGGCTCTCTCCACAGCATATACAGCCGTGAGGAGTACACGATAGACCGGGTTTCCATTCCCGTAAGAAACCTTCCAAAGCAACTTGAGGGGCTGACCATATCGATGATCAGTGACATTCATTCCGGAATGTATATGCTTGAGGAGGATATGCTGAAGTACACAGAGGCCGTCAACAACCTCGGGGCGGACATGATTTTCATCCCGGGTGATTTCGTGACCTCGAAGGACAGCGAAATCCTCCCTCTCACGAAAGCACTCGCGGGACTGAAATCGAAATACGGCACGTACACCTGTCTGGGTAACCACGACTTCTTCGCCAATCCCGATTACATCACCGAGAGGGTTCGTGGAAGTGGGATGAAAGTACTGCGCAATGAGACGGACGAGCTCGAGATCAACGGTGCACGCCTGATGATCTCCGGCGTCGACGATGGAAGGCACGCCAATTTCTCAAAGGTCGCGTACGAGGCCACATCGCTGAACACGACCAGGATTCTACTGTGTCACAAGCCGTATTTCTTTGAGCGCGCTGTCGCCGGACGGTTTGATCTGATGGTGAGCGGTCACACTCATGGCGGTCAAATCGTTTTGGTGGATCTGCTCGGTGTCAAAATTACGCCCGCCGCTTTAGCCTCGCCATATATTTCCGGAAGATACAAGATGGGCGATTCACTTATGTACGTGAGCCGCGGAATCGGCACCGTCGGGTTGCCAATCCGCGTAAATTGCCCCCCGGAGATCACCCTTTTCACGCTGCGGAACAGAACCTGACCCCGATGGGAATTCTCAATTAGATGAGACTTACCGCCCGGCTGTTCGTTTTCGCATCGTCGCTGTTCATCGCCCTCTACGGTATCCTTCCGGGTTTCTTCAAACTCAAAGGAAATTTCATCGCAAGCTTCGTCGCGGGCCGGAGCTTCCTCCAGGGAATCGACCCGGTCGTCTTCTACCGCTTTCCGTTGTTCCAGAGGCTCATCGATCAGAGGGGGCTTGCCGACGGGATACTAACTTACGTAGCTAACGCGCCCTCCTGGATCATGGCAGACGCTGTCCTGGCTATTCTTCCCGCTTCGGTTGGACGGTTCCTGCTGACAGGAGTGAACGTGGCCGCTCTGTTTCTCCTGGTCCACGTCACGTCGAAACTTGCAGGCGCCGAAAAACGAACCGCATATCTTGTTGTTCTTACTTCTTCGTTCGCGCTTGCGACGAATTTCCAGTCGAGTGAACCGTATATCCTTCTGACCCTTCTCCTCGTTCTGGCGTTCTACGCTTTTTCCATAAATCGTCTGGGGGCATGCGGTGCATTCCTCGGGCTCGCTTTCCCCTTCAATCCGTTCTTTGCGATTCCCGCCATCTTCTTCCTCCTTTCCGCAAAGTGGAGAACCTTCACTTACTTCGCAGTTGTCGCGGCGGCAATACTTGCCCTGACCTTCGTGGTCGTAGGCGAGTCCGCGGTTGTTTACTACTTTCAAAGGATTCTACCCGCGTATATAAACGGCCGGATCATGAACCCGTTTTCCGAATCCTATCAAACCGCGTGGTCCTTGTTCAGGAGATTGTTCATCTACAACCAAACGCTTAATGCGCATCCGCTGCTCGATTCTACGAGCGCCTACATTGCGGTTACTTCGGTTTTCAAAGCTACTGTAATCGTACCATGCGCCTATTTCTTCTATAAGGGATTAAGTCTGGGCAAGCCCGGCGATGCTCTTGCTGCCATTTCCTTTCCGATAATCTTCCTATCACCGACCGCCGCCGCCTCCCACCTTTTCATTCTGGCCCCGGCTATCGTTGTCCTGGTTCAGTCCGCTCTTGGACAGGGTCAGAGAAAGAAGGCGACCGTTCTTGCCGTGCTTTACGCAGTCGCGTGTCTCCCCAATTTTTCATTTCTGTGGAAGCATATCGGTATTTCCAATCCGCTCCTGGACTACTACAGGTTCGCGATCCTCGTTGCGCTCTACGTCATCTACCTCGTGTCCGGGAGACATGTCGTCCCCGCCGAACAGCGTCCGGCGAGGACAGCGATGACCATCGCGGTAATCGCAGCTGTGAGTATTACGTTGTTTTTTGGCGATCGTTCAGCTCAACCATCCTCGCCTCTCCCTTTGAAGCCCGCCCTCGAAGGGATCGCGCTGGAAAATGCGGACTTCAGCCCCGGCCTGCGTTCAGGAATGCTGACATACATCAGCTACGACTCCATTTCCACAAGTCTGACCCCTGCCGGGATCGATCTCGGGAAACTCGCAAACAGGCACTTTTACAGATACTGTTCCGACCGCGCGGGTACCAACTACGCTCTGGAAACTGCGGAGGACGGCAAAAGCGTCTCCTATTTCCGCACAAAGGGCGCGCAGAAGTCATATGAGGGAAGATCGGTCTCGATAAGCCGCGACGGAGATTACGGTGCGTTCATGACGGATGGAAAGATATGTATCCTCGATCTGGATCCCAGATTCATCTCGGCGGTAGATACACTCTCCCTTCTTCCATACAAAATGAGCCGTTCAACTTTCAATAGCAGCAAGAACAACGAGATCGTATTCCTCATCGATTCTCTCAACTCGTCATACTCAATCGGCTCTTACAACCTCTTCAGCCGGAGATTGGCCACACAAGTTCTCCCTTTCAGGGCTTCACTAATCTGCCCGGACGGAGATGATGTATACGTGACACAGGAGGTTGCCGACACCACAAAGCTGTGGCAGTTGAGCCCGGGGACCGCCCCTGCTCTCCTTCTCAGCATGCGGGCCAACATTTACGATATCACGGTACTGAACCATATTCTCTATCTTTCCTCGGACTACAGGCGCGGGCTGGATTTTCCAACCATATACGAATTCGTGAGAGACACCACCCCACCGGGGAGCCGCTGACGTCCGGCAGAGTCGCGTGCAAAACCTTGATTTATTACGCACCTGCTCATATATTTTGCTAAATGTCAAAGGATACCACGGCTTCTGTCTCCGAACTCATCACGATCGCAGCCAGGGCAAAGGAAAAATCGGAGGCGAAGTTCTCCCATTTCAGGGTCGGGGCCGCCATCGAAGCTGGGAGCGGGAAAATCTATTCCGCGTTCAACGTCGAGTCGAGCAGCTACGGGCTGTCTATGTGTGCAGAGCGTATCGCCCTCTGGTCCGCCGTCAATGCCGGCGAGTCGAAATTTACCCGCATCGCGATCGTGTCGGACTCGAGAGACTTCTGCACTCCGTGCGGTGCCTGCCGCCAGGTGATGTACGAACTTGCGGGAGACATAGAGGTATATCTGACAAACCGAAAGGGAGATGTAAGAAACTACCGTCTGTCTTCCCTTTTACCGGAAGCCTTCACTTCAAAAACACTACTCGATGGAAGAGATTAGTCTTCATTACGCGCCGCGCGAAACCGGCTGGATCGAGGTTATCTGCGGCTGCATGTTCAGCGGAAAAACGGAAGAACTGATCAGGCGCCTGCGCCGCGCGGAAATAGCTCGCCAGAACGTGGCCACCTTCAAGCCTCGTATCGACAAAAGATACAGCGACGATCATATAGTCTCTCACAGCGACGACAGGCTGAGGTCAGTGGTTGTCGACTCGGCTCTGGAAATCCCCTCCCTCGCCAAAGATGCCCAGGTGGTTGGAATCGACGAAGGGCAGTTCTTCGGGATGGAGCTGGTCGAGGTGTGCGAGTCGCTGGCCTCAGCCGGAAAGAGGGTTATCGTTGCCGGACTTGATCAGGACTACAAAGGCAAGCCTTTCGAGCCCATCCCGCAGCTTCTGGCGGTTGCGGAGTACATCACAAAAACCCTGGCTATCTGCATGGTCTGCGGCAACCCGGCAGATCGTACTCACCGCAAAACCCCGCAGGGTGAATGGGTTCTTGTCGGAGCGAAGGATATCTATGAGGCCCGCTGCCGAAAATGTTTCGTGCCGCCCTCAGATTGAGATGCGTCCGGAGCTTCAGCACACGCTGACGGTTCACCTTACCTATTTCTAGCACAGGAGTCGAATATGTTGAAGGGTTTTTCAGTTGTTGTCTTCGTCGTCCTCATAGCTTCGGGAGCATTCCTTTTCGAATCATGCGGGAAAGGACAGCCGAGCGCAGCGCCCAACAGCGAGGTCGGGCTGGTTTTCGACGTGGGGGGACGCGGCGACAAGTCGTTCAACGATGCCGCATATCTCGGCCTCCAGATGGCAAAGGATAGTCTGGGTATGAAGTACCAGTACATCGAACCTAGCGGGGGCTCGGACCGCGAATCCGCCCTCCGCCAGCTGGCCAGCCAGAAGAGTATCGGACTTATTTTCGGCGTGGGATTCATTTTCACGGACGATATCACGAACGTGGCAAAGGACTTCCCCGATAAGAAGTTTGCGTGTATCGATTATTCTTATGACTCCACGAAGGCTTTGCCGAAAAATCTGATAGCGATCGAGTTCCGAGAGAATGAAGGCTCGTTCCTCGTCGGCGCAATTGCGGGTCTAATGACCAAAACCGAGAAAGTCGGGTTCATAGGAGGAATGGAATCTCCGCTGATCAGGAAATTTCAGGCGGGATACGAAGCAGGCGTGAAGTATGTGAACCCGAAGTGCAAGGTCCTCGTGGCATATGCCGGAGTGACGGGTGAGGCATTCAAGAACCCGGCAAAAGGTAAAGAGCTCGCGTTGAGCCAGTACTCGCAGGGAGCCGATATTATCTACCATGCTTCTGGCGTCACCGGACTCGGCGTCTTCGAAGCCGCACGTGAAATGAAAAAGTACGCAATCGGTGTGGATATGGACCAGTGGAACGAGGCGCCAGGGTATGTCCTGACAAGCATGGTAAAGAAAGGCAACGTCGCCGTCTATGACATAATCAGGGAATGGAAGGATGGCAAGTTCAACGGCGGCACGGCCGAGATTTTCGGCCTCAGGGATGACGGCGTAGATTTCGTCTACGACAAGAACAATAAGCCTTTGATTCCAGAATCGGTATACAAACAAGTTGATGGATTACGGAACGATATTATTACGGGAAAAATACGAGTCCCGACCCAATGATATCGCATCGCTCAGAACGCGAGACTCGCCGCTGATGCACGGCATCTTTCGGTCCTCTACTTTTGACTTTTTACGTTTGATATTTGACTTTTTATCATGCCCTACGCGATAGAACTACTCAACATCACGAAGCGGTTCGCGCGGACCGTTGCCAATGATAATGTCACGCTGAGGGTTCAATCCGGTTCCATTCACGCACTTGTCGGCGAAAACGGTGCCGGCAAGACCACGCTTATGGAGACTCTCTACGGCCTGTATCAACCTGATGCCGGAAAAATCAGGATCCACGAGAAGGAAGTCTCGATCAGGACACCCCACGATTCCATCACTCTCGGAATCGGCATGGTACACCAGCATTTCATGCTCGTCCCCCCGCTCACCGTGCTGGAGAATATCGTCCTGGGAGCAGAGACGACGAGTCACGCCCTGCTGGATCTTAGGAAGACGACGGCGGAAATATCTGAACTCGCGAGCAGATTCGGACTCAGTGTCCCGCTCACTGAGAAGGTTGAGAACATCGGGGTGGGCACACAGCAAAGGGTCGAGATCCTCAAAGCTATTTACAGGAAGGCCGACATCCTCGTGCTGGACGAGCCGACGGCAGTCCTGACCCCGCAGGAGTCGGTTCAACTTTTCCGGATCCTCTCCGAGCTGAAGGAGGAAGGAAAGACGATCGTCCTGATTACGCACAAGCTGAACGAGGTAATGGCAATAAGCGACCATGTCTCCGTGATGAGAAAAGGAAAGATCGTCGGAGAGGTTGAGACAGCACGCACGACTCCCCAGGACCTCGCGCAGATGATGGTAGGCAGGCCCGTTCTCCTTCGCGTCGAGAAGGGAGAGAAGAAGCCGGGTGGTCCGATGCTGGTCGTGAACGACGTCTCTTATGTCGACAGGCGCGGTATCGGCGTGCTCAAGAATTTGTCAGTGGAGATAGCGTCCGGCGAGATCCTCGGAATAGCCGGCGTCGAGGGAAACGGTCAGTCGCAGCTCGCCGAGTGCATCGCCGGCCTGCTCAAGCCGACATCCGGTTCCATCACGATCGACGGGATCCAGATCGTCGGACTCACCGCGCATGAGGTTTTTGCGCGCGGGCTCGCGCATGTCCCCGAGGACAGGATCAAGCGCGGGCTCGTCATCGATATGAATATCAAAGAGAACATGATACTCGGGATGCACGCGCAGCAGCGGTTCAGCTCGCGCCTGGCGCTGAACCGTAAAGCGATAACCGAGAATGCGCGTCTACTCATAACGAAATTCGACGTCCGGCCGATGGACCCGGAGGCGATCGCGCGAGGGTTGTCGGGCGGGAACCAGCAAAAGGTTATCATAGCCAGGGAGCTCTCACGGAACGCCCAGGTGATTGTCGCAAGCCAGCCGACCCGCGGTGTGGACATCGGCGGTATCGAGTTCATTCACCGCACCCTCGTCCAGGCCCGTGATTCCGGAAAAGCCGTCCTCCTCGTTTCGGCCGACCTCAATGAGATTCTCAGCCTGTCCGACCGGATCGCCGTCATGTACGGCGGAAGGATAGTGAAGGTGTTCCCTGACAACAAGGTCGAGGAAAGCGAGCTCGGTCTGTACATGACCGGCTCCAAGGGAAACGCCGCACAGGAAGCGCAGGGCGATTGACTCATGGATGGCAAGAAACACTGGCTTGAACATCCCGCCACGCAAAATTTTCTGATACCTATTCTTGCTGTAATACTGTCATTCGCCGTAGGGGCGATATTCATATTGATAGTGGGACAGAATCCGCTCGAAGTGTACTCCATTCTTTTCTCCCAGACGCTCGGTACATCGTATGGTGTGGGCCAACTCCTCTTCAAGACCACGCCCCTTATCTTTGCCGGGCTCTCGGTCGCCCTCTGCTTCAGGGCAGGCCTTTTCAATATCGGGGCGGAAGGCCAGCTCCAAATGGGGGCGTTCGTTACGGCGCTCGTTGGTATGTACACGTTCGGCGTTCCTGCCTTCCTTGAGGTGCCGCTGCTAATACTCGCCGGTATGGTAGGCGGCGGTGTGTGGGGATTCATACCTGGCTACTTGAAGGCGAAGACCGGCGCGCACGAGGTGATCAACACCATCATGCTAAACTTCGTCGCCGCCGCGCTCGTAAGCTACTTCGTGACAAATGTCTACAACGTCCCGGCAACGGTCCACACTCCGCCGATCGCCCCGACCGGAAGACTTTCCCGCTTCGACACGGTCTTCGCAGGGTTCGCAGGGTCGCCCGTGAACTTCTCTATTCTCATCGCCTTGCTCGCCGCGTTGTTCGTGTGGTACTACATAGACAGGACGAGATACGGCTATGAGCTGCGCGTCGTCGGTCTCAATCCCAAAGCCGCCGAATACGGTGGCATCAGCGTATCGAAGAACATTATCCTGAGTATGACAATCGGTGGCGCCATAGCCGGGCTTGTGGGAACAAACTTCGTCATGGGTTACAAGTACTACTTCGAGGAAGGATTTTCCACCGGGACAGGTTTTATGGGGATTGCGGTGGCGCTGCTCGGCAACAACAATCCGTTCGGCGTCATATTAGCAGCACTCCTCTTCGGCATGCTCGAATATGGAGGGCTTGTCATAAACACTATGGTTCCGAAAGAGCTGGTCAGCATACTTCAGGCAATCGTAATTATATTTGTTATTTCGTCCAACAAGATCTTCAGGAGAATTCTCGTGAACTTCCTGAAGAAGAGGACCCTCAGCATAAATGATTAGCCAGATTTTCTCCCTCGCTTTCCTGGCACAAACGATAAGGATTACCGTCCCCTACTCGCTTGCCTCCCTCGGCGGCGTATACAGCGAGAGGGGCGGCGTGGTGAACATAGCGCTCGAAGGAATCATACTTAACGGCGCTTTCTGTGCGACAGTGGGGACTTACTACACGGGGAGTGCTCTCTTCGGAGTGATCTGTGGCATCGCAGGCGGTTTGCTGACGGCTCTCATACACGCTGTCGTTTCGATACACATCAAGGCCGACCAGATCATATCTGGAATTGCCATCAACCTCTTCGCCGTCGGCATTACCAAGTTCGTGCTCGAAATACTCTTTCACAGCTCCAGCAATTCGGACAGGATACCGGGACTTCCCCACATCCACCTGGGTTTCATTGAGAACCAGCCCGATGTCGCACGTCTCCTCGGCAACCCGCTCGTGCTGTTGACGATTATCATCGTAATAGCGAGTCAGTTCATCATTTTCAAAACCCGTTTCGGACTCCGATTGCGAGCAGTCGGCGAGAATCCGGAAGCCGCAGACACGGTCGGTATCAGCGTTACGTTGTACAGGTACTACGGCGTACTCATTAGCGGTGTCCTGGCCGGGCTTGCAGGTGCGTGGCTTGCCTTCGACCAGCATTCATTCACAGACGGCATGTCTGCCGGGCGAGGATACATCGCGCTGGCGGCGATGATAGTTGGTAAGTGGAACCCGCTCGGTGCCGCGGCTGCGTGTCTCCTCTTCGGTTTCGCAGAAAGCCTGCAGATACAACTCCAGGGTGCCGGTCTGCCGACGCAGTTCATCCAGATGATACCTTATGTCGCGACTATCATTGTGCTTGCGGGCTTCATCGGGAAGGCAGTGGCCCCGGGTGCGGACGGAGTCCCTTACGAGAAGGAGAAGTAGACATTCGATGATCAACAATTATACTCCGTTCATGAGAGCCAACGCATTATGATCAACCGACCGTTCCAGAAATCGGCCGACTTCATCGCAAATCACTTCGGCAATACAAATCATGATGTTGCCATCGTACTCGGAAGCGGACTCGGAGGGTTCACGAAGCACCTTGCGGAAAAGAAGGTGCTGCCGACGAGCAGCATACCGGACTACCCCCGCTCGACCGTGGTCGGGCACGACGGCGAGATCGTCAGCGCGGCTGTTGAAGGCAGAAGAGTGCTCGTTTTCAGCGGCCGGTCGCACTACTATGAGTCGGCGTCCACCGTCAATGCCGCCGTGACGGCAATCGTCTCCGATTCGCTAGGTATCAAGCGGCTCGTCCTCACAAACGCCGCCGGTATCCTCAACGAGGCTTTTTATCCCGGTGACCTCATGCTCATCAAAGACCAGATAAACCTGACCTTCCGCAACATCCTCGCGGATCTGGAGTCTCCCGTTACAAACCTTCACCCCGTCTACAGCGAAGAACTTGCTTCCCTCGCCTTCTCAGCCGCAGAGAAATCCTCCGTCAATTTAAGAAGCGGTGTCTATGTTGGCCTTACCGGCCCTTCGTACGAGACGCCTGCTGAGGTGAAAGTTTACAGGAATCTGGGAGGAGATGCGGTGGGAATGTCTACCGTACAGGAGGCAATTTACGCGCGTGCTGCCGGGATGCAGGTGTTAGGAATAAGCTGCCTCACGAATTACAGCACAGGGATTACTTCGGAGAAGTTGTCTCATGCGGAAGTGACAGATATAGGCGCGCAAGTCGACGAGAAATTTTCGAGGCTGCTTACAAATCTTATCGGGCTTCTTTAGCCCCCCACAGCATCTTCGACTCGTTTGACACGGGAACTCGAATCCGCGTCCGGCCTTACTGGACTACTTTCGCCTCACCCTTTTTCGCAGCGGCGAGATAAACTCCCATGATGTAGTTGGCCACATTCTTGACCTCCTGAGGCTTTAGACCCTGATTCGGCATGGGTGGGTAGCCGGGCACCGCAGAGTACGGGTTGTTGATGAAGTCCTCAAGCGAATCCATCTTCCCGACAAAATGGGGCAGCGTCTGGAAGTATGGAGGGCCGACAAGCTTCCGATCGAACCTGTGACAGGCACTGCAACGGGCATTGTAGATGTCTTCCCCGCTCATCACGGGCTGTGCCTTGTTCGGGTTCAATGAAGCCAGCATCGCTTCGTATGCCACCCCAAGGTGCTGATCCTGAACACGCGTCGCATAGTTGAACGCAATCTCGTCTTTCATCGCCCACACGAAAACCAGGAGGATCACGCCCACAAAGGCAAAAGTGCCGAAGTTGGCGCGTGAATCTCTCAACATCGAGTAGAACACGATGAGTATCATCAGGGCGATGAACAATCCGATTCCTGCGATGCCGAATGTCGCATTCGACACGCCAGTGAGCGGCAGGTTCTGAATTTCGAAGAATAGAAGAATCGGCTCGAGTGCCACGGCAACAATGCCGACCGGGAGAACGTACCCTTTGACGAATTTGCGGTACGAGTCTTCGGTTTTGACTGCTATTCCTCCCTCAAACTTGAAGAAGAAGAACAGCACCGCTGCGCTGGTGATAACGAGAGCTGCGACGACATAGTTAAGGAGACTCCAGAAAGTCGATCCGGAAAAGAGAACCGTGAGAAACGACGAGTCGGCCCATCTGCCGGAGCTGAAGGAGAGCCTCACCGTTCCGACATAGACCCACGTAGCAAGCCAGAGGATGATTGCGCCGCGCCTGCCCGCAGTCCGCTTGGTGGAGGCGGCGCTTCTCTCGAAAGACTCGATATCCGCTGCAACATCGCTGTTCACATCTGCCGACCTCGCAGTCGCCAGACGCCGGAAGGTGCTGTATATCGAATCGAAGTGGAACGACCTTTTGTAATAGTATACCGAGAACAACCCGGCGAAGTAAAGGAGTGCGGCGATTGTCAGGTAAGTTGTGATTCCCAGGCCCATTCCTTTGAGGAGCTGCGCGTAGATCAGAACCGCAGTGACCAGAGGAAGAAAGGCAAGCGCGGCAATCACTCCCTTGCCGGGCGCGGCAAGGTCAGCAAGGTCCCTGGCGAACCTGAGAAAATGTGCCGCTCGCCCCGTGTCGCCTTCCTTCCGCGTCCCTTCTCTCTTCCCCAGCACGTTCAACACGGCCGAGAACGTCGACGCTATGAGCGCTATGCTAGAGTAAGTCACGAACATTATCGTGACGACCACGAGGAGATACTTCAGGAGCGCCAGATGTTCAGTCGATTCCGGAATTGCCAGTCTGCTGAGAAAATTCATTTACGCCATTCCTCCAATGATAGGATACAGATGAAGTTCTACGATGCCTGGGTATTCAACCGCAGATCTCCGGGCAGAAAAGCGAATCTCGCCAAGAGCTTGTTGACGACTCTTCTCCGTCTGCTTCGGCCGCGCGCCATATCTCGTCTTCAAACGAACTCGTCTTTTGTGCTCGAACCGGCTCAAAAGACCCTCCAGGGCAAGCTCAGGACTTTGTCTACCATGACGGCCAGTGTGACCGCCAGGACGTAGATATTGATCTTCATGAACGCCGATTTGTTGGTGCGCTTGTCCGCTCTGCCTGGGATGATTTTGTACGTCCCGACTGCAAGCCAGACTCCCAGGGCGGCGATCGCGATCTGAGTCGGCAAGTTGTTTACGATTCCTGTGGTGATGAAGAATACGGAGCTGAGAACCAGTACAATCATCCAGATGAAAGTCAGCACAGCAAGGGTTGTCTCGCCGAAGTACATCCTAAGCGTGGGAAAATTTGCGCGCTCATAATCGGCGCTGTACATGTCCATGAGAAGCCAGAAGTGAGGGATCTGCCATATAAAGAAGAAAGCGGTGACAGCAATCAGCCGCGGATCTAGGACATATCCACCTGCCGCCGCCCAACCCGCCATAACCGGGAGCGAGCCGACGAAAGAGCCTGGAATTACCGCAAATGCGGTGACCCTCTTCAGCGGTGTGTATATCCCGTTGTACCACACGAAAGCCATCAGCGAGAGCACGAGTGCGAGCAATCCGCCCGTCAAGTAAACCGTTATGCCACCGGTAATTATCAGTCCCAGAACAAGCGCCATAGCGGCGCTGGGGGCAATGGCCCCGGAAGGGAGCGGACGTTTCATCGTCCGGTGCATCAAAGAGTCTGTCTCCCATTCCTGGTAATGGTTGAGGACAGCCGATCCGCATGACAGAAGAAATATTCCTGCCACCGGAAGGAGCATGTCGGCTGAGATGTCCCTGGCGGCGAGTATGTACCCGAATGCCGCGGACATTCCGACGAAAAAGGTGATCCTTATCTTGACCAGCTCGAGAAGGCTGTTCAGCAGTTCGCCGTGACGCGATCCGGCAACCGCCGTCGCGACGCCGTCGACCGGCTTCACGTCAAACCGGTGCATTGGATCGATCGCGGTCACACGTTCTCTCGTATCCAACTTGCGCACTCTCAGAGACCCGCCCTTTCGGTTTTCACCTGCGAGGAATCCGGCAGTGCGAGAGTATCTTTCACGCCGCTGTTCACCCAGGCGAGGAACTTGTCCGGAGGTTCGACTATCACTCTTGTGTACATGAGCGCGTGGTGCAGGCCGCAGTACTTGCTGCATGTCAGCTCGAAATTACCGAGGTTCTCCGGGTAGAGGACGAGGTAAGTCACCCTGTCGGGGAGCACATCCTGCTTCTCGCGGAAATCGGGAAGAAAGAATCCGTGTATCACGTCGAGCGAAGTCATCAGAAACTTTATAGGCTGCCCCTGCGGAAGATATAGCGTGTCCGCCTGCTTGCCGTTCTCGTACTGGAACTGCCAGTTCCATTGTCTCGCGGTCACCTTGACGGTCATAGCATTTTTCGGGACGATGCGGGTCTGAATATACCCTTTCCATCCTATGTAAAACATATACAGCACAAGGAGCACCGGGATGACGGTCCAGATTATCTCGAGAGGCACATTGCCGTGAATACTTACCGCTTTGGGGTGCCGTTTCTTGTTATACTTGAATACAAAAAGGAGCATCGCACCGATTACTAAAGCGAAGAGGATGAGATCCGTACCGACAATGAATCTCATTACATCGTCAACGGCCTTTGCTTCGTTTTGTGGACCTGGCAACAACATTTTTTTACCTCACCTTCTGAAATACACGTCTGCGAACGTCAGGGTAAAGATCACTATGAGCGTGAATCCCGCTATGCTGAGAAAGATTTTGAAAATGAAATCCTCGAATTTTATATGCATGAAAATGTTCACAACCAGCGAGGCTTTCGTCAAAGCTATCACGAGCGCGACCACGACGGTGAAGGCGGCCAGATTCACTCCGGAGACAACCGCCGTGAGTGCCGTCAGTGCTATCAACGCGAGCCACACAAGTATGTAAGTTCCGTAACCGATAGGCTCCGCATGTTTGCTTTCCGCCGCGTGGTCGTGGGAGTAAGTCTGCACGTTTGTCTCTTGTGATTCCATCTCGCGAACCTCAGTTTATCAGATAGAATAGTGGGAAAAGGAAAATCCATATGATGTCGATCAGGTGCCAGTATAACCCGGCTGTTTCGAGCTTGATGTAGTCGTTCTGGTTGATGGTCCCGGTCAGGATAAACACAAGCATGAAGGTGAGGATGATCATCCCGACGATCACGTGGACCGCATGGAGCCCGGTCATCGTGTAGTAAAGTCCCCAGAACAGGATCTCTCCGTCGCTCATGTTGAGAAGCGCGGGGGAACCGGGATAAAGCCCTTCCCTGATCTCGGAAGTCCATTCGAAATATTTGATCCCGAGGAAGATCAAGCCGAGAAGGATCGTGCCCGCAAGAAACGTTACAGCCAGCCACTTCTTCCCTCTCTGCATCGCGCCTATCGACAACACCATCGTGAGGCTGCTGGTCAGCAGAACCATCGTGTTTATCGTTCCGAAGAGCGTATGCGTCTCCAGCCCGGCGTTGTGGAACTGTACCGGATGGAAGTATCGATACGTCGCGTAAACCAGGAACAATCCGGCGAAGAGAAGCAGCTCCGTGAACAGAAAGAGCCACATCCCCAGCTTCGCACCCTGAACATCCCTGTGCTTGTGCACGTCGTGACCGTGACTTAAAGTTTCAGACTTCGACCCTACAATCTCACTCACTTTTATGTCTCCAAGTCTTAGTTACTTCTTGAGGTACAACCTTCGGGCATCCGAACATTCGTCTTTCCAATTTCCCATCATTCCAATGTTCCATTACTCCAGCATTCCCTCTTTCTACTTCACCTCGATTGCTTCAGGATGATAGTACGGCTCATGTACAATGACCGGTATCTCTTCAAAATTCTCAGGCGGCGGCGGCGGCGACGCGATTGTCCACTCAAGTGTAGTCCCTCCCCATGGATTGCTGCCTACGACCTTTCCCTTGAAAATCCCGTGCAGGAGATTCGCGAACATTATTATCAGACCGATCACAAGCACCCACGATCCGACCATCGAAATGTGCTGCCAGGTCTCGAACTTCGGCAGATAGGCGAAGTACCTTCTCGGCATTCCTTCCGCGCCCATAACAAGCATGGGGAAATAAAGCATGTTGAAACCGACGAACATGATGGCTAGCGCCCAGTTCGCCGCCTTAATGCTGTACATTCTCCCGAACATCTTCGGCAGCCAGTAGTGCAGCGCACCGAAGAAGATGAAGACTCCGCCGCCGAAGATTATGTAGTGGAAGTGCCCTACTACGAAGTACGTCGCGTGGAGCTGCGCATCCGTGGCGACGGATCCCAGGAGCAGGCCCGTCAGACCGCCTATGCAGAATAGGAAAATGAACGCCATGACGAAAAGGAACGGCGGCTTCAAGTCGATGGAGCCTTTGTACATTGTCGCGACCCAGTTAAACACTTTTATACCGCTCGGGACTGCAACCAGGAATGTAAGGAAGGAAAAAACGAATTGTGCGGTGGTACTCATTCCCGCGACAAACATATGATGTCCCCAGACGAGATATCCGATGAAAGCAATCGCAAGGCTTGATATCGCGATGGCTTTGTATCCGAACACGGTCCTTCGCGAAAAAGTCGTGATTATTTCGGAGACCACTCCCATCGGCGGAAGTATCATGATATAGACTGCCGGGTGCGAATAAATCCAGAAGAGGTGCTGATATAGAACCGGATCACCACCTTTGGCGGGGTCGAAAATTCCGACGCTGAAAATTCTCTCGACCATGATGAGGAGGAGAGTGATCGCAAGAACCGGCGTCGCGATGACCTGCACCCAGGCAGTCGCGTAGAGAGCCCACACGAAAAGGGGCATCTTAAACCAGCCCATGCCGGGTGCCCTCAGCCTGTGGATCGTCGTGATGAAGTTCAGACCGGTGAGGATCGAAGAAAACCCTAGAATGAACACGCCGAAGACCGCCATCGTTACATCGGTTCCGGTGCGGATGCTGTAAGGGATATAGAATGTCCAGCCCGTGTCCGGCAGACCGTTATGGAAGAGTGAAACTATAATTATGATCGAGCCTGTAACGTAGAGGTACCAAGAGAGGAGGTTGAGCCTCGGAAAGGCGACATCCTTAGCCCCGATCTGGATCGGCAGAAAGAAATTGCCGAGCGTGGCCGGGATGCCCGGAATGACAAAGAGGAATATCATTATCACGCCGTGCAGTGTGAAGAGCGCATTGTATTCCTGAGCGGTAAACAGTTTCCCGGCCGGGCCGGGAACGAGCATCTCGAGCCTCATCAGGACACCGAGAATAACCCCTACGGTGAAGAACGTAAAAAGCGAGACCATGTACAGGATTCCGATCCGCTTATGATCCGTGGATAGGATCCAGGCGAGAATGCCTTTCCTCTTTCCGTGGTTCTTCAGATAACTGTTCGCGAATGCCTCGTTGGGCGGGATCGCAACATCAGCCATGTACTTCTCTCCCTTGCTTCTGTCCAATTTTCTTTGTCGATCTCAGGAACACGAGAAATCCTGCCAGGAACACGACGGTGCCGATTCCGACGATGCGTATGATGTTGAAGACGAGAGGCCCGCCTTCCGGCGTCTTACTGAAGCACACACACAGTATCGAGCTTATTATTTGCTCCGGTGTGCCCGACTTCGCCTCCATTATCGCCATCTTGAGGTCCACCGGCGAGAACGTGGTTCCCTGGATATACCTGATGATCTTCCCGTTCTTGTCGACTACGATCAATGCAGTGGGATGCGTGAACTTGA
>JAHECO010000033.1 GCA_024641705.1 Candidatus Kryptoniota bacterium
ATACAGGGACTGGGTTATGACCGGGAGCGACACGCCGAGATCAATGGCCTCGAGCGCAGTCCATCTCCCTTCGCCGGAATCCGCCACGAAAGGCGCTACGCTGCTAAGCTCCTGGTCAGTCTTCAGCGCGTCCGCCGTCAGGTCCAGAAGCCAACTCCTCACGACGCTCCCGAACCGCCATATCTCCGCAACCTGGTGGATGTCCAGGTCGAATTCGCTTTTCTTCCTCAGCAATTCGAACCCTTCGGCATACGCCTCCATCAGCCCATATTCTATTCCGTTATGAACCATTTTCACGAAGTGGCCGGAACCGGAGGGCCCGACGTGTCCCCAACCTTTGTCCTTTCCGGGAGCAAGAGTCTCGAAAATAGGCTTCACATAATCTACCGATTTGGCATCGCCTCCGACCATCATGCTGTAGCCTTCTTTCAGTCCCCATATGCCTCCGCTCACCCCGGCGTCGATCATGCTGATCCCGTTTTCGGCAAGCTTCTTCGCGCGGCGCATCGAATCTTTGTAATATGAATTGCCGCCGTCGATGACGATATCCCCGGCCTTCAATTTTGGAATCAACATTTCTATCGTATCGTCGACCGGTTTCCCTGCCGGGACCATTATCCAGACGACTTTCGGCGATGTCAATTTCGACAGGAGCATATCTACGGAATCTGCACCTTCGTTGCCCTCATCGATGATTCGTTTCACCGCTTGCTGGTCTCTGTCATAGCCTACGACTTTATGTCCGCCCTTCAGGAGCCTTTGCGCCATGTTGGCTCCCATTTTTCCTAATCCAATCATTCCTATTTGCATTTTCGTTCTCCTTGATCTACTGAAACCGAGTAATCGGTACCTTCCCAGTTATTGGACTGCCTCCAATAGAATGTAAACAAAATTTTCCCGCCTTCGTTCAATCCGCGAGTATCGATGTCGGCAACATGCAATCCGAGGCGGGAATCCCTGGTCTCCGTATCGTGGATCGTCGCCCAGTTGTCGGCCGACCAATGCACCACCGCCGGGGACAGTACCTCTATTCTCAGTCTCAATCCCTTGTTCATTATTCTGATCTTGTGATTGAATCTCCATGACGCGTAAGCGGAAGGATGTTTCTCCTTTATGTACCTCGCGACCGTCTGTGGCGGAGTATCGAAGACGGCATTCTCCTCCAGTGATCTCACGAGTTTCACATATTCCGCGTGCGCCCATACGAGCGGCATTGCCGAACCCGATGGCTTGCCGAAGAACAACTCCTTCTCGGGAATATCCGGTGAATCCCAAACCTGCTCCGGGAGCAAGCCGCCGCCGCCTGCGAAAGACTCCATCGCGGCGAGCAATGCTTTCGAGGCTCCGGCATTTCCTAAGGCGAGTTCGTAATGTGCCCTTTCGCCGGTAAGGAGCGGCCACACCCTGCCGACACCTGTTCCGTCGAACGGGCTCCCGTCTTCATGCTCGCCGTATCCGTCGTCGTTGTACCTGTGCCACGACGGGCCCTGAGGGAACTCGACTTTCAGCAGCCTGTCGATTGCCTTCACCGTATTTGCGATCCTCGGGTCCTTCGCGTCGCGCAAGCCGAGCCGCACAAGTGCCAGAGCGTCAGGGCTGATTATGTGCGTTGCTTTCATGTTCGTATCCGAGGGAGGCCGGTTCTTGATCGGCACATAACCGTCTTTCGGTGACCCGGACTCGGCCACGTCGATGGGGGAGACGCGGACGTAGTACCCATCCATACCGAGCTCACGTGCAAAATTGGTATTTGAGACATATATCCAACGCTCGATGCTGGAGTTCCACGTATCCGCCGTCTCCAGCAGGAAATTCGCAAGCTCATCGTTTTCGTATTTCCGTGCGTAATCGGCGGCAACGACAAGTCCGGCAATCTCGGCCGCAAGTGTGAATGGCGTGTAGCCCGCATCCTCTTCCCATCTGTCCTGCTGACTTACCGGGCCGTTTCGAACGATGAAACCGGCCGCGCGCCGCATCATCGGCCAGAATCTTTTGACCTCGCCGCCCGTGATGGCCTTCTGTCTGCATGCGAGGTCCGCGAGAAGTATCGGCAATGCCGATTCGTCCATCTGTATCCCGCCCCAGTAGGCTCGGCCGTCCATCCACATATTCTGCGGCCAATGTCCGTCGTCTTCCTGGGTCGCTTCGAGATACGTCAATGCCTGTCTCGCCTCGTCCCCTGCTCCGACCGCGAGGAATGCCCCTCCCGCCTCGACCATGTCGCGCGGCCATACCAAATGGTACCCTCCCAGATCGTCGTCACCCTTGGAGAAGCCCCAGGGGATCGAGAGGCTTGCGATGATTCCGCCCGCCATGCAGACGCCGAGATGAGATTTGAGAACGATTCTGCTGATTCCCAAAAGAGGAGCCTTGCTCTTCGGTGCCCACTTCTTTTTGTTCCATCCGTTCCAGAATCTTACGTAAGATTCCATCGAGCTCTCGAAACCGTCGTAGATTGATGCGAGCGCCTGATGAGCGGCCTCCTCGGCGGTACGACCGAAGCCGAGCGACAACAGAAACTCACCATTCCCCGATTCGGCATCGATCTCCGCCGCGAGCGCTACATTGCCGTTCTCGGCTCTGTCATAAACCGCAGTGAGTTTCTTGTTCGCCTTAAGATCCTGCCATCCGTCCGAGGCACCGACAAAACCGACGCTCCCTTGCCTGATCGGCACGGAAGCCAGCATAGCCAGGGCATAGCCGTCCCTGGATGCCATGAGGGCGGTTTTCCCCTTGAATTCTCCCAGCCATCCGGTATTCCCGGCCCCTCTGTTGGCCACGTGAGGCGACACCAGGACATAAACCCGGTAATCCGACAGTTGTCCTTCCAGGGGAGTGAATTTGACTTTCTGGATTACGACGGGACGGCGCGGATCTGTAAGGATGGTCTTCTCTATCGTGTATCGTTTCAGCAGGCAGTTGTTCGTGAGCCGGTAGACTGGAACGTCGGGGTATGCGAATGCAATCGAATGCGCCGCATCTCTTTTCTCTTCCGAAAAGAAATCGGCGCCATCGGTAATTATCAATTCCGCATCACGGATCATGGCCTGGTCCATGCGCGGGTAGTACACTTCGTTCAGGATCCCGTGCGATATGGTGAACCACACCGGGCTGACGCCCGAGTACGCGACGCCGATTCCGTTCTTGGCGCTTGAAGTCCAACGCGCGGGTATGCCGGGCCAGCCCGGAGCATTAACGGGGTTTGGCATATGATTTTTCCTCTCTTTCCCACTTTCATTTTAAAGAACCCGTACCATATTGGCAAGGAAAGACAGGTTAAAACGAAATTAAAGAGTTTTCATCGTGGTACTGAGTTGAGATTACGGATGGGTATTCGGCTTTCAGAGAAGATATTTTCAGAGCTCCTGCTGCAGTATGCTGTCAGTCTATCTTGCGGTCCAATATCTTTCTGACCCTCTCCGCGAATTCGAACGCGGTGAATGGTTTCTGCAGGAAATCGACCTTCTCGTCGAGTATGAAGCCGTGATGCACGGCGCTGTCCGTGTAACCGCTTATGAACAGAAATTTCCTGCCGGGGAAATTCGCGTCGATGGCATCCTTGAGTCCTTTCCCGCTCATCTTCGGCATCACGATGTCCGAAATCACGAGGGAAATATCGTCTGCGTGGTTTTCGAAGACCGCGACTCCTTCTTCCCCTTCGCGTGCGGTAAGCACGGTATAGCCGCTTTCGACCAGGAGGGTTTCCATGAATTCCCGCAGCTCTTCGTTGTCCTCGACGACCAGCACCGTCTCAATTCCCCTGCTGATGGGCTTTGCCTTGTCGGCCTGGATGGGGCTCTTACCCGCGACTCCCTTCGACGCCGGGAAATAGACACTGAACGTAGTCCCTTTCCCTTTCTCGCTGTAAACCCCGATAGTACCGCCGTGTTGTCTGATTATGCCGTGCACCACAGAAAGGCCGAGCCCCGTGCCTTTCCCCACCTCCTTCGTTGTGAAGAAGGGTTCGAAGATCCGCTCGATTGTCTTCGCGTCCATGCCGGCGCCGGTGTCGCTGACCGTAACGACAACGTATCCTCCCGGCTTAACGTTAGTGTGCGTCCGGCAGTAGAACTCATCAAGATAAGTATTCGCGGTCTCTATGGTGAGCCTTCCGCCGTACGGCATCGCGTCGCCTGCATTCACAGCGAGATTCATTATTACCTGCTCCACCTGAGCAGCGTCCGCCAGGACAACATTTAGCTCGCTTGCCGGCAAAAACCTGATCTGGATCTGTTCGCCGAGGAGGCGTTTCAGCAATTCGAGGATGTCCCCTATTAACTCGTTCAGGTTCAGTTCGCGCGGCATCAGTATCTGACGGCGGGCAAATGCAAGGAGTTGTTTCGTAATCTTGGCAGCTCTGTCTGCAAGCCCGTAGATCCTCATCAGGTAGCTGTTCACGGGGTGGCCCTCTTCTATCTTGCCGAGGGCAAGCTCCGTGAAGCCGATTATTCCGCCAAGGACGTTGTTGAAATCGTGGGCTATTCCGCTCGTGAGCTGCCCGAGACTTTCAAGCTTCTGGGACTGGAGAAGCTGTTCTTCAAGCTTTCTCTTTTCGGTAACATCCCTGAGAATCCCGCGGTATGCCACAGGTTTGCCCTCGGCATCGCGGAGTACCGTAGCCGAATCAAGAACGGTCAAACGGGTCCCGTCTTTTCTCTTCAGCGTTATCAGGAGGTCCCGCATAAAACCGTCGGTTTCCACGATGTGTTTCGATCTCTCCCTCTCGTCCGGGTTGTCGTAGAGGACTTTCACATTCTCCAGTGCCAGCATCTCGTCCCTGGAATCGAAACCGAAGAGGTTGACCGCCGCCGTGTTTATGTCGAGTATTTTCCCGGCGGGTGTGGTGACATATATGGCGTCTATCGATTCCTCGAACAGGCTTCTATACATCTCTTCCGAACGCCTGAGCTTCTCCTCTGCGATCTTCCGCTCTGTAATGTCTTCGGCCGTTCCGATGACGGCCGGGCGGCCGTGGAATGTCGTCCTAGAACCGAAGACTTCCACACTCATCCTTTCCCCGTCCTTCCTTAGCCCTGCAAAGTCATACTTCATCGACTCAGTGTCGCCGTCGATCCTTCTCCTGATGTTCTCGGTAACGACATGGTGGTCTTCGGGTACGACCGTCTCCAGCACCGACTGCATTGCAAGGAACTCCGCCGCCGAGTATGCGAACATTCTCGTCATCGCAGGGTTGGTGTATACGAACCTTCCGTCCTGTATGATGTAAACACCCACCAGAGAGGACTCGACGAGGGTCCGGAATTTCTCCTCGCTCTCGCGTATTGCCACTTCGGCCCTGGTCATGTGCGTAAGGAGGGCGGCGTTCTCGAGCGCCACCGATGCACTTGCCGCCAGACCTTCCAGCATCTCGATGTCGTTTCCGGTAAAGGGTCTCCTGTCGGAGCTGTTGTGTATCGCGAAGGCTCCCAGCACCTCGCCCTGGCGGCTGAGTATAGGTACATCGATGGCATTGTAGATCCCGAACTTATCGTGTAGTTCCCGGATAACGAGGGGGTCTTTGGCCGAATCGTTTGTTATCCTCGACTTCTTGGAAGCAAGGACAAACCCCGGCGTACCCTGACCCGGCCCGAACCTGACATCGATGGGGAGTACCTCTCCCGCCCTGAAATATTCTCTGAACACCAGCATGCCGTTTTCGAGAAGCCCGACTGTACCCGCACCGGCGCCGACAAGCTCGATACCCGATAACACGAGAGTCCGCAATATGTCGCTTACGTTCAGCACGGCATTGATCTTCACCGATGCCGTCGAAAGGATCTTCAACTGGCGGTTTCGTTCCGCGATAGCCTCTTCTGCTTTTTTCCGCTCGGTAAGATCGCGTGCCGTCGCCAACAAAACCGGTTTGCCATCAAAGACCACGGCACGACTGCGGACTTCCACCGGAATCTTCGCACCGTCTTTCCGCATGTGAACCGTTTCGAAAGTGAGCTCTTTCTCACTGAACACGTGCTTCACGCGGTCGTCCGTCATGCCTGTTACTTCCGGAGCCACGATTTTATGTATGCTTTCCCCTATGATCTCCTCGCGGGTGTAACCGAGCATCTCGCATCCCGCCTCGTTCACCTGCATGAACTTGCCGTTCTCGTCTATCATAAAGAACTCGTCAATCGAACTCTCGAATAGAAACCGGTAACGGTTCTCACTTGCAGCAATCGCCTCGTTGGCGGCGGTAATCTCGGCAAGATCTACGAGTATTCCTCTCAAACCCACAACTTTCTGGTCCCTGACGATCGGACTGGCTGAGACGAGTGCAGGGAACACCACGCCGTCTTTTCCGACGGCGTTATAACGCTCAGGCTCGCCGGGGGCCCCGGCGAATACCTTCTCTATCTCCCTGAGGGCTCTCTTTCTCTCATCCGGCGCGACGAAATCGAGCAGGCTCAGGCCGCGCTTGTAGTCCTCTTCAGTGAGGCCGAAGATCTCAAGACACGCGCGGTTTGCGAAGCTGACGGTTCGGGACTCGTCTACTTCGAACACCGGCTGCGGGAGAAGATCGGCGAGTTCCTTGAACCTCATTTCGCTTCGCCGAATCTCGTCCTCCGTCCGAATCTGATCCGTTATGTCCTGCGCCGCACCGTAGATTCTGACGACATTTTTGGTACCCGGCTCCTGGATAGGTCTGGCGGAGTCACGAAGCCATACCAACTCCCCCGACCGGGTCACGAACCTGAACTCGGCGACGTCGAATTTGCCATTCAGGACCTTCGCAACGTGTTCCGTGATGACCTTGTGGTCCGCCGGGTACACCATACTCTCCCAGCCTCCGCGTTTCGCCACTTCCGATTGCGTGTAACCGAACTTCCGTTCAAAAGACTCGGATATCCATTCTCCTTCGAGCTTGCCGTCGCGAGCTACATTGAACACGTAGGCGTAGTCGGATATCAGGTCGGAAATAATTCTGTATCTCTCTTCGCTCTGCCGCAGCGCCTGCTGTTCCCTGTCCAGCCTCGCCTTCCGAACCGCATTCTCGAGCACGGCAGGGAGGCGGAGCTGGAAAGACTCTGCCTTGACGATGTAATCATCCGCGCCGATTTTCATCGCAAGAGCGGCGGTCTCCTGATCGCCCCGGCCGGCTATCACGACGATCGGGACAGCCTGTCCCCTCCCGACCCTTATCTCCTTGATCAACTCCAGCGTGCTCATCCCCGGAAGGTCGTAGTCAAGAAGGAGCACTTCAAAGCCGATCTCCTTGCGCGAGACTCTCGCGATCACCTCCGAAGCGGAAGTCACAACTTCGAGCTTTATATGCGGCGCCTTCTGGCTTAAGTGCTCTTCGACAAGTTTTGAATCGGCGGACTTGCGGCCGGCAAAGAGAACATTCATCCTCGCTTCCCCCCTTCGCGGGACGGCAGCAAGGTTCTCAACATTCTTCGACAGAATCATGGGGAGCTGCCTGTAATGCTTCCCGGATTTCACGACATAATCGTCCGCCCCGGCCTTCAGCGCTCCCACGGCCACCTCTTCATCGCCGAAAGCCGTCATCACTATCACGCACGCAGGGAGTCCCAGCCGTCTTACCTCAGAGAGTACGGATATTCCATCCCCATCGGGGAGACGAAGGTCAAGGAGGACAACATCGTAACCGGGCTCTTTCTTAAGACTTAAAAAAGCCTCTTCGCACGACGCGGCAACATCGACAAGGAAATGGGTCGCACTCTTCTTCAGCTCCCGCTTTACCAGATTGACATCAGCTGGATTGTCTTCGACGTACAGGACCTTCATCGGATTTCCAGCACGTCTTTCTCACCTGAAAGCCCGGGTATCGGCTCAAATCGGGTGTCGACGTGACGCGGAAACAGGCATCCCCGGCGTACACGCTCATCGTGATAGGAAGGGCAGTTTCTTCCATCGACGGTTGTCAATCTGGATTTCGTCGCCGGTGTGTGCAGACCCGAGCCCGGTAAGCACAAGATCACTTGAATTATTGTTCTCCTAATTTTCGAAAGAGATCTCGACGATCTTCCGGAGAAGATTACACGAATTTTATGGATTTTTCCCCTGATTTACAACTGGTCGCATCGCCCTGCTCTGCATCTTCGGTCCGGCCTTCCCGACGCCAACCCACGGGCTCATCCCCCACGGCGCCCACAACGCGCAGATCTTCGCCGTTAGGTCGATTCCCGGGTTCAGTGCCTGGATACGCCCGATGCCCGGTTGCTGGTTTATTTTTCCTTGACCTCTTCACCCCCTATCTCCGCAAGGACAATTTTCACGGCCCCCTTGAGCCCCGATTCTACCTCCGGAGAGAGGAGGACCGAACTGGACACATTCTTGGGTTCGATCCCCACAAGCAAAAGGCGCGGCAAGTGTGAAGAAGCCAGCCTCAAGATCGACACGAGATCCTTCGCGCCGACGTCATGCATGGAGACGGCCGGAGCGCGGTCCGTTTGGATCTCCTCGTCCCGGAACACTCTGACCTCGCCGTATTTCCCGCCGAAGCGGACGGAGTCGATGAGAATTACAAGATCGGCTTCCTCGACATGGGGCAAGATAGCTATGCCGGCTGTTTCCCCTCTGACCAGACTGACGTTACCGGGAAGGCTTCCGAGTCTCTCCAGGGATTCGATCACCCGGACCCCTGCGCCGTCGTCGCCCATCAGAATATTTCCGAGGCCGACGACGGCCACCTTCGTCATGGCATGATTACCTCAGCTTCCGATTTCTGATGCACGGCGTCATAGACATGGACAGCACAGGCTATGCAGGGGTCAAAAGAGTGTATCGTTCTCAGCACTTCGACCGGTTTAGCGGGATCCGCGACCGGAGTTCCGACAAGAGCCGCTTCATAAGCGCCTATCTGGCCCTTCGGATCGGGCGGCGACGCGTTCCAGGTAGTGGAGACCACGATCTGGTACCGGTCGACCTTGCCGTTCTTTATTTTAATCCAATGCCCCAGAGCGCCCCTCGGCGCCTCGGCGAGCCCGACTCCCAGCGCCTCCGCGGGCCAGGTCCTCGGCTCCCACTTTTCCATAGTTGCCGTAACGAAATTACCGGCGCTTACATTCGCAACGAACTTGTCGTACCACTCCCACATCTTGTCTGCGACCGCGACCGTTTCGACGGAACGGGCCAGCGTCCTCCCGAGGGTGGAAAAGAGCGCCGCGTTCCCGACCCCCAGTTGTTTCGTCCCTTTGTCGACCAACTCGCGAATCTGTTTGTGCCCTCTCCCGTAAGCGATGAGTACCCGCGCCAGCGGACCGACTTCGACAGGTTTATCTTCATAACGTGGAGCTTTAATCCAGGAATATTTGCCGTCTACATCGAGGAAGTCGTAAGGCGGGTTCGGCCCTGTATATTTCGGATTCGTCTCGCCGTCGAAGGGGTGTTTCGCTTTTGCCTGGTCGTCGGAATATGTGTACCACGATCTCGTAACGTATTCAGACACGTTCTTCTGGTCAAAGTCTTTGACGTTATCGATCTTCCTTTTCCATATCACGCCGCCGGGCATGAACAATTCGTCTTTCTTTCCGAAGGCCGGGAAATCGCCGCAGGCCAAAAAGTTTCCGACACCCTCGCCGAGTTTGGTCCACTCCGGATAGAAAGAGGCTATGGCAAGGACATCCGGGAAATAGACCTTCTCGACGAAATCCTGCGCTTCCTGGAGAGTCTCTCTCATCATGAGTATCCTCGACGCGTTCAATGCCTGGTCGCTGTCGGGGTTTATTGCGGTCGCCATTCCGCCGACAAGGAAATTCGGACAGGGATGCCTGCCTCCCAGCAGGGCGATGAATCTGGCAACGCTCTTCTGCCACTCCAGGGCGTTTATGTAATGTGCCACGGCAATCAGGTTCACTTCAGGCGGGAGCTTGTAAGCGGAATGGCCCCAGTAGCCGTGTGCGAAGATGCCCAGCTGGCCGGAACCTATGAACGCCTTCAGCTTGTCTTTCACTTCCTGGAAGTATCGCGGATTGCTCTTAGGCCAGTCCGAAATCGATTCCTGGAGCAGGGATGCCTTCTTCACATCCGCATTGAGAGCGGCGGTAATGTCGACCCAGTCAAGGGCGTGTAGATGATAGAAATGCATCACGTGATCGTGAATCAGCTGCATCCCTTCGATCAGGTTTCTTATGAGGAGGCCGTTTTCCGGGATGGTTATGCCGAGCGCGTTCTCGACCGCCCTCACCGAAGCGATGGCATGAACTCCCGTGCAGACGCTGCAAATGCGCTGGACGAAATACCAGACATCTCTCGGGTCACGATCCTTCACGATCGTTTCTATTCCGCGGAACATTGTGCCCGAGGCCCATGCCTTTCTCAGCACACCGTTGTCCACCTCGGCCTCGATGCGCAGATGCCCTTCTATCCGCGTTACCGGATCTATCACCATTCGTGTCATTGCGGATTCCTCCCTTCAGCCAGCGCATAAAACGGCGTAAACTTGTCCCAGAAATCTTTCTCGGAACATCCGACACAAGGATGCCCGGCACCGACACACCAGTTCGATCCCATGTTCCAGCGGATGACCGTACACGCATTCTTTGTGAAAGCTCCCTTGCACCCCATGGGAAAGAGGCAGTAACCTCCCCTGTAGGCCTCATCGTCGAATGAAGTGCTCATCTCCGCATTCTCGAAGTGATAATGCCGGCGGCACTGTTCGTGAATGAACTTCCCGTAGGCGAAGCGGGGCCTCTTCTCCGAATCGAGAGATGGCAGCCTTCCGAAGAACAAGTAGTGTACTATCGTCGCCATCAGGACATCGCCGATCGGCGGGCAGCCCGGTATTTTCACGACGGCGGCCGGGGCAACCGCATCATCGATGCTCCGCGCATCGGTCGGATTAGGCGAGGCAGCAGGAAGTCCACCGTACACCGCACACGTTCCCAGCGCAATGACGCACGCCGCGCCCCCCGCCATCTTCTTGAGAAATGTCTCCCCGGTCTTGCCGCACATCACGCAATATCTGCCGCTGTCGGCCGCCGGCAATGAACCCTCTACGACCAGGATGTACTTCCCGTGGTTTTCTTTCATCGCGGCTTCACATGCCGCTTCCGCCTCGGTCCCTGACGCCGCCTGAAGAGTCTCGTTGAAGTCGAGAGAGATCATGTTAAGCACGGCCTCCGCGACCGAAGGATGATCGGCTCGCGTAAAGGACTCTGTACAGCCCGTGCATGACTGAAGGTTCAGCCAGAGAACCGACGGTCGTCTCTCTTTCACGAACGGCATTCTGTTTTCAAGTGCCCTTGCTACCCGCGCGGTGAACACCGGAGGAAGTCCAAGGAGCGCTGTCATCGCCCCGCAGAACTTCATAAAATCCCGCCGCGATACACCCACGCTTTCGAACGCGGCGTCAAGGTTCCTCTCAACCCTTTCACTGTTCATGTCAGACTCCTTGATTCTTTTTGAATTGAATCCCCCTGTTCGTTCATCTGCAGGAAAAGTCTTATGAAATGCTTCGTGTCTTCGATCTTCTCGGGGGGTACGAGATCCAGAATTCTCTCGAACATTTTCCCTTCCCACTCCTCAATTTTCTGTGCAAGTGCAGTCCCTTCTGCCGTGAGAATCACATAGACATATCGCCTATCCTTCCTGGACAGCGAACGTGCGATCAGCCCTCTGTCTTCGAGTGCATCGAGAATTCTCGAAAGCTGACTACCCCCTTTGTGGAGAATGTCCGTCAGATCTTTGATGGAATATTGTGGAGAGCCGCGCATGGCGCAAAGGCACTGGAGTTCACCTCCCGACAGGCCCAGTTCCTGCGCCATTCTTGCCTCCTCGCGGGAAAAGACGCTTGCCAACTCTGCAAGGAGGCGGTAAAGCTCGCATGCGGTGGGATTCACTTGCACCTCCTGACGCACGAATGCTGCAAAATTTGTGCGTTTGTAAAAGTTGCCCAATCAGGACAGTTTCACACGTCACAAAGTTGCGCAGTGTTGAAATTCTCAACCCGTGTTTGAAATTTCAACGAGAGTACTGCCAGCGACTGCAGGAGTTGGAAGAGGAGACTGGTGTCAGGTCGCGTATCGTCTTCGCCTGAAAATGGGGACCAACGCTATCCCCGCCACGAACCCGCCGACATGGGCCCACCATGCGATGCCTCCGGTAGTGTCGACTCCCAACGACTGGATTCCGCTGAAGAACTGTATCATGAACCAGAAGCCTATGAAGAGAATGGCGGAGATATCGATGATATCGAAGAAAAAGAAAATCGGGAGGAGCGTCACGATCCTGGCACGCGGGAACATGACGAGGTACGCTCCGAGGACACCTGATATCGCCCCGCTCGCACCGATCGTCGGAACTGACGAACCCGCAGAGAGAAATACTTGCAGTGCGGCTGCGGCGAGACCGCTCAGCAAATAGAAGAGAAAATACCGGCGATGACCGAGACGGTCTTCTACGTTGTCTCCGAAAATGAAGAGGAACCACATGTTCCCGATGATGTGCAGCCAGCCTCCGTGGATGAACATCGAAGTAAAGAATGGGAAGTATCTCGTTACAGGGTGGGTGTGTGCCGCAACCATTTCAAAATACCTGCTCGGGACGAGGCCGTACTTGACAAAGAAATCGCCGAGCCCCGAACCCAGCGATAACTCATAGAAGAACACGGCCGCATTCGCAGCAATAAGGATGTAGTTGACGAAGGGAACCGTGGAGGAAGGATTCTTGTCCTTCAGAGGGATCATGTTTTCCTGTCCGATTTGTACAATCTGTTCAGGGCGGTCGCGGGATGAACAACTTCCACATCCATTCGCGCATTCTTCACCCCGGCTGTTATCTGCGCCATACAGCCCGGGTTGCCGGTGACCAGCGTTCCCGCGCCGCACGCTCTGATGTTTTCCACTTTTCTCTCAAGCAACTTCGAAGCTTCTTCATAATGCACGACATTATAGATACCCGCACTACCGCAGCACCATGTCGCCTCGTTGAGCTCACGATAATTTTCTCCGGATATTTCGTTGACGATCGCTCTCGGCTGACCGCTGACCTTCTGCGCATGAACAAGATGACACGGCTCGTGGTAGGTGACCACGCCGCCGAGCTTTGTCGTCGGCTTTCTGTAGCCGGTTTCGTAAAGGAACTCGGAGAAATCCTTGACCCTCGCGCTGAACTCTACAGCTCTGGCGCAATTCTGCGGGTCTTCTTTGAGAAGCTCACCGTATTCCTTCATGAACGCGCTACAGCCTGCGGAGTTTACGACATAGTAGTCCGCGCCTGTCTTCTCGAAGTCACGAATGTTCCTGACAGCAAGAGACTTGGCCAGTTCAATGTCGCCGGAGTGGGCACTGACCGATCCGCAGCAGACCTGTCCGGTCGGGGTCGCAATTCGCCACCTGTTCTCCAAAAGTACTTCGACGGTGTCGATGTTGACGTCTGAGTACATGGCATCCATCACGCAACCCGTGAGGATCGCGACCGTCCCCCGCGCTTCGCCCTTCGGGTCCAGCATCTCCGGAAGAACATCTATCGCAAACTTGTCCGACATACAAGGTAGCATTCCCGCACGCTTATAAAGTCCGGGCATGAGGACTTTCAAAACTGGAAGAAGGATCTTTTCCGCCCCACTTTTCTGGTAGAACCTCAGGACGGCAGCAGCAACTCTTAGCCCCTTCTTTCCCGCAACGAAGTTTGTGAGGATGAACTTCTTGAGACTGAAACCCTTTCTACGGGATTCGATGAGAACCCTGGCAGACTCGACCAGCTCGCCGTACTTAACGCCGGCCGGGCAGGCGGTCTGACAAGCCTGACAGTCCAGACAAAAGTTCATCTCGTATTCGAACGTGCCGGACACCGGAATGATCCCATCCTGGACGCTCTTCATTAGGCGGATCCGCCCCCGCGGAGAGCTCCTCTCCAGTCCGGTCAGGGCATAGGTGGGACAAACTGAAAGACAAAGCCCGCAATGCATACACTGCGTGATCAGGTCATCCGAAATCTCGGTCAACCGTCCCCGACTCCCCACGGATGGTGCGTGACCGGTTACATCCGGATTAGAGACCGCCATCAGAAGTATGCCTCCGACGGATTGTCCATTCTCCCCAGGGCTTTCTCTATCTGTTCACGACTCCTGGGCAACGCTCCCTCACAGCGCGGGCTGACCGAGATCACCTTCCCGGGATTGAGTACGCAGTTCGGATCGAGCATCTCCTTTGTGGTCTTCATAAACCTTATGAAGGGTGTATCGTACAGGGACTCAAGAAATTTTTTCTTGGCGAGTCCGACACCATGTTCGCCGGTTATTGTTCCGCCGAGATCGACAGCTCTCCTGAATATTTCATCGAACGCACCCTCGACTCTTCTTATTTCATTCTTGTCTCGCTCGTCCGTCAACCCGGTCGGATGGAGATTGCCGTCACCAGCATGGCCGAACGTCCCGATCCGTATCTCATGCTTCTTTGCCGTCGTTTCGATGAAGTCGACCATTGAGGCAAGCTCACTTCGCGGGACAGTGGCGTCTTCCAGTATGGTCGTAGGCCTTATCCGTGCGAGTGCGGCGAACGCCGATTTCCTCGCAGCCTTCAGCTTCATCCCTTCTGCTTCGTCTCCCGCCACACGAACGGCCTTCGCGCCCGACTTCCTGCATATCTTCTCGATGGCCGCGGCATCCTCCTCGACCGCAGAGCGCGGACCGTCGACTTCGACAAGGAGCACAGCCCCCGTGTTTGTGTCGAGACCGAGCCGGGCAAAATCCTCAACGGCCTTTATGGTGGAATTATCGAGGAACTCCAGCATCGCGGGCATTATTCTCGCCGATGTAATTGATGAAACGGTCTCGGCGGCTCCCGCCATAGAATCGTAGAAGGCCAGCATCGTCCTGCTTGTTTGCGGCAGGGGGATAAGCCGGAGAAGTATCTTCGTAAAAATTCCCAGTGTGCCCTCCGAGCCTATGAGAACATCTTTGAGATTGTATCCCGCGACATCCTTCATGTTCTTCCCGCCGATTCGCATCAGGTCGCCGTTCGGCAGGACGACCTCGAATCCCAGCACATAATTCTTGGTGACGCCGTACTTGAGTCCGCGCAGACCGCCGGCATTCTCTGCGACGTTCCCGCCGAGCGTACATATCTGGGAGCTGCCGGGATCAGGTGGATAGAAAAGCCCGTGTGATTCCACGAGCGACTGGAACTTTCCCGTTATGACTCCGGGCTCGACCCAGGCGGCAAGGTTGTTCCTGTCGAGTTCGATCACCTTGTCCCAGCGGTTCATGAGTAGGACAACTGAGTTCTCCGTAGGTATCGACCCGCCGCTCAGGCCGGTTCCGGAGCCGCGAGGTACCACCGCGAATTTCTCCTCGTTGGCCAGCTTCATGAGAAGGCTTATCTGTTCTACCGCGGCGGGAATCACTATTGCATCTGGGAGCGACCCGAAAAGGGGCGTCCCGTCGTAGGAATAGGCGATCCTGTCCTCCGTCGAATCCAGGAGGTTCACCTTCCCGAATATGTCCCTCAACTTATGTTTTGTGGCATCATTGATCATGCTGCATTCTCTGGTGAAATTTAAACACAGGAGACCGAGAGTTCACAACGCTACGAGCGTGAAATATGAATAAAACGCCATTTGTAGGACCGGATACTGACAGTCTTGAGCAAATCGCCGGAAATCTCGGATGTCGTACACCTATCGCAAACTTATGAAGCGTTCAGCCGGGTGCAGGAAGCCCTACTCATTTGGCTGATGTTTAATCGCTTGGATTCCCTCGGAAATCCCACCCCCCACAAAAAGTTAATCCCTCCCCTCTTGACAAAGGATTCCTGTCGGGCTATATTAATCGTGCAAACCGTGCAAATCAGGAATAACGACCACAATGAAGAACAGCTACTCAACGCGGGAACTGGCCGACATGCTGTCGGTCAACGAGTCCACCGTCAAGAGGTGGGCAGACAGCGGGTTCATCGAGTGCGTCAAAACCAAAGGCGGACACCGGAAGTTTCCAGTCAGAAGCGTCCTCAAATTCGTACACGAAAACAGGATGAACGCCCCCTCCCTTTCGCTGTCGGAATTCGACGGGAAGGACGTACAGGCGCATCTGAGCGCGGGATTCGTGGACGTCCTTGTCCCTCCTCTGAAAGAGGCGGCCCTCCAGGGCGACTCCTATGAAGTCCAGAGGATAATGCGCACGGGGTTCGTTTCACAGCCCGACCTCATCATATTCTACACGAAGCTCGTATTCCCTTCCCTCGTCGAGATAGGCACCGGATGGGAAAACGGCGAACTCGGAGTGGACAGCGAACATCTCGCAACGCAGGCCATCAAGTCGGCGCTCTTCAGGTTTCAGTCGGAGATATTCGTAAAAGAACCGAACGGACTTACCGCGGTCGTTTCGTGTTTCGAGGGTGAGGTACACGACATCGCCATCATGTGCGTCGCAAGCTACCTGACTTCGGAGGGATGGAGAGTCTACCACCTCGGCCAGGACATACCCACCGCAGATCTCGCAGCTTTCACCAGGGTGAAGAAGCCGAACCTTGTCGCCATGAGCGCAGACATCGTCGAAAACGAGAGAAGTTTCGTTTTCAGTATCAACAACAAGATCGTGCCTGCCGCCAAGAAGGTTGGAGCGATGACGATCCTGGGCGGGTCAGGTGTACCCGCCCGGTTCGCAGGACGCGTGAAGTGCGACCTCCTGTCTGAAGATATCTCGGACATGAGGAAGGTCCACGAAGGAATGTTGAACGAGAGAACTGCGGGGACAAAATGAAGATAGCGATAACCGGCGGGACCGGCCTCATCGGCAGAGGACTGACTGCATTCCTTCTCGCCAAGGGACACGAAGTAACCGTGCTGTCCCGGGATCCGAGCGGTGCAGTCAGGCGTTCCGACCCGAAAGCCCGAGCCTTGAGATGGGCAATGGATAACAGAATCGAGCTCGTGAGGGAACTGGGCGGCGTAGACATATTCGTCAACCTGGCGGGCGAGAACATCGGCTCGTCCCTCTGGACCCGCTCGAAACGGAAGCGCATACTGGAAAGCCGGCTGTCCGCAGGGATCCTCCTGACCGACATCGTCACTTCCCTTCCCAGGAAACCTGAGGTGCTTGTCCAGGCTTCTGCAGTAGGAATCTACGGCTCCCGCGGAGAAGAGATCCTCGACGAAACCTCTTCAGCGGGCGATGGTTTCCTGGCAGACGTGGTCCGCCGGTGGGAGGATTCGACAAAGGATGCCGAAACAGCGGGTGTCCGGCGAATAATCATCAGAACAGGAGTCGTGCTCGCTCCACATGGCGGCGCTTTTCCGAAGCTGGCGATACCTTACAGGCTCCTGTTCGGGATGGTGCTCGGCTCCGGCAAACAGTGGCTCCCGTGGATTCACTATTCGGACGAGCTGGAAGCGATCTACTTCCTTATGACACAGAAGTCCTCTTCCGGAGTTTACAATCTCGTATCACCAAACCCTGCACGGATGGAGGAGGTCTGCGCGGCAATAGGCGAGGCGCTGCACCGGCCCGGTAGCTTACACATCCCCGGGTATCTGCTGAGACTGGGGCTCGGACAGATGGCCGAGGAAACAATCCTGACGAGTCAGAGGGTCAAGCCTTCGCGATTGGCTGAGGCGGGGTTCGGATTCAAATACGCGGCCTTAAAAGCCTCGATCGCCCGGATCATTTCCGAAGGAGACACAGAATAATGGTGGGAATACACAATCTGACCTACCTCGCCGTCGATCTGTTTATCCTTCTTCCGTTCGTGATCAAGATCAACGACCCGAGGCTCCGACTCCGAAAGAATCTTCGTTCGATCGCAATCTCAACGTCTGTCGTGTTAGTCATCTTCATCATCTGGGATTTCTTCGCGGTGCAGGCGGGCGTTTGGGGATTCAATCCGCACTACATAATCGGCATCGATCTGGCGGGAGTTCCGATAGAAGAGATATTGTTTTTCGTTGCCGTGCCTGTGACTTCAGTGCTGGTCTGGGAAGCTACCGGTTTCTGGGAAGGACGACAATGAGTTATACAATCCCGGCCGTGATAGCAGCAGTTTTAACTGTGTCGCTGGATCTGCTGATATTACGCACGAAGGTTTTACTGACGCGGCACTTCCGAAGGATGATCGGATTCATGGCGATTGGATTTCTTTTGTGCAACGGCGTGCTGACGGCCGTGCCGGTCGTCACTTACAATCCATCCGACATGCTGGGAATAAGAATCTTCACCATACCGATCGAAGATTTCGTCTACGGTTTTTCTCTGATCACACTGACGATCTCGATCTACGAGTTTATAAATAGAAGGGAACAAAAATGAACGCCTATCCGTTGACAATAAGGAAGCGCAGGGAGCTTGCCTATAACCATCATACAAACGACCCGGTTTCTGAAATGGAAGCCCGGTCGGATAACCACCTTGAGATCGCAAAGGCCAGTTACCGGGATCTGATAATTCAGGCCGAAGAAAACGTGTACCGCGAGGGGCTGCTGAAGACTCCTCACCGGGCAGTGAAAGCCTGGGATTTTCTCACAAGCGGATACTCATCCGACCCGGCAGAAATCCTCAGGGCAGCTGTTTTCGAGGAAGATTTCGACAACATGGTCCTGGTGAAAGACATCAAATTCTACTCGCTTTGCGAACACCATCTCCTTCCCTTCTTCGGGAAGGTCCACGTCGCCTACATACCTGCAGGGAGAATAGTCGGACTGAGCAAGATACCGCGTGCCGTAGACGCTCTCGCGAGGCGGCTCCAGGTGCAGGAGAGGCTGACGAAAGAGATTGCCGACGTGATCGAAGAAACGCTTCACCCGAGCGGCGTCGCAGTCGCCGCAGAAGCGTTTCACATGTGCATGATGATGCGTGGCGTCGAGAAACAGAACTCCACAACCGCGACGACCTACTTCACCGGGTCATTCGACAGTGACCCGAAAGTCCAGGAAAGGTTCTTCAACTCACTGAGAGGAAGTGTCCGATGAGGAAAAGAATAGCCATTGTGGGCGCAGGGCTTGCGGGACTATCAGCGGCCGCGCTTCTCGCGAAGAAAGGATTCGACGTAACCGTCTTCGAGAAGAACGCGACCCCCGGAGGCAGGGCCAACCGCCTTGTCACCCCCGAAGGTTTCACATTCGATACGGGCCCGACGCTCCTGCTGATGCTCAGTTCACTCAAAAAGCTTTTCAAGAAGCTCGACAGAGACCTGAACGACTACATGCAGCTTAAGCTTCTCGAACCAAGCTACCGGGTTTTCTACAGCGACGGCACCGAGTTCAATTCGAGTACGAACATCGCCCTGATGACGAAGGAGATCAGGGAGAAGCTTCAAAATGAAAAGGAGATCGAGAGCTACCTGAGATTCTTTAGTTATCTTTCCAGGCTGTACAGGCTGACGATACCGCATTTCGTCGACAGGAATTACCGGAGACTCTCAGACTTCATTAATCCGAAATCGCTTTACTACCTGGCGACTCTCAAGATGCTAGGCTCCCTCTACCGTAAGGTTAGCAGCTACTTCGAGGACGAGCGGCTGAGGATGCTCTTCAGTTTTCAGACGATGTATCTGGGAATTTCTCCGTTCGAGGCCCCTTCGGTCTACGGTGTCGTGACGTACATGGAGAGCGGCGAGGGCATTTACTTCCCTGTCGGGGGGATGTATAAGATTGTGGAGAGTCTTGAAAGAGTTGCCAAAGAATACGGAGTTAATTTCAGATACAACTCCGAGATCACGAAGATAGAGAAAGAGGGAGGACGGGCAGCCTCTCTCACGATCAATAATTCCACGACAGAAAAGTTCGACGTCTACCTTGTAAATGCGGATCTTCCCTACGCCTACGAGACGCTGCTCGGGGAAACACCGAAGAAGAACGTCGTTCCTCAGAACGGCGATCTCAAAACATCATCATCGGCTTACATGATGTATCTGGGGGTGGACAAGCAGTACACCCACCTTCTTCACCACAACGTCGTATTCTCCGCCGACTACAAGCGCAACCTCGACGACATCTTCGAAAGACAGGTACTGCCGGACGATCCGGCCTTCTACGTCTGCATACCGAATCGGTCAGACCCGTCGCTGGCGCCGGAAGGGAGCGACGCGATATACGTGCTCGTGCCGGTACCGCATAGAACACCGAATGTCGACTGGGAGAGGGATGAGCCCGCATTTCGTGAGACGGTCCTTAAGAGGATGTCCGAAAGGCTCGGCATGACTGACATAAAGGACCACATAGTTTACCAAAAGACATTCACCCCCGACGACTGGGCGAGCCAGTACAACTTGTGGAAAGGATCGGCATTCGGGCTGAGCCATTCCTTCTTCCAGTCGGCATACTTCAGGCCGCAGAACAAGTCGAAGACGCTGGAGAACGTGTACTTTGCCGGCGCCAGCACGGTCCCGGGGAACGGGATCCCGATGGTGATCATTTCAGGAAGCCTGGCCGCGGCAAGAATAGAGGAGGATATGTCATGACCCATATCTCGCCTAATTCAGACAGGGTTCAGCACCTTCGGTTATCGCTCAAGTGGTCGAGAGAGATGACGAAGGTATTCTCGAAGGGCTTCTATCTTTCGACCTTTCTCATGCCCGCCCGGCTCAGACGGGACGTTTTCGCGCTGTACGGGTACTGCCGGTACACGGACAACATCGGAGACTCGCCCAGGGAGCGGAGCCTTGAAGAAGTTGGATTCGAACTCGATCACTGGCGGAAGGAGCTGAAATCGGCCTACAAGAGCGGGGAATCGCAGAACCCGATTATGAACGCGTTCGTGCACGTGGCGCTGGAAAAGGAAATACCGATCGAGCTTCCCCTCGAACTCATCGACGGTGTTCAGTCCGACATCCAGTGCGATTCGTACCCCGACTTCAACTCGCTCCGGAAATTCTGTTACCAGGTGGCATCCGTTGTCGGCGTGATGATGACTCACGTGATCGGTTACCGCGACCGAGCGGCTTTCCAGCACGCGGAGTCGCTCGGCATCGCGATGCAGCTCACGAACATTCTTCGCGACGTCAACGAGGACTGGCAGCTTCACAGGAAGATCTTCATCCCCGTGGACGACATGGCACGATTCGGCGTGACAAGCGACGACATCGCATCAGGAATCGTATCGGAGCGCTTCGTTTCCCTGATGAAGTTCGAGATAGAACGCGCGAGAGGATATTACCAGGACGCCCAACGGGGCATAGCTCTTCTGTCGAAACGCGGACGCTCATCCATCACAGCCGCGGCTGAGATATACGCGTCCATACTCGACGAGATAGAAAAGCGGGACTACGATGTATTCTCGTCGAGGCCCGTAGTCAGTGTCCCGAAGAAGATTGCCGTCATGGTCCGGACCAGGGCTCTCAGCCCCTTCCCAAGCAAGGGCGAGACCCATCAAGGAAATCTGGTGCCGGAAAGGACGAAGGAAATCGATGCATACTGAGAGAGCCGGATCACCGAAAAGGGAGAATGAATGACAGCGATAGATATATTAATCAGGATCGTAGTGACATTGTTCTTCTTTGGTTTCATGGAAATCATGGCCTGGGCAACGCACAAATACGTGATGCACGGATTCCTCTGGGTTCTTCACAAGGATCACCACATGCCAGACCATAAGAAGCTGGAGAGGAACGACCTCTTCGCGCTATTTTTCGCGCTGCCGAGCATCGTCCTAATTGCGCTCGGAGCAGCTGACGATTTCAATCTGCTCTTCTTCGCCGGGCTGGGCATAGCCTTCTACGGGATGACATATTTCTGGTTCCACGACATCGTCGTTCACCAGCGGCTTAACATTCTCAACAAGTACCGGAACAGGTATCTTGACTCGATAATCTCGGCGCATCTCGACCATCATCGCGGCAGGGGCAACTACGGGTTCCTGTTCATGGTTCCCCCGCGCTATTTTGCCGACCGAAACCCGGCGGTAAAATAACGGCCGCCGCGCGCAACAATGTAGAATCAGGCGCCAAGCTAGTCGAACTAGTTGACAATATGCTGGGACCTTTCTAAATTCGGCGGTCAGGTTTCTATCCATATCCCTAAAGCACCTCTAACTGGAACACGAGAGTTCAAACAAAGTCTGTGTGGAGATGAGGGCATGAAACAGTGGTATGAAATGCTGTTCGAGAATTACGGCGCGAAATACGACAAGGAGCCGTTTACACAGGGAACCGTTGGAGAGTGCGATTTCATCGAGACTGAAATCTGCCGCGACAAAACAGCCAGGATACTCGACGTCGGATGCGGCACGGGGCGACACGCCATAGAGCTCGCTAGGCGCGGGTACTCAATCACCGGCATCGATCTCTCCGACTCGATGCTTCAGCGGGCACGTGAGAAAGCAGCACGTGAAAATGTCCGTGCAGATTTCAGGAAGGAAGATGCCAGGGATCTTCCCTTCGAGGACGAATACGATCTGGTTATAATGCTGTGCGAAGGAGCGTTCCCTCTCATGGAAACCGACGAGATGAACTTCCTGATATTGAGTGGCGCAGCAAAGGCGCTGAGGAAAGGCGGGAAACTAATCTTTACGACCTTGAACGGTCTCTTTCCCCTTTTTCATTCGATCAAAGATTTCATAGACTCGCATTCAAGCGAAGGGGGCGCCACTTCCGAACGGATGAGTTTCGACCTGATGACTTTTAGGGACCGCAACATCACACGCGTGGAAGACGACTTGGGAAACTCGAAAGAAGTGCAGTGCGACGAGCGGTACTACGTCCCCTCCGAAATAACATGGATGCTGAAGTCGTTGGGATTCCGTACCGTGGAGATATTCGGCGCAAAACTAGGCGAGTTCAGTCGGAGCGACAAACTGACGACGGAAGACTTCGAAATGCTCGTCATAGCCGAGAAGTAACTTCCCTACAGTATCCGCGAAGTAGCAGGCCCTATCCGGCATTCACTGCGGACGTGGCCTGGGGGTCTGATTCTGCTGAGGCTGGTTCGCCGCGCGCTCCCGGGCTGCACCCTGGCCTGATTGGGGATTCGGGTTGTTGACGGCAGGAGCTGGCGTCTGTGTGCCGGAACCTGAGGATGGCGCCACTGCACGCTCTCTAACGGCGTTCGAGCTTGCCGGTGCATTGACGACCGGACTTCTCGTTGAGCCTTGAGTGCGTGCCCTTGTCGGCTCGGTGCTGACGGGCTGTTCGACCGGCGTCGATACCGGCGCATAGATTACGGGAGGTGGCGGCGGCACGTAAGGTGGAGGGGGCGGGCAGCTTCCGTCATTCGTCGCGGAATACTGATCCGTAATGTAGACGACCGCATAGCACGATTGGATGAAGAAGGCTGTCAGGATCAGGAGAAGTGGTTTCATGGTTCGCGCTCCTTTCTTCGTTTGCTTTCCATCTGCTCTCTAATCTCTATGACGTTCCAACCCGAAGTCGGTTGCTTGTGTCCAATGACAACCGCGATTAATCTTTGTTAATTTTTAATCCAATCATTCTCCTGTCGGTCAATATGTCTGTGGTCCGCAACTCCGTTTCGCTACTTTTCCCCGGGAATACTTGCCCAAAAGAGGCGCGGGCCTCATCGACCGCAAAGATTGACCCCGTGTAGCGGATCACGACGAGTTGATGTTTTGCGAACTCCGGCATAATTTGCTTCAAACCAAGACATCGAGTTGCGCGATTCAGGGCGCAACATACGCCGAGCAAAATAAGGGGATGTTTTATGAGCTGGGTCTTTGGGTTCTGCGGGGCATCCGATGTAGAGGGTGTAAGGAATGGATTGGGGTCGGCCTTGTTGTTCAGACTTTCCATTCCAGGCCTGTATCTGGAAGCGGGCGGAATTCCGGATACGAGTTTCTATGAGACCACACCGGATGGATCTTCCGGATGGGTGGCGGTAGGAACCGGGATAAGACTTACCGATTCTCAAGCCGGCTTCCTGACAAAGGACGACTGGAGGTCAGCGATCGCTGCAATGCCTTCCGGCAGGGCGGGTATCGACGGTCACTTCGTCGCCTTGAGGTGGAACGGCGACAAGGTTGAATGTTTCACAGATCAACTGGGTCTCCGGTCCCTGTATTTCGCGCAGACACCGCGGGGTGTCTTCCTCTCGACAAGGCTGGATTGGGTAGCGCGGTCCGCCGGGTTGCATCGGATCGACCTAGCCGCCCTCGGCAGCCGGTGGCTAATGTTCAACCAACTTTCGTACGCCTCGTGTGTCACCGGCATTCAGCGGCTCGGCCCTGGCGGCGAGGCGTGCTTTCAGTCCGGATCAATCGCAAGACACAGCAACAGTCCGTGGTCCCCTTCATTCTCAGACGGACAAGGCGATGGCTCTCCCATTCTCAGTTCACTCTTGGAGTGCGGCTTCGACACCGGCCGCACACCTTCCCTGGGTCTTTCCGGAGGTCTCGATTCGAGGCTGGTGCTCGCCTTCCTCGAAAAGAGGGGGAAAAGGGATTTCGCCGCTCATACCCTTGGCGACTCTGAAGATCCGGATGTCAAAATTGCGGATACGATCGCAGGGATCACTGGCCTCGAACATCAACATTTCAGCCCCCCGGCTCCGGATGTGAACTCCCTGATAACAATTCTGAGATCGTACGCTCCGCAGTTGATCCTGACCGAACCGGTGACGTCGATCGCGAGGCTCGGATTCGCGATGACACTGCATTCGCAGAACAAGCTCATGGTGGATGGAGGATTCGGGGAGCTTTCCAGGCGCCAATTCCTTAACCGGTTGGTGACCGCCGGCAAGTCCGCCATTCGCTCACGCGATTCATTGCGATTGATGAGGATGATGCGATGGCGGCGAGGAGACATCTTCTCTCATGAAGCAACGGAGCAGATGGAGCAGGCTGTACCTGGGGAAATCGAGGAAACACTTGAGACGATGCCTCTCCTGCACGAAATAGGTATCGAGAACTTCGTGGATCTCTTCTCGGTCAGGACAAGGTTACCGAACCAGGCCGGACCGGAGCAAGCACTGCTCGACAGTGAAGTACTCAACTACATGCCGTTTGCACAGCCATCATTCCTCCGGAACACATTTGCCACTTCGGTCTCGCTCAGATCGAACGGACGGAATTTCAAAAGGCTCATCAAACAGCTTGACCCGAGGCTCACGAGAATTCCCCTGACGAAATCCGGTCTTATATACCCGTTTCGCCTCTCCCGCCGCATTGCATGGCTTCTTCTCAACTTCAAAGCGAGACTAGGAAAAGGTTTCAGAGACCCGTTCCCCGATAATATCCTGCACATTTTGAAGGAATATGTCTTCGATGTGGCACATTCGAAAGAGGTCACGACATGCGATTTCTACGACCACGCAAAGATAACAACGGCTATAGAGAGATATTACAGGGGTGATGCAGACTTCAGATCAAGTGTGGATTGGTGGCTGGCATTTGAGTTGTGGCGACAATCTCTGCACACCGAATGAGGAGGGAACCGGACTCGATTCACGACTCCGTCCAAATTGATACTCACCCTGCTCGCGGTTAAATTTCCAGTGTGAACATTAGGGCATGTTCGAAACGCGATCTTTTCGCGTCCACCTTCGTTGATACATCGACTAACGGGGTTGCCAAGACCTGCTCTTGAATAACCATTTAACCAGGAAGGAGTAACTTCATGACAAGAACCGTCATCGGTATATGTCTGTCCCTTCTGGTTTTGTCGGCAGCGGGCGCTGCAGAAGCGGGCTCGACCTTTCCGTACAAGTACCAGAAGGAGACTCTCCCGAACGGCCTCACCGTATACATGATCCCGATGGAGACACCGGGACTCGTGTCCTACTACTCTGTGGTACGAACCGGGAGCCGCGATGAGGTAGAACAGGGGAAAACCGGATTCGCGCACTTCTTTGAACACATGATGTTCCGCGGCACCAAGAAATATCCGGCCGCGGTGTACGACAGCATCGTGACGAGCATCGGTGCCAGCGCAAATGCGTACACGACGGATGATCTCACGGCCTATTATCTGAACTTCGCAAAGGAAGACCTGGAAAAAGTGATCGACCTTCAGAGCGACCGGTTCCAGAATCTCTGGTACGAAGAACCGGACTTCCAGACCGAGGCCGGTGCGGTCTACGGGGAGTACAGGAAGAGTATCACGCAACCTTTTCTCCTTCTCATGGAAAAGATGCAGAACACTGCCTACGATGTGCACACGTATAAACACACGACCTTCGGATTCGAAGAAGACATCAAGGCGATGCCCCAGGCTTACGAGTACAGCAAGTCTTTCTTCCACAGGTTCTACCGCCCCGACAATGTCGTCATACTTATCGCCGGAGACATCGATACGGCACAGACGATGAGCCTCGTGAAGAAATACTACAGTTCATGGGAAAAGGGCTATGTTCCGCCCGCCGTCAAACCCGAGCCGCCTCAGAAGGGCGAACGAACCGCAGAAGTATCTTACCCCGGCAGGACTCTCCCTATCATCGACATCGCGTACAAGGGCGACGCCTTCGATCCGGGCAACAGAGACTATGTAGCGGCACTTCTGCTCGGTGACCTCGCCTTCAGCGAGAACAGCGACCTATACAAGAAACTTGTCATCCAGGAACAGAAGGTGCAGTTCCTCGGCGCCGATATACCGATGAACAGGGACCTCCCTCTCTTCCAGATATTCTCGATGGTCAAAGATGTGAACGATGTTGCTTATGTGCGGGACGAAGTCTACCGGACCCTCGATGAATTCAAAACCAAACCGGTCGACGAAAGGAAGCTTAACGACCTGAAAAAGAGAAACAAGTACGGCTTCATCATGTCTCTGAATACGCCCGACAATGTCGCTGGTGCACTCGCCCGTCTAGTGGCGCTCACGGGCGGCATCGAGGTTGTCGATCAGCTCTATACAACCATGGATTCTATCACGCCGGAAGACGTGATGGACGCCGCGAAGAAGTATTTCAGCCCGGAACGCCGGACGGTTGTCGTGCTGAAATCAGCGACTGACGGGAAGGGAGACCAGCAATGAAAAGCGCACTGACTATTCTGCTCGCACTTTTGCTCACTGCACCGTCACCGACCACGGCCGGAGTACCGACGGTGCCGGAGAGCAACCTGGTGCTGCTCCCCGTGAAGAACGATCCGACGATATCCTTCCGCATCTGGTTCAAGGTGGGGTCGCAGAACGACCCTGCCGGCAAGGAAGGTCTCGCTGCAATCACCGCCGAGATGGTCGCAGATGCGTCCACGCAGAAAAACAGCTACGACCAGATACTCGACAAGCTCTTCCCGCTCGCCGCTAGCTACAGCGCGACGTGCAACGTCGAAATGACAGTAATCTACGGGAGGACCCACAAAGACAACCTTGACGATTACTACCCTCTCCTGACCGACGCAATACTCTCCCCGGCGTTCAAGCAAGAGGACCTCGACCGGATAAAGAGCAGGACGCTCAACTACCTCGAGAACATGTTGCGGTATGCCAGCGACGAAGAGCTCGGCAAGGCGGTGCTGTACAATGAGATATTTGCAGGCACGCCGTACGGGCATATTACACAAGGATTCATTGCAAGCGTCAAGGGAATCACGCTCGACGATGTAAAGAGTTTCTACCAGATGTACTATACACGCGACAACGTTGTGATAAGCCTGGGCGGCGGATATGACGCCGATCTCGTGGAGAAGCTCCGCGGAGACCTCGGCACCTTGCCCGCGGGCGCGCCTACCGCGGTATCGAAGCCTCAACCGCAGAAAATCGACGGGCTCAACGTGACGATCGTCGAGAAGGACGCGAAAGCCACGGCGATCAGCATGGGATTCCCGATCGACATCAACCGCGGGACGAAAGATTGGTACGCCCTCGCGATCGCGAACTCGTGGCTCGGGGAGCACCGCAACTCGTCAAGCCACTTGTACCAGGTCATCCGAACGGCGAGAGGCCTCAACTACGGCGACTACTCCTACATCGAGAATTATCCCAACGGCGGCAGATTGGAGCTCCCTCCGCAGAACGTCTGCAGGAGGCAGCAGATATTCGAGATCTGGATACGTCCCGTACCGAACGAGGCACGCCACTTCGCGCTGCGGGCTGCGATCCGGGAGTTCAGAAACCTTGTCAACAACGGGATGACCGAGAGCGAGTTCAACCTGACCAGAAATTTCCTGAAGAAGTATGTACTCCATTACGCCGAAACTACTTCGGAACGGCTCGGTTACGCTCTTGACGACAGGTTCTATGGCATCGACGGCAGCCACCTCGACATATTCAGGAAGATGATGGACGAGGTTACACTGGCCGACGTGAACAACACCATGAAGAAATACTGGAACACCGAGAATATGGAGATCGCGATCATCACGAAAGATGGCCAGTCTCTTAAGGAGGCGCTGGTCAACGACACCCCGAGTCCGATAACATACCAGACTCCAAAGCCCGAGTCGGTACTGAATGAAGACAAGGTAATAAGCGTCTATTCTTTGAAAGTGAAGGCGGAGAATATCAAAATACTGCAGGTCGCTGATCTGTTTGAGAAGTGACAACCAGGCCCAAGAAAGACGAAGAGGCTGTCCAGAAAGTCTTGTCTGTCATGCTGAACGAAGTGAAGCATCCATTTTTCAGAACGAATAAGTGGATTCTTCAGTCGCTCCGCTCCTTCAGAATGACATTTTCCTTGTTTTGGGACAACCTCTTTTGTTACCATCCTGTTTCTAATACGGCGGGAATCCGTTCACTTCTTGAAGTAGAGCATCGAATCTGGTACGGCCTGCTTCGTCATTCCGCCCCCCTCAACCTCAAGCTTGAGACCATCGCTGCCCTGCCCCTGGAAATAGTCAATGCGAACGGGGTGATACCCTTCGGAGAGTGCGATGAGGCCCTGCTTCTCGGTCATGCCGTGAAGCCCGTCGTCGTCGGCCACAAGTTCATCGCCGATGTACAGTTTGCTCCCGTCATCGGAACTGAGGTAGAAGGCGTAGACTCCGTCCTTCGGGATCTTGATGTAGCCAGTGTACTCCATCCCGTAATACTCCTGCGCCCGCTTGGCCGGCAGAACGACGGCGGGTAGCACCGCTTCGCGCTCAGGGGTAAGCTTTCCGAAGTCGGGCATAGAAGTCCACTTTCCTTCGAAGTATTTGTACTCTATTCCACTTGATGTATCCTCGACTCTCACTGCGGGTTTCGCTTCAACTCTATTGAAGACCGCCGTGGAGACACCGCTCACGGGCTGACTGTCCCGGAAATATCCGGCCGTGACGGTCGTCGTGGCATTTATTGCAATCGGTCCCTTGTAAAGAGGAGAGCTCGCCGTCGGCTGCTGTCCGTCCAGGGTGTAATGAATTTCAGCTCCGGGCACCGGTTGCACCGTCGCTTCAGTCGAGCCCAGAAACATCTTCAGCTCCGGCCCGATCACAGGCGGGTTGTAGATTTCCGGTTTGCCGGTGAACTCCAGCACTACCACGGTGCAGATGCTGTCCGGCTCGGCTTTAGGGACCGATATCACCAGCGCGTCACCTTTCCTGTCAACCTTAAGCGGAGCATGCGCTTTATCGGACAGGATAAAGGTGCGCTGCGGCTTGCTGGTTACACCGTGGAGGACAAGCTCTCCATCGGCCGGCCAGTCGAACACTTCGAGGTACAGCTTGCCCGGCTTCTGAGTGCAACGTCCCCATGGAAGTTGCGTCGTAAACGGACTGGCAGTCGTGCCGTAAATGGCGTCTCCGTTCATCTTCAGCCACATTCCCATCGTGTCGAGACGCGCCACTTCCGGCTCGGGGACAATGCCTTCGGCCGTCGGTCCGACGTTCAGCAGGTAATTCCCGCCTTTGCTCGCGATGTCGATAAGGTTTCGTAACAGGGTCTTCGACGATTTGAAATCGAAATCCGATGAGTTGTACCCCCAATTATTATTGATAGTCATGCACGTTTCCCAATCGTGTCCTGGGATGCCGTTCGGAGGAATTTGCTGTTCAGGCGTCTCGTAGTCTCCGGCCCCGCCCACGCGATTGTTTATGATCAACGTGGGATCGAGCTTCCTGAGGTAATCGTATATCTCCTGCCCGTCCTTCTCAGTCCAGCCGTTCATCCAGCCGCCGTCGAACCAGATGACAGCCGGATGATATTGAGTGACGAGCTCCTTGAGTTGAGTCTTCATGTAGTCGATATACGCCCCTTTCTCACCGGGCTTGAAATGAGTCGGGTTATAAGTGGGGTGTTCGGGGTCCGGGTCGGCGGCCGCCTGGTACGGACTGTGCCAGTCCATGATCGAGTAGTAGACGGAGAACTTCACGCCGTATTTCCGACACGCGGCGCTCAGGGCTTTGAGAGGATCCTTGTGCCAGGGTGTCGCTTCGACGACGTTGTAGGATGTTGCTTTTGTATCGAACATGCAGAACCCGTCATGGTGTTTCGAAGTGATGACCAGGTACTTCATGCCGGCGTCGTGTGCCGTCTTCGCCCACAGGTCGGCGTCGAACTTGGTCGGATTGAACTCCTCAGCATACTTCTCATATTGCCCGCGGGGAACGTGGCCGTTCGTCATATACCATTCGCCTTTTGCGGGTATAGCGTAGCTCCCCCAGTGGATGAACATGCCGAACCTTGCATCCACCCACCACTGCATGCGGGCCTCTTTCTGCTTCGCCATTTCAGTCTGGGCGAACGTATCTCTGAAGCCTAATGTCATAAGAAGCAATCCGCACGCCAACAGAGTGGGAATGCGCAGTTTTCCGTAACCCATTTGTCTCATTGATCTTCTCGATTAGTTAGTTCACTGGTGAAATTCCGCACTCTGGCAGAATCCGGAGCGCCGGTACCGCGCCAATCCCGGTACGGTTCAATTCTACCAAACAATTCTCTCTTTATCAACTCGGCGATGTACGATTCCAAACCAAGATCAACAATCAAGAGACCAAACTGTCAGAATGACAAATAAAGCCATCGCGTGTTCCTCTTGTTTTGCGTTGGGACTCAAGCGGAAACTTCGCTTGAGTTCAGCAATGCCTCTCAAACGAGAACATCGCCCGATTGAGTATCGTGTTGATTTTGAGATGGGACAGTTCTACATTTTCTCCGTCAGATATCACGGGCTGTCAGAACCAACCACACACCGACCTGTATTTAGCTGCCTCCAGGACCAGACCACGAAGAGCCGCACGTCAGACAAAGTGCAGCCGCGTGACGTTGGTTTCAACAAATTTCAACAGACAACAGTGGAGGGTGTCATGACGGACGAGAAACGAAATTCCGACGAATGCTGCCCAAAATTCGACCCTGCTCCATGGGATGGGAAGGCGCACTACTGGACCGACAAACTCTTCATCAGGGATACGATCCCTGAAGTATTCCACGTACCTCTCCCCGGCACTATCAAGCGGATGATGGGAAGGATGTGGAAGATGGCTCAGGCATCGCACGCGGATCCCGAGATGAAGGACTTCATTGCTATGGCATACGACCCGAGTCCATGGAAGTCGGAGTTCTACATGGCGGTAACGAAAGAAGTTCCGGGCGCCGACAACGTAAAGCTTTCCGGGACCTTCCTGACCAAGGTATTCGACGGCCCGTACAACGCCGTGCCGAAATGGATCAAGGAAATGGACGGCTACGTCGCGACGAACGATAAGATCACCAAGAAATATTATTTCTACTTCACGACCTGCCCCAAGTGCGCAAAGAAGTACGGGCACAATTACGTGGTGGCCTTCGCGGAGGTGGCGTAGGAGAAACACGGAGAGCGAATCCCCGGACGAGCTGCCGCAGCACATGGTAGTACCCTGCGCCGTGCATCGCGGGGATGGCGAACTAATCGTTCGTCATCTCCCGGCAGCGGACCTGGCAGATGCTTCACAAAATGACAGAGGGTAAGATGGACAGAAAAGATTTCCTAAGGTCCTGCGGCTTCCTGGGCGCAGGTTCGTGTTTGTTCCCGAGTTCGGTCGGTGTCGCCGCAGAGTTTCTCTCTGACGACCCGAAGGAAACGCCCTGCAAAGAGAAACAGGAATTCGCCCTGAAGTGGGTGAAGCGATTCTTCGACAACTTCGACGCGAGCCTGGACGAACCGAAACGCAGAGAGATCATGGAGAAATGCGGAAAGTCATGCTTTGAAGGGAGCATGCAGGGGAGGAAAGTCAACACGGTAGATGTGGACCGGCTGATCGAAGCCATCAACAAAAGCACGGGTGAAATCGCAGCGAAACGCGACGGAAACGTCGTCGATTTTCATTTTGTAGGAAACCCGGACGGGCTGAAGATCGCCGACGGTTATTGCCTTTGCCCTCTTGTCGAGAATGGACCGGAAGATTTGTCAGGGACTTACTGCGATTGTTCGGTAGGATACGTACGGGAGATGTTCAGAACATATACCGGCAAGGCGGTTTCCGTCGAACTTCTCGAATCTCTGAAGCGTGGCGGAAAGACGTGCCGGTTCAGGGTTACAATCAATACGTGACATCGTCCGGGAACATTGGCAAGCGGTAGGGATTCAGTAGCGGAGGAGGGATTCGAACCCCCGACACGCGGATTATGATTCCGCTGCTCTAACCAACTGAGCTACTCCGCCGACTCTGAATTAATTTAGCTGTTACGGCCGTGCCGTTCAAGACAGAAAACTCCAACTTCCAAACGCCAAGCCCCAAACAAACAGCAAATAGTGAACTAAGAAGAGCAACTCCAAATCTGATCAATCCCTCTCTCTTCTTCATTTACTTTTTTGAAGTTGTTTGGAACCTGGATTTTGGCATTGGGAATTTATTCCAGGTATTTCTTGCTGACTGTCTTTTCGCCATTGAATTCGTAAACAAGGGGAACCCCGGTCGGTATGTTGAGCTCGAGCACCTGTTCTTTCGTCATGTTGTCCAGGAACATCACAAGCGAGCGCAGGCTGTTGCCGTGCGCGACTACGAGGACTTCCTTCCCTGCCTTCACGTCGGGCTGGATCTTGAATTTCCAGTAAGGAAGGACTCTTGCCGCAGTGTCTTTCAGGCTTTCGCCGTTCGGCGGCGGCACGTCGTAGCTCCTGCGCCAGATGTATACCTGCTCGTCGCCGAACTTCTTCGCGGTCTCCGCTTTGTTGAGGCCCTGCAGATCACCGTAATGCCTTTCGTTCAGCGCGGTATCGTATTCAACCGGAAGGTCGGTCTGTCCTGTCTTTTGCAGAACTATTTTCAGCGTATCGATGGCCCTTATAAGCTTCGAGCAGTAGCCCAGATCAAATCTGTAGTCCTTCAGTTTCTCGCCGGCGGATTCCGCTTCTTTCACTCCTCGCTCAGAAAGCGGGATATCCACCCAGCCTGTAAAACGATTTTCGAGATTCCACTGCGATTCGCCATGACGGATTAAAACTAACTTAGACATTTCAACTCCAATGAGAATTTGCTTTTCTTGTTCGTTTATAACTGCAGCACAATCACTCAGGATCCGAGCAGCTGTTCGAAAACTTCCACATGGATCTTATGATTCAATATCAATTTGTTTATTCCGTGCTTCGCACGCAAGTCAGAAAGCCCCTTGAGCGGTTCGCCGATGTTGGAACCGACCGACACAATCTCCATGAACAATTCCGGCTGGTCATCCCTCTGCATCAGCTTCTCGAGTCCGAATTTCCTGGCCTCTTCGAAATAGGCCGCGATCCTGTTTTTGAAATCCTCGACTGATGTTACGTGGTAGTAAATATAAACCATTGTGCATCTCTCAAATTTTGTAAGCCACGGCGACCCCATCCCTCACCGGGACGATCGAAGCCGCGAAATCTGTTCTGGTGAAAAGTCTGCGGTTGAATTCCTTGATTGCCTCAGTGGAGATATCGGCCTTTTTTTCGGTTACTTTACCGGACCAGAGCACGTTGTCCGCAACGAGGAGTCCTCCTTCCCTGATACGCGGCACGGCCTTGTCGAGCGCGGCAGGGTATCCCTGCTTATCAATGTCGATAAAGATTATGTCGAAATCACCTTCGACCTGGTCGATTATCTCGAGCGCGTTGCCGACATGATATTTGACGCGGTGTTGAAGACCCGCCTCCCGAAGATAGGTCTCCCCTTTCTCGCGGTTCGCCTCGCTTCCTTCAGTACAGTGGATCTCCCCGCCTTCTGCCGCGAGCGCCCACCAGTACCGCTCAATTATCACATATATGTATGCGGCATGCCGCAAAGCGGCAAATGCAGAATAACCGAACCCGGAACCCATTTCGAATATACGCCGGGCATTCACCATCCTGGCGAGCTGGTACAGCAGCTTCCCCACGAGGGGGCCAACTATCGGGAAATCTCTTTCCCGCGCCTCGGCCTCCATCTTTGCCAGCACTTGATGACGGGGACCGTAAAGGTCTCCCAGATATTTTTCTATATTCGAATCGACTATTTGCATCCGACCCTCCCGAAAGACTTTCAGTCGTGGATATTGCCTGGAAGGCTTAGTTCACTATGAATTGCATTTTCCTGAGGTTGACCACGCGGACCGACTTCGTGGCCAGCGCCACACCGGCAAACACGCCGGCAAAAGCCACACATTCAACGACGAAACGCAGATATACATTCCCGAAGAGTCCGCGGACGAACAGGAGTGGGACCAGCCCGACCGCAGAAATGATCACGACCTTGAACATCTTCATCCACGGAAACATCTCCACGACATTCGATTTGAGCAGGAACGTAAGAACTCCGACCAGGACGACAACCTGCAGGTACGTCACAATCACCTTCCCGATCGCCGCGCCTTCCAGCCCGTAAATCCGGAGGAGGAAGTACGATGCGAGACCGCTGAGGAACATCTCCGCAACCGAAGCGTACATATAGAATTTCTGTTTGCCGAGTGAGAAAAGAGCCTGGCTGTAAAACGCGAGTCGAAGAGGAAGAAGGAGTAGGAAGATCCTGAAGATGCCCGCGCTCACTACGTACTTGCTGCCGAAAAAGAAACCCATGAAATCGTTCGCCGAGAAAAGGAGGAACACCATGAGTGGGAGGAGAAAGAATCCCGTTTTTGATATGGAATTGCGCCAGATCTGGATAAACTTCCCGCGCATCTCCGTCGAGCCGAGCTCGCTGAACACCGGGAAAAGCACGGCGGATGCGGAACCTGTAATCACGGCGATCAACGGCAGCTCTTTCGAGCCGATAGCGTAAACAGCAAACTTGTCGGGTGAAAAAAACAAAGTGACGAGGTATCTGTCTATCTGCTTGCTGATCGTGCCGGCGATTCCGCTGACAAGGATCGGAAGCGCGTAGAGGAGCTGCGCCTTCATTACCGTCGAAAGCCCGCCTGAAAAGAATTTGCGCGCACGCGCCAGGAAAATGAAGAGGTAAACCGATTTCACCGCGCCGATGAAGGCGATGGAGATAAAGACAATCGTCAGGCTGTGGAAAAAGAGGGCCGCTATCAGGACCGACGCCGCAAAGAGGACGGCGAGGATGAGATTCCCCCAGAGCAGGAGCCCTACTTTCCGTTCCGTCACGAATATCGATTCGAACATTAGCGAAGGCGAAGAGAGAACGGCGTACACCGCGAAGATGCGAATGTATTCGGTCAGCGCTTCGGCGCCGAACCAGCGAGCTATCAGCGGGGCGAAAACGGCGAGGACTATTCCGGATGCCACACCGATTATGGTGGCAGCGGCTATGGCGGAGGAGTAGACCGCGCGTCTGTCCTCGCGGGCGGAGAAGTAGTAGACAGAACTGCTGAGCCCGTACCCGACCAGCGGCAGGAAGGAGTTGTACACGAGCCAGACCTGCTCGTAGTTGCCGTACTCCGAACGCGTGAGGAGACGCGTCAGAATCATCGAAGCAGCCAGGAGCCCGAGAATGTTTACGAGCTTCGACACACCGACGAGGCCGGCACTCTGCGTCAGCGAAAACTCTTCGGGCTTCTCCATCAAATCTTCTTTACCAGCGATGCGAGTCGGGCGGTAAAACTGTTGGCGCGCCATACCCTGAAGTATGTTGCCAGCCGCGGTCCGAAGGAGGATTTGAAAAGGTTGATCGTAGGTGTGTTGGCGCCAACGAAGTCGACGAACCCGCGGCCGGCTTCTTTCTCAGCCGCGAGGATGCCGTCGTAAAGCATGTGCGAAGCCCCCTTCTCCGCCTGTGCGTCCGTCCCGCTGACGAAGAAATAATTAGCGCGTTCGGTACGCAGCGACGCAAGTCCCGCTATCACCTCACCGCTCTTGTTCCTGACGCACGACATTGCGAGCAAACCCGCTTCGTTGAGCTTCTTCAGGAGACCGGCGAGTAAGTCCTGCGTGACGGGAGGTTTTCGCCCGTGGCGCTCATAACTGAGCAAATTGAGCGATATCAGCTGATCCACCGAACATGTCCCGCCTGTCAGTCCGGCCTGCTCGGCAGATCGGAGAACCTCCCGCAGCGATTTCGTGTAGTTCTCGCGCGAGAAATTCTCGATGTCGACAATATACGTGTACTGCGGAGCGACGGTCGCCCCTGCCCATTGGAAAGGCCGGACGTCGGCAATCCCCGGCTGAAAAACCACCTGGTAAAAACTGAAACGCTCCCGCAAGTATTTCTCCAGCACCTCGAGCGCCATTAACCTGTCGTATTCCTGCTTCTGCGCCTTCGAGGTTTCGAGCGAACGAAAGTGGACGCCATCGTAGGCCCTGACCGGCATGAGTTTCACGAGCGGCTGCATCAGTCTTGTCCCCGTGAAAAAAGCGCACGACGCTACGGGAGTTTCTTTCCTCGTTATCTGGATGAACTCAATATCGCGGGAGAAGACATCCCTGTAAGCGTCCAGGAATTTGGGTAGAGAGTACGGGTCCGCGGGCGGGTTTTCGGAGAGGAATTTTTCGTGGGCGGCTGAATCTACTTTCTCTACTTTCAGCTCGGCCATATCAGGGAAGACAAATCCTAAACTCTAAACTCGAAACTCTAAATGAATTCAAAAGGCGGAAACCCAGGGTAGAGCCCCTCTCTCTCTTCAATTTTGAGTTTTTGGTTTGTTTAGAGTTTAGCATTTAGGATTTAGAATTTCCCGTCAGAGGATATACTTGCTGAGGTCTCGATCCTTCACGATCTTGCTCAGCTTGTCGCGTACCATGTCCCGAGTTATTTCGACGTCGGTCGAAACGATTCTGTCCGGCACATCGAACAGGATATCCTCGAGCAGAGTTGTCATGATCGTATGAAGTCTTCGTGCACCGATATTCTCGACCTGTTCGTTGACTTCGGTCGCCACGCCGGCAATTTCACGGATAGCGTCGTCGGTGAACTTTATGGATATTCCTTCGGTCGCGAGAAGCGCCGTGTATTGCTTTATGAGCGCGTTCTCCGGCAGCGTGAGTATCTTGAAGAAGTCTTCCTCGTTGAGGCTGTTGAGCTCCACTCTTATCGGGAATCTTCCCTGCAGCTCGGGGATGAGGTCGGATGGTTTCGTCGTATGGAAAGCACCGCTCGCGATGAAAAGGACGTGGTCGGTCCTGACGGCGCCGTACTTCGTCATGACTGTCGAGCCTTCGACGATCGGCAGTAGGTCCTTCTGCACGCCTTCGCGCGATACGTCCGGGCCCCGCGTCTCCCCGCCGGTAGAAGCCACCTTGTCTATCTCGTCGACGAAGACTATCCCGTTGTTTTCGGCGCGGCTGATCGCTTCTCTCACCACGCCGTCCATGTCGACGAGTTTCTGCGACTCCTCCTGCTCGAATATCTTCAGCGCCTCCGGAATCGGCACGCGCCTGTTCTTCGTCTTCTTCGGCATTATGTTGCTGAGGAGATCCTGAAAATTCGCTCCCAGGTCCTCTCCCCCGAACGGGCCGAACACCTGCATCATGGGGATATTATCCGACGTCACCTGTACTTCTATCGTACGTTTGTCAAGCTCGCCGTTCTGAAGCATCTTCCTGAGCTTCTCCCTTGTCTGCCGGCGCTCCTCTTCCTCTTCGGCACTGCCGTTGGCTTCGACGCCGACTTTCCTGGAGGGCTTCATCGGTATCAGCTCGTCCAGTACCCTTTCTTCCGCCAGCGCCTTGGCGCGGTCATGAACTTCGGCCGTCTTCTCGGAGCGCACCCCCGAGACCGCAATTTCTGCGAGATCGCGGATCATCGATTCTACGTCTCTCCCGACATAGCCGACCTCGGTAAATTTCGAGGCTTCGACCTTGACGAAGGGGGCGTTAGACAGTCTGGCCAGCCGGCGTGCGATCTCCGTCTTGCCGACTCCCGTCGGACCGATCAGGATAATATTGTTCGGCATTATTTCTTCGCGGAGGTCGTCAGGCACCTGCTGCCGCCGCCAGCGGTTTCGAAGGGCGATGGCCACGGACTTCTTCGCCGCATCCTGGCCGATGATGTATTTATCGAGTTCCTTGACTATCGAACGAGGAGTCAGCTCACGCTTTGATGGGTCGCTCTTTATAAGTTTCGCTGATTTCGTCATTTCAGATTTCTTCGATGGAAAAATTCTTGTTCGTGTAGATACATATGTCGGAGGCGGCATTCAGGGATTCGAGCACTACCTCCTTTGCCGTCATGTTAGTGTGCTTGAGAAGGACTCTCGCTGCAGCGAGCGCGTAATTTCCTCCCGAACCTATCGCGACGATCTTGTCGTCCGGTTCGACGACGTCCCCGTTTCCGGAGATCAGAAGCGACGTATCGCTGTTCATCACGGCCAGCAGTGCCTCGAGGCGGCGCAGGTACTTGTCCATTCGCCAGTCCTTGGTCAGCTCGACGGCGGCCCTGCTGAGGTTGCCGTGATATTGCTGGAGCTTGTCCTCGAAGCGCTCGAACAGCGTGAACGCGTCGGCGGATGCACCCGCAAAACCTGCAAGCACGGTGTCGTTATACAGTTTGCGGACCTTCTTCGAGTTGTTCTTCATTACGGATTGACCGATAGTTACCTGCCCGTCACTCCCTATCGCGCATTTCCCGTCTTTGATGATCCCGATTACAGTCGTTCCGTGAATTAGCATTGCGATCCTCTGGATATTGGGAATCCGGTTAAAGCGATAAAACCGGCCCCGACCCGACTCTCAGCCGGGTTTGTTCATTTCGCCCAACACTCTCTCATATACGCTCAGCATTAGCAGCGCCTCCTTCCAGTCCAGGAGGTCGTCTTCCATTTGCGGTGTCAGGCCTGATTCCGATGTCTTCTTCTCCAGGTCCTCGTAGGACGCAGAGTACTTGGACTCGTAACGGAGCACGACTTCGTGGTAATGCCGGATCTTTCCTTCAACGGTTTCCCGGTCAAGTGTGTCTATTATTCCCATGTCCTTATGCCTCTCGCCGCATCCGGGCCGGCGGAATCCGAAGCTGCTCTCGGTATTTGGTGACCGTCCTGCGTGCGACCTTGTAACCATGCTGGTTCAACAGCTCCGTTATCTTCTCGTCGTTGAGCGGAGTTGTCTTCGCCTCCGCCTCGATCATGCTCTTTATCTTGTTCTTAATCTCGCGGGTCGCGACTTCCTCGCCATCCGTCGTCTTCAATCCTTCGCTGAACAGATCGCGCAGCCTGAAAACGCCGTAATCGGTCTGGACATACTTCGCGCTGACGACACGGCTGATCGTGGATATGTCGAACCCGGTCCTGTCCGCTATGTCGCGGTAAATCAGAGGGTGGATATTGTCCGGCCCTTCGGTAAAGAACTCGCGCTGGGTTTCGATAAGCGCCTGCATCACCCTGGTCATAGTCTGCCGCCGCTGCTGCAGGGCGTTGACGAACCATTTCGCCGATTCGAGTTTCCTCTTGAGAAAATCCTTTGTCTGCGCATCGGTCTTGTGTCCGCGGGCCTGCTTCATCATGTCGAGGTATCTCGGGCTTATCCGGACCTGCGGCATGTCGCGCTCGTTCAGCGTTATTACGAGTTCGTCCTGCTCATTTTCATGGACGACGAAATCCGGGACGACCACCGTCGTCTCGAGCGGGAGGAGGAACCCCTCGCCCGGTTTCGGGTTCAACTTCTTTATGACCGCGTCGGCAATCTTCAATTCCTCCACCGTCATATTCAGCTTCTTCTCAAGCTGGTCGTAACGGTGGTTTGAATAATCCTCGAAGTCCTCCTCGATGACCCTCAGCGCGATAGCTCTCTCGGCCGGCTCGATATCCGTGCGGGCTTTCAACTGAACGAGGAGGCATTCACGCAGGTTGCGCGCGCCAACTCCAAGCGGATCTAGAGTCTGAATGCCTGCAAGAACCCTCTCCGCATCCTCTACAGTCATTTCAAGTTGGAACGACAGGTTGGCATCTTCGACTATCTTCACCAGGTCCTCGCGCAGATAGCCGTCGTCGTCTATGTTGCCGATGATCTCTTCACCGAGGAGTTTCTCTTTCTCGTTGAAGTCGAGCAGCTGCAGCTGCTGGATGAGGTGGTCGTACATGTTCTCGAGCGCCGGAGGGGCAAACTCGAATTCATCTTCGTCTTGAGAACGCTTCCTGAGGCGTATATCGGTATCGTCGTTCCGGAACTCGTCGAGGTCAACGTCGCTGAACTCAGGCTCGTCTATCGGGTCGTCGGCCTTCTCCTCCGTCTCCTTGAGCTCCATCTCCGGCTCTTCGACAAGCTCTTCTGTTTCTTCGAGTTCAAGGACGGGATTCTCGTCGAGTTCAGTCCTGAGCCTCTGCTGCAGTGCAAAGATAGGCTGCTGCAGGAGGTCGTAGTATAATATCTGCTGCGGCTGGAGTCGCAACTCCTGACTTAGCCGCTGTGTCTGTCCAAACTTCAGCATTTCAGAAATCTACTTCCATCATGTTTTCTCGACGGGTTTCAGTCCCGCATGAGTCTCCAGTTTGCCGAACCACTCTTCCCCGTACAGCCGGGTAAGCGCACTCCTCAAGAACTCTATTACTCCGACGTTTTCGGATTCACCTTTTGTTACGGCAGGCCTGCATTCGGCAAGCTCATGATAGCGCAAAATGTCTCCGCCGAACCTGCCGACGCGGATAGGATAAAGGTGACAGGAAATGGGCTTCCTGAAACCCACTTTGCCGTTATTGAAGGCCTTTTCAATCGCACACTTGGCAATGCCGTTTTCTCTATATACGAAAACACAGTCTTCGTCGTCGACGCATGTCGTGGCGTAATCGCCGCGCGGTCCTTCGTAGAACCCCGATTTTTCTATCAACTTCCGCTTCTCTTCACTCAGCAGAGGGAGCACTTCTGTCAGTACCCCCTCGATTTCGGGGATCTCTAAATCGAGCAGCGGCGCACCTCTTCCTCCGGGAAGGCTGCAGCAGGCGCCCTTACATTTCAGAAGGTCGCATGCAAACTTCCTTTCGGTGAGACTGCCTTCGACAGTCACGTCATCTATGACAATTAATTCCCTCATGACCTGATTAAGTTAACAACTCATAGACTAACATGAAACAAACATGGAACAGAAGTTGCAGCGAAATGTGGCTGAATTGAGTTTAGAGAGGGAATTTAGAGCGACGAATCGAGGAATTCGGTACTACGGATCAGCATGAGAATGGAGGAATGGGCGAGTATGAAGTATTTTTCTCCCTCGTACTCAATTTCAACGGCCTGGTCGCGCAGGAAAAGAGCATAGTCGCCGGGCTCTGCTTGAAGCGGAATGTACTTCACCGGGTCTTTTGGGGATGTTGACCAGGGTTCCTGGTCGATGAAGTTCAGGTTTGCAATCGCGTATCCCGGCCCGGACTGGACGACGATTCCGCCCTGGACCTTTTCTTTGTCCTTTACACCGGGGGGAAGGTAAAGGCCGTGTTCGGTTCGTTCCTGATCTTTGTCGGGGGCGACAAGCACCTTGTCCCCAACCAACACTATTTTCCTGCGGGCCTTTATATCCATGTGAACCACAATAAATATAGACAATTCATTTCAAAGAAGCCGGGATGCCGGGCGATTTGAAAGTTACAAAGGAGTTGCATAGTATTGACTCGTGTCGAGTAAATAACCCGGAAAACCTTAAAAATGGAGGTAAAATGGGCAGGAAGTTTTGGCTCGGGGTTCTGGTAGTTTTCGTGGTCCTCGAATTGCTGATGCTTCTGGTGGACGGCGTGCTGTTGGCGAGCGCATACCAGTCGGTTACGATCTGGCGCCCCGACATGATGTCGCTGATGTGGGTCTACCACGTGATTACCCTGATGGTAATGTCAAGAGTTATGTGTAAAATTTTTGAGGATCGGCAAATTACTTTTGCCGAAAGGCGCGCTTCTCCAATTTGCCTCCATCTTGTAGGCTATGAAGCCCAGGATAACGTAAGCGGA
>JAHECO010000034.1 GCA_024641705.1 Candidatus Kryptoniota bacterium
GACTTCAAATCTCGACGGTACATCCCCCCGGTACAGTTGCACGCCGCGGCCGTTCTCAGCATACACAATCTCTTCGACCGAATTCCCTATCCTTACGAGAAGTCTTCCCTCTTCCTCCCGCAGAACCTTGAATTCGATCCTTCTGCCGTCCGCAACGATCGCGTCTCCGTCAATCTTGAATGCGAATGTCCTGCCTTCAAGAAGAATCGCCGGCATCAGTCTTCAAACCTCCCGTCGAGCCAGGGTGATCTTTCAGGCTTGCTATCCCGTGACTCTCCATTGTGATTCATTCCGGCTGAGACGCGCAGCAGCCACGATCAAAGCTCTGTCCAGCCTCTCAGTGGCCGCGCTCTCCCGCTGCAGATCATCGCTCTTCCAGAACTCATCTACAAAATGAGTGGAGTACTTTCCCGAACGGAAGGATTCGCTTCTCATTACAAACGCACAGAATGGTACGGTGGTTTTGACGCCGACCACAAGATAGTCATTCAATGCCCGGAGCATCTTCTCTATCGCCTGATCGCGCCGAAGATCCCATACGCTCAGCTTGGCAATCATCGGATCGTAGTATACCGATATATCGCTTCCTGCCTCGACACCCGAGTCCACGCGCACGCCGTTGCCGGAGGGCTCGCGGAGAGCCTTGAGTACGCCCGAGTCGGGCAGAAAATTGTTGTGCACATCCTCGGCGTATATCCGGCACTCTATCGAATGCCCTCTCCTCGTAATCTCTTCCTGAGTAAACGGGAGCTTCTCGCCTTCGGCGATCCTGATTTGTTCGCGCACGATATCCATGCCGGTAGTCAGTTCGGTAATTGGATGTTCAACCTGCAGCCTGGTGTTCATCTCGAGGAAGTAATACTTGCCGTCTTCGCCGAGGATAAATTCCACAGTACCGGCGTTCGTATAGCCGCACGCCCTTGCTGCGTTGACGGCGGCTTCTCCCATTTCCATGCGAAGCTGGGGCGTCAGCGCCATGGAAGGAGTTTCCTCCACAACTTTCTGGTGACGCCTCTGTATCGAGCATTCGCGCTCGAACAAGTGGACGACGCTGCCATGATGGTCGGCAAGTATCTGGAACTCTATATGCCGCGGACCGAGGACATATTTTTCTATGAAGATCCTGCCGTCCCCGAATGCGGATTTGGCTTCCGACCGAGCGCCGCGAAGGCTCGACTCGAGCTCGCTCTCTTCGTGCACAAGCCTCATCCCTTTCCCACCGCCGCCCGCTGCTGCCTTCACGAGGATCGGATAGCCTATCCTCGCGGCGACGTCCCTGGCCTCGGTCAAATCGGTGATGGGCTCTTTCGTTCCGGGGACAACGGGCACTCCAAACCCGCTGACGATCTTCCTCGCCTCAGTTTTGTCCCCCATTGACTTTATGGCATCCGCTCCCGGCCCGATGAAAATCATTCCATGTTTAACGACTTCGTGCGCGAAGGCCGAATTCTCGGAGAGAAATCCGTAACCGGGATGAACTGCATCTGCACCCGACTCCTTGGCAACCGAAACAATCTTGCCGATGTCCAGGTAAGTCTCGCGGGCCTCTGCCCCACCGAGCGGGTATGCTTCATCCGCATACCGGACGAACGGCATCGCCACATCCACGTCGGAATATACTGCAACCGTTCGTATCCCCATCTCCTTCAAAGTTCGCATTATCCTCAATGCAATCTCTCCGCGATTGGCAATCAGGACCTTCTCGATCTTCCTTTTCATCTCAATGATCTTTTATTCAAGATACCACATACCGGCGCTTTTTCCCGTCCTCAGTCGGGTCTCAGCTCGACGATCGTCACACCCTGCCCGCCTTCGCCCATCTCACCCGACCTGAAAGAGGTCACAAACGGATGGGTCTTCAGCAAGTCGCCCACCGCGCGGCGCAGGGAGCCGGTACCTGTTCCGTGCACGATCTCAACTTGCTTCAGGCCGGCGAGATAAGCCTCGTCCAGAAATTTCTCGACGGTCGCGTGTATCTCATAGGCCCTCATCCCGCGTATGTCCAGTTTCGTCGATATTCCGGATTGGACAGCCACGGTCGCCGTACCTGTCTTTACCTTCTGGCGGGTAGTCACCTTTACCTCGCTTTCATGGACACGCATCTTCAGCCCGTTGACCTCGATCAGCAATTCGCCCTTTTCTCTGGCTATCTCCCGTACTTCACCGGTGAGCAGCGTCCCCGTGACCATGACGGTGTCGCCGATGCCCAACTCCTTGCCGACCTCACGTGCCTCGGCGGCCTTCAAGCTGGAAACCTGTTCCTTCAGCTCGCCGATCTGTGAACGGACGTCCTTAATCTTCTCCTTCGACGCCCCCGATTCACGAATTTCCCGCACGAGATTCTCGATCTTCCTGTTGAGGTCGGCAACGAGCAACTCGGAAGCCTCGACCGCCTTTCTCTTTATATCCGCCGCTTCCTTCTTCGCCGAATGGACCTTATTCTCGTACTCCTGCCGCATACTTTCGGCAAGCTCCTGTTCTCTCTTTATCTCTGACACTCTGTCGCGAAGTTCGTTCTCCAGTTGTTCCACTCTGAGAAGAAGCTTCTCCAGCTTGTCCCTCCCCTCACCGACGTATTTCCTGGCCCTGGTGATAACGGGCTGCTTTATGCCCGTTCGCTGGGCGATCTCAAAAGCATAGCTGGAGCCGGGCCTTCCAAGAACAAGCTTATAGGTGGGGGTCAGAGTCTTCTGGTCGAACTCCATCGCGGCGTTCAACATGCCGGGCGCTTCGCTTGCGAAGACCTTCAGTCCCGAATTGTGCGTCGTAACGAAGGTCATTGCCCCCGAATCCCGTAAATCTTCGAGTATCGCGGATGCTAGGGCGGCACCCTCCGCCGGCTCGGTTTCTTCGCCGAACTCATCCACAAGAACCAGGCACTTGGCGTGTGATCTCTCGAGGACTGCGACGAAATGCTTGATGCGGGATGTGAACGTCGAAAGGTCGTTCTCTATCGACTGCTCATCGCCGATTTCCGTGAAGATGTCCTCGTAGAGCGGGAGTTCAGTACCGGGATCGGCTGTCAACGGAATTGCCGCAAGATTACAGAGGACGAAGAGGCCGATAGTCTTCAACGTGACCGTCTTTCCGCCCGAGTTGGGACCGCTCACCACCACGACCCTCGCCGCATCGTCGAGGGACATGTCGATGGGAGTAACCTTATCCCTTCCGATCTTGATAGCCAGGAGAGGGTGGCGCGCTTTTACGAGCCGGGGAACCACGACGGCCCCGACCTGCGGTACGATGGCACCGAACCTCATGGCGTAGGCGGCGCGGGCGTACAGGCTGTCGAGATGCGAGAGGACCTCCACATCCTGCACAAGCTTCGGTACAACGTCGCGAATCCTGCCCGTCAGTTCGTGCAGTATCTTTTCGATCTCACGTTGTTCTTCGAATTGGAGCGATATGACCTCGTTGTTCAGATCGACCGCTGCCGATGGTTCTATGAACACTGTTTGTCCCGTCGCGCTCGCACCGTGGATCAACCCGGGAAGTTGCCGTTTGAACTCGGCTTTCACGGGCAGGACGAGCCTTCCATCCCGCTGCGTGAAGATATCGTCCTCGGAATATTCAAGGTCGGAATATGACTTCGCGATCGTCATGATCTTCTTCCGCAAGATACTCCTCGTGCGGTTGAGCCCCGTCCTGATGCGGTGCAATTCCTTGGTCGCGTCGTCGCGGATATTCCCTTCTTCGTCGACCGCCCTGTTGATGTTGAACTCGAGTATTGAATCCGGAAACAGCTTGAATCCGACTTCCGAAATTTCAGGAAGTTCGCCCTTCTGCTTGAGAAGAGACTTGCGGACAGACTCCACCACATGGAGCAAAACGGCAATGGAGTGCAGCTCTTTCCCCTGGAGGAAGCTCCCCTCCTTGGCTGCGTGTGCGAGGTGGGGCCTGACGTCCCGCGCGCCGGTGATGTCCGGAAAGATATTTCGGACCGCCAGGGAATGTGCCTGGTCGACCAGGGTGTACTCCCTGTCGAGCTCGATCTTGGAGAAGAAAACCGGGAGAGCGTCGAGGTACCTTTCTCCCAGCTCAGTTTGGCAAAGTCCCTTCAGGTAAGAGACAAGTTTCGGGAACTCGAGCTTCTCGAACGACCGTACCAGTTCGGAATCGCGTTCAGTCATCTAGTGGGATGAAAAGAAGAATTTGTCCAGGTATTGTCCCGAGGATTTCTGCGATAAGAAGGACCTGTAAAGTGTGGGCGCGAAATTCTTCACCGGGTTGTACATGAATGACTTGTCCAGACTGGGGCCCTTCGCCGGAATGTCGAAGATACCGAGCATCAGGAGGAGCAGACTGAGTATCAGTGCTCCCTCAAGGAAGCCGAAGACCGCGCCGCCGAGTTTGTCCCAGATCTGCAGAATGGAGATTTTCTTGAACGACCTGGAAAGCAGACCGGAAATTACGAAAAGTACGACGAAGATTGCCGTCACACCGACTACGCCGCAAAGAGTCTGTCCGAACCCGCTGAGATTGGCCAGAAATTCTGCGACGTCCTTCCCGTACTTTGCCGAAACAATTATGCCGCCCAAGAGTGCCGCAAGAGACAGTACCTTGGTTATCAAACCCTTGGTAAACCCGTTTACGGCGAATGCCGCAAGGGATACTATCAGAATAACATCAAATCCGCTCATCCTAATTTCGCCTTAACTATTTCCTGGACTATTTTACCGTCGGCTTTCCCGCGCAATTCTTTCATCGCGGCCCCCATCAGCTTGCCGAAATCCTTCTGGCCCTGGACGCCCATTTTCACTGCCAGCTCGTCGACATATTTCACGACATCCTCCCTGCTCATCTGCTTGGGAAGGTATTCCTGGATGATCTCCAGTTCGCTCCTCTCCTTGTCGGCGAGGTCCTTCCGGCCCGCCTTGTCGAACTCTTCTATCGCCTCTTTCCTCATCTTCGCGGAGCTCATCAGTACCTGCATTTCGTCCTCCGGCGTCATGCCTTCCGGAGTCACGCGTTTCTCCACTTCCTTCTCGAGAAGTTTGGCCTTGATCATCCTGAGTGTTTCGAGACGCAGGGTCTCCCGCTTCAGCATCGCACTCTTTATGTCGCCGTCGATCTTTTCTTTAAAACTCATGTTCACTTTCCTGGAAATTTTAATACAGTATCATTAAGAGAACCGCCGGCGCCGCAAAGGAAAAGTAGCGCCTCGACGATCTCGCTCGTCTGCACCCATCTCTGTCTGTCGGCATTCGGCATCGCTTTTCGATTATTCGGAGTGTCTATGGTCCCCGGCGCAACAGTGTGTACCGTGATTCCCAAATCCTTATACTCCTCGGCCGTTGCCCTGGAGAGCGCGAGTATCGCGGACTTCGACGCCGCGTAGACGGAATTCCCTGCCCCCGCGCCGAAAACGTGCATGGAGATAAAGTTTACTATTCTTCCAAATCTCTGTTCGGACATCACTGGCAGTACCGCCGCCATTATGTTAAATGTAGGGATAAGGTCCATAGAAATCATTCTCTCAAATTCGGTGGCGGTATGCTCGTGCAACTTTTTTCCGCCGAGCCATCCGCCGAGCGAGTTGAGCAGGAAATCGACTCCTCCGAATCGTTCCTTTACCGAGGAGACGGCACGCACTGCCTGCGTTGCATCGGCGAGGTCGCATTGGACTGCCTGGAACACGCCGGAGAACCGATCGAATTCTCTTCGAAGCTCAGAGGCTCTCTCGGGATTCCTGTATATGAACGCCGTGTCAGCCCCTGCATCGAGGAAACCTAGGGCGAGATCTTTTCCGACTGATCCCCCGGTGACCAAAGCGACTTTACCGGACAGGTTAACCATATGGTGAATTTATTTCGATGTGGTCGAAAAAGCAATTTATCGCGGTTTTCGGGCGCCTAGTCGGATTTGCCTGAGAGCGGCGACCTCATCTTTTTCAAAGCGTGGGCAGATAAGCACGCCAAAGAATCATACACCGTAATCCCAAACAATTGTTATTCGGATCGCGTTTAGTAAATTAGATAATAAGGACAACATCAGAGTAGTATTCAATCGTACCATTGAGTAGTAATATTTTAGTGGATCACGCCTCGCACGTTTGGCAGAATGAAATCGTTTTTGCCAAACGCTCACACATCCCATTCCGAGATGGACTACCAATATTCTCCACAACCAAAATAGGAAGGACAGCGCATGGACAGAATTCGTGCACTCTTGCCGCTGGTAATGCTCGCCCTCGTCCTGGTTATGCCGATGAAACCTACTAAGGTTATGGCCCAGGAGAAGGCAACCACCCAGAATATTCCGCCGCTCGATCCGGCGAATATCGACACGTCAGTCAAACCCTGCCAGAACTTTTTCCTTTATGCCGACGGCGGCTGGCTGAAAAGCAACCCGATTCCCGCCGCGTACAGCAGGTGGGGAAGCTTCTCTGAGCTTTACGACCGGAACCTCAACATCCTCCACGGAATTGCGGAAAAGGCCGCCTCTGAGACTGCTGCCAAGAAAGGAAGCGACACCCAACTGGTCGGCGATTTCTTCTTCAGTGGCATGGATACGACCGCGATCGACAAAGATGGCGCCAAACCTCTGGAGCCCTTTTTCAAGCAGATTGATCAGATCAAGAATGTTAAGGACCTCGAAAGCGTTGTGGCAAAACTTCAGCGCCAGGGGGTAAACATCCTTTTTTACTTCACTTCCCAACAGGATCTGAAGAACAGTGAAATGATGATCGCCAGCGTGCATCAATCGGGACTCAGCCTGCCCGACCGTGACTACTACACCAAGACCGATAAACAGTCAAAGGAGATCCTCAAAGCGTACGATGCATATGTAACAAAGATGTTCACGCTGATCGGCGACGACCAGAAGACAGCATCGGCTGAGGCGGCGACAGTCATGAACATAGAGAGCAGGCTCGCCGAAGCTTCCATGACACGCGTTGAGAGAAGGGACCCAAAGGCGACCTACAACATGATGACAATCGCCAAGGTAAACGCTCTAACCCCGGGCTTCTCATGGGGCTCGTACATCAGGCACTTCGATCTCTCGGGAGTCAAGAAGCTGAACGTCGCACAGCCAAAATTCATAGCAGAAGCCGGCAAGATGCTCAAGGATGTCCCACTAAAAGACTGGAAGGTTTACCTCCGATGGCATCTCATAAATTCAATGGCGCCGTATCTTAGCCAGAAGTTTGTTGATGAACACTTTAACTTCTACGGAACCGTTCTTACCGGTGCCAAGGAACTACAACCGAGATGGAAGCGGGTGCTTCAGAGAATTGACGAGTCGGTCGGCTTCGCGCTCGGCAAGCTGTACGTGAAGGAGCATTTCTCACCGAAGGCCAAAGCGCGCGCCGAACAGATGGTCCATAACCTCGAGGCAGCTTTTGCCGAGAGGATCAGGAACCTGGACTGGATGAGCGAGACGACAAAGAAGCAGGCTCTCATCAAGTTGAAGGCCATCGTAAACAAGATCGGCTATCCCGACAAATGGAAGAGCTATAAGGGGTTGAAGATCGACCGCGCCGCTTACGTCCTAAACGTTATGCGGGCAAACGAATTCAACTTCAACTATGATGTCGACAAAGTCGGAAAACCAGTAGACCGTACCGAATGGGGAATGACGCCTCCGACCGTGAACGCATATTACGATCCTTCAATGAACGAGATTGTCTTCCCTGCCGGCATACTGCAACCCCCGTTCTTCAATCCCGATGCCGATGATGCTGTCAATTACGGCGGGATGGGCGCGGTCATCGGACATGAGATGACACACGGCTTCGACGACCAGGGGAGCCAGTTCGACGCGAAAGGAAACCTGAAGGACTGGTGGACAAAGCAGGACGCAGCAAACTTCAAGAAGAAAGCCGACGTACTGGTCAACCAGTTCGATTCTTACACAGTTCTGGATTCACTCCATGTCAACGGCAAGCTTACTGAGGGCGAGAACATCGCAGACCTCGGCGGTGTCTCGATCTCGTTCCAGGCATTCGAAAACACACTCAAAGGCAAACCGCGCCCGACAAAAATAGACGGGTTCACTCCGGAGCAGCGGTTCTTCCTGGCCTGGGCACAGATGTGGCGTGAGAACGACAGACCGCAGGCACTGAGACAGCGGTTGATCGTCGACCCGCACTCACCGAACGAGTTCAGGTGCAATGGTCCCCTGTCCGATTTTCCGCCTTTCTACGAGGCGTTCGGATGCAAACCGGGAGACCCGATGTACAGAGCTGATAGTGTAAGAGCGAAAATCTGGTAAGACTTATTCGTGTGAGGTTGTCCCAAAACAAGGAAAATGTCATTCTGAAGGAGCGGAGCGACTGAAGAATCCACTTATTCGTTCTGAAAAATGGATGCTTCACTTCGTTCAGCATGACAGACAAGACTTTCTGGACAGCCTCACACGGTTTCAAAGAAGGACCTAAAGTCCCTGCACAAGATCTCTCCCTTCATTCCGACCAAGTGAGTCCTGACAGAGTCGGCGCGAGCGCGCGGAGGAATCTTCTATCGATTATCTGCGCATTGACATTCGCGAATTCCCCCAGAAGATTTCTCGACCCGCAGGGCTCGCTCGAAATGACAGGTGACGGTTTGTCATTCCGACCAAGTGAGTCCCGATGAAATCGGGACGAGCGAGTGGAGGAATCTGCTGTGGATTATCTTCACATTGACATTCGTGAATTCCTTCAGAAGATTTCTCGACTCGCGGAGCTCGCTCGAAATGACAGGTGACACTCAGCCTTCACTCGCCTTTTCCACATAATTCCTCATACAGATCATACCACCCAGGATTCACATTCTCAATCAGCGAGATCTTCTTCTCCCGTCTCCATTTCTTCAACTGCTTTTCCCTTCGTATCGCTTCCCACACATTGTTAGTCTCTTCATAATAGACCAGCTTGTCGACAGCATATCGCTTCGTGAACCCCTGGAAGATTTTGTGTTTGTGTTGGTAAACACGTTGACACAAATTACTCGTCATCCCTATGTAGAGAACACGAGAGTTGCTAGCGAGCATGTAGACATAATACGTCTTGTCCTGTACCATACCACCTCCCGGACAATAATTGACGTAGCCGGCAACATTATAGTGCCAACTTATCATTTCGCCCAAGCGAGTCACGACGAGGTCGGGACGAGCAAGCGGAGGAATCTGCTGTGCATTATCTTAACATTGACATTCGCGAATTCCCTCAGAAGATTTCTCGACTCGCGGAGCTCGCTCGAAATGACAGGCATTCACCTGTCATTCCAACGAAGGGGGTCCCGACGAAGTCGGGACGAACGCACAGCTATCCCTTAACGTCCTACCTCTGACTTCTATCCCCTTTATCCGACCACTTCCCCGACGACGAAAGCCGCTTCCCCGTTCCTTTTGAGACTTGAAATCAACGCGTCGGACTCCTTAGCCGGTACGACGATTGTCAATCCCACTCCCATGTTCAAGGCGCGCCTCGCGTCCTCATCGGGTACGCCACCCATCGATTGGATCAGACGGAAAATCGGAGGTACCTCCCAATTATCCCAGAACACTTTGAACTTTCTCGGTTCCCTGATTACTCTCCTTGTATTTCCTTCTATTCCTCCACCCGTCACGTGTACCATGCCGTGGACATGAAACTTTTTGACGGCGGCTCGCATGACATCCAAATAGGACCTGTGCGTTTTCAGAAGAGCTTCTCCGACCGTCTCGCCAAGTTCCTCCACATAGCTGTCGACTCTGTATTGTGAGAGGAGCGTCTTCCTTGCCAGCGAGTAGCCGTTGGTGTGCAACCCTGTCGAAGCCACACCGACAAGGACATCTCCTTTCCTGACCTTCTTCCCGTCGATCACCTTTGCCTTGTCGACCACGCCGACGATCGTTCCCGCCAGGTCGTAGTCCTTCTCCGCGTAAACTCCCGGCATCTCAGCGGTTTCTCCGCCCACCAGTGCAAGGCCGTTTTCCTTGCAGGCCTTCGCCAGGCCCTTCACAACCTCGCCCGCAACTTCTGCATCAAGCTTCCCACAGGCGTAATAGTCGAGGAAGAAGAGCGGAGTAGCTCCGCCGACCCCTATATCGTTGACGCAGTGGTTGACCAGATCCTGTCCGATAGTGTCGTGCTTTCCCATTTCGATTGCTATCTTGACCTTCGTTCCCACACCGTCGACGGATGATACGAGGACGGGATTTCGATACCCCGGGAACCGGGCGTTATAGAAGCCGCCGAAAAATCCAATCTCGGAAAGCACATTCTTGTTGAACGTCCCTTTCGCAAGCGGTTTTATTTTGCTGACGAGTTTCTCCGCTTCATCAATATTCACACCGCTTTGCTTGTAAGTAATCATGAAATATCTCCGAAAAAGCTAAGTTAAGCTAATCATACCGTCGGCTGCGACAAACCTCATGGCGTCGACCACGCTGTTAGTGGTGACATCGTCACGCAACACAACCTTCCCGATGCCGGTGGGAAGCACAAATCTGACTTTACCGGCTTTCATCTTCTTGTCATAGATGAATCGTCCCAGGGTGTCTTCGAGTGGGACCTTCTCATCCCTCTGGCGGGCAATCCGTCTAACCATTTTCAGAATACGCTCGAAGCTCGACGCGCGGAGGAGTTTCATATGCATTGCGATATGCGCCTCCGCGACAAGGCCGATCAGCACGGCCTCACCGTGCTTGAAAGCGTTGTATCCCGTGGCCGCTTCGACTGCGTGCCCGATAGTATGGCCGAGGTTGAGGTGGGCGCGCACTCCAGATTCTCTCGGGTCTTTCTCGACGTACCGTTTCTTTGTTTCCACGGACATCCTGACGATCTTTTGCAGCGACTTTCTCTCCTTGTTCAGGAGCCTGACATGATTCTTCTCCAGAAAATCAAAAAACGCTTCGCCGCTTAGAACCGCGTATTTCACGATCTCTCCGAGGCCGCAGATAAGCTCTTCTTTCGGAAGAGTCTCGAGGAACCCGGTGTTAACGACAATGGAGTTCGGCTGGTGAAATGCGCCGATCATGTTTTTCCCGACACTGTGGTTCACCCCCACCTTCCCGCCAATCGAGCTGTCCACCATGGCGAGAAGCGTAGTCGGCACATGCACATACTCTATACCCCGCTGGAAAACGGCGGCGACGAATCCTGCCAGATCGCCTGTGATGCCGCCCCCGATGGCGAACAGGACCGAATCTCGCCGGATGTTTCTTTCCAGGAAGAGTGTAAGTAGCTCCTCTACTTTGTCCAGGCTCTTATTCTCTTCGCTGGCGTGGAATAACGTAATCACCGATCCGTCGATGGAGTTTATCTCGTCCATCATGCTCCCGTAAAGCGCCGCTACGTTCGAGTCCACTACCACGGCGGCCCTCTGAGCCGAACGCAGCTGACTCATCATCGGTGAATCCGAGTCGCCGATGAAAACGGGAATCCTCGAAGAGTTTACCCTGTAAGTCAGAGGCTTCATGCTATTCTTCCCTTCAATTTCAGAATGATTTCCTCGACGCTCTTCGATACTGTCATTTCGGATGTGCTTACGACTATGCTTGCTTCCAAATAGTGCCGTTCTCTCTCTTCGAAAAGGGCCTTCAGCCGGGCGGAGAGATCGGCATCGTTCATCGGATTGCCATTGCGTGTGAGAAGCATGGGACGGTTCTTCTTCCTCTTTACACGCTCGAGGATCTTCTCGGGCTTCGCCTTCAGGTAAACGAGTACTCCGGTGGCCTTTGTCAGCTTCCTGCTCTCCTCGTCCGCCAGCGCGCCGCCGCCAAGCGCAACGACTACTCTCCTGCCGCTGCCGGCCAGTTCGCTCAGGACCCTTTTCTCGAGGTTTCGGAAATATCGTTCGCCGCGGAGTCGAAAAATCTCCGTGATCGAGATTCCCTCGATGTCTTCCACCTTGGTATCGACATCGACAAAATCGTAGCCTAACCTGCGCGCCAGTTCCGGACCCACCGTACTCTTGCCGCTCCCCATGAATCCGGTCAGATACACAATGTGGTTCGGTTCAGTCATTGTCGGTTTCAGAGCCAGAATATAACTGTCTCAGCTTGACTTGCAAAATTGCTTTCGGCGAGGCCTGCACAACCTCAAATTCAAAATTCCCGATCCGCATTTTGCTACCGACCTTCGGCACGGATCCCCTGACTCTTATGAGCAGCGAGGAAACCGAATCGCCGGCATCGTATTCGAAGTCAAGAGACCCCAAATCCGGAGCCAGCTCTTCGAGTCTTGCGCTTCCCTTCGTGATCACGCTTCCATCAGGAAGTCTTATCATCCGTGTGCCCTCTCTCGGCTTTTCGGCACTCGAACCGAATATCTCCCTGACAACATCCGAAAGCGTAACGATTCCGGACAGGCCGCCGAATTCATCCACTACCACCGCGATATGCAGCTTGTGCGACCTGTAGGTCTCCAGTAGTTTTTCCAGAGATTGAGTCTCAGGCACGAACACGGGAACCCTCATGAGTGATCTGGCCGTAAATCTCTTCTTACCTGATTTCTTTCTTACGAGAGGCAGAAAATCTCTGGCGTATATCATTCCAACAACGTTCTCCGCCGTGCCCGAGTAAACCGGCATCCTCGAATGTTCACTCTCCCTGAAGGCCTCCACAACATCATCAAATCCTGCGTCCTCCGAGACCGAGCGTATTTCCTCGCGCGGAGTCATCGTGTCCTTCACGCTTCGCTCGCCAAGAAAGGATATCTTCCTGAGCAGCTGCGCCTCGTGTTCTTCTATGACGCCGGCACTCCCCGCCACACTGGATAAAGTCTTCAGCCCCTCGCTGTCGATAGTAAGAGACTTCCTTCTCCTCCTGGCAGTTATCCTCGACAAGAACGAGTTGAGGGGATAAACAACCGGGCTTTCGATTACCAGGAGGAGCAGGAGAAGAGGAAGACTCAACCTTACTACGAGCCTCGAATTGCGCATCGCAACCAATTTCGGCACAGCATCGGCGAAGAATATCAGAAGCGCCGAAACCACGACAATCTCTGACGCTACAGCGACGGCTTTGCTGACCGATGCCGCCTCGGCAAGATCAACCGCGACCGATGCACCGATCAGGGTGAATAGAAACACGGAGACTGTGTTGGAGACCAGAATTGTCGAAAGCAGAAGCTGCGGTGACTTGAAGAGCTTCGACATCAATTTACCGCGGACGGGTTCACCGGAGCCGGTAATGCTGTAGAGAGCCACCTCAGCGGCCGAAAGGACAAAGGCCAGGGCCAGCAGAAATGTCAGGATAAAAACTCTCGTCGCCACGCTGCATTAAAGATTGTTGAAAAAAGAGAAAATTTCCACCGGCCGGACTGAATTTTTTGACCGCTGCACGCCCGCGAGTCGCGGGCACAACCTTACGGCGCCAGCCTCTTTATCACCCAACGGTCTTGCTCACGCACATAGAGTATCCGGTCATGAAGTCTGTTAGGTCTGCCCTGCCAGAACTCAATACTGCGCGGATACAACTTGAGGCCGCCCCAATTCTCGGGTCTCGGGACAGGGAGGTCTTTGAACCTTGATTGGAATTCCGCAAATCTTTCCTCCAGCTCCTTCCTCCCGCCGAGTAACCCGCTCTGCTGCGAGGCCCATGCGGCTACCTGGCTCGGTCTCGGCCGAGAAGCGAAGTATCTGTCCGATCCGTCGCCATCTGTCTTCGCAACCGTGCCCTCAGCCCTGATCTGTCTGTCCAATTCCTGCCAGTAAAAGACGACTGCAGCCTTCGAGTTGGCGGAAAGTTCGCTCGCCTTCCGGCTGCCGTAGTTCGTGTAGAACGTGAAGCCGCCCGAATCGACACCACGGAGGAGGACGACGCGTGCCGATGGGTCTCCGCCTGCCGAAACCGTCGCAAGCACCATCGCATGCGGATCGGGCACCTCGGCTTTCACAGCTTCCTCGAACCAGATTTCAAATTGTTTCATCGGGTCCGGGTTTACACCGGATTCATTCAGCGCCTCCCCGGAGTAGTCCCTTCTGAGACTCTCCACCCGCTTCAGGATCGACATGACAGAAACCCGGGACCGATCTCGTGCCCGGCATGGATACTGCCGCGGCGCGTACTACTCACCGATGGTCTCCCAACCTCGTTTGTTCAGGTCGAAATAGATCAGCGCACCGAAGGCTGCCCCGATGGCAATCATGACAATCCCGAGAATTGTGCGCCCGAAGATTATGTTCCCGGTTCCGAAAAGGAACAGGTAAATCATCACGACACCACTGAGCCAGTCTATCAGGTTGAATATCCCGTCCTTGTCCGGCTTGACGTCCGTGACTTCCTTGGCAATCGGGCCCCACAACTTCGCGCTGGGGTGCACGCGATGGTAGAACGCGACGAGGGTCTCCTTCTTCTCCGGCGCCGTGAGGAAAGTGACGACGAGCCAGACGACGGTAGTTATGATGACCGTGAGTAGCACGAGATACGCAAACTGTTTCGGCTGCGCGTCGCTAAGATGGAAATAAGATTGCAACGACAGCGAAACGATGAGCGCTGCGGCCATTGACGATACCTCGCTCCACGCGTTTATCCTCCACCAGAACCACCGCAGGATATAAACGAGGCCGGTGCCGGCACCGAGGGCTATGAGGAACTTCCACGCGTTTGCGATGGAGTTCATGTAGAAAGTCACGACGGCCGAGATGATCATCAACAAGACCGTCACCACCTGAGACATCTGCACGTAGTGCTTTTCGTTTCTGTTCTTGACGAGGAAGCGCCTGTAGAAGTCGTTCATCAGGTAGCTGGCGCCCCAGTTAAGTTGAGTAGAAATTGTGGACATGTACGCGGCAGCGAACGCAGCGAGCATAAGCCCTCTCATGTAGACCGGCAGATCCTGCATCAAAACCATGATATAGCCGGACTCGGGGTCTGCCTGAAAAGCCGGGTTATGCTGGAACCTGACGACAGCGACGAGCGCGACGAGGATCCAGGGCCACGGACGGAGCGCGTAATGGGCGATGTTGAACCAGAGCGTGGCAAGTAGCGAGTGCTTCTCATTCTTCGCGGAGAAAATTCTCTGGGCTATGTAGCCGCCGCCGCCCGGCTCGGCGCCGGGGTACCATGATGCCCACCAGTTAACCGATATGTAAACCACGAATGTGATTACAGGCATCCATACAGAATTGAGGTCAGGAACAAACGCCGTTATGGAACCCGCCCCCGGCTTCGCGGCATCGATCGCCTGGAGTCCCTGCATCAGGTGTCCCATTCCTCCGGCAGCGGCGACTGCAAATACCGCGAGCAGTATGACCATCGTCATCATAAGCACGAACTGGAACAGATCCGTCACGAGCACTCCCCAGAGTCCCGAGAGAGTCGAGATAGATGCCGTGAGTACCATGAGCACGACTGCAAGGACGAGGGCCTCGACCTTTCCGACGCCGAGCGTCATCATCATGATCTTCACTATGGCGAGGTTCACCCATCCCATTATGATAATGTTTACGGGAAGGCCGAGGTATATCGCCCTGAATCCCCTCAGGAATTTTGCGGGCCCGCCGCTGTAACGGATCTCGGCAAACTCGACATCTGTCAGTACCTCTGCCCTGCGCCAAAGCCGTGCATAGAAGAACACCGTGAGCATTCCACTGAACAGCAGGCTCCACCATATCCAGTTGCCTGCGATCCCGTTGCGTGCAACAAGTCCGGTGACCGCCAGCGGTGTATCGGCAGAGAAAGTGGTTGCGACCATCGACGTTCCGGCAAGCCACCACACTACCTTACGTCCGGAAATAAAGAAGTCGCTGACGCTACTGGTCGCCTTCTTCCGGTAGTAAACCCCGATCCCTATCGTGAAAATGAAATAGGCGGCTATAACCACCCAGTCGACGAGTTTGAGTTGCATTGAGATTGCTCCTAAGTGAGTGTGAACGTGCTGACACTAACAAGACTTGCCGGTGTTCCGCAATCGCGAACGTACATAAGATTTCATTCGGCGGCTGAAAAAACAAGAAATTCCTCAGCACCCAGAAGAATTCCTAAACGGTATCCGCGCCGGTTCCTGCAGGAGACAAGTGCGCCAGCAGATCATCAAATCTGTAACCAGCCCGCGCGGTCCACTTTTCAAGCGAAGATGCAGACGTGACCATCCGCTCCACTTGCAGCTCTGTCTCGTCGGGGGATAAACCGGAGGTTCGTTCTATCGCACCGGCAACCACGAAGTGACCGAGAAGATCCACGAAACGCTCCTTGTTAAACCAGCGGATCCCGTCGTACTCGTGTACTGCAAGAAATGACTGTGCAGAATCGGTTCTCAGGAAATCGGCAAATTGTGAGATGGCTTCCTCTTCTTTGACTCCTTTATCCAATGGGATTGACGCCAACGCCGCAGCCAGTGCCAGTTCATACTCTGAGGTCGCCCTGTCAACTCCAAGTTCCGCATAGCAGTTTCTCACCTGGTCGTGAAGACGCAGCTCACGCTCAAACGCAATCTCACCTTTCACACCAGGGACGACCTCACTGCTCAGCTCCCTCAGGAACAGCCAAAGGAACATAACCCTCCATCCTACAAGTGAGTTATCGGGCTCGCCCGGAAGGAGCCTGGCGATGTAATTTGCTGCTGTCTTGCTGCGGATGCCGTGTTGAAACGACAACAGTCGTTCGTATCTGGGGTGTTTCGTTTCACTCGTATCGCGCTTGGCGAAATGAATATGCATGTATTTCGAAACGACGGACCGCAACTTATCAGCCTTTTCTTCATAGGCTTTTATCCTCTCGCTTTTCAATCTACCGCGCTGCAACCCGCCCATGAGGTACTTCATGCTTCCTGCATTGATTGCCTCGTAGAAGGCTGCGTGGACGTCTTTCAGCTTAATCCTGTAAAGCTCCTCTTCGATTGAAATAACCCCTCGCCCGTCAAGTGACCTGCAGAGTTCGTCATAAGGCATGTCCTTGGACGAATCGACCCATCGAAAGTCAATGAACACATTGAACTTATATGCTCCCAACTCAATGAATAATCCATCTTTTCTGATCGATTTTATCTCCCTTATGAACTCAAGACCTGCAAGTAAATCCCTGAAGAGGCAAAAAGCATGTCTCCCGGCCGGCATGGCGAGACCATCCGCAAGATCGCGTTGGATGAGTCTGCCACCGTATCCGCGGTACGCAACCGAAGTTCTCACCCAACCGACCGCCTGCGAATACCTGTTATTGTAGACGACAAGGCTTCTTTCTTCCCCGAAAAGGTTGCTGTACGCGAACACATCTTCGTTCACCGTCCCGTTGGAGGAGAAGAAATCATATAGGAGGAAATTGTCAACCTCGCTGAAAATGTGTCTTATGCGAAGCAGAGGAAAGATTTCATGTTCATGGCGGGTCACCAGTCCCTCATCGGGATGTTCGTCGCGGTACGCACGTTTGAATTCCATCCCGTACTTCTCGGTGAAGCCCTCAATTTGTCCGTGACCGAACATCGGAAGCCCCGGCATAGTCGACATCATTACGCAGACCCCGAAGTATTTGTCGTCCTTGCCGAACTGCGCTATCGCCGTATCCTCATCCGGATTATTGAGAAAATTAACGAAACGTTTGAGTATTTGAGGGTTATACTCGAGGACATTCTTAATTACCTGCCGGTAGTTTGCGTTCTCTTCCCTCTTGAGCATGTTCATGAAGGCGCTGTTGTAAACCCTGTGCATCCCCAGCGTCCGGACGAAGTAGCCCTCCATAAGCCAGAACGCTTCCGCGAGGAGGAGTGTGTCGGGTGCTTCTTTCTGAACCCGGTCGACAACTTCCCTCCAGAACTCGACGGGTATGACCGAGTCAAACTGCTCCTTCGTCATCGAGAAGCTGGACCTGGAAGGTATGGCGCCTCCCGTGCCCGGCTCAGGAAACCAGAGACGTTGGTAATGTTTCTTGCTCAAGACCATCGCCGCGTCAAATCTGATAACGGAGAACATCCGCGCGACGTGGAGGATAGTCTGGATCACCGCTTCCCTGACTTCCGGTTTGGTAAAATCGAGCTGCGCCGTATCGTTCCACGGCATATGCGTTCCGTCGTTCCCGTGGTAAATGAACCTCACATCGCCGGTCCACCTGTCCAGTCTTTTGAAAACCACGGCGGCGTCCCTCTTGCTCCAGTACCCGTCCTCGATGAAAATCCCGACGCGCTCGTCCCCGCTAATGTCGGGTCCCGTGAACGAGTAATTCGGAAACGGAGGATAGTCCGATTTAAGAAACCAGTCGGGATGGTCGATCACCCACGTCGAATCGACTCCCATATGGTTGGGCACCATATCGCTGGCAAGACGTATTCCGAAACGTGACGCACGATCCTTGAGATTTCCATAACCTTCTTCGCCGCCCAGATCGAGAGCAATGTCATAGGAGTTGAGCGAGTAGGCCGACGCGATGGCATCCCAGTTCCCGTTCAAGTGTTTAATCTTCTGCGATGCGTTGCTGCGCTGCCAGATGCCTATGAGCCAGAGCCCGGTGAAACCCCGTCTCGAGAGGATCTCCAGCTCCTCGTCCGGGATCTGATCCAGTCGCGTGATAGATCGCCGGTACTTTTTGCCCAGTTGGTCCAGCCAGACGAACGCGTTCTTGGCAATGAGGACAAGCCTCGGCATCCAGCTGAGGTCGGGGCTGAAGTTTTCCGTTTCAGCGTCTGCCGCGCTGCCGAACCTCAATACGGGCTGCGGCCCCTTCTCACCGAATCCTTCGAAGCCTGCCCTCCTGACATTCGGCATCCTGGCTTTATCCGCCTGCGCCTGTGCCAGCATGAGGAAATACTTTCCCTCTTCTTTTATGAAATCTATTGCTCCCAGGAGACGCTTGAGAAACTGGGAGTCACCGATTATGTCCTTCCAGTTCTCCACGATGAACTGGAGCTGGTCGGTGATCGAATCGGGATGGGCCTCTATAGGTGTGAGCAGCATCTTGATCAGAGGTGAGCCAGCCGGGCCGAATCTGGGCTGTTCATGGAAAAAGGCGTCCGAGTGAGCGAGGAGAGTGCTGTAAGCGGACTTCTTTTCGAGCCCTGAATCGTCTATCAGTTCCGAGATACCCGAGAAGGCGGGGTTCCTGTTCTCAAGCCAGAGCAGGATGAGTTCCTTGAGGACGAGATGTCTTTTGAGAAGATCACCCTCCTGTCTGGCCATGAAATCTCTGGCCGACTCCTCTTTGCGGTATACGGACGTCGGAGGAAAGGTCTCGACGAAAACAGATTGAGCCGTAGAAAGCTTCTCTTCGCCAAGGTCCTTCTTCAGCCGGTCTTCAAGCATGAAAAACGCTTCGGGATTTGCCTTGCTCACATAGGTGTCGATAACGAAATGAAGAACTTCGTGAAACAATCCCATCGCATTGATTTCGCTCGCAGATACCTGCTGCGTCGCGGCGAGGCCGGCCCCTCCGCGGATGCGGCGTCTCTTCTCGTTCATCTTCTCGGCGAACATCTGAGCCGCACGGGAATTCGCAAATATCACGTCGCCGGTGAGGGAAAAAAACGTCTCCTCGAAAGAATATTTGTCACGCGACTTGCGTGATATATGGAACTCATACGTTGGGATCGCGGTCGACGAATGCACAGGCAGTTACTCCATGGTTTTCAACTTCTTTCTGAATCTATTCAAACACGCGCAAATATGCTAATTTCGAACCGGTTTCAATCGGCTGGAGTCATCGATGCCTGAGGCGCATGGTGATAAGAATTCAGCGGGCGTTTTTCTTGACTTTTATGGTACGCTTGTCTAATTTCATTCGAATTTTAACCAAAATACCCAGGAGGGAATCCTAATGAAACGAGTACTGCATAGGGCATCATTTCTGTTGGTAGCATTGCTCTTCGCGACCAACCTCCTTCTTTCTGGATGCGGGACCAGTGAAGAAGCGACACAGGCTTCGAAGGCAAGCGCCGATTCCCTGAATGCGGCCTCCGAAGTTCAGAAACTTCAGACTGAGAACGCTCAGCTCAAAAAGACAAACGCACAACTCGATCAGGATAAGAAAGCCCTGAATGCAAAAGTTGCGGATCTCACTTCGAAACTCGGTCAGAGCAGCCAGCAGTGGCAGGACCTTCAGGACCTGCAGGCGAGAGTCAACCAGCTGGATTCGGAGCTCACTGTCCAGAAGCAAATCAACAGGGATCTCAGTGCAAGAAGTGCCGATATGGAGAAGTCGTCCATGGGCATGGGACACAGCACCGTCACGACGCGCGCCCAGTTCAAGCAGAAGTATGATGCCAGCCTGAAACTTTTCAGGAGTCGCAGTTACAAGGACGCCCTATCGAACTTCCAGGACCTCAGCATGAGCACTGCCGACCCGTCGATGGTGAGTAACGCTTTCTATTGGATGGGAGAGTGTTACTACGCGACTCAGAAATACAGCGACGCGGTCAAGGCGTTTCAGAGCGTCCTGACATTCCACAAGAGCTACAAGGAAGGCGCCGCTTATATAATGCTCGGAATGTCTTACCTGCGGCTTGGCGACAAGCAACAGGCTAAGACGACATGGGAAACACTGATTCAGAAACACCCCAAGTCACAATACGCCTCTAAAGCAAAAGAGTACTTAGGCCAGCTATAACGCGGCTGATCCTTTCAGGACTTTCGACCGCCGTCCGGCGAGAAGCCGGCGGCGGTTTTTATTCTGGCGGCGAGTTCCGCCTCCGCGGCCTCACCATTCGCCCCAAGCACGAAAAATCCCGCATTGTTCTTCAACGCGTAGTTCAGAAGTATCCTCAGGGGAACGAAGTCCGCAGCGATAACCTCGGACTCGTTGAGAAGAAAATTCACGCCCGGTTCGACCTCACCCTTCCCCGTCACAACAGGGCCGAACACGAGTCCTCTCGCCACGCGGTACATTTCCAGGCCTTTCTCCCCCGACCAGCCACAGATAAAATTCGCCTTTCCGATAGGGCCATTGATGAGCCTCAGCTTTGACGATGTCTTTTCAAGCATCAGGATAAGGTCCCGCGCGGCTGCCGCGTCTTCGAATTCCAGCTTCTTGGACAACTCGTCGAGACGGACGCGCAACTCTTCGGTTAGTTTTTCGAATGAGCCCGAAAGGAATTCTTCGACCGCCTTAACCTCCATGTTATATGCATCAGGGCTGATCCTTCCGGTGCACGGGGCCGCGCAGCGGTCGATGTAGAAATAAAGACACGGGTCGAAAGGCTCGGCAAAATCCTTCTCGCACTTCACAAGTTTGAAGTGCCTGTCCGCGGCAAAGAGGACCTGCTCCGCGACGTAGGAGCTTTCGAACGGCCCGTAATACCTCCCGTCCTCATCCAGCTCGTAAACCATGTCGAGACGCTCGTACTTCTTGTCCGTGGATAGCTTAATGAACGGGAACCGCCTCGTGTTGACGAGCTGCGAATTGAAACGCGGCTGGTACCGCCTTATCAGCTGGAGTTCCCGCAGCAGCGCGCTCACCTCGGAAGGAGTTATCTCCCACTCGAGCTTCCGCGCCTTGCCCAGCATCTTCCTCACCTTTTCCGCGTCCCGGGCATTCTCAGTGAGGTAAGAGGCCATTCGCAGTTTGAGGTTCTTTGCCTTTCCGACGTAGATGATTTCATCGTCCCCGTCGTAAACGCGGTAGACCCCCGGCGCATTCGGCGCGGCGGTCATGGCACGCTTGAAGACATTCTGATTTCCGTGGCGGTCCACGCGGTGAGGTAAATTCTGAAAACGGAGCAGTTCCTCCAGGCTCACGACTTCGTGGCGCTCCCTGACAAGCTCCAGGAGTTCGATGAGAAGATGGGCCGTGGCACGCGCGTCGCCGTATGCCCTGTGCCTCCCGCTGATCTTAATCCCCAGGTGGTGACATACCTGATCCAGCGCCTTCCTGGGAAGCTGCGGGAAAAGTCTTGAACTCAGCTTACGAGTGCAGAGCTGCGGCATTTCGAAGTCGTAGCCCGCTCTTTTCATTTCGGTACGAACAAATGAGTAATCAAACTGGGAATTGTGTGCCACAAAAACGGTCCCCTCAAGAAAGCGCGTAATGTCCAATGCCGTGTCTTTGAACTGCGGAGCACTATACACCATCTCGTTGCTTATCCCGGTCATGTTCCTGATGAAATTCGGGATGTGCCTTCCAGGGTTAAGCAGCGTCACATACTGGTCGACGATCTTGCCTTTCCGGACCTTGTAGCCGGCAAACTCGATCATCCGCTCGTCTGCCGCGGCCGCGCCGGTGGTTTCGACATCCACAACGGCAAACGTAGCATCATTGAAGTCATCCGTCTGCTCGAAATCTGACAGGTACATTCCCTATCTCGCCTGCCCTAACAGCCCAAGCACACCCGATGCAATCTGTTCTCCGACCGCATCCACCACGCTATCAGGGACTCCGTCGTAATGTTTTGACTTAATGCGCATATCGCACATCTCGTTGACGTAATCTATAACGACAAACTTACGGTCTACCGTGAGGGCAATTTCCGTCGAGAAGAAATCAAGCTTGCAGACAAGGTGAATCTTACGCACAATCTTTTCTATTTCATCCAGCTTGTAGCTCCTGATCTCGTCCTCAGTTGCCTCCAAATAGAGGTGCGTCTGGTCATCCCACCAGCAGATAAGCACTCTTCCAAATACATAAAAAGGTCTGAACCAGGCTCTTTTCCCGTCAAGATAGACGGGCTCTATCCGGGATTGCAGCAGGTACTTGTCGTCTTTGTTGTGCTGGCGTGTATCTATGACCTCCTGCAGTCCCTCCGCTCCCGTGACAACGCCGATCCCGCCGCCGGTCGTGTTTGCCGGTTTTATTATGAAGGGTCGTCCAAGGTTTGCCAGCTCACCGATGCTGAGTTTGACCTCCCGTACAGCGCTGTATGGCGAAATAATAATCGTGTACGGTACGAATATGCCGGCGGTAATGAACTCCAGATGCATCGATGCCTTGTCCGAAGCATGGCGGATATTTACCGGATCGTTCACGATGTACGCTCCACGTTTCATGAGGATGCCGGTGATCGTCTCGCAGTTCTCGTCGACGTCGGAGGCACGGTCTATTACAACCTTGAAAGCGATCTCGCCTTCTCTCACCTCTTCGAGCAATCCCGGGAAGTCGGCGGCGTGGAATATCCGATTCGGAATGTTTTTCGAGCTCAGCTTGTTAGATACAAGCGATACGAAATCGTCGTCATATTCCCATTCATAAAATATTGCGCAGTCAATCTTTGCCATCTTCATGCACAATTTAACAAGCTTTACCTACAGTTCGCCATTCCCGCGCTGCTCCGGTATGAGGAAATTCACTAACCTGGTAGCGTCCACGCTGACGACATTTCGGATGAGAGGCACTTCCTGTACAGGTCTCTGGATTGAATGTAGTGCAGGCCAAGAGTAAATTCCGGACTCAGATGAAGAAGATATCCGACACGGCCAAAAACGGAAACCTGGACAAAATCATTATCCGGGGTGCGCGCCAGCACAACCTCAAGTCCATCGACCTTGACTTACCCCGGGACAAGTTCATAGTCATTACAGGGTTGAGCGGGAGCGGCAAATCCTCTCTCGCATTCGACACCATCTATGCAGAAGGCCAGCGCCGCTATCTCGAGACAATGATGGCATATGCCAGGCAATTCCTGCAAATCCTCGAGCGACCCGATGTCGATCTGATCGAAGGCCTGAGTCCCTCAGTCGCGATCGAGCAGAAGACGATAAGCACGAATCCACATTCTACCGTAGGGACGGTCACCGAGATTTACGACTACGTCAGGCTTCTGTTCGCCAAGGTCGGCACACAGTTTTGCGTGAACTGCAACATCCCTGTCCAGCAGCAGACTCCAGATCAGATCGTTGAATCGATCCTTAGCGGTTTTGAGAACCGAAACGTCCTTCTCATGGCTCCCGTCGTTATCGGGAGGAAAGGACACTACAGGGAAATGTTCCGTGAATTGATGGCGGAAGGTTTCGTTCAGGTAAGGGTCAACGGAACTGTCCGTGATCTCCAGGAAGGCATGGAGGTCTCCCGCTACGGCACGCACAATATCGAGCTGGTGGTGGACAAACTGAAGGTGCAGCGAAAGTCGGCTTCCAGGCTCAGAGATTCGCTGAAGCTCGGTCTCGAAAGAGGCGCTGGTACAATCGTGCTCCACGACCACGATCTCAAGAAAGACACGTTTTACAGCCGACTTCGTTCATGTCCCAAATGCGGCAGGAGCTACCCCGACCCCGCGCCCAATTCATTCTCCTTCAATTCGAAGTTCGGGATGTGCAGAACGTGCGGCGGTACCGGACTGAGCCGCGACGTGACTCCGGAGGCGATCCTCCTGGACAAGAAATTGTCGTTGACCGACGGCGCCCTCCTCTTCCCCAAGCGCGACGATTTCTTCATGATAAGCCTTCTGAACAGCCTTCTTGAACCCTACGGCGTCGACGCAAATACTCCCGTCGAACAATTCAGCGGAACCGTGAAGGACCTGATCTTTTACGGCAAGAACCAGAAAGACTCCCAGAAAGGGATAAAGTTCGCCGGCGTTTCCATCTCTAACCTGAAGAAGAAGTTTGAAGGACTCGTTCCAATGCTGAGCGAACTCGACTTCGAAGTTTATTTCGGCAAGGATTCAAAGGAGATCGAGGCTCATCTTCCGCTTGTCGAATGCGGGAGCTGCGGCGGGACGAGGCTCCGGCCGGAGAGCAGGAACGTACGCGTCCTCGATTCTGCCGGGGACGAACTCGACATTACCTCGGTCGTCGGAAGGTCCATCGACAAGGTGAGCGCCTCCTTCGAGGATCTGAAGCTCGGGAAACGGAATCAGAAGATAGCGCAGCCGATACTCCACGAGATAAGAACCAGGCTGAAATTTCTTCTGAACGTCGGTCTTGATTACCTCACGCTGAACCGCCCGTCGGGCACGCTCTCCGGGGGTGAGTCTCAGAGGATAAGGCTCGCTACCCAGATAGGATCGCAGCTGACTGGTGTCTTGTACGTCATAGACGAACCTTCGATAGGGCTGCACCAGAGAGATAACATCAGGCTCATTAGCTCATTGAAAGCTCTGCGGGACCTCGGAAATACCGTAATAGTCGTGGAGCACGACCGGGAAACGATGGAGACGGCCGACTACATCGTCGACCTCGGCCCGGGCGCCGGCGAGCACGGGGGAAGAGTTGTAAAGGCCGGAACGCTCAAGGACATCTTGTCGGAGAAGAAGGAATCCCTTACTGCCGCATATCTTCGAGACGAAAGGTTCATTCCCGTCAGACCGAAGGATCAGCTCAGGAAGCCCAACGGCACATATCTCTCATTGCACGGCGCTTCCGGGAACAACCTCAAGAATCTCGACGTGAAATTCCCGCTTGGGCTCTTTATCTGCATAACCGGAGTAAGCGGCTCAGGCAAGTCGAGCCTGATAAACGACACGCTTTACAGAATACTCGGAAAGCATTACTACAGGTTGTCGGAGCAACCCCTTCCCTACAAGTCGATTTCCGGTATGGAGCTCATCGACAAAGTAGTGGACGTCGACCAGTCGCCCATAGGCCGCACGCCGCGGTCGAATCCTGCAACGTACGTCGGAGTCTTCACCCCGATCCGCGATCTCTTCGCGCAGCTCCCGGAATCGAAGCTGAGGGGCTACAGGCCCGGTAGGTTCTCGTTCAACGTCCAGGAAGGCCGCTGCCCTGCTTGCGAAGGGGACGGCATGAGGAAGATAGAGATGAGTTTCCTTCCGGATGTATACGTGAAATGCGAGGTCTGCAACGGAAAAAGGTACAGCGCTGCAACTTTGGATGTCAGGTACAGGGGCAAGACGATCGCGGACGTGCTAGATATGACCGTAGAAGACGCGCTCGCTCTGTTCGAAGAGATCCCTTCAATAAAGCGCAAACTCCAGACGATGAACGAAGTCGGCCTGGGGTACCTGCGCCTCGGCCAGTCTTCGACGACGCTCTCCGGAGGCGAGGCTCAAAGAGTGAAGCTGGCGACGGAACTTTCAAAAGTCGCGACGGGCAAGACGCTTTACATACTCGATGAACCCACTACGGGTTTACACTTCGAGGATATCAGGATACTCCTCGACCTGCTGCAAAGGCTCGTCGACAAGGGGAACACCGTCATAATCGTCGAGCACAACCTTGACGTGATAAAGTGCGCCGATTGGTTAATAGATCTGGGCCCTGAAGGCGGCGACGCCGGCGGTGAGGTCGTTGCAGAGGGGCCGCCCGACAAAGTCCTGAAGTCGAAAGAATCTTACACGGCAAGATATCTTTCGGATTACCTGAAGAATGGGACGAACGGATCTACCGCCTGAGATTTCTGCCGAGCTTGACCTAGCGATGAAGGCCGAGGCCGAAGGGAACGACGGCAAGGCTCGCGTCTGCGCAAGGAGAGCCGTCGGAAAGGCGTTCGCCCTCTCAACTTACTCCACCGGATATCCCGCTGTCCTGAGCGCCACTCAGATACTGAAAATCCTCGCAGAGCTCTGCGATCTGCCCGAAGATGTGCGCGGCGCTGCACAAAGACTGGTTATGGGGGTTGCAGAAAAGGGGGAATCTTCCATTTCGCTCACGCCGATTGCCGACGCGGATCTGATCATTCGACGGCTTCTTGCGAAATAATCCGTTGGCCGTCGTTATCAGACTTCAGCCCATCAGAAGTGAACGGACATCCGCCTGAATCTCATTGAACGCTGACCTTGCGTTCCTTCGGCGCACTCGCGTCGATAAACTTCTGGTCGAGTTTCGCGCGAACTTTCTCCAGAGGCATTGCGACTCCGGTCCAGAGCTCAAATGCTTTGGCGGCCTGGTAATAGAGCATTTCAAGCCCGCTGACAATAATGGCATTCTTCTTCCTCGCCGTCTTGAGGAAGGCGGTGTGGACGGGGTTGTAAACCAGGTCGAAGAATATCTTGCCTTCGAGATCGACGGTGTCATCGATCATGATGCTCTCGCCGACGCCGGGGAACATTCCGACAGGAGTAGCGTTCACCACGAGCTTACTCTTCTTGATGGCCTCAGCCTCGTTGAGGTTGTGCAGCTCGTTTATCTTTATGTTCCTGTAGTTCTGCGAATCGGCGAAGAATTTCTTCAACAGTTCGGCGCGCGATGTATCCCGGTTGATTACGTAGATTTGCTCCGGGCGGAAATACGATATCAGCGAATACACCACAGCCCTTGCCCCGCCTCCCGCTCCGAACAAGGTCACCGACTGGTTTGAAATCTGTTCCCTGAATGGTTTCAGCGCCTCGACGACCCCGTCGACGTCCGTATTATGGCCGACAAGCATCTCGTTCTCGACATAAATGGTGTTGACGGCGCCTACCAGCCTCGCATCGGCAGAGACCTCGTCCAGGAATTCGAGGACGGCCTCCTTGTGCGGCACAGTCACGTTGCAGCCGACTATGCCGAGCGCAGTAAGACCCTTCAGGGCATCGCGAAGGTATTTCGGCAGGACATCGAAAGCCGCGTACTCGTAGTTCTGCTTCGTGAATTTGAAAGCCGTTTCATGAATTATGGGGGACCAGCTGTGGACAATCGGATGTCCGATTATTCCAACCAGTTTAGCGTGGGTCTTTATATTTTTTCTCATTCACCAACCATTCGTAGACGGGAAAGACAAATTTGATCAGGATCTCCGGGTTGGAGTGTTGAATCTGCCCGAAGTCCTGGAAGAATGTACTTATTTTGTGGGGTTCCAGCTCCAAAGACTTCTTGGCGCTCTCTATAGCTTCCTCGAATGAACCGTTCTGCAGGCAACATTTACATTTTTGATAATACGCTTCGCTCCAGTCGGGCGAAATGCTGATTACCCGATTGTACGCCTCAAGAGCTTCTGCGTGCAGATCGCATTCGCTGAGCGCATCGCCGAGATCCAACCAGCCGTCGACGTTCTCCGGCTGGATCTCGATAACTTTGCGATAGCTCGCGACCGAGGCCTCGAACAACTCCAGTGTAAACTCCACATCGCCCCTGGCGTGCCATACGTCGGGATCGGAAGGATTCAGGTCCGCCGCCTTGGCGAAATCGCCGAGGGCCTTGCGGTACATACTCATGGCGTCGTAGCAAACCGCTCTGCCGAATAGAGACTCGACATGGTTCGCGTCCGACTTGAGCGCCTCGGTGTAGCACCTGATGGCATCACGATATTCCCCGAGCTCCTCGTATGCGGTCGCCATATTGTGCCAGGTCGCGACGTCCTTGGGCTCGTACTTCAGCGTCGTCCTGTAACTGTCGATCGCCTCCCTGAGCTTCCCCATACTGAGAAGCGCGTTGCTTCTGTTATACCAGGCAGCACTGAATTTCTCATCGATGGCTATCGCCATCTCGTAACTCTCCACCGCGGTCTGGTACTTTCCCAGTGCGTTAAGCGAGATGCCGCGGTTGTACCACGCACGGTGGTTGTAAGGATCGAGCTCGATGACCTTGTCATAGCACTTCAATGACTTGTCAGGCTGATCCAGGTAATCGTAGCAATAGGCAAGCTCGAACCACGCGTCCTTGTCGGAAGGATCAAGCTCGGTCAGGTATTTGAAAACCTTCGACGCCTCCTCGTACCGAGTGAGCTTCTCGAGAATGACTCCCTTATTCATGAGTGCTTCGTAGCTGCCAGGATCTACGTCGAGGGCACGCTCGGTGCTGTCAAGCGCCTCTTCGAACCGGTCGAGCATCTGGAGACAGCTGGCGCGTCCGATGAGTGCATCGACTTCTATGGGATTGAATTCCAGAGCCCTCGTGTAGTCTTCAAGGGCCTCTTCAAACTTCCCCAGAGTCTCGTTAATCTCTCCCCTGCGGAACCAGTTCTCGGAACTAACCGGCATCACGGAGATCAGTTTGTTTGCAAAGAAGAGAGCATCCTCGTACTTGTCCTGGCTCATGAAGTAGTCGATTATTTCCTCGAGAGCGGCGATGCTCGAAAAGGTAGGTTCTTCCCTGCGAAGGCGCTTTATCTCTTCGTTGATATTGCGCTTTTCGAATTCGTCATATTCGTCGTCGTCGAAACTGAAGTCAAAATCGTCATTCCGCATGGAAGTCTCTTAGCTCGCCTCAAGATATTCCGGCCGGAAGTAAAAATCAAGAATTCGCTTTTTGCATATATTGGCTGCCACTGTCGACGTGCGGCAAGGACCCCCCTTTAAATTAGGCCTGAAATCAGTCCAATTCCGACAATAGCGCAGGCGAATTTGGAAGCTTGCCAGCGAGCCCCCGATCCCGTCGAGTCCAACCCGGAGCCGCCATGGACATACCACTATTAGACTTAAGTGCCTGAGGGCAACATCGTCAAAATCGGATGGTTACAGCTTTCCCCTAGCGTTGCATTTCCGGTTTTAAAATCTCAACGCGCCGCTACTGTTTGTCATGGGGTCACCTGTACAGTCCGATCGATTGCAGATACCCTCGATCATGCTCGAAAGGCCTTCGGTTCAAATCGTTGGTGAAACCCACGTAAATGAAATCCCTGATCAAGCTTCTGAGAACGTAGACACACCACCACGACATAACCCCCTCCTGGCTTCCGTTTCAACTAATATCCTATCCCTTCAAAACTCCGCCGGCATCTGCGGACACGAGACGAGACTTCAACGTAGTGTGGGCCTGCCACACGAAGCCTTGGCGCAGTGTGGCGGAGAGGGAGGCAGACTACGCTCCTTCGGAGCTTCGTCTGCCAGGGCATTCGAACCTTCCTTCAATCTCCAATGATCCTTCTCTTAAGAATCGCCTTCCCTGAGCCCCGTTTGAAGTACTTTTCCAGAGTGCGGGCCCTTGCCTCAGTTGTAACAGCAACATACGCCACCAACTCTAACGGTCTATAAGCTTTCGTGGATTGTACATACCCTCGGTCATGCTGGAGAGATCTTCGGTTTAAATCGTTCGTAGAACCCACATAGATGAAATCCCTGACCAAGCTTCTCAAAACGTAAACATACCACCACGACATAACCCCCTCCTGGCTTCCGTTTCAACTAATATCCTATCCCTTCAAAACTCTGCCGGCATCTGCGGACACGAGACGAGACTTCAACGTAGTGTGGGCCTACCACACGAAGCCCTAGCGTAATATCGGCCCGCCACACGAAGCCTTGGCGCAGTGTGGCGGAGAGGGAGGGATTCGAACCCTCGATACCCCGAAGGGTATTCCGGTTTTCGAGACCGGCCGATTCAACCACTCTCGCACCTCTCCAATATCACGGCCCAGCCGGCGAAATGGTTTGCGTCAGCGGAGAGGGTGGGATTCGAACCCACGTACCGCTTGTGACGGTAACTCGCTCTCCAGGCGAGCCGATTCAACCACTCTCGCACCTCTCCATGGCACTTGAAATGCCGCGCAATTCCGCTCGAATGGACGTGTAAATTTAACACTTCCGCGGGAGGTGTCCAAGCAAAAAGCTCTCCGTGCGCGTGGAAATGGTACTATCACCGTTCCTTGAAGATGACCGCAGAACGGGCTATCTTGAACGGAATGAGAGGAGCCGTTGCAATATTCAGCAAGGATCTATATAGCGAGCTTCGCACCCGCTATGCCCTCAATTCCCTGCTGATGTTCGTGGTTGTCACGCTTTCTATAATCCTTTTCTCTACTGCCGGCGAGACCGTCTCCCCGAGCCTTTCTGCGGGCATTCTCTGGATTATCATTTTCTTTGCCGCCATGAGCGGCCTTTCTCGCTCCTTCGTCAGTGAAGAGGAGCGCGGCACCTCGATGACGCTGCAGCTCTGGGTCACACCGTCATCCGTGCTGGTTGGGAAGCTCCTATTCAACTCGCTGCTGATCTACATCCTCAACGTGATGATTATACTCGCCTACATGTTGACTATGCCGTCTTTCGTCGTCAAGACCCCTCTCATCTTCTTCACGACGATCCTCATAGGCACGTTCGGCCTTTCGGCTGCCTCGACCTTCATAGCTGCCATTATTTCGAAGGCAAACTCGAAAGGAACTCTGTATCCTGTCCTTTCGTTCCCTATTTTGTTACCACTTCTTATGAGCGTTATTGATGCAACTAGATTGTCGGTAGACGGGGCAGCTTTTGGGGAAGCTATCGGTGACTTCAAGATCATGTTCTCCTACTGCGTCGTCGTGACTACGGTTGCCATTGTTTTGTTCGACTTTGTCTGGAGAGATTAAGTGAAAAATTGGATGAAAATCGGAATCGGTGTCTGGATCGCCGCCGTTGTCGCCATAGGTCTCGCTATGCCGATAGGATATATCCCCGGGTTGGGCGCCAAAGCGCGCATAATTTTCTTTCATGTGCCGATGTCGTGGCTCGCGGTGCTGGCCTTCTTCATGTCGATGTGGTACGGTATTGCGTACCTCAGGAAGAAGGACATGACGCTCGACATCAAGTCCGCCACTGCCGCGGAGCTCGGCTTCATATTCAGCATCCTCGCGACCATAACCGGGTCGATATGGGCGAAGTTCAACTGGGGAAGCTTCTGGAACTGGGACCCGAGAGAGACATCGATCTTCGTTCTCCTCTTGATCTACGGCGCATATTTCTCGCTTCGCAGCGCACTGGAAATCGAAGAGAGGCGAGCGACCCTGTCTGCCGTGTACTCGATCGTCGCTTTCGTAACGGTGCCCTTCTTTGTCTTCATTATGCCCAGAATGATGACGGGACTTCACCCCGGCGAGGGTTCCCCCGCCCCGATCGTGAACGCAAGCGGGAAGATGTATATGGATGCCAACATGCGCTACGTGTTCTACGCTTCCCTCCTTGGATTCAGCTTCCTCTACGTCTGGCTGTTTCAGCTGAGGTCAAAGATCGGCATACTGTCATACAATAACCACACGGAGATTGAATAAATGGGTTCCCTCTATAATTTCCTCAACGCGCACTCCCTGTACGTAGTGCTGGCAATAGTTTTGGTCATCTGGCTGGGAATTTTTATCTATTTGTATCGTTTAGACAAGAAGGTGAACAAGTTGTTTGAGAAGAATGCTGTGGAAAAGGAGAATATGAAATGAAGGCCAAATACATTGTTGCCGGCGTTGTAGTGGTCGCTTTCGTCGTGTTCGGCGCGATTTCTTTCATGCAGAATAACATAGCCTACGTCTCTGCGAAAACTGCGGAACAGACTCACAGGACGGTGCAGGTAAAGGGATCGTGGGTAAAGGACATGAAAACGTACTACGACCCGAACACGAATACATTCCACTTCTATATGATGGATGACGAGAAGACTATCCTGCCGGTAGTGCTCGCAGGCGCAAAGCCGAACAACTTCGAGATCGCAAACGATGTCGTCGCGAAAGGCCGGTACGAGAACGGAGTCTTCCAGGCCAGCGAAGTTTTGACCAAGTGTCCCTCCAAATACCAATCCAAAACAGGACCCCAGGCCTCCGCGCAAGAGGCGTCAAGCAGCTATAACTAAGAAGGGTACATAATGCTGGGCCAAGCGTTGATATACGTGGCATTCGGCGGAATGCTGACTGCCACCTTTGCATATACATACAATTTTTTCAGCAAAGATGAGAAATATCTAAAGGTAGCGAGGATCGGGTTCCATGTCGGTGCCGTCTTCATAATTCTGACCGCCGGCTATCTGATGAACCTCGTCCTCACCCACCAGTTCCAATACACTTACGTCTGGAGCTACAGCTCATACGCGCTTCACCCTCCCCTGCTGATATCATCTTTCTACGTCGGACAGGAAGGGAGCTTCATGCTGTGGACGATGTACACTGCCATAATAGGTCTGATCCTCATGGTGTACGCGAGAAAGCACCATTACGAGGCATCGGTAATGGGAATATTCTCCGCGATAGCGGCGTTCCTTGTGCTCATGACGATGGCAAAGAACCCGTTCGAGCACGTGTGGCAGACCTGGCCTCAGACGGTACAGAAGGGGTTCATGCCGGACGACGGCCGGGGACTTAATCCGCTTCTCGAGAACCTCTGGATAGTCATTCATCCTCCGATCTTGTTCCTCGGTTTCGCGTCTACCGCCGTGCCCTTCGCCCACGCGTTCTCCGGCCTGCTCAGGAAAGACCACGACAGTTGGATAAAGGTCGCGGTGCCCTGGACGCTTTTCACATCGGCAGTGCTCGGATTCGGAATAACGCTCGGCGGATTCTGGGCCTACGAGACTCTCGGCTGGGGAGGCTTCTGGGGCTGGGATCCGGTCGAAAATTCCTCGTTTATTCCCTGGTTGTTTGCCGTAGCCTCGATCCACACGCTCCTCGTGCAGCGGCGGACCGGCGGCTTCAAGAGAGCCAACTTCATCATGGGAATGATGCCATTCCTGCTGGTTCTCTACAGCACGTTCCTGACGCGGTCCGGCGTGTTGGGCGATACCTCCGTCCACAGCTTCGTCACACCCGGCATGTGGGTATACGTCCTCCTGGTAATATTCATCGCTTTCTTCTCGATACTCGGCTTCGGCTTATACCTGCTCCGCGTCAAGGATATCCCCAGAGAAAGAATCAACTACACTCTCACCTCGAGAGAGTTCGCCCTATTTCTGGGCGCATCGGCTCTTGTCGTCATTGCCGGGTTCACGCTCATAGGAACGAGCGCACCGCTAATCAGCAACATCATAAAAGGAAAGCCGAGCGCCATCGACACGAGTTATTACGTAAAGACCAATCTGCCGCTTGCGATCTTCATGGCAGCCATGATCGGCCTCGGCCAGCTGTTCTGGTGGAAGAAATCCAACTCGCAGACGCTCCTGAGGACGATCCAGATGCCTCTCACCGCCGCGACGATTGTGACTGCAATAGTGATAATAGCGGGAATGCGAGACATCGGGATGATCCTCTTCTTCATCACAAGCGCATTCGCTTTTTTCGTGAACCTGGAAATCGCGTACAAGATAGCCAAGGGTAATCCGAAATTTCTCGGGGCTTCCCTTTCGCATATAGGCGTCGCGGTGCTATTCGTGGGGATAATCGCGTCCACACATTACGACAAACACATTACACTTGCCCTTCCGCAGAATCAGCCGGCCCAGGCGTTCGGGTACGAACTCACATATGTCGGCCCCCAGCAGCTCGACAACGAGAAGACTGCTTACAACGTCATAGTTCAGAGCGGTCAGAGCAAGTTCAATGCACCGCTTATCATGTACGCAAGCTCGTATAACGACGGCGCCATCATGCGCCACCCTTACATCTTCAGCCTGGTTAACTATGACGCCTTCACCCATCCGCACCTCCTGGCCTTCATCGCGGGCAACATGCTCACGCGCGACCTCTACCTGTCCCCGCAGTCGCTGGAACAGGAAGGCGGCAGCGGTCTGCAGTCTTCACAATACGGAATTGCAGTCCCTCTGACTTTGAACGAACCCGCGACCGTCGGCAGGTACACTTTCACGTTCCAGGGGTTCCAGGTCCCCGCTAACGAAAGACAGGCAATGATAGGCGGGAAAGCATTCCAGCTCGGCTCGATCGTGAAACTGACGACTTCGGACGGCAAGACGGAGATGATCATGCCGTCAAACAGGATAGACCCGACCGGTACCTCGGAGCTTCATACGGTCACCACCAAGTCCGGCGATGCGTTTACCGTTACAGACGTGCATGTCGATGATAAGACCAAGCTGGCCTCTATCGATCTCGCCTACATGCCTGCCAAGCGGTCGCCGGATATCTCCCTTTTGAAGCAGGCTCAGCAGCAGTCTCAGAATACGAAGCAGGTGCTTGTAATTGAAGCCACCATCAAACCTTTCATAAACCTCGTGTGGGGTGGAGTGATAATCATGGTCATCGGCTTCATCGTCACATGGAGAAGGCGCCGCGAGGATCTCTTGAGAGAATCGATCTAGGCGACTGCGACAAACAGCTTACATTAATCGGGCGGCCTTTTCTCTTTCGTTGCAGAATCAGGATTAGTAAATCAATTCGATGAAATAAACTTGTAGCCAGCCTTCTCTATTTTGTCCTTCACCTGACCCAGATCCAGTTCTTTTCTGAATTCCAATTCCACCCGTTTCGCTGCATGGTCCGCCTTCGCAGACTTCACGCCTTCGACTTCCATCAGGGCCTTCTCCACAGTCATCTCACAGTGATGGCATGTCATTCCGTCTACTGTCAATGTTGCCTTCTTCGAGCCGAAACCAAACACCGTCGCCTCCTTTTGATTCTTCGTTGTTGAAATCTATGATCGAATTTTGATTCTCTTCAGCCTCAACGAATTGCTGACGACACTCACCGAACTCAGCGCCATAGCTACCGAGGCGATCATCGGGTTAAGCTGCCAGCCTGTTAACGGGTACAATGCGCCTGCCGCGAGAGGAATTAATATAACGTTGTAGAAGAACGCCCAGAACAAGTTCTCTTTTATTACCCTGAGCGTTCGTTTGGAAAGGCCGATCGATAGCGGCACGAGTCTGAGGTCGTTTCTCACGAGCGTAATGTCTGCCGCCTCAACCGCGATATCGGTCCCCGTCGCCATGGCAATTCCGAGGTCGGCCTGCGCAAGCGCCGGCGCATCGTTAATGCCGTCCCCGACGAATGCCACAACCTCTCCGGTTTCCTGAAGCTCTTTGATCGCCTTATATTTTCCGTCCGGAAGTATGTTGGCAAAATACTTATCGATCCCCACCTGAGCGGCGATCCTCCTTGCCGCTGCCTCACCGTCTCCGGTGAGGAGCCTCACTTTCAAACCAAGTTTGCGGACACTGTTTATGGTTTCGACTGCGCTGTCCCTTACGAAATCACTGACAAGGATCGCCCCAAGTATACTATCGCGGCGGGAGACATAGAGAACGGTTGCCGCAAGTTCCGTCGATCTACCGTCCACTCTTTCAGCTGCCGACCTTCTTGCTTCACCGTTCGCGTTTTCAGCAACGAACTCGAGTTTCCCGACCCGGACCTCCGCCGCATCTGCGGAATCCGTAACGTTAATCTGCACACCCCTGCCTGCGAAATTCTTGAAGCCCGAACTGATATTCGAGCCTATGGTGAGCCCGCGATGTTTCGCCTCGTCTACCACTGCCCTTGCGATGGGGTGTTCTGAATTCGCCTCTGCCAACGCGGCGAGGCCGATCAACTCGTTCTCGGCAATCCCGTTCAGCGGAATTGTCTCGACGACCCTCATCTCACCTACCGTAACCGTTCCGGTTTTGTCGAAGACAACGCTCGTGATCTTGCGAGCCTGCTCAAGGGCTTCACTGCTTCGCACAAGTATCCCCATCTCCGCGCCTCGTCCCGTTCCTACCATGATTGCAGTCGGCGTGGCAAGGCCCAGCGCACACGGACAGGCAATGATCAACACCGCAACAAATGCCATCAGAGAATGAACCAGGACAGGTGACGGCCCAAGGAGCGCCCATGCTGTCGCCGCCACAAGTGCTGCGACAATCACCGCCGGAACAAAAACGGACGCGACCTTATCCGCCAGTCTCTGTACGGGCGGTTTGGAAGTCTGGGCTTCTTCCACCAGGCCTGCGATACGCGTTATGAAACTGTCCTTCCCTATCTTCTCCGCTTTGACTGTCAGGACCCCGTCCAGGCAGACCGTACCACCAAGGACAGGAGTTCCCAGCGTCCTCTCAACAGGAATGCTTTCCCCGGTCAGCATCGATTCATCCACCATCGAGAACCCGTCGATCACCTGCCCGTCGACCGGAATCCTTTCGCCGGGTCTGACCCGAAGGATGCTGCCGACCTGGACGGCAGTGAGCGGAACGTCAACTTCGTCACCGTTTAGCAGGAGATGCGCTATAGCGGGCTGAAGCGCCAGCAGCTTCCTTACGGCCTCAGAAGACTTCCATTTCGCTTTCGCTTCAAGGATCTTCCCGAGCAGTATCAGAACTATTATCACGGCACTCGTGTCGAAGTAGACCTGGACCGGTTTGCCAGACGAAGCGAACACAGCCGGCCAAAGCGTAGCGACGGCACTATACAAAAATGCAGACGCTGTACCTACGGCAACCAGAGTGTTCATATCCGCTGTCTTGTGCCGCAGGGCCGTCCAGAATCCTTTGAAGAATTGCCCGCCCACATACAACATGACCGGAACGGTCAACAGCATCATAACGACATCCCTCAACCTGTCCCCGATCCCTCTGACAAACGGGAACACTTCAGGCATGCTTCCGATGAGTATGGGAACTGCCAGAACGACTCCAACAACGAACTTCTGCCAGAGCTTCCTGTATTCCCGTTCCCTCGCTTTCGATTCAGCCTTAAGGGCGTCCACCTCGTCGGCCGTGTCGATGATCTTGTAACCGGCGTCTTCCACCGCCGACTTCAGCAGGTCGACATTTACCCGCTCGGGCTCAATCTCGACGGTAGCCGATTCGGTGGCAAGGTTCACGACAGCCTCATCAACCCCGTCAACTTTCTTCAGTGCGGTTTCAACTCTCAATACGCAGCTTGCGCAAGTCATCCCCTGAACGGGAAGAGTCAATCTAATCTTGTTCTTCGCGCCATTTCGCGGTGTATTGGAATCACTTTCCATTACCATCACCTAAGCTCTTGCGTAACACGACCTTCACATCCCCAAGCGCAGCTTCATCGCTGTCGTTGGTTGCAAGGACAACTACTTTGTCCTTCCTGTACTGTTCGATGATTGAGAACACCATATCGGTTCCCGCCAGGTCCAGGTTCGCAGTCGGCTCATCCAGAACGAGTATGTCCGGCTCGTGAATCAATGCGGCTGCGTACTTAAGCCTTTGTTTCATGCCGGACGAGAATCCTCGAAGCTCATCGTTCCTTCTATTAAACAATCCCACGAGATTAAGAATTTCCAGGGCGCGATTCTCGACTGATTTTGGGAGTTTTCGTGCCCGGATGGCAATCTGCAGATTCTCAAGCGCGGTGAATTCACCGTAAAGCTCAAGATAAGGGGAAACAAGGCCCACGTGCCTGTGAACATTATCCCTGTCGACTTTTGCACCCCCGTTCGTCATGATGACCTCTCCGGAAGTAGGCGTGAGCACGCCACAAATTATCTTGGAGGCGGTCGATTTTCCGCTCCCGTTAGGACCGGTTATGGAGAGTACTTCCCCCGATTTCACCTCGAATGAGAGATTGCTGAAAACGACGCGTCTATTGAAAACCTTCTTGAGATTCTTACCTGTCAGGATCATTGTCTCCTCACGACGGCGATCTTGCCGACTGCGCTTTTACTGCCATCACTTACTACATAAATATAAACACCGCTTGCGACATTTCTCCCCGCGCTGTTTCTTCCATCCCAAACAAAATATGTTCCGCGAAGATAACGCATCACATTGACGTCACCCTGTAATTTATTAACCAGGTCGCCCGACATATCATAAACTGAAAGAGTTGCCCCACTTGTCTCAGTGAACGGATAGGGAATCTTGACTTGCTGCACAGATGGATCGAAGGGTTGCGGGAAGACCAGATTTGTCTGCTCTACGAGTGCATTTCCGGAGATAAAGGGCACCAGCGACCAGTTTGGATAGTCTGGAACGTCGAAGAAAAGGCAGTTCCCTCCAGAAAGCTGCCTTACGCAATCCACGCTTCCGTTTGAGATTCCCAGCGAGAATGGATATGTGGAGGTATCGTAAGCGGCTGCGGCGGTGAGATTGTTGTTTGACACTGCTACCCCGACCGTATCCGGTCCTGCGTAGACCTGAAAAAAATGTTCCGTCATGTGAAGTGCCCGGGCCGAGAAAGTAACTCCACTTTCTGACAGCGTTCCTGCACCATCCAAAGCGGCGAGCGGATAGTACACCGCAAGCGGGTAAGTCGTGACGTTGAACTGGCTTGCAAGAAGAGTACGATAGCCGGTAAAATAGTTCGACTCAGAAAACAATTGAAACGCTGACGGAGCAGAGGTACCAGCGGATTTAAACGCGTCCTCTATCGAGGGTATTGCAGGTTCGCTGGCCATATTCTGCCAAATCGACTTCATCAATCCCGCTCCGTATTCATTCTGGACAAAAATTCCGAAGATACATCTCTCGTAGCCGGCATATTCACTTGGCTCGTAAGTATTAAATGACTTCTGGTTCAGTTCCGAAAAGAAGAGCGGAAGGTACTGGTAATAATCCTTCACGCCGGGATAAACCATCTGTTCCATCCATGTCGATGTCAGTTCATAGAACCAGAGATCATTTTGCCAGAGCCCGTAGTTCCCGACCTGTATTCCATGATTGAATTCGTGAGCTATCGTGACCTCCATCGCCGGTATGCCCTGTGTGTAAGTCGACTCAAACTCACTCCTTATCACAGTCCATGTCGCGTAAGCCGGATTTACACGGCTCGTAATTGGGCTCGAAGCATCCCAGTCGGTATAGCCGTACTCGCCTGTCGGCAGTGCCTCGATATATACATCGTACTCGTTTCCTCCTCCCGCACCGTTATCGGAGGCAGGCGGAGGAAAACCGAGGGAATCGACCTCGACCGCATAAACATGATCACAAATATCCGCCACGCTGTCGGCAAAGTCGTACAGGCTTCCCGGAATCTGCTGTCCGTTTGAGTCGTAGAGAAAAGGTTGGTTGACACCGGAGGTATCGAAGTGAATCCTGAACTTCCCCGATGGGCTCACGATGCTGGTATCACTTGACGGTCTGACCTGAAGGAGCGCTTTTATCTGAGGGTCGGCGCCCGGTAAACCGAAGAAGTGGGCAATTATATGGAAGCCGCATTTGTTGTACTCCTTCGTGTTGTACGATTCAAAGAGCGCGTTCATTTGAGTCCGGCGGTCGGAAGTGGCAGCAGATGCACCCATCGGCATTGCGAGAAGTATTGCAAGCGCAATTCTAGAAAGCATGAACTGAGACATAAGCTTCCTGGCCGTTGAGGAAGTAGATCGTCCTCATGAAAGGTGATATCACTATATCTGCGGGCTCGTCCCTCACGTACCAGGCTTTGATAAACCGAGTCCTCTCATTTTCGATGGAATAAAGGAAGACGGTTCTGTCGGAACGGTTCACGTAAGTCATGTAAAACGTCGAGTCCTTCAGTGTGAGCCTCACCGTCGAGAAATTCGCCGAGTCGAACGGGATGCTGCAGAGTGAGTCGATGGAAAGCCCTCCCGTGGCCCCGGGGTGAACGGACAGGATCGTCAATGAGTCTGCGCCCTGTACCGCGATGACCGGCACCGCAGTGCCAGGGACGTCCAGGAACCTCGCATCGGAAGCCCGCAGCGCCATATGTGTTGTCCCGTTCACAACCAGAGAACTACTGGCAAGTTGCAGGGTATCGGGTGACGATCTCCATATCCTCAAAAACGACAATGCTGGAGATACAGCCAATCCCGCCGAGATGTATCGCTGGGTATCGCTCACCGAATAATCCTTCTCGAGAAATTCGGTCTTGCCTCTGATTGTTGTGAACGTCGAAACGCCGACCGTGCTGTCAGGTTGAGTCCGATAGGCGGCGGCTACAGTAGCCGAGTCGCCCTCCGCCGTACCGTTCACGGTAAAAGGCGGGAAAGCGGTCTCCGCGCTGAGCGGAGTGACACCGGCGCACTTCGGCAGGACCTCATAGAGGCTCAACACGTCAGTGTTCTCGTAGGACGAGAGTACGCAAGGGAAACCACCGGAGAGGAGCAGTGAGTTTGAAGGTGTCCCCTCTGCCTGCCAGTCGACTGCCGAGTGCACATCCGCCGGGTCGACGCCGTCCGAGTACCTCGCAACGAACTGTCCCGCTTTATTCCCGACAAGGAGAAAATTGGACGTGTCGCTCCCTGAAACTGCCAGGAAGTTTGGGTATGGACAAACCGGAAGAAATATATCGGTAAACTTTCCGAACGGCACTGCGCTCTTGAACACTTTGACGAACTTCTCCTTCGGACTTGACGCGACCAAATCTGCCCTGATTCGATTCGAGAAATAGAAGGGCGTGATGTCGTCGTACGTATCGCCGACACCTATAATTCCGGAATATTCGAACCGTCTCGAGAGAGGATCGTATGCAAATGCCATTATTTCTCTCGAGGACCGGCTCAGCGCAGTAATGTCCATCGTGCCGTCGCCTGTAAAATCGGCTATGGCAAATTTCGACACAGGAGCTGCTGCGGCTATTGTCTGACGGAGAAAAAACCTTCCGAACCCGTCGCCTCCGAAAATATCAATCTCGGGGAGCCGAGTATAACCGACCACGATATCCGGGTAACCGTTGCCGTTCAGGTCGGCCACGGAAAGCGCCGATGGTTCTGCTTTGAGGGGGAACGAGACAGGTTGGGCAAGGACGACTTCGCGGATTCCGGCGCTGGTTTGCATCC
>JAHECO010000009.1 GCA_024641705.1 Candidatus Kryptoniota bacterium
AGCCTCCACGTGGCCGGGCTTGACCGTGACGAGCACGTAGTTCTTCAGACTGCGTTCAAGCCGGTTGACGGCATATTCACTGCACGAATGGTCGAGATCTACAAACTGTAGATCAAGTCCGCACCGCGTACAAGCATCTCTCAGAGTCACGAGAAGCTGTTTGTCCATCGCCGCATAAAAGACTTCCTTGTAGGGCTCGACCTGCGCCTTGGTAATTTCATACGCGGGTATGAAGGACTGTCCTGAGAACTTGTTGTGAAAATCTATCTCGGCGCGGAGAAACCTTGAGATTTCGTCAGACGCCATATCGGAATCAATTTCTATCGTGTCGCGGGCAAGAAGGGTGGTGTCTATCGCTACCGATGCGACACGGCTCATTATCGAATCCTCGTTTATGACTACTGAAATCGTGCGCACCAGCTCGTCGGCCTCTATCGACTGGAGTGTTTTCTCCGCCACTCTCGAAAGGAAGAAGCTCCCGTCTCTGTGTTCTACCTCGGCCATCCGGAGAAAATCCCTGCCGACTTCAATTCCCAGAACGATCCTGTACTGTTTCATTTACTCCACCCTCACGTGCGGCCTCATCTGTTCGAGTTTCTTCTTGCCGATTCCCTTCACATTCAGGAGTTCGTCGGCTGAATTGAATCTCCCGTTCGCGGTCCGATAGTCGATGATCCGGCGTGCAGTGGCTCTGCCGACCCCGGGCAGGGCAGTGAGCTCATCGATCGTTGCGAGATTGATGTTCACCGCGACATCAGCCTCCGGCGTCGCGCCTGCCTTCCTCACTATTGAATTGTCGAGGCTGTCTTCCTCGTAGGCCAATATCGAGTCGATCTTCGCCGATGCGGCGGCAAAGAATTCGTCGGATGCTGTGAAGTCGAAGTCATGGGCGGTCCGGTCGAGGTGAAACATCTTCACGCTTCCTCCCAGGATGAGACTGAGCGAGAGGAAAAGGAGTATCGCCGCCTCACTCTTGGTAAGGCCTAATTTCTCTTGGATTGTCCTAATTATTCTTGCCAACATCTGCCGTCGTCCGCCTCATGGAATATTGGGAAAGTGCCTCGAATATTCAAACGGAAGAGGCTTTTTCTTTGAGAATGGCTTCTAGTTTGAAGATCCGCCGGCGCGGGAAGGGGGCTTGAGATTTGCCGATCGGCCCAGTTCTTTAAGTAATTCCTTGTCCTTGCCGCTCAGCTTCGTCGGCGTGAATATGGTGATGCTGACCAGTTGGTCACCTCTTCCGTACCCGTTGAGGTGAGGAAGTCCTTTGTCGCGCATCCTGAGTATCTTGCCCGACTGGATGCCGGCTTCGATCTTGAGCTTGGCTCTGCCGGTGAGCGTGGGCACTTCTACCTCGGTTCCGAGAGCCGCCTCGGGGAAGCTGAGTTCCAGCTCGTAGATTATGTCATCTCCGTTACGTTTGAAGTGCTCATGTCGTGCTTCCTCGATGACGACAATGAGGTCACCGCTTGGACCGCCTCGTCTTCCTGCATTTCCTTCGCCACGGAGCGTGAGATAATTTCCTTCCGCTACCCCGGCCGGGATCTTGACTTTGATCGTCGACTCTCCGTTTATGCGCCCTCCGCCGCCGCAAGCCGGGCACGGATCTTTGATGACCCTGCCTGTACCGCCGCACGTGGAGCACTGCACTATGTTGATGAACTGGCCGAACATCGTCCTCGTGGCTCTTCTTATCTCACCGCTCCCGCCGCATGTGGCGCAGGTCGAGGCTCCTGAACCAGCCTTCGCACCACTGCCGCCGCAGGTCTGGCACTTCTCCTGTCGTTTGATCTTTATCTTCTTCTCGACTCCGGCTCCAATTTCCTCTATTGTCAGCTTCACGGAGATTTTCAGGTCGCTGCCGCGCTCGCCCGCAGGCGCTCCCGACCTCGACCTCGCGCGCGCTCCGCCACCGAAGAAGTCGTCGAAGATGGATCCGCCGAATCCGCCGCCGAAGATGTCGTTGAAAACGCTGAAAATGTCGTTGGGGTTCGTGTTGCTCCAGTCATGGAAATCGGCGCCCTGCCGTACGCCTTCGTGGCCGAACCGGTCGTAGCGCGAACGCTTGTCCTGATCGCTGAGGACCTCGTACGCCTCGGCGGCCTCCTTGAATTTTTCCTCAGCATCCTTGTTGCCCGGATTGCGGTCGGGATGATATTGCATCGCTAGCTTGCGATATGCCTTCTTCACGTCTTCAACGGAAGCGGACTTTGGTACACCTAGTATCTCGTAGTAGTCTCTTTTTGACATTTAGTTCCTTGGGCTAGATCAGTCTGCCGATTCCGTTCCGTTTTCTTCCTTGGCATCGGCGGCGACTATCACCTTGGCGTGTTTGATGACTTTCCCGTGCAGGGTATATCCGCGTTCCACCTCTTCCACGACAGTGTGCGGCGGGGCGTCCGGCCTGTCGACCTGCATGAGTACGTCGTGGTACATCACATCGAATTCCTTACCCACGGACTCTATCGGCTTCAGGCCCTTCTCTTCAAATATCTTTCTGAGCTTCTGGTAGATCATCTCAACCCCCTTGAAGAACGAATCGTAGTCCGTGCCTTTTCTTCCGTTGCTCAGCGCCCGCTCGAAGTCATCGAGGACGGGGAGGAGGTCTCTAATGATTCTCTCGTTTGAGAACTTGATGAAGTCCGCCTTGTCGGACTCCGTCCTTTTTCGAAAGTTGTCAAATTCAGCGGCGAGCCTCAAGAGCTGGTCTTTGTAAGTGCCGACAGATTTTTCCGACTCGGCTAGCTGCTTCCTGAGCTTCTCCACTTCGCCTTCGATGTCGCCGGTCTCTGCGCTGGTTCCGGTTGTTCCGGCCTCAGGCGCCGGCGAATCCGAGGGGGACTTGTCCTCTGGTCTTAGCTTATCGTTCATTCGGGGCAATTCTTTCTCGTTCGCGTTGTCGCGATCTGTTTGTTCGTCTTGCATTTCCTGTTTAGGAGGCTAATTTATTTGATATGACTTTTGCTACGAAATCCACGAGCGGGATCAGTCTGGAGTATTGCATCCTTCGCGGGCCCACTACACCGACAGTGCCGGTCACTCCTCCAACCTCGTACCGTGCCGTAATCAGGCTGTAGTCTTTCAGCTTTTCCTCTTCGTTTTCCGATCCGATCTTGACGGTGATCGGCTCCACTTTTTCACTTTTCTCCAGGATATGGAGGATCACATTCTCATCGCCAAGGATTTCCAGAATGCCCTTCAGGTTTTCGGGGAGCTCGAATTCCGGGTGAGAGAGCAGCCCCTGCGGCATACCGATATGAACCTTGTCGGTCTCCGGCATCGGCGCAAATATTCTTTCCCTCATGCTTGTAAACTTGCCGATCACCTCTTCATCCGTAAACTCACCGACTCTGTCGAGAATCGTCCCGCGCACCTCCGAGAGTCGCAGACCGGAAAGTCGTTCGTTCAGCAGCGAATTGACTCTGGCCAGCTTGCTGACGCCGACCTCACCCTCGACTTCCAACACTATGGTCTTTATCAAACCGGTCTCAAGAGAAATCACTACCAATATCTTGGATGCGTTGAGAGACACCAATTCAATTCTGGTCAGGACCGCATCTCCAAGATAGGGGGCTGAGACCAGGCTGAGCTGTTTCGAGACCTTTCCAAGAAGCTTGGAAGCCTCGCTCAGGAGCTCACCGGAATCGAGGGAAGAACTAAGGCCTGCGGATATCTCCGCCACGTCCTCTTCTGCCAGGCTGTCGAGAGAGATGAGCGTGTCGAGATAGAACCTGTAGCCCTTGTCGGTAGGAATCCGACCCGCGGACGTATGCGGGTGGTTCAGGAACCCGAACTCTTCGAGCTGGGCCATGACATGCCTCACCGTTGCGGAGCTCAGCCCGACACTCTTCTTCTCGGCAATGAATTTCGAAGCGACGGGCGTTGCGGTCAGGATGAAATCGTGAACGACCTCGCGAAGGACTTCTTTTTCTCTCTGACTAAGTTCTCGTGACATTGCTACCTGGATGCTCCAAATCGCTTGAAATTTAATATTTTTGCGGCTGCTAATCAAGGATAACGAGCGTCTCGATGAATCGCGACGGCGAAAAGCGTCGGTTTCGGTTTCCGTCGACGCCTTAGAACTGACGTTACTCAAGGGACGGCGATGCGTGCGAATGAAATTGGAGGTATCCCTTTTCATCCGCGGGGTCGAGCGCTGACCGTCAGACTTCCGATCAAGTGGAGGTCCGGCACCCGCGCTCTTTCTCTTGAAAGTCCCGTGGAGCCGGGTTATTATCTTCGAAGATGCCTTCATCAAATCCTTCTTCGGTAAACCTCAAAGTCGGCCTGCTGATTATGGCAATGATCATAGCGGCCGGCACGCTCCTGTACACTCAATCCATCGTCAGGAAGTTGATAGAGCGCGAGAAGCGGACGGCGCATCTGTATGCCGAGTCCCTCCAATACCTCGCGAGCGACGAGTCCACCTCGCAAGACTACAGCTTCATATTTGATGACGTCCTTGGCTCCGTTGATTTTCCGATGATTCTCACGGACAGCCACAACGAGCCGTTCCTTCCGTATTCAAGGAACATTCGGAACATCGAGCTCGATACGACAAAGTCGATAGAGCAACAGCGTGAATTCCTGCTTGGTCTCGTCAGAAAGATGGACGAGGAGTATCCGCCGATAAAAGTCTCTCTCGGAAGCGTGGTATTGAGTTATGTCCATTACGGCGAATCGAACCTGGTCACGCAGCTGCGTTATGTCCCGTACGTCGAGTTCGGTATTGCGGGCTTGTTCATTTTGATTGGATATATCGCTTTTAGCTACATCAAGCGAAGCGAGCAGTCGAATATCTGGGTCGGTATGGCCAGGGAAACGGCCCATCAGCTGGGCACACCGCTTTCAAGCCTCATGGGGTGGATTGAGCTCCTCAAATCGGGCGTTGATGATAACCGCAGAGATGAAATCGTCGGAGATGTCGAACAAGACCTCAGCAGGTTAAACAAAGTAGCGATGAGGTTCTCAAAGATCGGATCATTGCCGGAATTGCGCACGCTAAGTGTGGGCGACGTCGTCCAGAATGTGCTCGAGTATTTCAGCAAACGTATTCCGCAGACGGGCAAGAAAGTGGAACTTACGATCTCTGGCGACAGATCACTTTGTGCGGGGATAAATGCCGAGTTGTTCGAGTGGGTGCTCGAAAACCTGATCAAGAATGCTCTCGATGCAATGGAAGACAAGGAAGGGAAGATCAACGTCGATATCTCCAGGGAAGACAAGTTTGTCGCAATCGACATAAGTGATTCGGGGAAAGGGATCGATATGAAATTCAGGCGCGACATCTTCCGGCCCGGGTACTCGACGAAAAAGAGAGGGTGGGGATTGGGCCTGAGCCTCGCGAAACGGATTATCGAAACCTATCACGAAGGTCAGATCTATCTCCGCGACAGCAAGGCGGGAAAAGGGTCCACATTCAGGATCAGACTGAAACTTGCAGAGTGCAACCCGGAAGCGTGATAAGATTGGAGTCCACCTCATCACCAGTCCTCATGCCATGACAGGGGATGTATCACCGGCAATGGAAATTGGATAGTCTAAGCTTTCGACGCATCCTCCTCCTCCATAGTTTTAGAAGTTTAAACAGTAACCTTGTTCCGCATGGATTTTACATGGTTGTTTAGTTATGAAGGCGGAGATGCGGCATCCCCGTGAAGGTTTGATTTAGAGGGCGTTTTTCTGTTATATTTTTAAGCAGTCACAGTGATTATTGACGAAATAGCCTCTAAAATAGAGAAGCCTCGAAAAATCTAACGAATTGCAATATTACGATTTGAGGGCCGCCGTCTACAACGGGCCCTCAACAACGCCTGAGGAGATAATATGGCTGAAACGAAGGAGTATGACCTTGTTGTTCTTGGGGGAGGACCCGGCGGATATGTAGCCGCCATAAGAGCGGCGCAACTTGGAATGAAGGTCGGTTGTGTTGAGCGTGACAAGCTCGGCGGTATTTGTCTCAACTGGGGGTGCATCCCTTCCAAAGCACTTCTCAAAAGCGCCGAGGTAATGTGGAACTTCAAGGAGTCGAAGGAGTATGGAATCAGCTACGACAATTTGAAAGTTGATTTCAAGAAGGTAATCAAGAGAAGCCGCGACGCCGCCAACAGGCTCTCGAACGGCGTTGAGTATCTCTTCAAGAAGAACAAGATCGAGAAGATCAGCGGATCGGGAAAGTTCTTGAGCCCGAACAAGTTATCTGTCGTCGATAATTACGGAAAAGAGGTAGCACAGGTCGAGGCGAAGAACATTATCATTTCGACGGGTGCCCGACCGCGCGAGCTCCCTGGTGTTAAAATAGACAGGAAGAAAGTGATCACGAGTTCGGAAGCTATGACGCTTGAGGCTATTCCGAAGGAGATGATTATAATCGGGGCTGGTGCCATAGGAGCAGAGTTCGCTTACTTCTACAACGCCTTCGGCAGCAAGGTAACGCTCATTGAAATGATGCCGAACATACTTCCGGTTGAGGATGCCGAGGTTACTGCGCAGCTTGAAAGGGAATTCAAGAAGCAGGGAATAGAGATCCTTACCGAAACGAAAGTAGAATCAGCCGTCGCCGCCGGGGACGGAGTATCCGTGAAGGTATCCAATAAAAAAGGTTCACAGGAATTGAAAGCCGATGTGGCGCTTGTCGCTATCGGCATTCAAGGTAACTCAGACGGCATCGATCTGGAGAAGATCGGCGTAAAGGTCGAGAAATCGTGGATCAATGTCGACAGGGCCAATTACAGCACCGGAGTTAAGGGCGTATATGCCATCGGGGATGTAATCGGTGCTCCCTGGCTCGCGCATGTGGCTTCGGCTGAGGGGATCCGGTGCGTGGAAGGAATAGCCGGAGTCGAAACGGAGGCGCTCGACTATAACAGCATACCTGGCTGCACCTATTGTCAGCCCCAGGTGGCAAGCATAGGGCTTACGGAAGCCAAAGCGAAAGAGCTCGGTTATGAAACTAAGATCGGCCGGTTTCCGTTCACAGCTAATGGAAAGGCCATTGCGACAAACGAGGCAGTTGGCTTTGTAAAGCTGATTTTTGACGCGAAATACGGCGAATTGCTCGGTGCACACATTATTGGACACGGAGCAACTGAACTGATCGCCGAGTTGGGCGTGGCCAAGAAGCTTGAGACTACGCCGTACGAGATAATTAGAACTGTGCACGCACATCCGACGCTTAGCGAGGCCATCATGGAAGCGGCGGAAGATGCGCTTGGACATGCAATAGATATTTGACAGGAATTGAAGAAATCACTCCTCATTGATATAGGCAGAACCGATTACGCTTATGCGTGGGACCTCCAGAAGACCCTTCACAAGGAAAGGGTTGAAGGGAGGATCCCCGACGTTGTCCTTTTCACTGAACACAACAACACCTATACGATAGGCAAGTCAGGCGGAGACGATCATCTCCTCGCCTCCGAAGAAGAGCTGCGGCGGAGGGACGTCGCCGTGTTCAAGATTGACAGGGGCGGCGACATAACCTACCACGGGCCCGGTCAAATCGTCTGTTATCCGATAATAGATCTGAACAACCATTACCTCGATGTCCACCGATACCTCCGCGATCTCGAGGAAGTTGTGATCAGGACGCTGAGACACTACTCGATCGATTCGCGCCGCGAGCCGGACTACACAGGTGTCTGGGTCGGGGACGAGAAGGTCTGCGCCATAGGCGTTAAGATTAGCCACTGGGTGACGATGCACGGCTTCGCATTCAACGTAAACACGGACCTCTCGTATTTCGGGAGGATAATTCCGTGCGGTATTTTCCATAAAGGTGTTACGTCTCTATCGCAGGTCCTGGGGAAGCCCATTGAATTGTCCGAAGTCAAAAAAATCATCGCAATGGAATTTGCCGAAGTATTTCAAACAGAAATCGAAACGGCAAGTATCGAGCAATTCAATGAACGATATCACTTAGAGCCTGCCTGCGCGAAGCCGAAGCTTCGCTTCGGCGAAGGCAGGATGGAGAAAGAACATGCCTCCACTTAAGCCCGAAGATACCCGGCACCAACCGGGTAAAGAAGTCAAACAGACTGATAAGGCGGGTAAAAACAACCACTCAAATGGAAAAGAGACGCTCACCGTTGAGTCGCCACACGGCGTGCTGACGCACGAGCGGCTCGTCGATTCATATAGACTGATGTACCTCGCGCGGAAGCTCGACGAAAAGGAACTCGCTCTCCTGAAGCAGGGGAAGGCCTTTTTCCACATAGGAGGTTCGGGTCACGAAGCCATTCAAGTCGCGTGCGCGATGAATCTGAAAGCCGGTTACGACTGGGCATACCCTTATTACCGGGGACTCGGTTTCGCGATAGGAATCGGTTTTACGCCGGAAGAGATCATGCTGGCACAGCTTCATCGTGTCGAAGACGTCATGACGGGCGGGAGACAAATGCCAGGACACTACGGCAAGCCTGCGTTGAATGTACCGACACAATCGAGCCCGACGGGGACCCAATACCTTCAGGCGGTCGGAACCGCTATCGGTTGCGTCCGGGACGGAAAGGATCAGGTGGTCTATGTGTCCTCCGGAGAAGGGGCAACGAGCGAAGGCGAATTTACCGAGGCTCTGAACTGGGCTTCGAGAGAGAAACTCCCGGTAGTCTTCTGTATAGAGGACAACCATTATGCTATCAGCGTTCCCGAATGGCAGCAGACTGCGGGGGGATCGGTTTACGAAATTGTGCAGGGGTATAAGAACCTCGCGCGTTTCAAGGTCGACGGGACGGATTTCGTGGCAAGCTACGCCGTGGCGAAGGAAGCTGTTGAGCGTGCGCGCCGGGGCGAAGGGCCGAGTGTTATCGTCGCCGACGTGGTCAGACTCCTTTCGCATTCCTCTTCGGACGACGACAGGAAGTATCGGCCGAAAGACGAAATCGAAAAGGACCATGCGCGTGACCCGCTGCGTGTTATGGAAAGTGTGCTCCTTAGTGAGAAGATCCTGACAAGTGCGGACATAGAATCGATTCAGAAAGAAGTGAAGAAGAATGTCGATGATGCCGCTGACTGGGCAGAGAGCCGTCCGCTCCCTGATGTCTCCAGCGTCACGGAGAATGTGTACGCCCCCGCCGGGAAATATTCCGGGTTCGCGTTTGAAAAGAACGCTCCCGCGGGAAAGCCTATCGTCATGGTTGATTCGATCAACCACGCACTCCACGAAGAGATGCAGAACAATCCGAAGATGCTCATCTGGGGAGAGGACGTCGAGGACGGAAAGGGCGGAGTATTTACCGCCACTAAAGGTCTGTCTACAAAATTCGGCCGCGAAAGAGTGTTCAACTCTCAGCTTGCGGAGGCGAGTATAATAGGAACAGCCTTTGGGGCAGCGGTCCGCGGTTTCAAGCCTGTCGTTGAGATCCAGTTCGGCGATTATATATTCCCGGCTATGATGCAGCTTCGAAACGAAGTGGCCATGATGAGATACCGGTCAAATAGCAGCTGGTCGAGTGCCATAGTTGTCCGCGTTCCGGTTGGCGGCTACATCCACGGCGGCCATTATCACAGCCAGAGCATCGAGAGTATTTTCGCACACTGCCCGGGACTATACATAGCCTATCCGTCAAATTCTGCGGACGCGAAAGGCCTTCTCAAGACCGCGATCCGAATGGACGATCCGGTCCTCTTCCTCGAACACAAGGGACTCTATCGTCAGAGTTATGCGATGGCACCTGAACCCGATGCGGACTATCTCGTCCCGTTCGGCAAGGCCTCGGTGCGTCGGGAAGGTAAAGACATTTCAGTCATAACTTACGGAGCTATGGTATACTTCGCGTTGAACGCGGCCAAGAAGATGGCGGAGCGTGGCGTCGAAGTGGAGATTGTGGACCTTAGGACGATAGTGCCGCTTGACAAGACGACGGTCCTGGAAAGTGTGAGAAAAACTAACAAGGTCCTCGTCCTCAGTGAGGATACACGCACGAGCGGTTTTGCGGCGGAGCTTTCCAGCATTATCGCGGAAGAGGCTTTCGAGCATCTTGATGCCCCGATCAGAAGGGTCACGGCAAAAGACTCACCCGTTCCATACAGTCCCCCTCTCGAACAGGCGGTGCTTCCGAGCGAAGCGCAGCTCATCAAGATCCTTGAAGAACTTGCCGGGTACTAGAAGGGAGGAGAGACGATGCAGATAGAAGTCCTGATGCCTAAGATGGGAGAGAGCATAACGGAAGGCAAGATTGTAAAGTGGCACAAGAAACCCGGCGAGAAGATCGAACGGGACGAGGTGCTCCTCGAGATCAGTACCGACAAGGTCGACACGGAGATTCCATCTTCGGCTTCCGGAGTACTCTCCAAGATAGTAGTTCAGGAACAGGAGACCGTTTCAGTCGGATCCGTCATAGCATACATAGACACTTCCGGGGGCGCCGGTGCAGCTGTCATGGCTGCAGAATCTCCTGTCGAAAAGAGTGTTCCGGAGGAAGAATCCGTGGCGACCGCTGAGCCGGCGGTTTCAGGCTCCACCACGAACAAAGTGTCGCACGGCCACAACGGGGACAGGTTCTACTCGCCGCTTGTCAGAAGCATGGCCAGGGCGGAAGGTATTTCACCAGAAGAGTTGACCACTCTTGCCGGCAGCGGGACCGGCGGAAGAGTCACCAAAGAGGATATTAGAAAGTACCTGAGGAATAGGTCTCACCACGGGACCGGGCTTCCGAAACATCTGCAGAAACAACAGTTGGAAGTTTCGAAGACCTCCTACGATTCCAGAAGGGAAAACGTTATCCCGATGGACAACATGCGGGAGCGGATCATAGAACACATGGTCAGCAGCCGCGACACATCCGTCCACGTCGCCGCCATTACCGAAGTCGACATGACGAAGATTGCAGATTATATCGCTCGGCACGCGGACGAGTTTAAAAAGAACGAGGGTTTCAAACTCACGTTCATGCCCTTCATTGCCCACTCGTGTGTCAGGGCACTGAAGGATTTCCCGCTGGTCAACAGCAGCATCGACGGGAATAAGATTGTGCAGCACAACTATGTGAACCTGGGGATAGCAGTCGCCATCGAAACGACCGGATTGCTCGTACCAGTGGTCAAGGGAGCGGATGAGAAGAACATCACCGGACTCGCGAGAGCGATCCGCGACCTGGCCCTCCGGGCCCGCACGAAGAGGCTGACCGGGGACGATATCGTCGACTCGACGTTTTCAATTACGAACTACGGTGTTTTCGGAAACCTGATGGGCACGCCGATAATCAATCAGCCGAACGTTGCGATCCTCGGTGTAGGCGCCGTGAAAAAGAGGCCGGTGGTCATACACGACGCGATAGCGATCAGGCAGATGGGATTCCTGACGCTTTCCTTCGATCACAGGCTTGTCGACGGCGCTCTCGGAGGGCAATTCCTAGAAAAGATTGTTTACTATTTGGAACACTTCGACACAGAACAGATTTTTTGACCATGATAGATATCAGCGACAAGGTAATCGACAAAGAGAAACCGCAGCCGCGAAGGCCGGAATGGATTCGCGCGAAACTCCCGTACGGCGAGAGCTACACAAAGTTACTCGGACTAATGAGAGGAAAGCAGCTTCACACGGTCTGTGAAGAGGCTCGCTGTCCAAACCTGGGTGAATGCTGGGGAAGGGGCACAGCGACTTTCATGATCCTCGGCGATGTTTGTACGAGGAGCTGCGGATTCTGCGCGGTCAAGACAGGCCGGCCGACCGAGCTCGATATCGACGAGCCGAGAAGGGTCGCCGACGCCGTGGCCTCTATGAAGCTGAACCATGTCGTCATCACCTCGGTCAACCGTGACGAGCTCAAGGACGGCGGCGCATCTATCTTCGCTGAGACTATCAGGCAGATAAGAATCCGCCAGCCGAAGTGCAGGATCGAAGTCCTGATCCCCGACTTCAGAGGCGACAGAATGGCCATGGATATCGTTGTGGACGCGGCGCCCGAAATCCTCAACCATAATCTCGAGACAGTTCCGAGGCTGTACAGCGTCGTGAGACCGCAGGCCAAATATGAGCGGTCACTTGAGGTTCTGAGATATTTCAAAGAACGCGGTCTGGTGACGAAGACCGGCGTGATGGTAGGAATCGGTGAAAGACCCGAAGAGGTACTTGATGTTATGAAGGACATGAGAAAGTCCGATGTCGATATACTGACCGTCGGACAGTACCTTCAACCAACGAAGGAGCACCTCCCGATTGACCGGTACGTCACGCCTGACGAGTTTGCGATGTACAAGAGTAAGGGATTGGAAATGGGATTCAAATATGTTGAGTCCGGTCCACTGGTTCGAAGCTCGTACCATGCTGACGAACAGATCGTCATTTAATACACAAACGGAGAACGAAATAGATGAGCGACTACGCTGTTGAAGCGAATAAATCAGAAGGATCTCTGAAAGAAGAATACCTCAGCCTCGGCAGAGCAAAACTCGTCGAGATGTACCGCACCATGGTCTTGATACGGCGGTTCGAAGAGGCCGCTGCAAAGGCGTACAGTATGCAGAAGATCGGAGGATTCCTCCACTTATATATCGGCCAGGAAGCCGTGGCCGTCGGCTCGGTAGCCGCCATACGTGAGGACGACTACCTCATAACCGCGTACCGGGATCATGGTCACGCGATAGCGCGGGGAACCGATCCGAAGATTCTCATGGCTGAGCTTTTCGGGAAGTATACCGGCTCCAGCAAGGGGAAGGGCGGCTCGATGCACTTCTTCGACGTGGTGAGGAACATGCTCGGCGGACATGCGATTGTCGGCGCCCAGATACCGCTCGGTACCGGAATAGCCTTCAAGTCGAAGTACCGTAAGGAGGACAGGATTTGCCTTACCTATATGGGCGATGCGGCGATGAACCAGGGTGCTTTTCACGAGGCTCTGAACCTTGCCGCTCTCTGGAAGCTTCCGGTGGTGTATATCGTTGAAAACAATTTGTACGGAATGGGGACCGCGGTAGACCGCGCGTCGGCTGTGACGGATCTGTACAAGAGAGGATGCTCGTACGGTATCGAAGGCATGGTGGCCGACGGGATGAACGTCTTTGCAGTGTACGATGCGGTTAAGGAAGCCGCGAAGAAAGCGCGGGAGCTTAGCCTTCCCACACTTCTCGAGATTCGTACCTATCGTTATCGCGGGCATTCGATGTCGGATCCCGATTCCGTCTATCGTACCAAGCATGAGGTAGAAGAAGAGAAGAGGCGCGACCCGATAGAGCAAATGAAGAAGTTCCTTCTCAGCGGTAAGATCGCGACTCAGAAGGAAATCGACGCTGTCGATGAAGATGTGAAGAAACTCGCAGCGGAATGCGTGGAGTTCGCGGAAAATAGTCCTGAGCCTCCGCTGGAGTCCATGTACGATGATATCTATGTCTGAAAAGTCAAACCTGTCCTGATGACAGGTCAGGAAGTCAAATGTCAAAAGTCAAAAGGCAGCCGCTCGACGGCTGATCGCCGAAAGCTGAAAGCTATTATCAGGAGTTTCAATTAATGCCGGAAATTACATTTAGAGAAGCCATAAACCAGGCCCTGGCGGAGGAAATGGAACGCGACGATTCTATCTTCATCGTCGGTGAAGAGGTCGCGAAATATCAGGGTGCTTATAAGGTGACACAGGGGCTGTTGCAGAGATTTGGTGAAGATCGCGTGATCGACGCGCCGATTTCAGAGGGCGGCTTCACGGGCCTCGGCGTCGGCGCTGCCATGGTTGGCCTTCGTCCCATAGTCGAGGTAATGACTTTCAATTTCTCGTTAGTGGCGATCGACCAGATCATCAACAACGCGGCGAAGATGCGCCACATGTCGGGTGGACAACTGAAAGTCCCGATGGTCATCCGCGGCCCGAACGGCCCGGCTCACCAGCTTGCTGCCACCCATTCGCAGGCGCTGGAGAGTATTTACGCGCACATCCCCGGCCTGAAGGTCGTGGTGCCCGGTACGCCGAAGGACGCGAAAGGGCTACTTAAATCCGCGATCAGAGACGATAACCCCGTAATCTTCATGGAAAGCGAAGTGATGTATGGTTTAAAGGGGGAAGTGCCCGAAGGTGAATACACGATCCCACTCGGCAGGACCGACGTGAAGCGGGAAGGGAAAGATGTCACGATCATCGCGTACGGGAAGACGGTGAATCTCGCCATGAAGGCGGCCGAATCTCTGGCGGCCGAGGGAATCGATGCCGAGATTGTCGACCCAATGACGGTCCGCCCGCTCGATGATGGCCCGATAATCAACAGCGTTAAGAAGACAAATCGGTGCGTTATAGTGTCGGAAGCGTGGCCGTTTGCCAGCGTCGCGAGCGAGATCGGATTCCGTGTCTCTTCAAAGGCCTTCGACTATCTCGATGCTCCGGTCGAACTCGTTACGGCGGAGGATGTCCCGATGCCTTACAACAAGAATCTCGAGCACAACGCCTTGCCGACTCTCGAAAAACTCATGAATGCCGCTCGAAGAGCGCTCTATAAAAAGTGAGGATTGACTGATGGCGATTAAGATTCAAATGCCCAAACTTAGCGACACGATGGATACGGGCAGGATCATCAGGTGGCTGAAGAAGGAGGGCGATAAAGTATCGCCCGGCGACGTGCTTGCGGAAGTCGAGACCGACAAAGCCAACATGGACATGGAAGCTTACGACGAGGGGACTCTCCTCAAGATCTTGGCGAAGGAAGGGGACCGCGTTCCGATAGGCGGTCTGATCGGAGTTCTCGGGAATGCAGGTGAGGACGTCTCTTCTTTGCTGAGCGAATCGGTCGGAGCGACCTCGAAGAAACCGGCAGCGGAGAGTCCAGCCTCCGGAACCGCAGCCGCGAAAGAGATGGTCGCTGCCGCGACGGCCGCGCCTCAGCCTTCGGGGCACACGGCTTCCAAGGGCAACGGGCGGCTCAAGGTGTCTCCTCTTGCCAGAACGCTGGCTAAGGACAGAGGCATAGACCTCGGAAGCGTAAAGGGTACCGGTACCTCCGGGAGGATTGTCAAACGCGATATAGAATCTTTTACACGCCCCGGCGCGAAAAAGTCGACGTTCGTAGTGTCTACCGGCGAATACCGGGATGAGCCGCTTACGATGATGCGCGAAGCGATCGCAAAGCGTCTTAGCCAGAGCAATGTGGATGCGCCGCATTTCTTCCTCACCGTTGAGGTAAACATGGCAAACGCTATAGCATTCCGCGAGTCCCTCAACAAATTTGACGAAGACAACAAGATCAGCTTCAACGACATCATCGTAAAAGCTTGCGCCGTGGCACTCAAGGAACATCCGCAAGTCAATGCCACATTCATGCGTGATAAGATCAGGATGTTCGGCGACGTCCACATCGGCGTTGCAGTAGCTATCGATGACGGTCTTATCACGCCGGTTGTGCGGGATGTCGACAAGAAGGGTTTGTCGGACATATCCATCGAGTCGAAGGATTTGGCCGCCCGCGCGCGTGCGAGGAAACTTAAACCGGAAGAATACGGCGGCAGTACCTTCACGGTCAGTAACCTCGGCATGTTCGGAGTTGACGAGTTCACCGCGATAATCAATCCTCCCGAGGCTGCAATTCTTGCTGTCGGAAGCATTGTCGATAAACCCGTCGTAGAAGACGGGCAGATCGTGATCGGCAAGCGAATGAGGATGACTCTTTCATCTGATCACCGCGTGGTGGACGGCGCGATAGCGGCCAGCTTCATGCAGACTCTCAAGAAAGTACTGGAGAGTCCGGCGTCGCTGGCGCTGTGAGAATGTTGGACACCGGAGAGTGAAGATATCCTCGCCGATCCGTCTGAACCCCGTACGATTGATTTATCTCCCGACTGACTTTGAATGCATATATCATTGATTCTCGCGAGGGCTAGCTGTAAGAGCGCAGCACGCGTTGAATAGATTTTTTCCATCGAACCACTGAGAGGGGTACATTATGTTGACTTATGTCCAGGGAATAGTGCTTGGGATTTTGCAGGGGATATCTGAACTATTTCCAATTTCCAGCCTTGGACACAGCGTGATCCTGCCCCAGCTGCTCGGCTGGACGCTCGATCAGAAGAGCCCCTTCTTTCTCATGTTTCTTGTGGCGACCCACACCGCTACTGCTTTGGTGCTTCTTCTGCTTTTCCGGAAGGACTGGGTGCGAATAATCAAGGGATTCTTCCGGTCGGTGAAGGGACGGGGACTGAGTGAGTCTGATGCAGATGCGAGGCTTGCGTGGCTCCTGATTTTAGGCACCATACCCGCAGGCCTTGTGGGCCTGCTCTTCAAGCATTTTATCCGTGTCCAGCTCCTTTCGGGATATTCTGCGGCGGTCTTTCTCACGCTTAACGGCGTACTCCTCTTCGGCGCGGAGATTCTGGGACGGAAGGCGCCTTTGAGTAATGCGGTCGACAGTGATCAGCGGATCTCCCGAATGTCCTGGTGGCAGGGGTTCAAGGTTGGACTGATGCAGGTGCTGGCTCTTATGCCCGGGTTTTCCAGAACCGGTTCTACGATAGCAGGATCGCTCCTGGTCGGTCTTTCGCACGAGGATTCGGTCAGATTCTCGTTCCTCCTTTCGACACCGATCATCGCCGCAGCAGCGGCCCTGGAGCTGCCGCAGCTTGTTGCTTCCGGCAACTTCTCGGCGATGGGAGTGTCTCTCGCAGGCGGGCTCTGCGCGGCACTCTTTTCTTTTCTTTCGGTGAAGTTCCTGACCGCATACTTCAAGGCTGAAAACAGAAAGCTGACGCCTTTCGCGGTCTACTGCATAGTAGTGGGAGTCGGATCTCTCCTTTATTTCATTCGTTGATCTGGCGTCGCGCAAGGGGATGGCCTGAGGGAGTGGTCGATTGCCGGATCGGGGGAAAGAATTGAAGATTTACGACCGCGAGCTTATATTACAGCGTAGCAATCAGGGCCCTTAGCTCAGTTGGTTAGAGCAGCTGACTCATAATCAGCGGGTCGGGGGTTCAAGTCCCTCAGGGCCCACAAGGAATTTCCGCAAATCAAGTCGACCAGTGGGATTTTTTGTTCCTCCATCTCTCGGGGTCACAACATATAGAATTCCATTCCGATTCATATTCCGACACGATTCGATGTTTTGGTGCTTTCACTACAGGTAGACGTGGGAAGTCGAGCGAGGAGAATCAGGCTGGGTACCAGCATGAAGTACTCGGGCTGCGATTAGATCAGTATACCTTTCGAGGGATTAACGTGTACCATGCTCAAGACTTGGGTTGATTTCAAATGCTCTATTGGTGCAAATGGCTTGCTATTGACTGGTCCTGCTCGGCAGCTTGCGACGCACCAGTTCCGAATAGGTTTGCCAATGCCTGTGCGGATCACTAACTTTTCGATAGTCACAATTTGGGCAGGTTGCCAGGAAGTATGAACATACTGGTCATTGTCACCGGCATCTTTTCTTTGTGCGGCGCGCTTTGAAAGATGGAGAGCGCTTCATGACCGAGCCGACAGTCTATCAGCGGCTTAAGATTTTCACATTTGCCGGGAATGCTGTGAAGCTTCAGTTTGTTCTGATGAAGAACTGACACTGTCCGGAACATGAAGTCACTGAAAGAAAAGGAGCCGAGTTGAGAAAATCAAAGGCAGTTGAGGATGCATACGCTCACGCAAGAGAGGCCTACGCTGAGCTGGGAGTTGACACAGACGGGGCATTAAGAAGACTGGATCAGGTGAAGATCAGCCTTCACTGTTGGCAAGCCGATGATGTCGGGGGATTAGAAACTCCCGGCGCAGCTCAGACGGGCGGTGGTATTCAGGTTACCGGCAACTATCCCGGGAAAGCCACGACTCTTGCTGAGATCCGTCAGGACATCGAAATGGTCATGGGTCTCATCCCGGGCAAACAGCGCTTCAACTTGCACGCCATCTACGGCGACTTCGGAGGAGAAAAAATTGACCGGGACAAGATTGAACTCAGTCACTTTCAAAGTTGGATCGACTGGGCTAAGGGGCTGGGGGTCGGTCTGGACTTCAATCCGACATGCTTTACCCATCCGCTTGCCGACGATGGCTTCACGTTATCCAGCTTGAACGAAAGCCGTCGCCGGTTCTGGATAGAGCATGTGAGGCGAACGAGAAGGATAGCATTGGAGATGGGGCGGCAGCTTGGCACTCCTTGCATCAACAATATCTGGATTCCCGATGGATCTAAAGATACACCGGTCGATCGAAACAGGCATAGGACGTTGCTGAAGAGTTCCCTCGACGAAATCTTTGCCGAGGAGTATCCCGCTGAATACATGAGAGACTCTCTGGAAGGTAAGCTGTTCGGGCTGGGGGTGGAGGCGATGACGGTGGGGTCTCACGAATTCTATTTCGGGTATGCCGTCAAGAACAGGAAAATGATTTGCTATGATACCGGCCACTTCCACCCGACGGAACAGGTAGGGGATAAGGTATCTTCGGCGCTTCAGTTTCTCGACGAGATTCTTGTGCATGTCTCAAGGGGCGTCCATTGGGACAGCGATCATGTGGTAATCTTCAATGACGAAATTCAGTTGCTGGCACAGGAAATTGTCAGAGCCGACGCGCTTCAGCGGGTCCATGTCGCTCTGGACTATTTCGATGCCAGCATCAACCGTATAGGGGCTTATGTCGCAGGCGCGCGGGCCGCGCAGCTCGCGTTCCTCTACGCACTTGTCGAGCCGACCGCGAGACTGAGAGAGTACGAGGAGTCCGGCAGGAATTTCGAGCGTCTGGCCCTTCTCGAGGTCGCAAAGGGGATGCCTTTTGGCGCGGTTTACGATTACTATTGCCTCGTGAACAATGTCCCTGTTGGCATAGATTACATCGTTGACGTCACACGGTATGAGCGCGAGGTTCTGGAGAAACGCGATGGACGTTGAGTCTCCCGCGAAATGTTTCGTGCGGTCGGTTGTTCCGGGAGACTTCTCTGCTCCGCGCATAAGTTCAGGCTGCCTTGCAAGCGTGATTCCAGGGAGAGGAGAGGCCTGTGCCGGCTTCCATTACAAAATCCTTAAGCACAAAAGAGGAGGATTACAATCATGGGAAAGAAACATCTAACTCCGGAACAGGTGAAATTCTACGGGGAAAAAGGTTATTTGATGGGTCTCCCACCGGTCTTCACGGCCGACGAAGTGAAAGAATTGAACCTGGGACTAGAGGAACTTCTGAAGCTCCTGCATAAAGGTGAGGATTCCAAGGAGATCCGCGAATGGCACGAGACAAGCAGGTTTCTCTATGATATATGCATGAACGAGGCGGTGCTTGATTACGTAGAGAGCCTTTTGGGACCGAACTTCTTTATGTGGGGATCCAATTTCTTCATCAAAGAACCGCGCACAAATTCAACCGTGGGTTGGCATCAAGATGCTTATTATTGGCCGCTTTCCCCGCAGGATTCAGTTACGGCATGGATAGCATTCCTGGACAGTGACGAAGAGAACGGCGCAATGAAGGTTATACCCGGCTCGCACAAGGTGGGGATCCTGAAACACCAGAGGTCTACGGCCACAGATTCTGTATTGACCCTGGAATGCGAAGGCGGACAGTTCAGAGAAGATACGGCAGTTTCCCTTGTTTTGAAGGCGGGACAGGTGTCGCTCCACAACGACAAGATAGTACATGGATCGCCGGCAAACCGATCGGACAGACGTCGGATTGGTCTGACAGTCCGCTACTCGAGAACAGAGGTGAAGTGTGACCTGTCAGTGAATCCGTACTTCAAAACTTATATGTGCCGTGGAACCGACATGTACCATCATAATCCATCGGGTGAAATACCGGCAATGCAATTCCGTCGTCTTGAGCGCCAGCATGTAAGCGTGGAGGAGGCAGGGTATTCTGCGGAAAAGAAACTCTGGCAGAGATAACGAATCTGCAACTCCCCTTGGGTGCCTGTTCTTTATTGTTGACAGAGGTAGAGTTACCTGCGGTGATTTCCGGTTAGCTGGATAGAGGCCGGCCCGGTCCGGCGATGCGGATCGGGATTCAACTAAGGAAACATGTCTTTCTTGCATGAGGGGCATCCCTCCGCAGAGGGAGATAGCGACGATGAACCCGGGATGACTGTCCAACAAAAGACGTGAATATACCGCACCGATTAAGTCACGGCAGACTTGACAAAAATGTCGACGCATGGTATTATACCAAAGATAAAACGCCATTTAATTAGTGAAACCACGAAGTATATCCCTCAGTCTCTCTTCTCCAGCATTAGACGCCCATGCAAGGAGCTAAGTTGCCGGATTTCTTTGCCTATCTAATCGGATCGGACAAGCAGACTCCCGCCAAAGACAGGTCGGAATTTCAATCCGAGTCCAGAGGAGGAGTTTGCCGGCTTGGCTGCAGAAGGAAAGGAATTTCCGAAGGGGAATACCGGATCGTCACCGACCTCAGACCCTAATCGGGTATCGGGTCGGCACAGAGAACTGCTGTTTCATTAAGTCGCCAAATGTGACTTAGATGGCGAAGCTGTGTTAAGGGGGGCTGATGGAATTTTTGACACGGATACGATAATTTCGTGCAATCACGAATGGCTAACTGATCCTGATGAATCGCACACGAATATCGGTCGGGAGATCCTCGAATGAATGACATAGCTCCGGCAGTACTCGTAACGGGAGCAAGCCGAGGAATAGGGAGAGGAATTGCAGTTTCCGCGTCGGAGCTCGGCTGTTCTGTCGTAATAAACTTTGCCTCTGATTCGGCAGCTGCCCAGGATACCCTTGATAGTTGCCTCCGCGTCCGCCGGAGCACAGCTCAGAAGTTCGTGCTGGTCCGGGAAGATTTGAGCAGTATCGACGGCATCGCACGACTTGTCGATGGGACACTCAGGGAACTTGGGAGAATAGATGCACTTGTTAACAACGCGGGGATCGCGCCGAAGGTGCGAACGGACATCACGCAAATGACCAGAGAGTCATACGAGGAAGTGATGAGACTGAATCTGGAAAGTCCTATGTTTCTGACTCAGAAGGTCGTCAATTATTGGCTTGACTCGAGACCACAGGCTCTTCTTACGGCAGGATTCAAGGTGATCTTCATCTCGTCACTCTCTGCCTACGCGGCTTCTCTCGACAGGGCGGAATACTGCGTCTCGAAGGCAGGTCTTTCGATGGTTTCAAAGCTGTGGGCTCTCAGGCTCGCGTCAGATGGGATACAGGTTTTTGAGGTCAGGCCCGGAATCATAGAGACTGACATGACGCGTCGGGTTAAAGAGAAGTATGATCGTCTAATCGCGGGTGGTCTTGTCCCGCAGATGCGATGGGGAAAACCGGACGATGTCGGGACCGCGGTCAAGTCAATCCTTGCAGGAGGCTTTCCGTTTTCTACGGGAGATGTGATCAATGTGGACGGTGGATTCCATGTACAGAGACTCTAGCGGACTGCTGTGAAGATTGCCGCGAATATCCAGCCGGCGGATCTCAGGAATGATATCGATAAGCTGTTCGAGATCTCGGCCGGCAAGATCATGCTGCTGAACAAGAAATGGGATCCCAAAAGTGGGTCTCCCGTTTTCACCAGGGCCGGCAAGTATACTTCCGTTCGATGGACTGATTGGACACAGGGCTTTCAATTCGGGATGCCCCTGCTGCAATTCGATTCCACGAACGAGGCTGGATTTCTGGGGCTCGCTACCGCGAATGTCATGAAGTATATGCCTTTGCACCTGACCCATTTCGGCGTCCACGACCACGGCTTCAATATCGTGAGTACGTTCGGCAATCTCCTGCGACTCATCCGTGAAGGAAGGACCGGATATGGCGAATGGAGGGCACGAGTCTGCGAGCAGGCTTTGATGGTAAGCGGAGCGGTGCAGGCCGCGCGTTGGACCCGGCTGATCGATGAACTCGGGTATATATATTCCTTCAACGGTCGCCATTCTCTATTTGTGGATACAATTCGGTCGCTGCGATCTCTCGCGCTCGCTCATCAGCTGGGCCAGGTGCTTATGGGGGAGCAAGATGAGAAGATAAGTCTTCTCGAACGTCTCTTGCAGCATGCAGAAACCACGGCACTTTTCAACGTCTATTTCGGCGATGGACGGGATATTTACGATGTTCGAGGACGAGTTGCGCATGAGACCGTCTTCAATATCGACTCCGGCTCATTCCGGTGTTCCGCAACCCAGCAGGGCTATTCACCGTTCTCGACCTGGACCCGCGGATTGGCTTGGGTATTGTGCGGTTACGCCGAAGAACTCGAGTTTATTGACACACTGGGGGAAGGTGAATTGGAGGCTTTTGGAGGCAAGGATAAGATCTTGAAGAGCTTCTTGTCGGTGGCTGAAGCTGTCGCGGACTATTATTTCGCGAACACTCCTTCCGACGGAATCCCATACTGGGATACCGCTGCCCCCGGTCTTTGCAGGATGGGGGACTATCTGGATCGCCCGGCGGACCCTTTTAACGAATATGAACCCGTCGACAGTTCCGCTGCGTCCATAGCCGCCCAGGGCTTCCTGAGATTGGGCCACTATCTCAGCTCAAAGGGGAACACCCAAGATGGGATGAAGTATACCCAGTGTGGACTGGGAATTGCACATACGCTTCTGTCTGAACCTTACCTGTCCACGAACCCGGACCACCAGGGAATCATTCTGCATTCAGTCTATCATCGGCCTTACGGTTGGGATTATGTGCCGCCCGGAATGAAAATTCCCTCCGGGGAATCTTCAATGTGGGGAGATTATCACGCTCTTGAGCTTGCGCTCCTTATAAAGCGAATGGCGGATGCCGAGAGATACCTCTGTTTCTTCCTGGACTGATTACGTTGATCGGTGGAAGTCATTTCTCTGACGCGCAAGCTGAAAGCCAACCGCTACCGTTGCACGTGACGTCGCCCATGATTGGGCCGTCATCGATTTGGTTCAGAGGCGGTCGGAAGGTGCACGTGCTTGTCACTGTCTGACAACGATCCGGCGCAAGGAACAGAACCACTTAATGAAACTGAAGACTAAGACGCGGAGATATATCATGAAGTGTTTGATTTTGCTCGCTTTCTCGCTTGTTACCTTTTCCGTGCACTCTGGATACAGTGCAAACCGATCGGGCTACGCATCCGATACGAGTTTCACAAACAGGGCGAACTTCTTCTTATCCATCTACGATACACTGGAGCACCCTGACTACTATGCCTGTGCCGTGAAATATGCGAGGCACGTGGATATCGCGACAGCGAACAGGAATGCACTCGAGCTCCTGAAGCATCCGACAGGAGACATGTTCTGGATGATAGCCGTCATGGACATGTACCTCCACGGAAAGGGTGTGATGTCTCCTGACGTGGTTGCGGCCGTTCGACACGCGTGGAAAACGTATACTCCTTACAGGGGCGATACCGAGAATCACTGGGTGCAATACCACACCACTTTCTTTCTCGCGACGGAGCAATGGCCGAACCTTCCGGGGAGCGAATGGTTCAACGGAAGAAGCTCTAAAGTAAACATGCACGATGAAAAGAGTTTTCTTCTTGCCTGGATGAAGACAACCACGACAATCGGCTCGGGAGAGTTCGATTCACCTGATTACTTCCCGGAGTATTTCAATCCGATGATCCTTCTGGCCGAGTACGCAAAGGATCCGCAGATGAGACAGATGGGGAAGATGATGCTGGACTACTTTCTGGCGGAGTTTGCCGTAGAAAGTCTAGACGGACAATTTGTCGGCGGCTACAGCCGGATCTACGAGCCTGCAGTTTATGAACCGGAGAGGGCGAATGTAAATGCTTATGCTTACCTGTATTTCGGTCAGGGCAAGCCAATACACTCAGGTTGGGTAACGATAGCCGCCCTGTCTAATTACCGGCCGCCCAGAATGATATACGATATCGCCCACGACCGCAGTGAACCATATGTCCATACTGAAATGAAGAGAGTCAGGAACGTTATTCGTTACGGAAAAGAGCGAAACCCAAAGGTGTTTAAGTACGACTATGTCACGAAGGATTACGCCCTGGGATCGATCCAGGGGGGCATACTACAGCCAATCCAACAACATACATGGGGACTTTTCTTCACTCATGGCCGACCTTACACTACGATGTTCAGCCTCCACCCGTACTGGGCCGGACTAGAGCTGGCGGAATTCTTTCCTGAGGAGAGGAAGACCATGATTGCCAGCGTCGCTTCTTCAAAAGGGACATACAACAACCCCGACAAATGGACGGGGAGCTCTCCGTTCGAGAGAACATTTCAATACAAGAATACCCTTCTGGTACTTTACGACATCGCTCCCGGCACCAACACTGAGCATATCGACGGGTTCTTTCCAAAGACCATGGACACATTGTACGCGGATAGTTCCGGATGGATAGTTGCCGAGTCGGGCAACGCATACGTCGGGTGGTATCCGCTCCAGCCTTTCAAGTGGATAGATGAAGGCGCCTACATGAGATTACGAAGTTACAAGCTTCAAAACGGGCTTGTACTTGAAGTGAGATCCAAGTCACAGGTGGGATCATTCCGCAAGTTCGTCGCGGAACTGCGCCGCCATAAGCCGAAAGCTGACCTGAGGCCGGACCACGTGAGTGTGGTGTACAAGAATCTTGATGGAAACAGGTTCGATTTCGTTTTCCCCGGCAAACGCGAGTTGAACGGGAAAGAAGTGGACATGATGGCCTACAAATATTATAACGGGCCGTTCCTGCACTCCAACCTTAATTCAGGGATCGAGCGCATCACTTATAAGAAGAAGACCATGACTTTGAATTTTAGAAACCTGACGATAACCGGAGCAGAATGACGACTCCCGGTGTTTCGCCGTCTGGTGGCAGTAAGGATGGATGTTCAGGTGAAATTCATGGATTCTAAGCCTCCCAAAACTGATATGACATCCAGAGAACGGATCCTGACCGCGATGCGGCGCGGAATTCCCGATAGAGTTCCGGTGATACCCGACATTTCAAACATGGTACCGGCCAGACTTACAGGAAAGCCGTTCTGGGATATCTATCTCCGCGAGGATCCACCGCTCTCCGACGCCTACATCGATGCGGTCAAACACTTCGGTATGGACGGGTGGTATATATACGACAACCTCACGATGAAGGAAGAACCCAAATGGACTGAGAAGATCACCGAGAGGAAGGCTGACGAGATCATAGTACAGAGGTTCGTAGACACGCCCTTCGGGAGGTTGGAGGAAATCATGTCTTATCCCGTCAATGATCCGCCGTGGCGTCTACAAGGAATGATAAAGGATATCGAGGTCGATTTTCCCAAGCTTAAATGGTACATGGACCAGAAGCCTCTCGAGAACCCGTGCGCCGACATGAAAAAGGTGGGAGACTGGGGTATATTCGGAATAGCGATCGAGACGTTTATGGGTTTTTGGGTGACGGTCCGCGACGGGGGATCGATGCAGGCGGTCATGGACTTCAGCGCACAGTCCGAATTGATGGGACGGATCCGTGAATATTATCTCGGATACGTCGACAGGGTGACACGCCTGGCTCTGCGCGATCGTCCTGATGAAATACTTATTCAGGGATCTGCGTCGTCGCTGAGCCTCAGTTCGCCCCGAATTTACCGGAACTACGATCTCCCGGTTATCAAGCTCATTTCCTCACTGTGTAAGGAGGAGGATGTCATCTGTCACCAGCATACATGCGGCAAATCCCGTCTGCTGGTCGAGATCAATTACAACGAGACCGAGATAGACGTCATGGAGCCTCTCGAGCGACCGCCGGGAGGGGATGTCGATCTTGCGGAGGTAAAGGAAAAATTTGGTGATCGGTTTTGCCTGAAGGGGAATGTAAATACTTTCGAGACGATGCTGAAGGGTTCCGCAAAAGATGTCGAGGCGGAGGCCAGGTGGTGCATAGACGCTGCGGCTGCCGGAGGAGGTTTCATACTTTCGACCGGAGATCAGTGCGGACGAGATACCCCCGATGAAAACCTGTTCGCTCTCGTGGAGACGGCGAAGAGTTACGGCAAATATACATGAAGAAGCGGTCGGAGACGCTAGGAATACAGAATACTGTCTTTCTCGCGGAATCGGCAGTTGTGGACGTTTGATCCCGGGAGATTTCGGAACACAGTAAGTACCTGGTTTGTAATCGCTAATAGAGCAGGGGGAAGGCGATATCATTTCCTGCGCCTTATGTGCGGCCATTGGCCCGAGTGGTATGATCCGGGTATGATCAATCCTGCGTTCGCAAATTATAAGATGTTCATCTGAGAATACCATATAGACCTACGGAAAAGAAAAATTGAAGAGGTTAAACATTGAATAAGATCCGTGTTGGGATCATCGGATGCGGACTTGCAAGTACATGGCATATCGAATATTTGATATCGGATAAGCGTGTCGAGATCGTTGCATTGACAGATCCGAACCGCGATAATCTGGGGGCCGCTCTCGGAAGAATTTTAGAGAATAAGAAATCAGATATCGCGCAATACGAGAATTACGAGGCCATGCTCAAGAACAGCAAAATGGATGCTGTGTGTGTCCTCACTCCTCACAAGTATCACTACGAACAGATCAAGGCATCTCTCGAGATGAATTTGCACGTCCTTACAGAGAAGCCGCTCACTGTGTCTCCACTTGAATCCGCAGAACTTGTCTCGATGGCTTCCGACCGCAAACTTGTATTGTTCGTTGCGTACCAGTATCCGGGGAGGGGTGCGGTCAAGTATGTGCGTAACGCGGTGAAGTCCGGAGCATTGGGGAAGGTGGTTTACTTCAATGCTATGCTCGGCCTTCACTGGCACAAATTGACCGATGGCTGGAGACGCGACCCCAGGATTTCTGAAGGGGGCGTACTGGTCGACAGCGGCAGTCACCTGGTCGACCTGGTCCTGCATCTCACCGGAGCCAAGGTGAAGGAAGTATTTGCGTTCGCAGACCGCGACGGACAGAAAGTCGACGTTTTCAACTCTGCTCTCGTACGGTTTGACGAAGGTCGTACCGGTGTGATCTCGGCCGTCGGAGGCGGCCCTTTCCTGCTTGATGTTACTATCATCGGTGAGAAGGGCGCTATTACGATGCGCGATCTTGAAGTGATCACACACGTGGACGAGAAGGATTTCGTCGGGGAGATCGGTACATATCACGAGCACAACCGGTGTACCCGTGCACTAGTCCCGGCAACCACACTTCCGGCGGAAGAATTCACCGATGCGGTCTGCTCAGGCGATCTATCGGCTTCCAACGGGATAAGGGCTGTAAATGTCGGAAGGTTTACCGAAGCGGTCTATGAATCGATCGAGACTAATAAACCGGTAATTGTGAAAGCCTGAGGAAGACCGATGAGACTGGGAATTTCGATTGAACTGTATAAGATGGACGAACTTGAGGAAAAAGTCGGAGCGGCCTCGTCTTGCGGTTTTAAGTATTGTCAGATGTTTCTTAGAGAGGTTGAGATTACCGAAAAAACGGTGACCAGAGTTGCGGATGTCTGCAAGTCTCACGGCTTGAAGATTGGACCTGTTGGGGCATATGCTAATCCGCTTCGTCCGGATGAAGCACCGATGGGATGGACGATGAGCAAGGTGAAAAGGATGATCGAGCTTCTGCCCTTGCTGGAGACCAATGAAGTGGTTATTTGGAGCGGAACCGCGAGTAAAGGCCTCCTCTCATACGCCGAGGGCAACTTTGGAAAAGAAGCTTTTCAGACATTGGCGAGAATATCGGAGGAACTGCTCACGTTACTCCAAGGCGTCAACGGTGTCCTGACTTTCGAGCCGTACTATACACATGTCCTTCATGACATAACCTCTATCCTAACATTGTCGGATACCGTCCGGTCCGAACGACTGAAAGTAATTATGGATCCTCCTAACTATATCTCGCCTGACGACTATGCCAAACGGGACGACAGAATGGTTGAATTGATCGAGCGTCTTCAATCTCATATAGGGGCGGTTCATTTCAAAGACTTCAGGCTGATGCCGGACGGGGCATGGGATTATCCCGGACCGGGAGGCGGGACGATGAATTATCCGCTCCTCCTTCAGAAGCTCGCTTCCTGCGGCTATTCTTCCTGGGGAATAATTGAGCACGTAAAGCCGGCGGAATACGCGTCGGCCAAAGCATTCATCGAGTCACAACTCAAAACGGCAACGGCAGGACTGCAGTGAATATACGTGACACCCTGAAGAAGGCAAGAAGAATCGCGATGGCATCGCCAAATGTCGCGGTCGAACAGACAGTGGTTAATGGACTGATGGTCCTTTTCCCTCAGCTTGAGCGCAGGGAACTCGGAGAGCTTGACGGTCTCAGCGAGCCCGCTATAAGGGTCGGTGTGATGAGTTCGCTCTCGCTCTCTGCAAGATTCAAAGTCCCTCCGGCAGCAGAGCGTAATTGGATGTTTCTGAGAGTCGATGCGGACGGCAACGTTGATATCCTTTCATCCGTGTCGCACTTGCTCTACCTGGCCTTTACGATGGTGACGGAAGAGCTCAACGACCGCGACGTAAACGAGTACCGCGATGGCAGGTTGATTTATCCGGCTTTTGCCAGCCAGCGTCCCCTGTACGATCTGTTCGCAACCCAGCACGCGCGTTCCGTCCGAAATTTTGACAGGGTCGATTATTTTCGTTCGCTCGCGAGATCGGGTTTTTCTCATGCAGAGGTGAACGGTCTGGCCTTCCCGGTCGCGCTTGAAAAAGGACCGAAGGATGAGGTGTATTCGCGATTCTACACGTATTGTCCTTCGTTGGATCAATTTGTGTCCAGCGCGCTCAATACCGGTACTTATGATGAAGAGTACCTGCAAGCCAATCTGAATTACCTTAAGACAAACGCCGAGTTAGCTGAAAAGTACGGTCTCACACCTGGAATAGTCTGCTTTGAACCGCGCTCAGTGCCGGAAAGCCTATTGCGGCGATACCCGATGTTGCGGGGTGCTCGTGTCGACCATCCGATGAGAAGTTTCGAACCGCGATACAATCTCTCGGTAGCGCACCCGATAGTTAGAGAGCACTACGCGGAAATGCTCGACAAGCTGATGAAGGAAGTCCCGTCCCTGGGATATATGTCAATCTGGTCAAATGACAGTGGCGCAGGATTCGAATATACGAACTCGCTTTATGTCGGCAGAAATGGCGGGGGGTATCTAGTCCGTGAATGGCTGGGAAGCGGAGAAATCGAAGCGGCTGCAGCTACGAACCTGGTGCGCTTCATGAAGCTGCTCCGTGACTCCGCCAGGAAGACGAATCCGGAATTCCGGGTGCTTCTGCGAATGGAACCATTTTGGCTTGAGCACGACCATATTCTGGATCAGCTTGAGGAGGGGCTGGACCTCGAAGTATCTTCATTGAAAGGGAAAGGCTGGGAACTTTCTTACAGGCATCCGACATTCGGCGAAGATGTCCAGATTCACACGACGGCACTGCACAACAGGTTTGAATCGGAAGAGAAGGTGCACCTTGAAGAGCTGGCGGAGAAAGGGGTGAGCGCCGACGTAGTCTTCGCACCGGGAATAATATGGAATCATGAACCTCTCATAGGAATTCCATTCCCCCATCTGGTCTACGAGAAGCTCCGCGACATGAAGATGGCTGGGGTCAAGAACGTTTGCGTTCTGGGTGGGAACACGCCGGAGCGTTTTGCCCCCTTCAATATCAACCAGGAACTTGTTCGTGCGTTCGAGGCTGACAGAGAATTCGAGGTCGAACCTTTCCTCGAACGTAAATCAGTGGAGTGGGCCGGGCCGTCCGCATCCATCGCCCGAAAGCTTTGGAAGCTGACGGACGATGCTGTCCGGGCATTTCCCATTCCGATCTGGATATATGCTGCATGGGGAGTGTGGTACAGGCTGGCAGTGAGGCCAGTTGTTCCAAATATCGAAGCTATCCCGGAGCAAGACCGCGCGTACTATGAGAAATTTTTGTTGGCTACCCCGCACAATCGATGCAGGGTCGATTTTCGGTACGATGTGGGTTTTGACCTGTTGGCCCCAGACCGGGCGTGGAGGGCCGTTGATTTCATTGACAAGAACTGTCTCCCCCCGTTGGAGCTCGCGGTCGGATTGGCTTATGATGAGCGCCTCGAAAGTAGGGACGAAAGGAGCCTTCGATTCACGACGGATCAATGGGAAAGGCTGCGGGGGCTGAGGTGTTGGATGAGGACTCAACGCAATGTCACTGGTTGGGTTGCAGGTGTGCACACGTACCTGCAATCGACGGACGGCGAAAAGAAATTACAGGCCAAGCGTCTGGTGCGGAGTGTTGTGTTAGACGAGATATCAAACACCGTGGATTTGTTGGTTCTGTGGGACAAATCCACTTCGAACTGGATGATGGTCTCGGACGTAGGGGAAACGACTTTCATTTACTACAAGAATTTCGGGGAGTTGCTCAGAAGAAAGATAAACCTGATGACCGGGCACGAAGATGACGAGCCCCATGTTGATCCCGAGTTTCAGTGGCGTCTCTCGTCTTTTCACTTCTAGAACATCGACAGAAAGGGCGGCAGCATAGCTGATGCGGAGGGGGAGAAACGGAACCTACGGTTCTTAACTCAACAAATATGCATCACCGCGATTATGAACACGCGAGGCCTGCCATTTTAGTATGTTCTGGAGCTCTTCAAGAGCCATTAAGCGGAATCTTCGCGCCTATCGAAAAGCCACTGGTCATACGCCCGGCATTTTCCCAAAATGACCTTAAATGTGAATGACACAAGGATTCTCGTTTCTTCAATTCAGGACAAGCGAAGGTACGCAATTCACGGCATGCGTGAATTCTCAAAACCTTTGTGTGTCATTCGTGGTCACGAACACCTTGCGTTTTGAGAAATTCCATATTGGTGTCAAATTCCTATTGACACGACGTTCGGAATGTATTAATATCCTCAATGATGAAACGTCATTTTATTAGTGGAACGGCCTTGTGTCTCAGTAGAGGTTGAGGTGGTTCGCCTGAGAATTTAACCGCGATTTCCGGAGTACCAGATTTCATGATAAGTAAGCGATCTAATGCGGTCCCCAAAACGGCTTTTGCCGGTTCGTTTATCCCCCCATTCGTTGCACTCATTTCTCAAGAAATATCCAGTCGATCTCAATTACTGCTCACAGTTGAAATAAGCAAAGTAATAAAGATAGTTCCCGAACTTGTTCTAAGCGCTCGGGATTGATTTCTGTTCCTTTGCCTGCCCATTGCAGGCAATACCGGTCACAACGTTGTGGCTGAGATGGCGAAGCTGTAAACATGGCCAGCATACGGGCTGTGGATAGGAACAATGATTATTCGCGCTACGGGGCACCGTTCTTGCCTCGCAGCGGGGATCAAAGACTGAATCTTCATAATCAGTAAGAGAAGGAGGTAAAAGACGCACAATGAGTGAAGAAAGGGGTAATCGGTGAAATCACCGAAACAAAGTTCAAGTTGCTCGGAAGATATTGGCAAACATCAAGCTTATCAAATAAGGAGGCCCTTTATGAGGAGCTTTACTCAGGCTTTGTATCTGTTCGTCGCGATCACAATTTTGTCGACCGCCGCAGCGTTTGCAAGCGGTGGTAAATTGACAGGAAAAGTGGTCGATGCGAAGTCAGGCGAGCCGATTGTTGGAGCGAGCGTGCGCGTTGACGACACGCAGTTAGGCACCGCAGTTGGTCTTAGCGGCACATACGTTATACTCAATATTCCCCCCAAGACTTATAGCGTGACTGTTACGGCAGTAGGCTATACGAAAACGACGGTGCGAGGAATAGTTATTAATTCGGATCTCACGACTTTCCAGGACTTTGAAGTCGAACCGGCCACGGTCGGACTACCTGAAGTGGTCGTTGAAGCACGGAGAAAAGTGATCGACATTACCCAGACTAGCGGCCGATCGATCATGACGGCAACGCAGATTGCGTCTCTTCCAGCCGCCAACATGAAGGAGATTCTAGCGACCTCGCCTAGTACATTCAATGGTTATGTTCGCGGCGGCAAACGATTTGAAACTTCCTATGTGATAGACGGTATAGATCTATCGGATAAGACATACGAAGCGGCCAATAACGGAAACAGCCTTTTCACTACTTACCTGGCTGTCAACCTGAGCTTCAGGCAGGACAATAACCTCGTCGATGTTGGGTCGGACGCGCTACAGGAGGTTTCGGTAAACACCACTTCTAGCCTTAAGTACTCGCCTGCAACTGCCGGTGTTGTTGATATGACCCTGAAGCAGGGGTCAGGTAAAATCACCGGCCAGGCCACCGTAAAATATGCTTCGAGCCTTCAGGCGGGGGGGATGAATGTTTACACTGGTCTGCTTCCGGACGGGACTACCGCCGAGTCAAAGTACTTGGATGAGAAAGCTTCCCTCGTGGCAGCCGGGAATACCGCCAAGGCTGACAGATACACATGGACTCCGAATGAATATTGGTATGCAAACAAACCGACGGAAAATGTCCAGATCAATTTGGCAGGCGGAATAACGAATAACCTCGGCTTCATGGTGGACACCAAGTACATTAACTCTTACGGCATGTATCCTAATGATTTCAACCGGTCCCTGAATGCCACTGCGACGCTTGACTGGACCATTAAGCCGACCTTGAAGTTGACTGCTATCGGCATCCTTTCAGACCAGGGCTATTTTCTCGGGTGGAGAAACAGCATGTATAACGAGAACTTCAAGTTCTACCTGCAGGGTGTCCCACGTTATGCTTTGGGCACTGCAGCCGGGAGTTTGAAACTGGTCAATACACTTTCGGACAAGACATATTATGAAATTCAGGGGACCTACACCGATAGCCCTGATGAAGTAGGATTCATACAAAGCGGCGGACAGATAAATCCGCTCGGAGTGACAACAGGGAATTTTATTACATTTGCAGATCCGGCTCAAATAAAGCAATATGTGAGCAATATCGATTTGACGAAGTACTTCTCGGTAGCTCCTCAGAATGAAACGCCGTCTGCGGCTTCCTTCCCGTCATCCGGTCCTTATAAGCTGTCGAGACCCGGTGTTTACTATGAGAACCAGGACGTCCAACAATTCAACATACGGGGCGATATAAACAGCCAGATTAACAGCCACCATCTACTCTCGGCAGGTGTGAACCTCCAGCTCTACAACTATCACAACCTAAGAAGGTTCTCGCCGAGCGGGTATGTCGACGTGGAAGACTATACTGTTCATCCAAAGCAGTACGGGATTTATGCTCAGGATAGGATGGATTATTCAGGTGTGATAGTCAATGTTGGTTTGCGTGTCGATGGATGGGATGCCGGTGCCAAGGAGATCGGTAATTTCTTCGCACCATACACCCTTGTTCCTGACAGTGAGGTCTTTGGAGGTGTCAACACGAATGGGACACCCGAAGTCGTCCACTTCAATGACATGGTTGTCAACAGGACTAAGACTGTTCCCGTAAAATGGCTGTTTGAGCCGATGATAGGTATTTCGCACCCGATTTCGGATAGAGCTTCAATGTACTATTCGTTCTCCAGGACGATGCAGCCACTGCCGTTTTCGGCTCTGTATGGTCTCTCATATCAGAAGTTTCATACGTCCCTGCCCAACGTTTCTCTGGTGAGTCAGGATCCGATGAAGTCAACCAATTACGAGATGGGATTGCAGTACGCGATATCGAATTATCTCGGAATCAACGTGAGTGCATATTACAGGACCATTAGTAACTATAACCAGATGGCATTCGGAGTCGTGCCGAGGAACGGCATTGCGTCCACTTATTACGTTTACTTCTACGGCGGCAACGCGGATGCGCGCGGTATTGAATTGACGATGCGGAGCACCGCTCTGCCGGTCGGCAGTTTCATGAGGTTGACTGGTGTTTTGACTTACTCCTATAGCTACGTACGCGCACTGGTCGGCGGGACTGCTCTGCGCGGTCAGAACACATCCATGTTCTACACTACTACTGGTGACAGCGCGACATATGATGGCGGTCTCCCGTTCGGAAACGTAAGCAATTACGCGGGATACGAACGGTCGATACTTGGCTCAAACTCCTCCAGCTACGGTGGGTATAACAGGCCCAATCGTCTGACCCTGATACTTAATTTCGATATCCCGAGGCCCATCAGCTCTGTTGCCGCAGACTTTCGCCTGAACACCTTCACAACGTACCAGAGCGGCTTCCTCTATCCAATCAGTGCTGCTGATCCTCGTTCGAGAGAAATCGGGACAGCTCCTTATAACATGAGGACCGACTTGAGGCTTGAGGCAGATTTTGCGGTCGATGGGTTAAGGTTCGCGCCGTTTGTAGAAGTGCTGAACGTCTTCAACAGAGTGAATATTATCGGTTACGACAACAGCACTGCGGGTCAACTTCTTTGGGAACAAAAAGGTGTCCCCACCGGTCTTTATGGACGGGCAGTGCTTCCTGACGGATCGAGCGTTTATGACATCGGTAGAGAGGTGTACTTTGGCGTGTCGATCGGTTTCTGATATTTCATTCTGCAACGAAAATTTACAGGAGATAAGAATATGCGAAAGCTTCTATTAATAGGTTTGAGTATAAGCTTCGTAGCAGCACTCTCTTATGGACAGGTGAGAATTCGGGACAGGGCTGCTGCCATGGGCGCACGCCCTGTTATACCGAACAATATATTCCCGAATACAGGAGAGATGATAGCGGGTAATCTCTGGGACTCGTTCATGCCCATGTCCACCGGAGTCTACTACAGTGAGATAACAAACAATCCCAACCGTCTCTGGGACCTTGTCAGAATGGGCAACTTTGACAGACAGTGGAGTGCCCCAACTGCCATGTGGCCGGGAGGTTACCCGTTCAGCTACTTCTGGAACCAGGATTTGCAAGCAGTCGAGTACAGCCCGAATATCAACCCGACGAAGCAGCTCAGTTCCAGTACAGATTATGCTACGATGATATATACATCGACCATAGATTCATTGTGGCAGGCAACACTCGGCATGCATTCCTATACGATCGGTCCCATTTGGGTCAATCCCGACGGGACTCCAGATCCAAACGGTACGAACCGCTACGAGCTTTACTACGAAGCCGGTTTTCCGACTAACCTGGGTGTCTGGGTCACATTCCGTGCTATTCAATACACGCAGCCGTGGAACAACATGAATGATTTCATACTCATCGGAGTGACATTCAAAAATTACGGCCTGCTGGACGTAGCGGCAGATGGTCATCCGACTTCCACAACAAACAAGATAAACGCCCTGGCTCTTGCCTGGCATTCGGGTGATATTGGATCGCTCATGGTCAGCACGGCAGGTGGCAGAGGAACGTCGACCTGGGGTTATGCCAGGATGTCCGGCTACATCGCCGATAATGATCCAAACGGCAATCCATGGGACACCCAGGTTTCTTATCCTGGTGTTAATCCTGCCAATTATCCTAGTTACCCTGGGCCTAACTCCAGTGTTCCGGCAGGCAAACACGATATGGGTATCAACTCCTCAGTCTTCAATTACTACACCGATATCTGGATTGGCAAGACTTGGCTCGGTGCGAAGCAAGACACACTCGGCCTTTACTCCGATTCTTCGGCGAGCACTATCTTCGGGACTCATCCCGTCGGGATTGGCTCGAAGCGCGGGTGGTACACCTCGTCAGAGGTCGGTGTGGGCGGTTTAGAGAATGAACTCGACGCATCCTCGATATTTACTATTGCCACAGGCGAGTGGTATCAGGACGGCGGCAAGAGCGGCGACGCCAGTAAATTGAATCTTGCTCCTAATTCGAATTTCTTCCAATCAGGTACGGCAGGAGACGTCCTCTCGTTTGTACCGAAGGCATCGCCCGGCAAGCCGGATGGGGACCTGAAGAGTCAAACTGGTGCGCTTACGAATGTTTGGGAGAATGGCTGGACGAAGGGTTACACAGCGACCACGAACTTTGACGGGGATTCCTTCATAGGGAATGGACCGTATTCGCTTAATGTCGGTCAAGCTGTCACAATCGTCGGTGCAGAGTACGCCGGATTCCGCATGGGCGGAATGCTTAATTCCCTCGAGGCGGCGCGCTATGCATGGGAAAACGGTGGCGTACCGTCTGGTCCCGCCGCACCGGACATGAAGACCACGATAACCGTGCCTGATAACAAAATAATGGTTCAATGGTCAAAGGTTTCGGATGAGACTTCCGATCCGAATTTCGGCGGTTATAAAATTTATCGTGCAAGCGCATTTCCGCAGTTCAGTTCTCTTAGCCTGGGAATGCGAACGATGCAACGCTATATGGACCAGATGCACGCCGGTCCTATAGACTCCACGTTTTACGATCCGGTGAATTCCAGTTTCGACGCGACAAGCGAACCGAATTTGATGCAAGCCGGTTATTGGGGGCCGTGGCAAATCCAGGCCGTTATTCCGAAGTCCTCACTGGCGAATTATGCTCATAACGACGGCAACTTCGCTTACGCGTACAAGGACAGTTCTCTGGATGTGCTCCTCGGTTTCTCTTACTGGTACTATGTCGCTGCGTATAACAACTTGTCGACTCCGTTGACTATAAACGGCGCGACTACGAGTCACCTTGAATCAAGCAGAGTTAACGAAAACGGCGCCTCGGGTACCTGGCAAGGGACGTTCCCTTGGGCAACGCAAAGCAGCTATTATCCGACCTCGGTTATCGGCCTGAAAGACATAGGTGCCACGATTGTCGTTCAATCACCGCCAATCAGCACCCAGGCGCTAGCCAACGGGACCGCAAAGATTGGTGTGAAGCCGAACCCGTACAAGAAACAGGCTTTCTTCGACGTCGGATTGGAACACAAGATCATGTTCTACAATCTGCCCAGCCAGTGCACAATTACCATACTGGACGTTTCAGGGCAGGTTATTGATCAGATCAATTATGCTGCCCCCACTCCAACTAACGGCACGTTCTTCTGGGACATGTATTCAAAGGACGGCCAGGAGGTGGCTAGCGGCCTGTACATTTACGTGGTGCAATACAGCACAGGTCAACAGTCCGGCTATTTTGCGATCCTCAGGTAACCTAAACACAGGAGTCTAAACCATGAAAAACTTAGCATTAGTAACTCTTATGGCAATGCTTTGTGCCGTGACAGGTTATGGACAGGTCGCGAAGTCCGGCATGAACGCGTTGGCATTCCTTAAGATAGGAGTCGGCGCGCGCCAGGTCTCACTGGGGTCTGCCGTAACAACTTTGACCGGTGATCCTAATCAGATATTCTGGAATCCGGCAGGTATCGTTGACGAACCTTCCACCTTCGCAGCCAGTGTATCGTACAACAGCTGGCTGCTTGGGCTGAAACAAGAGGCAGGTGTCATCACGTACAACATGAACAAGATCGGAACGATTGGTGTAGGATTCATGACTTTCGGTGTGACTGGGATACCGGCCGATAGAGATCTCCTTCCGGCGAATCTGTCCTACCTGCAGATTGATCAGCAGACGTCGTCGACATACAATTATAACGACATGGCACTGATAGTGTCGTTCGCAAGGCACGTCAGCGAGGCCCTCTCCCTGGGCATCAACGTGAAGTACCTGAATGAGACGATCGATGACATGTCTGCAGGTGCATTCGCAATCGATCTCGGTTCGGATTATCGCATAACCGACTTCTGGGATATCGGTGCAAGTATGACCAACCTGGGATCCGATATCAAATACTATGATATCGCTGCTCCGATACCGTTGACATTCTCGGTTGGAACGTCTTTCCACCACAACTTCTCGGACCAATTGGGCGGGACCTTGTACCTGGATGTTATTCAACCGCAGGATCTGTCTCAGCTCTACTATACTGGAATCGACATCAGCGTAGTAAGTATGATCGATTTGAGGGTAGGTTATAAGTTCAATTACTCAGGTGCCAAGGACGCGGGCACGTCGGTTCGCGGACCTATCAGTACGAGTATCGAAGGAATTTCGGCCGGAATCGGTGCGAACGTAAAGCTCGCGGATTTCGGACTGAGATTCGATTACTCGTTTACTCAGATGAGCATACTGAATAACGTCCACAGATTCACACTAAGCTTCAACTGGGGTAAATAAACAGCCAGCGAGAGGTCCCGTTGATGCCCGACGGGGCCTCTCTATTTTATTATTGGCAGTCAAATCAACTGGGACAGTGAGACCATCGCTCCGGGAAGCAGTGCTGGTTCCTTCAGTGAGCATGTCCCTCCACAGAACACTTTCCTTTACGATTAATCAGACCGGACCACGTTCATCCGTTTACCGGACACAATGCATGTTTATAACCTACCGCAAGGTATCGGCTTTTACGTCCACATGTTTGCCGAATGAAGAATGAACGGATTATCTCATTGAAACGAAGGGCATTTGTCCGTAATGTTGGTCTCTCCGCTGTGGGTCTAGCCGTATACCCTGGTACACGCAGCGGTTGGGACTTCACGACGGGAAGACGAAGAAAGAGAGTAACGTATGAAGATCCCGGTGACATCATGGGAAGCGGCACTCTTCGCCTTGGCTGCCGGGATGGTAGATCCCCGCAGGTAACGCTCTTCGTGAAGAAGGGAAGCGAGTGGAAGGGAGCGTGCGCACTGGATCAGTACGGGCTCCAGAACCTGCGGTTGTTTGCAACTCAGAATCCGTTGCACGCTGATGAGCCCATTTGGACAATGACTAAAGATTCCGATCGTTCCGTGGTTCTCACGACTGATTTGGGCGGACGGAGCCTGAGGCACGCGTTCGAGATCGTTGATAATCCGCCGCGAGTCCGAGTCAAATCCAGCCTGTCACTGTTGGGTGACGAGCTCGTCGAGTGGTTCCAGGACTACTGGACATTTCTCTCCCCGCTTCCGCTCGATTTTTGTTTCACACCGAACCTGCGACCCGATGATGATATGGTAATAGGCGACCATGTCTTCAGAGCTCCGGCAATCATTTTGCAGAAGGACTCGACTTGGGCCGCGCTGATCCCGGATCTTGATGCACTTGGCTCGACCAAGCATCCGCACACGATGTCGGGGGACCTTGATCTCGCAGCCGGGGACCAGCCGTTTTTTGCATATGGGTTGAAGGCTTATCAACCTGTCTCGCACACATACTATAGACATGCTGACTCGATGTTGTTCTCGCTGCCGGAGGGATCGATCGGATATTCATATGAGATACTGGCCGGTGGCGGCGAAAATCGTTCATCCCTTACCCGGCGAGTGACATCGTTTCATTGGCAGAAATACGGGAAGAAATATATCGGCAGCGTCCTGCCTCAAACTGTTCCTTTTGCCACGTATGCCGGGTATAGCTATCCGACACTTTTCGAGACGGGGGAGTTCCAGGAGTTTTCGATAGAGGGTAAGAAGGCCGGCGGGTTCAAAGCTCTCAATGACGGAGGTTATTTCAGGAGGCCTGAGAAGGTCCTCCTGAATCAAGCATGGTACAACAACATGCGCAGCTCGTACGGGCTTTTTCATTTCGGTAGAAAATTACACAACGAGATCTGGCAGGAACGCGCGGCGACTATAAAGCGCTGGACGCTTTCGGCACCGCAAACAAGCGGCCTCTTTCCTGCAATGTATGATTATGACAAGGACGAATGGTGGGGCTCAATCCCTCGTCTTAATGGCGGTCGCGATAGGATAGAGTGCGTTAATGCGGCATGGACATCGGCTTGGTTGCTGTGGTGGAGCAGGGATTTCGGAAGAGACGATATCTCCATGGGTTACGTCCGGGCGCTTGCCGATTTCTTCATCGCAAATCAGCTTCCTTCGGGAGCCATTCCGGCCTGGTTTGATCTGTCCGGCTCCAAGGGAACACCACCCAAACCCGTGGAGACCTTGAAGGAGTCTGCCGAGACAGCGGGATCGGCGTTGCTCATCGGGGAGTTGGCCACGCAGACGAAGGAGCCGCAATATATCAGGGCTCTGACCCGCGCTGCCGATTTTCTGATTCGGGAAATTATACCCGAAATGAAATACTGGGACTTCGAGACATTCTGGTCGTGTTCCTGGAAACCGCTCGACATGAGGGACCCTCATACCGGTGTTCTTCCACAGAATACTTTCTCGGCATACTGGACGGTGCATACCCTGCTGAGGGCGTATGAGGCCACCGGTCTGCGCAAATATCTTGAGGGTGCGCTTGAATCTCTCGATGTGCTGAATTTCTACCAGCAGGTCTGGAATCCCCCATGGCTTGACCTTTACGCATTTGGCGGTTTTGGCGTGATGAACACGGATGGGGAATGGAACGATGCACGACAGGCTGTGTTTGCGCCCGTATATTTGGATGCATATAGACTGACAGGAGAAAGTGAATATTTCGAGCGGGGTGTTGCAGCGCTCAAGGCAGCCTTCACCCTGATGGCGATTCCCGAAAACAGAGAGGTTAGTCCCAGAACCTGGAATGCACTGCCGACCGGGCTGTGCCCCGAAAATTTTGCCCACACCGGATACAACGGCGTGTTTGCGAGGTCAGACTCGGACTGGGGCGAGGCAGGTGCTCTTTCTGCAGCAGCACTCGTGGAAAACACGTTTGGCGGCGCGTATCTGGATACTAAGAGAGAAAAAGGTTTTGGTATTGACGGTTGTGAAGTAAGATCTCTGGAGAAGTCGGGGACCGGCTTCCGGATCGAGGTGAGCGAGCTCCTTGGATACAGCAGGGAGATCAGCATAGTGACCGACAAAGGGAGACGCCGGACATTAGCTCTGCGGGCAAACCAGTCAACCTCCGCATTTATCGAGATGGACAACTGATCCGATGAAACCCTCTCGTCTGCAAACTGTGTTGGACTGCTCACCCGCGGATCGGGTGCCGTTTTTACCCGCCATATACGAGCACAAAGCCTGGTTCGTCAAAGACACCCCTTCAAATGTGGCGAGTGACGTGGATTTATTTACAAGGGCGGTGCTTGCCGAGTACGAAGCTCTTCAACCCGACGCCCTCACGATCGGGATCGATGTGTACAACGTTGAGGCGGAAGCGATGGGATGCGAAGTCATCTACTACGATGGGGACGACACATCAATACCGGCTATCGGCACAGACGGCGCTGCCTTCACGGAAGAAGACAATTTCTCGACTGTCGACCTCCCTGATCCGTATAAAGACGGCAGAATGCCTATCAACCTGGAAACGGCCAGAAATGTCAAGAGGGCAATTGCCGATGAGGTTCCGGTTCGCGGCGCACTTTCAGGACCCTTCTCATTAGCGGCGAATCTGGTCGGGCCGGAGCGCCTTTTTATGCTCACAGTTACGAACCCGGAGTTCGTCAAAGGGCTGCTCTTCTTTGCCTCGGAGGCCGCAAAAAGATTCGGCGAGGCCTACATAAAGGAGGGATGCGGGGTGGTAGTTTTTGACTCTCAAGCTTCGCCGGAACTGCTGTCGCCGAAGATGTACAGGGAATTTGTTTTGCAGCCGACCAAGAGCCTAATCGAGCATTTCCACAAACTGGGCGTCAAACATGTGCCGTTGATCATCGGGGGCAATACTACCAGGATTCTCAGCGCCTATCTTGAGACAGGGGCGAACAACATCCTTTGTGACTTCTCCGCCAACGTGGATGAGTTCCTGAGCGAGTGTTCTGAAAGGAAGCGTGCCTTCCGGCGGAATATTGACTCCACGGATTTCCTGGCCGCCCCGGCCTCCGTTCTCCATGAGCGGGCAGTCGCGGCCCTCGAGGAATCGCGCGGTTACCCGGGCTATGTCCTTGGAACCGGAGTTGTCCCATACGGCACTCCGTTGGAGAGCCTTTTGGCAATACGAGATGCCATGTTCGAGTACGACAACAAACTGAGCAGGCAATAATGCCGAATAGTCTCCGCCCAGTTTTACGGGGTAGCTGAGAAGTTCAACGCGCTTCAAAAGTAATGACAGAAATCGATCCTCTACTGCAACCAATGAATAGGACAATTGAGGGAAGAACCATGAGTGAATTAGAGCACCTAGCACAACTAATGGAAGAAGGAAATGCCGCGACTGTTGCGGAGGTAACGCAGCAGCTGCTTAATGCGGGAATGGCGCCCCAGACTATATTGAACGACGGACTGATCGTAGGAATGGGAGTGGTCGGCGAAAAAATGCGTACCGGGGAGATGTACTTGCCTGAGGTTCTGCAGTCGGCAACCGCGATGCACGCCGCATTAAAGCTGCTGAAACCCCTGCTTGCAAGGGACGGAGTCAAGCCGCTCGGCAAGATAGTAATGGGCACCGTGAAAGGAGACGTCCATGACATCGGCAAGAACCTGGTCGGTATACTGCTCCAGGGTGCCGGGTTCGAGATAGTTGATCTCGGCGTGAACGTGTCACCGGCAAAGTTCATCGAGACTATCGAGCAGCAAAAGCCTGCGCTTCTTGCTTTATCAGCTATGCTTACGACCACTATGTTGAACATGAAGACAACCATCGAGGCGATCAACAATGCGGGGCTTCGTTCAAAAGTGAAGATTATTGTCGGCGGAGCCCCCGTTAGTGAAAAGTTTGCGGGAGAGATTGGTGCAGATGCATACGCCCGTGATGCCGTAAAGGCGGTCGGCAAAGTTAAAGAATTGCTTGCGGTGGCGGCGTAAAATCATGGAAGCATTGAAAACACACAAGACATTCAGAAAACTGGCGGTCAGTAACTCATCCGAGCTCATGTTCGGAAGGGCTGCGGCGCCGGCTTCGTGCGGCTTCGGCCTGGAAGTAGGATCCGGCAAGGTCTATCCGGAAATAAATTTCACTTTACCTACAATGCTTATCGAAGATAAAACCTGGGGGGCCATCGTCTCGCAATATGAGGAGATCGGCGAGATGATTGCGCGGGCTGCGAAACGCCTTAAGCTTCCCGGATTAATGGTTGAATTCGAGCTGCTCCCCCCAATGACGGAGAACCCTGCATGGGGTGCGGAGATAACCGGGATTCTTCATAATGCACTGGAACGCGCACATAAAGAGTACGGTTTGCCGTGTGCTTTGCGCGTGACGCCGACGGACATCCGGGACGCCTACCGACCTCCAGTTCTTCGCAGCGGCAAGGAATGGGACAGGCTTATGGAGTCGTTCGAGCAATGCGCAGTCGCAGGGGCCGATATACTATCTATTGAATCGGTGGGAGCCAAGGAAGTCAATGATGAAGCGATGATGCGCGGGGATATTGGCGGGATAATGTTTGCTCTTGGCGTGCTTGCTCCGAATGACATGGAATTTCTATGGGATCACATCTTGGCGGTATGTTCTGCCCATGAAGTTGTGCCGGGAGGCGACTCCGCTTGCGGTTTCGCTAACACCGCCATGCAGCTGTCGTCACAGGGTATGTTGCCCGAAGTCCTTGCCGCAGTGGTGCGGGCAGCAAGTGTGGTCCGAAGCCTTGTCGCTTACGAACGGGGAGCATACGGCCCGTCCAAGGACTGTGCATATGAGGGACCTGTCATAAAAGCCATAACGGGGGCCCCCATAGCGATGGAAGGGAAATCTGCGAGCTGCGCGCATTTCAGTCCGGTCGGGAACGTCGCGGCTTCGATGTGTGACCTCTGGAGCAACGAGTCGGTTCAAAACATTCGCCTGCTTTCGGGTTCAGCGCCTGAGGCGTTTATGGAGCTCCTGGCCTACGACTGTCGAATATTCAACAAGGCTCTCGAGGCACGAACGGAAAAAGAATATCAAAGCCTGCTTGTCGAATCGGATATTCACCTGAGTCCGCAGGCACTCGTACTCTCCCCCGAATCCACGATGCGAATTGCTTCGGCAATTGTGGCAAAGGAAACGCACTACCGGATGACCATCGCCGCTTCGCGGGAAGCGGTATCGATAATTCGCGATGCTTTGGGAAAAGGGAATCTCGAGCTGAGCTCTAAAGAATCATCCTGGCTCGATCGGATCGACCATGCGCTTGACTCCCTCCCGGACGATGAGATGGCCTTGGTCGAATCCATGAGCGCATCTTATGGTCATCTGTTCCTGCCTGAAAGTTACGGACTATAATAATACAACCAATAAAATCGTAGGAGCAATTTATGATGAGAGCGACACTGAAAAGGTGTGTTTTCTTCGCTTTCGTATTGTGTCTTGTCTTTGACCCGATGTCTTTACGGGCTTCCACACTGCGTGAGGCCATGAAGAACGTGAAAGTCGTGGCCTATCCGGCGGGAGGCAGGGAAGTGGACCTGACTGTGGCGAACGCGGTCCTGCGCGAACTCGCGCCGCAAGCCAAAGTCGTCAGGATGCAGAAGGGAACATCCTCGAATGAAACGGGAGTATTTCGTATTTCCGTTGCCGACGAAGATTTTGCGCCGCTTCCGGGGAGGAGTCAACTGAAATCGGACGGACAGGAATGGATGTATTTCAAAATCAGTGCCGCCGGCACAGGTGAGCTTGTTGTTTCCAGTGAACATCTGCTCTACGCAATGTATTGCCAGGTGAGGAGATGGAGCGACCGAAACATAGACGAATTTGTCGATGGAAAAGTGATGACGCCCGCTTTCAAGTGGCTGAGAGATTACAGCGATTTTCTGGTTGGGACACGCCGATACGCCAAAGGTTTTGATCCGGCCGCGTACGTCAGGCAAGCGGCCAGCGAGGGTTTCACACATATAACGGTTAACGGGCTCGGCGTTCCGCATCCGTTCGAGGAAGGTCCCCCCGGAGACAAGTACTCGGAGTTTTATGATTATACACCTGACATGGACCAGTTCGTGTCCAGCAAACTTATTAAGGGCTACTACCCCGCTTATTATCTGCAGGCGAATCTCAATTTCCTGAAGCGCAACGTCGAGCTTGCAAAGGAATATGGCCTGGCGCCGGGACTGGAAATCTGTTCGCCGCGGACAATGCCGCATGATTTTTGGAATAAATATGGTTTCCTCCGTGGCGCAAGAGTTGACCATCCGAGGGAAAGCTACCTCCCGAGATACACGCTGACAATCGCCCATCCTGCAGTTCAGGAGCATTATCGCGAGCTGGTGGCCAAATTGATGACGGCGGTCCCCGACCTCAGCTTCATCGAGATATGGTCGGACGACAGCGGGTCCGGATTTGAATTTGTCAACAGGTTGTATGCCGGACGCAATGGGGGTCCATATCTCGTTCGTGAGTGGAAAGACGACGATTACGTTGCGAGGAAAGCCGCCAGCAACGTGCTTACTTACTATCATCTTATACTCAATGAGGCCAGGAAATTCAATCCGAAATTCCGGCTGATCGTCGACCTTGGCTCTTTCACCCCGCTGGAATTGAAGTACATTATCCCCGGCCTGGGGAACGGCATAGACGTGGGCGACTGGTCGGGTCAGTCAAAGGACCAGATTGCCTTCAACCAGAAGATGCAGAAGGTCTGGGAGAAGTACGGTGCGGAAACGCAGATGACTATCAATGCCACAAACGTCAACTCTATCGGCGAGATCTTTCCGCGCTTCGTGTACTCACAGTTGGCACAAGCTTACAAGGACCACTACCGCTATGCTTTGTCCGAAACGACGCCGAACTCCCTCGATCCATACGATATAAACGGTCAGGTGGTAGCCGAATTTCAAATGGACCCGAAGCTGACGCTGAATGATATCCTTTCCGATGTCGCGGACAGATGGGTCGGAAAGAAATATGCTTCGAGCTTGATGCACATCTGGTCCATCGCAGACTCATCGGCATCGGGTTTCCCGGACGGCGTTCCGTACTCTACGTTCGCATATCCGTGGTACAAGCTCACCACGAGGCCGTTTGTTCCCAACATCGAGGCGATTCCGGACAGCGAACGCGCATACTACGAGAAATTTATGCTGACTACTTTCAACAACCCGACGCGTATCGACTTGAATAACGACATGTTGTGGAACTTCCTCACTGTGCAACAGGCGGCCGATAAACGGGAACAATTCGACCGCGATGTCCTGCCGCAGGTAAACCGAGCGATCGGGTTGGCGAAAGCGACTCTCGCTTTGGTGTCACCCCGGAGCGAGCAGGCAAAGGTATTCGAGGACGTCCTTATACGATTACAAACATACAAGAACTACTCCATGACGTTGCGCGACGTCGTTGCCTGGATCGAAGGCGTTCATGGATACATTGAAGCCAAGACCCCCACTGAGAAGCAGTTGTATCGCTCAAAAGTCAGGGCGATGGTGGAGTCGGAAATTGCCAACACGAAAGATCTTCTCGACCTGTGGGAACACAGCCCGGTCGAGTTTATGGCGGTGTCGAAGATCGGAGAGAACCTGCACGTTTTTGGGGAAGATCTTGGGAACCTGCTGAAGAAGAAGATAGCCCTGATGGAAGAACACGAGAACGACGCGCCGTATATCGATCCTAATTTTATGTGGCACATGCCGAAGCATTACCCGCCGACCCTTCAGTGACAATCTTTTTGTCGCGGGCCGGGATCGGTTGTTCCGATTTGCGGATGCGGGAGGAGCAAGTCGAATTTTATAAATAGATCATACAGGAGAAAAGACTTATGAAGTTACCACTGTTGCCGATCACCCTTGTTGGGAGCTATTCTCTGCCGCACTGGCTGGATGTAGCCCGTGAGGACGCGAGGGAAAAGAAACTCACTGAATCGGAACTTGAAGAGGCCCATGACAATGCCGTCAAATCTTGCATCAAGGACCAGGAGATGGCGGGCCTCGATGTTATAACGGATGGCGAGCTGAGACGCGAAACTATGGTCTACTTCTTTTCCAAACGGATCCATGGGTTTGACAACAAAGGTAAGATGAAATCTATCGGCAACCTCGATCCCACGATACAGATGCCCGACCCCGTAATCGTCGACAAGGTGCGCCGTTCCGGGAGCATCGGGATGGCAAAACATTTTGCATTTCTGAAGGAATATGCCTCGGCATATCCCAAAGTGACAATCACCGGTCCTCAGATGCTCGCGAAGCGCGCGACTAACGAGTATTACAAAGAGGAGAAGCAGTTGGTCTTTGATCTGGCAGACGTCCTTAATGCTGAACTCAAGGAAGTGGTCGATGCGGGTTGCGAGTTCGTCCAGGTGGACGAGCCCGTGTGGGTCGGTTATCCCCAGGATATGCCATGGCTTGTCGAGGCGTTCAACAGGATGGTGGACGGTGTCAATGCCAAGATTGCGCTTCACGTATGCTATGGGAATTATAAGTTAAAGAAGCTCTTTTCGGGCACATACGCTGATTTATTTCCCGAAATACTGAAGGTGGACGCGTCTCAGCTCTGCCTGGAGTTTGCGGTGAGCAACATGGAGCCGCTCCAACTTTTCAGGGACTACAAGACGAATATGGAAATTGCGGTGGGAGTTGTGGACGTGAAAGATGAAAAGGTGGAGACTCCGGAGCTTGTGGCCGATCGGATTCGACAGGCGCTCAAGGTGATACCGAAAGAAAAGGTTTGGATAACCACAGACTGTGGCATGAAATTCATGCCGCGCGACCGGGCATTCGGAAAGCTGAAAGCTATGGCGGACGGCACGAAAATGGTCCGGAAAGAACTCGGCGCATAGCGATTCCTAAACCATGATGAGAACTTGATGAGCGATATGTTTTTGAAATCAGGGAACGCGGCTCTCGACGCACTCTTTCCGAAAGTCAAGGGCTTCTTCGCATTGAATGCAGTGGATTACAACGTGATGGGAAAGAGCACGCACGGCTACCGAGATCCTGATGCACCGAGCATCTGGATCCGCGGCGTGGCGGACTCGCTTCGGGCATACAAATATTGGGAGAAGGACCTCAAGAGCATCGTCGAGGTTTTTGCGGAGACCCAGACTGCCCGCGGATGGCTATATGATTACTTCACGATGACGCCCGAGAAAGTGCCGTGCGAAAAGGAGAACTGGGCAAAGTTCGTCCGCGTCCCGAACGAAGCCGATGTCGAATTCAGATTCGTGAAAGCCGTATACCAGGTTTGGCAGGCGACGGGAGACGATGCATGGCTGAAGAAGATGCTTCCCGTGATGGAACGGGCCCTCGAGTATATCCTCACAGATCCATGGCGCTGGGACAAGAAGACCGGGCTGGTCAAGCGTCCGTACACGGTCGATACATGGGATTTCGACTACACGGCCGGGCATCACAGCTGGCTGAATTTCCAAATTGACGATCACACGTTCTGGGGCATCATGCACGGAGACAACTCCGGGTATTATGAAGCGTTCGTTCTCATGAGCTTGATGCATGCTCGTTTGCGAAATCCGAAACGTGCACGATATTGGAAAACAGTCGCTTCGAAATTGAGGACCAGGGCAAACAAAACCTGTTTCAACGGAAAGTTTTATACTCACCGTGTACCGATTGTGCCCTTGAAAATCGACGGAGTGGACGAGAGCCGTCAGCTCAGCCTGAGTAACCCGATGGATATTAACAGGGGCATGCCGACGCACGACATGGCTGTATCGATAATAAGGGAATATCAGTCGAGGGCTTCAGAGACGAAAGCATTCGCGGAATGGTTCAGCATTGATCCTCCGTTCCCGGCCGGAATTTTCGGAGACGAAAAGATCGTCGAAGGTGCTTACTGCAACGGCGGGATAATGCCTCTCGTCGGCGGCGAACTGGCCAAAGCTGCGTTCGATCACGGTTTCGAGAAGTACGGCTTCGATACGCTTCTTCGGTATGCCAGGTTGACCGAGAAGGGTGAATCGTTTCTCTGGTATTTCCCGGATGGAACGCATGCTACGGTGGAGACAAGCACCAGTCCCGATGCCTCACCGGGTGATACGTGGGGCTCTTCTTCGATGATATACGCGCTCGTGGAAGGGCTGGCAGGAGTGACCGACAGAAGCTGTCTGTTCAGAGAGCTGCGGCTCAGTCCCCGGTGGGAATCGGCGGGCACCGACGAAGCAGGAGTACGCTGCACATACGAGACTTCGGGAAGTGCGTTCGAATACTCGTTTATGCACGAAAGATCACGAAAGAAGATTGAACTGCGGTTAGCTGGAAAGTCGAACGTGCAATTGCACCTGCTCCTTCCCGAGAATTCTCGTGCCGTATCCGTGAAAGCGAATCGGAGAAGCGTGCGTTTCATCAACACCGCGGTCGAGCAGAGCCACTATGTAGACGCCGATCTCAGAGTCGGAGGACACGCAGTGGTAGAGGTGGAGTACCGAAACTGACTGCAAGTTTTCAGGACACCCGGATCCTTTCATGAAGCGGCGTGCCGCAATAGATTCAGCGAAAGTCGATTTGCAGGATGGAACCCTGACCATACCATACTCAGGTAAATCGGGGTTGAAAGTTGAAATCAATCTGCCCATGGAGAAGTAGGCAATGAAGAGACGCGAGTTTATGGTCAAATCGACACTTAGTGCCATCGCATTGGGTGGATTAAAGCCGTCTTTGCCGGAAATCTTTTCCACTCGCCCAGTGGATGAAAGGGGACGGCAATTGCCGCAGGACAAGAAGTCGTTAGTCTCTGCCTGGGCGGAAGAGGCGCCATCCAACCAACGCATGAATGCGGATTATATCTCCTATCTACCAGGAGTGGAATACTTCCTGATTGGGAACGGTGACATTCAGGGAGTAGTGCAGCTCTGTAAAGATTCCACCGGACCGGATCAAGGCTCTTTCTTCGGGTTCACCATTATGAGTGCCGAACACTTCACGCAGAAGTGGACTACGTTTCTATACAGCGCCGGGAGAGGTTTCGGGAATACACTTGCCTGGCTGGGAGTGGACGAAAACTCCTACGGAATTTCCTCGAAAAGTCTCAAGAATGTGGCCTGGAAGTATATCGACGGTGTGCCTGTCGTCAGTGTCGTATGGATTGAGAAGAACTGCGAAATGGAGGAACAGTTCTTCGTACCGAAGGATGGACCGATTTTGTTCAGGCGCCTGCATGTAAGAAACCTGGACGTTGAAAGCCACCGGATATCGGCAGGACTCACCCTTTACCCCAACATTGCGTTCTTCGATGAAGTCTATACGAATGCCGAGGACAGGACAGCGAATGCAGAGGGTTTTACGAAGCTGAAGATGTATTGCTATGAAAAGAAGATAGAGACTTTGGGCCGTTATACGATAAGAGCTCAGCAGGGTGTGATCGCACCTGGTTCGGAAACGGAGGCAACATTCGCGTACTACCTTGATGGTGGTGAATCGCTTATCAGGAAGAATGACCTGAAGACTTTTTGGGCTGGAGCGGTCGACTACTGGAGGGAGAAGAACACTCTTTCTACCGGCAAACCCAGTCTTGACAGCGCCTGGAATCTATCGAGAACTGGTCTCAAAGCTCACGTAGCCAGCAACGGTAAGCGCGATTCTGGAATCTGGGAATACGGCATGGAATGGGTGAGGGACGATGTCATGATCATGACAGCGTTTCTCCAGAGCGGCTTCTTCACAGAAGCAAAAACCCTGCTCGAAAGGATGTTCACGAAGTTCGTAACTGAAGACGGCAGGACAGTCGAGTCGAGTCAGGTGTTCGCGTTCAATTTCACGGAGATAGATCAAAACGGCGAGCTGCTCTACGGCACCTGGGCATATCTCTGCTGGACCGGAGACTATGCGACGGTACGAAAGTACTGGGAGAAGATCGTTGCACTGGCAGAGTTGCCGCTGAGGCCTTTCTTCCGTCAGCCGGATTCAGGACTGCTAAGCAACGTCCGCGAATTCTGGGAGAGATCGGACTCGTTCGGAGTGAAGCCGGGGTATGAACTCGCTTATCAGTTTTGGGTGATACTGGGACTCGAAAAAAGTGCTGAAGTTGCCGACAAGTTGGGCCATGGTCGCTATGCGGCCCGATGGCGAAAAGCGTCAAAAGAGATCAGGGAAGCGTTTCTGGGTAATCCGAAGTTCAGATTGATAGAAGATGGCCACTTCATTAAGAGGAGGACTCTTAGTGGCGAGTGGCAAAAGGTGATGATCCCGCCGAACAGAAAGAATATGCCCGCGGGAACGCCTATCGCCGTGGAAGAGACACCTCTGACGGAACCCGATACAAGCGAAGTCCTTCCGATCATGTTTGAAATGATAGACCCGAAAAGCGAACTTGCCGCCAAAACCTTGAGCTGGGTTGAGTCGCTCTGGAACGAGAGATGGAAGATCGGCGGCTACGAGCGGTACAACAGCTCGAGCGAGCCCGAACCCCCGGGGCCGTGGCCGTTCGCATCCCTGTTCGTGGCGCAGGCTAATTGGGAGGCGGGTAATTTCGAAAAAGGAATGCGAGTAATTGACTGGCTTTCGACAATTAACGGCGGTCTCTCGGGAGGATGGTTCGAGTACTATCCGGATGGGCACCCATCGGTAGGAATTATCGGATGGAATTGGGCAGAGGTCGTCCGTTTTGTCGTCGATCATATCCTCGGCGTTCGCCCGCAGCTTGACAAATTGGTGATCAGGCCGAGGTTGGGGGCGGGGATCGACACTGTGAAATCCCGCGTGAAGGTTAGAGAGATGAGGCTCGATTTGACGCTTACTGCTTCCGGCAACGAAAGCGCAGCGACCGTAAATGGTAAAGGGATTGGCCTGAATGACGGGCAGCTTGTACTTCCTTACCGGCGGGGAGCGGATTTAAAAGTAAACGTGAACATCAAGAGTTGAGGAATACTGCGTGAATCGCAGACGCTTCGTAAATTCTACACTCGGCATTGCGGCAGGGTTTGGACTGTCCCGCAAATTGAACCCGCTGTTGGGCGGGGATTCGACGACCGGGAATTTGTTAGAACGGACTGTTCAATCCCACAATCCTTTCACACCTTCTGATAGCAGGTTCTGGTCATTCGTGCGGAAACAGTTTCCGCTTTCAGACGAAAGGACATATCTGAACACGGGTGGCCTCGGCGCTTCTCCGTACCCGGTCATAGATGCCGTTAGGGCGGAGATGAATGAGCTTGAAAGAATAGCCGAAACCGGTCATACCGATGCATTGTGGAAGGAGATAAAGTCTTCGGCCGGCGAGCTCCTCGGCTGCGACGCCGACGAGCTTGCTTTCGTCCGCAACGCCACCGAAGGCATTAACGTCGTAGCAAACGGTCTTCCCTTGAAAAGCGGCGACGAAATCATCACCTCGACGCATATCTATAATAACATAGAAGAGGTGAATCGGCTTCTTGACAATATCAGGAGACTATCCGTTGCTTAGTGTCCTGATCCGAAGGGGAAGACTGAAATGAATTCACTCGAGCGAGTAAGAAACGTAATCGCCGGGAAGCCTGTCGATCATTTGCCGGCGCAGCCGATGTTGATGATGTTTGCGGCGAAGCACGCAGGGATCGAGTTTATCGACTACACAAAAGACGGGCGGCTCATGGCCGAGTGTCAACTTAGAGTGGCCGAGGACTATGGGATAGATTGCCTCCTAACATGCTCGGATCCTGCCCGCGAGGTGATTGATATTGCCGGAGAAGGATCCATCGACTGGTTCTCGGACCAGGGTCCCGCGATCAATGAAGAGCGGGCCGCCCTTACCGATAAGTCACTCCTCAAGACCTTCAAGGTCCCGGACCCAACGGGGGGCGGTCGAATGCACGACCGCATTAAGGGAATCGAGATTATGTATGAGCATGTACGCGGCGAAATGTCGATCGTCGGATGGATTGAGGGGCCGCTGGCACTTGCGGCGGAACTGAGGGGAATCAACAACATCATGTTTGACCTGATAAGTGACGCGCCGTTTGTAGACGATCTACTTGATTTTTGTGCCGAGGCGGCCATAGCATATGCCACCCCGCAGATCGAAGCGGGTGCGGACACCATAGGCATGAGCGATGCAGCTGCGAGCGTAATCGGTCCGAAGTTGTATGAGCGGTTTCTCCAACCGCGTCAGAAACGGGTTCTGGCCGCGATCAAGGAAAAACATCACGACGCCATCACGCGTCTCCATATGTGTGGGAACACAGACGTTTTGATACCCAAGATGAGTGAGCTGCCGGTCGATATCTTCGAGCTCGATTTTCCTGCGGATCTCGAGAATGCGCGCGGAAAACTCGGGCCCGACAAAATCATCAGTGGTAATGTTTCGACCGTTTACGATCTCCTGGAGGGCCCTCCGGAACGTGTTTACGAATCGGCGAGGCGGTGTCATCTCATAAGCGGAAAGAAACATATAGTGAATTCAGGCTGTGAAGTTTCACCTCTTACACCTCCAGAAAACCTAAGGGCACTAGTGCGTTATTCTCGTGAGAATCAACCGTGAACTCGATTAACAAGCCTGCTGTGCGTTTTCATATATTTATGCCTTGTAAAATCAGGAAAGGATGGGAATGAAATCCATCAACATCCTCGACTATGCTGTCGTAGGTGCATACTTCCTTTTCATGCTTGGAATCGGCTTCTACTTCCGGCGGGTCAATAAGGGTGCGAAGGAGTACTTTGCAGGGGGGAGCATGATACCCTGGTGGGTATCCGGAATGACGTTATACATGGCCAACTTCAGTGCCTGGACTTTTACCGGCGCGGCCGGATTTGCCTACGGCACGGGGCTTTTTGCAATACTGTATTTCGGGACTTGGTCGATTTCATATTTTGTCGGAGCGCAGCTCACGGCGGCAAAGTGGCGACGGACCCGCTCGATCTCTCCCGTCGAATATACATATACAAGGTTCAATGTCGCGACTCAGCAGTTCCTGGGCTGGGTCATGTCCGCCAACTATGTCCTGGCGGCCGGAGTACAGCTCGCCGCGACGTGCGAACTCCTTGCTCCCGTAATGCGACTCAATATAATGATGGTCATACTCGTCACCGGCGTCGTTATATTGCTGTACACTTTCATGGGCGGGCTGTGGGCGGTATCCATCACCGATGTCGTACAGGGAGTCATCCTGTTGAGCATAACTTTCATCGTCATGCCGTTGAGCCTGAACCTGGTCGGCGGGATAAAACCTCTTTTGAACGCCCTTCCGTCGTTCAGTATGCATCACCTTTATAACGGCTTGAACTATGACGGGAATTGGCTGGTGGGCATATTCGTGATTATGTCTCTCGGGACTGCAGCGGGGCAGGCACAGCGGTTCTACAGTGTCAAGAGCGAAAAAGATGCGAAGCGGGTCGGCCGGCTCGCGGGGTTTCTTTTCCTGACTGTCCCGTTTGTGTTCGGAGTACCACCGCTCGTCGCGCGCGTGATCTGGCCTAATCTCTCTCAGATTCCCTTCTTCCAGCCGTACATCGGGCATAACCCGCAGGATCTGGTATTCGTCGGACTCTGTCTGAAGCTCCTCCCGAACGGGCTCATCGGGGTCTTCCTTGCCGCCATGCTCGCTGCCACAATGAGCACCCTCAGCACGGTTTACAATCTTGTCTCGTCTATCCTTGCCCGGGATGTGTACCAGGGGCTTATCAACACCTCTGCTTCCGACCTGCAGTTGCTCAAAGTCGGGCGCTGGTCGTCGGTGTCCATAGGGATCGTGGTTATAGGGCTTGCTCTTCTGTTCGAACACAGCAAGTTGGGAATATTTAACATGATGCAGGTGTTTTTCACACTCCTGAATATTCCAGTCGTGCTCCCCATAGCCTGCGGCCTTTTGCTCAGGAAGGCGTCGAGGTGGGCCGCAATCGCCGTCATTGTTTGGGGACTCATCATCGGTCTGACTGCAAGATATGCGCTTGGCTGGACCATGGGTTACCAGATTTACGCTCAGGCCTCACTGACCTTCGTCCTATTCCTCGTATCCGGTTGGCTTGGCAGACAGTATGTGAAAAACAGAAGTGCTATCATAGCCAGTGCTGTCGTCTTCACAGGACTCTGCTTTTATCTTGCTCTGGCAACAGCGGCGCATCCTTTGTCCGGGCCGTTGGTGATTATCACTGCGCTTGCTATCGCGGCACTCGGGGTAAGCCTGGTAATTTTCGCGAAACTGTTTTCGTCGGAAACCGAGGCTCAGAAGAAGGTGCTGGAAGAGTTTTTCAAAAAGCTCGATACGCCTGTTGATGTCGCCCGCGAAGTCTTTGGCGCAGGGAAGAAGCAAATATCTACCTTTCCACTGGTTGGAGGCACGACGATTGTGATGGGGCTCCTGATGAGTCTGATATTCTTTACGGGTGTCCCGGCAAACGAGCAACCCATCCTCGGAATCATGGTTGCAATAATGATAGTGTTCGGGGTGCTGATGTGGTACTTCGGGAAGAAATCTGAAATCAGGAACGGTACGTCGACGGCAGAGAGCGAGGGCAAGTGAAATCACACATTCGGCGATTACAGATGAAGGTGCAGTAATATGAGGCTGGCTCAGTTCCAAAATAAATCAGGGTTTGCGATCGGCCTTTGGCAGAAGAATCGCTGGCTGAATTTCAGCCTAGGGATGAAGATCTATGGTGAATTAGTTGAAGGACACGATGAACGGCCGGTCGGAACGATCCAACAGCTTCTGTGCGAGGCGAAATTCGACCTCCAGAGGTGGAAGAAAGTTGAATCTTTCATTCAGATGCACAGTCTGTCTCAGCGTTTGGGAATTGCGAAAGACGCGGTGCTGAGGGCTCCGGTACTCCGCCCGCCGAAGATAATTGCACTCGGGCGTAACTATGTCCTGCACGCAAAGGAGGCCAATTTGTCGGTTCCCGAGGAGCCTATCATATTTGCGAAAGCAGGTTCATGCGTTGTCGGTCCAACGGATGTCATCACCATACCGAGGGAATACGGGAGGATCGATCATGAAGCGGAACTCGCCCTGGTGATCGGGCGTACTGCGACGCGGGTGAAGAGGAGCGAGGCATTCGGGTACGTTGCAGGGTACACGGTTGCGCAAGACATCACGGCGCGCGACCTGCAGAACGCCGACCTCGCCATGACCAATCCATGGTTTCGTTCCAAGAGCTTCGACACATTCATGCCGATGGGGCCGTGGCTCGTACTCCGCGACGAGATCAGACCGCCCGTCCATCTGAAGCTCGAATGCAGAGTGAACGGCCACATTCGCCAGAAGGCCAGCACACGGGACATGGTATTCGATATACCCACGGTCATCGAATTCATAACCCGGCATATCACGCTCGAGCCCGGTGATGTTATCTCGACCGGAACTCCCGAAGGTATCAGCGAAATAAAGGGCGGCGATGAAATCGTTACCAGAATCGAGAAGGTAGGTGAAATGAGGAACAGGGTTCGGTTCGAATCAAGATGAAGATTGAGAAGATCGTCCTGACCCACGTGAGAATTCCGCTCCGCGACCCGTTCAGGATCAGCAGCGGTTCGGTCTCGGAGAAGGATTCCATAATAGTTGCCATGCACTCCGAGGGGTTCATCGGCTACGGGGAAGCATCGCCAATGTCGGGTTCGTTTTATTCGGACGATACACCGGACTCAGTTTGGGCGCAGCTCGTTTCCGTGATCGGGCCGGCGATCCTGGCAGCCAGGCCCGACACTCTGGAGGATGTTGATGACCTGCTGAATGATTTCGGAGGCAGCGGGTTCGCCCGCGCCGGGGCAGAAACAGCTGCCTGGGATCTGGATTCGAGGATATCCGGCCGACCGCTGCATTCCATGCTCGGCGGCATGAGGCCCGATGTTGCATCGGGCCTGGCCGTAGGGATTTATCAGTCAGTTGAAATACTCCTGAGAAGAATAGGGGAATATCTCTGCGAAGGATACAAGCGCATCAAGATAAAGATCGAGAAGGGCTGGGATGCTGAACCTTTGACGGCGATCAGAAAACATTTCGGCGATATCCCGTTGATGGTCGATGCAAATTGCGCATACGATCGGAAGGACATAGAATACCTCAGAAGACTCGATGAGTTCGGGCTGATGATGATAGAACAACCGCTCAAGAAGGATGACCTTGAAGGTCATGCCCAGCTTCAGAGTCTTCTCAACACCCCCGTTTGTCTGGATGAGTCTGCCGAAGATATTTCTCAGGTAAGAAATGCCATAACCTTAGGAAGCTGTAGAATTGTGAACATAAAGATTCAGCGTGTCGGCGGTTTTGGCAACGCAAAGGCTATCCATGATCTGTGCTACGGTTCAGGTTTGGGAGTATGGGCTGGAACAATGCCGGAGCTGGGGATAGGAGGGATTCACGCGCTCCTGTTGTCGACCCTTCCCGGGTTCACGTATCCGACCGACGTCGAATCGTCGGAACGATGGTTCCTCGACGATATTGTTGTCCCCAGGTTGAAAGTGTGTAACGGCACATTCAAAGTCTCAGATTACTCCTCATACGACATTGATACAACTGTCTTGCAAAAATACAAAGTAAAAGAAACCGCCCTGACGCTTAACTGACCGAGCATGAAGTATATGTGTCGCTGTCTCACGTTTTGCCTGCGGGGCGGGCAATGATCGCATAGTGAATGGAGAGTGAATCATAATCGATGTCCACTAAAGACGCAGCACGACTTCACACTTCGTTTATTGGGTTTGATCTGAAGAGTCCTTTGATCGTCGCTTCGGGTACTGCGAGCCATGATGTGAAGCAGGTCCAGATAGCTGAGGAAAAGGGATTCGGCGCCGTCGTATTGAAGACCGTTTGCTCGGAGAAGTACGATCACATGCGCTATTGGCCGCGCCCCCGGTACAAATTGCTGGACTGGGACAAGCAAATCGGCGGCAGGTCCAAACAGTTCACCCTTTATTCTTACGAGCAAGGTTACAGCGGGACTCTCGACGACTACTGGGAATTCATAAGCGTTTCCAAGGCAAAGGCGAAAATCCCGATCGTTGGAAGCGCGTTTGCGGATGTACCGGAAGACTGGGTCGATCTGGCACGTCGTATTGAGCAGAGCGGGGCGGATGCGGTGGAGCTCGATATATCTTCCCCCCACCGGCCGGGAAGCCTCGGGTTTCAGGAAACATTCGTAGCTGCCATCAAATCGGTGGTGGAGGCCGTGAGCATTCCGGTACTGGTGAAGCTTGCACCCGGATCTGACGTGCTGGGCGAAAGCATAGTCGCTGAACAGTGCGGGGCGGCCGCGGTTACCCTCTGCAACCGTCTGAGAGGAATCGACGTCGACATCGAGAGCCAGCGCCCGATCCTGCACGGGTCCTATGCAGGAGTCGGCGGACCGTGGACCAAGTACTACAACTTCAGACACGTCGCCGAAGCAGCGGGGAGCCTCAAGATCCCGATCAGTGCGAGCGGCGGAGTAATGACCGCCGAAGATGCCATCAAATATGTCCTCCTCGGCGCAAACACGGTACAGATTCTCTCGGTAATTATGGTGAACGGGTGGGATACCGCGGCGCAGATAAATTCCGGAATTCTTTCGTATCTGGAAAGAAAAGGACTGAACTCCCTCGAGGATATTCGCGGCAAAGCGCTGAGACAACTGACTCCCCCCGACAAGATCGTGCGGTGGAGCGGTGAGCCGAAGAAGGGACCACGCAATGACTGGGACTGAGAAGAAATATGCAGGCCTGAACCCGATCCCCCCTGAGTTCGCAAAAGCACAACCGCCTCTGGCACTCGTGGTGGAAGACGATTGCATCGGCTGTGATCGGTGTATACCGCTTTGCTTTTTCAATGCGATCGTGATGATAGATAAACCTGAACATAAATATAAGAGAGTAGCAGTGGTCGATCCCGACAATTGTACAGCCTGCGGGCTCTGTTTCGAGGCATGTCCGACTGATGCGTTTGTGTGGGTGCCGGATTACTCAAACGGACGTCATGTCCCCAGGAACAAAACCGACTTGGAAGACAGAGATTTATGAGGATTGTAGACCTGACACATCCGATTACCGAAACGATCCCGGTCTACTTTCCATGGCATCCCCCGACCGTTATCGAACAAACGGCCGACTATCACGAGAATCAATGTGTCGTTCACCGGCTCACGATCGGCACTCACACCGGTACACATGTCGACGCACCCCGGCACATTTTTGAGGGTATGCACTCCATCGACGAGTATGATTTAGATCTCTGGTACGCAGACGCCCAGGTCCTGGACTTCACCCCGCGTCAGAAGGGACAGGTGATCACGCCGGAGGAACTTCACGGGAAGGATTTAGCGGACGGAATCGGAGTGATAATCAAGACCGGATGGGACGCATTTTTCGGCTTGCCCGACTATTACAGAACCTATCCGCCACTGAGTAGGGAAGCTGCGGAATATCTCGCCGAAAAAAGAATAAGATTCCTTGCCTCCGATACGCCGTACACTCTGGATGTCCACAAGGTCCTTTTGAAACGAGGCATACCGCTCATCACGAATCTCAATAATACGTCGGTCCTGCGCTCCGGAATACTCAAGCTGATTACGGCGCCTCTTCCGATCAAGGGAGCCGACGGTTCTCCCGCCCGTGTCATGGCGTTGATAGACTACTGACGCAGGCGCGGAAGCCATTTTGCATCAACGTCTCAACATAGAAGCTGGAAAAAGACAGGAGTAAAACATGAAGTCAGTTACGTCATTCATGGGAAGAATTATCACATTCTCTCTCCTTGCGGCGATCGGATTGCTGATATCGGGCAGCCAGGTTTCTGCCAAGTACAAGGAGAAAACCATTCATTGCACTGCTATGAGTGTGGAAGGAAACTGGGAGATAAACGGGGACCTCCCGCGTGAGGCTCTCCTCATCAGTCTACAGGGACTTGTCAACAGGACGGGCCCCAGGCTCTACCTGCTGTACGGGAGCGATTACGATTATGGCAACGTGCAGGCCCTTCTGGATTATTACCACGCGGACCATCACGTAGAGTACACCATGATCAAATCGATTCCTGATGCCCTTGCGAAGTTCCGTAAGTATGTAAAAGGGTACATCGTATATGATCAGAAGATAAGGGACTCAATTGTGCTCTCCTTCACTGCCGCAGGAATAATGGACGGTGTCGTTGTGGCTCCCGATCAAGTCCCGATGATGAAGAAGCTCGGCTTCAAGGAGCTTGCCAATTATGATGGCAAGTTCGAAAGCATGGACACCACGCAGATATACCAGTGGGCGTATGACCACTTCTGGAATAAGTGCTCTCACAAGGAGCTGATTTACATGGGTGGTGTAGAGGGCAAATACATGAAACCTGGCATTGCGGACCTGGGAATTGCCAATCGCGCATTCTTCTTTGATCTTTCCACGGACCCCAGGGGCGGCACACAGTACAAGCTTGCCTCAATGCTCTACAGCAAGATGAAACCATTTTCTTTTATTTTCGGCTGGCACTCCTATATGAAGGACACAGAGCATTCATCCGTGACATTGGCTTCCCACTACGCTCTTCGTGTAGAGGGGCTGAATACAAATCCCAACATGAGCTTCCATCGCTGGATCAAACTGCCCCCGGGATACAAATTCCGTTCTCATCACGGCGACTTGAAAAATCTGAAGGTTGAGAATAAGATATATGTGTCGTTCATTCAGAGCGACGGTCTGGGCATCGGTGCATGGCTGAGGCCGGGAAGAGGGCAGATTCCTTACGCTTGGGAAGTCAACATGTATTGGTACAACTACGCACCGGCCATACTGCAGTACTACTATTCGCAGGCGACGCCGAACGATGAGTTCATCGGGACGCTCGGCGGACCGAGCTATATGTACCCGAAGGCGATTCCTGACAAGTACAGGCCTACTGCGTTCAAGATGGCTGCTAGGCTGATCAAAGACCTTGACATCAACATGTTCGAGATTTTCGACGCTTCCGATTCTCTGACCAGGGACCTGCCGAAAAAAGTAGTTGATGAATACCTGAAATATATGCCGAACGAGATCGGATTTGTTAACGGCTACGGCCCTGCCCATACTTTTGCAATCGAGGATGGAAGACCGTTTATGTCATTCGACTATTATCTCCCCCCGACGAGGACGATCAAAGAGGCGGACGCTGATCTCGAAGAGTTGGCGAAAATGAATCCGAAGCGGCCGTATTTCATCTGCTTCCACGTGCGCGAATACACAGACGTAAAGGGCGTAATGGATATCATGAAGGGTGTCGGTCCGGAATTCAAGATCGTGCCTTTGGACGTGTTTCTTAAACTCGCAGGGATGGCACCGACATTCAAAACACAATATCAATTCACGCGATAAACTCTCAAGGTTTGAAAATGAAAAAGTATGTAGTTCATAGTTGGACAATTGCGGCGGTTCTGCTCATCTCGGCTACACTGCTGAGTTGTAGCGCGAACGCCCAGAGTTTTGCAGGCACATGGAAGTATGACAACAAAGCCAGCAAGAACGTCGGAGCTTTCTTCGAGTCAGGTGAAATACGCTATATGCTCAAGATCGCTTCCGATGGAAACGGGAAAATGAAGATCGACCACCTGACTACTACCGAAGCAGGCTGGAAGACGAAGACACTCAACATAGACCTCAATGGCCCCGAAACCAGTTCGACATATCCGAGGGGCGACTTCTACCTGTTCAGTTTTGAAGCGGTCGCAATCGGGCCGGACCAGACTATCACGGCAAAGGCCGTACAAGGCAGCAATAAGTCTGAATTCGATGTTAACCTGCACTACACGGTACTGGTTTCTCAAGGTACTTACGACATCGTGGAGCACGATCACTACCAGCTCTCTCCCGACGGCAATACGCTCACGGTTACGTCGACCCGGAATTCTCGTGTCGAGGACGAGCCGGCGGTCTACGTTTTCCAACGAGGAAACTGAGTGTCGGAACACGATTCACATTCATTCACCCGGGGGAGATGTTCCCCGGGCGAATGAATTCTTGAACGGCCTGGCATCTCACCTTCACGGGCAGGGTTAGGTCCTCGCAAAGGATCAGAAGGATCATAGCCGGCTGTCAATGGTAGATTCATGAAATGGTTGTTCTTGTCGGCATCACTTTTTCAATGCAAGTTTCGGGCTATTCTCTTTCACAATTGTGATGTCAATTATAGCTGTCACGTAACACGCTAAACTCAGAGGCTGTAAAATGAAACAGAGGATTACTTACACTTGGATGATCATGGTTTCTGCATTCCTCGTTCTCTCGCTGTCCAAATTAAGCAGCGCCCAGGACTTCTCAGGCCTCTGGGAACTCGATTTTGGACAGAGCAAGCAAGCCGATTTCTTTGATCAGAGAAGTATCGTCCTGAAGATCTCCCCGATGGACGGAAACAAGATGACAATAGAACAGACCACCACGACTGAGTACACTACATCGGTGGGGACAACGATCATCGATTTGAACGGCCCCGAGACTACTTCTACCTGGGCGCAAGGGGACCTGCCTTATTACGGCTATGAAGCCGTTGCCATCGGAAAAGATCAATCTGTCGAAACGAAAGCCGTTCAGGGTGCCGACAAATCGTCGTTTGAAGCGACATTTACCTTTCATGCTGTCGTGTCTCAGGGCACGTATACAGTGGTAATGCACAGCCTGTACAGGCTATCTCCCGATGGGAAGACACTGACAGTAACCACGACAAGGAACACAAGGGAGAATGGAAGTCCGGTTGTCTACATCTTCCGGAAGGTAGATTGACCCGGAATATTTGATCCGATTTGATATGATTAATATCGTTAAACTTCTCGAAGAGCTCGTTGCGATCCCAAGCATGAACCCGATGGGAAGCGACCGAACCGGACCAGAATATTCTGAAGGCGCTGTTGCAGATTTTCTGGCGTCGTTTCTTTCCAGAAATGGAATTGACTGCGAGACTTATGAGGTCATGCCGGGCCGCAAGAACCTTGTCGGATTCGTGGACGCCGGAGCGAAGAAGACAATAATGTTGGAGGCGCACCTCGATACGGTCCCAGCAGACAACATGGAGATCGATCCATTCAATCCAGCTCTGAAAGACGGGCGCATCTACGGCCGCGGATCGTGTGACACGAAGGCATCGCTTGCGGTTTTTTTCGGTACCGCCGCCAACGTGTCCGTGCGTCGGCGGGACATGAAGTACAACATACAGCTGCTGGCCACGTGCGATGAAGAACACGGTTTCAGCGGCGCGCGAGCCGCGGCTGAACGCGGACTCAGGGCGGACTTCGCTGTGGCGGGAGAGCCGACGGGCCTGCGGATCGTTCGGGCGCATAAAGGTGTTATGAGGTGGAAAATCAAGGCGACGGGGAAAGCATCCCATTCGGCGTACCCTGAGCTCGGGCAGAACGCGATCTACGCGATGGCCAAGGCCGTCAATCGGATCGCATCGTATGCGTCGCGCCTGCGGAACGGGCGTAAGCATGAACTTCTTGGATCTCCATCGCTGAGTGTGGGCATCATCAACGGCGGTCATACCGTGAATATTGTGCCGGACAAATGCACAATTGAAATAGATCGTAGATTGATACCCGGGGAAACAAAAGAATCTGTGTTGGAAGCAGTCACTTCGCTTCTGAACGGGCTCCCTTCTCTGGAAGTTGAAGAGCCTTATCTTATCGCACCGTCTGTCAACGTCGATCCATCATCGGAAATAGTTGTCGCGCTTTCACGGGCCGTGGAGGACACTCTGGGCGAAGTGGTTGTGGAAGGGGCAAACTATGCCACGGATGCTGGAGTGTTCAATGAGGCAGGGACGCCCTCCGTCGTTTTCGGTCCCGGTGATATCAAAGACGCCCATACTTCGACGGAATCTGTCGATCTTTCGCAGGTCGAATCCGCAACAAACATTCTGGAGAGACTCCTATTTTGAGAGCTGTCTCCATAGCTGCGTTTCTCATTCTCACGGAAACGTTCGTTTGTTTTGCCAAGCAACCGGCCGGGCTGAACGTGAGCGATCTCGCACATCTGGAATGGCTCATGTACAGACAGCCGGGTCGCACGCTGGAAATTTCCAGTTACGACAGAACGGGCGGGAATAAAGACGGCAACACTGGTAAGTATTCGTACACACGCATAGACAAGAACGGCGAGTACGTTGTCATGGAATCGCATAAGCCGGGCGCGATTGTGCAAATCTGGTTTACCAATCTCTCGACAGCCGGGCATCTGCACTTCTATTTTGACGGCTCTGCTCGACCGCAGATAGACATGGACATACACGACTTCTTCAGCGGGAACCGATATCCGTTCGTGAGACCGTTCGTGGAAAATGACACCCTATCGTCCGGCGGCTTCGTATGCTTTCTCCCAATGCCCTTTCATAGGTCCTGCAAGATTACTACGACGGGTATTGCCAGATATTATCACATCATCTATCGGGAGTTTTCATCGGGGGATAACGTGACCACATTTGCGCTCCCCTTGGATGCTGATGCAAAGGAAGAGCTCGAGTTGGTGCGCCGCGATCTCGAGGAGGTCGGTGACTCTATTCCAACCGGCGGCGAAAACACGACGATTCCCGCCGGACAAACGAAGACGGTATGGTCGGCCAACGGTCGCGAATACATCACCGGGTTGTTTATTCGGCCAGACACAAGAGCGGCGGATGTACTCAAGAAACTCATAGTCAGGATTTATTGGGATGGAGCGCAACAGCCGTCAGTAGAGTCTCCACTCCTTGACTTTTTCGGCGATGGCTTTCGCGCAGCCTCATACAGATCGTTGCCGACGGGCTACACGAGAGGTGAGTTCTACTCCCACTTCCCGATGCCTTTCAGACGGTCCGCCAGGATTGAGGTGGAAAACGGGAACGCTATCCCGGTTGCACTCAGCTGTGATGTGAGGATGGATACACTACTTTCCGGGAATGATTCCACTCTTCTTTATTTCCATGCGCAATTCAGGCAAGACACCTCGGTTGAGCACGTACCCGTCACCATTCTTGAAACTTGTGGTGAAGGTCATTTTGTCGGGACGAGACAAACAATGCAGTCTTTCCCGGGAAAACTGTATAACCCGGACAGCGGGAGATCGCGAATCGATTATCTCGAAGGCGATGAGACTGTTTATGTTGACGGAGATACGGTTCCGAGTTGGCATGGCACAGGTACGGAAGATGATTATGACGGAGGATGGTATTTCAAATTTGGCACGTTCTCCCTTCCGTTCAACGGCTGCGTCGAAAAGAGTGCCTGGACCGGGAGCATATCGGCTTACAGGTTTCAAATCACGGACATGATCCCGTTCACGGACAATTTCAAAATGTTCATCGAACATGGGACCTGGAACAATCGGCCTGGAGTCTACTACTCGACTGTCGCTTACTGGTATCAGACGACGGACACAAGCGAAGCGTATCGTCCTTTGCAGGCGGCGGATCTCTCGTTGCCGCTGCGAGCTGTGTGGAAAGAGAAAGGCGTTGAATATTTTGCAGAACACATTGGCGCTCTCGATTCACGGCACGGTAGTCTCTCAATACTGCCCTGGAGTGAGGCATCTCAAGATTGGAAGGGAATCTCAGACGTGGTTTTCAAGCCCGAGGACGGCTCCGGATCTGTGAGCTTTGTCCTTAACCCGCCGATCTCCGGCAACTATGAAATGGACATGCAATACACGAAGCTGCCAAGCGGCGGAGAGTTTGTTGTGAAGTCTGGAGACACTGTTCTCTCAGATGTCGTCGACTCATACAGCCCCGATTTCAATCCCGGGCAAGAGTTGCATTGGGCTGCACATCTCAACCGAGGGTATGATACAATTACCGTATCTGCTGCCGACCCTGACCGGCATTCGGAGGGGAATGAGATTTCATTGACGTCATACGATTTCAAGCCCGAACCGGAAGGCCGATTCGTTACCTCGTGGAAGGTTGTCGGTCCGTTTGATGATTTCGGCTTTCGCCACAACCACAAACTTTTCGGCCCCGAAAGAGATCTCCGTTTTAATCGCCGCTTCAGAGGCATCCATGGGAGAAGAGTTTCTTGGAGAACGGTTCGCGCGGATTCCGCAGGAATTATGAACCTCGCCAAGGTTTTCAAGAAGCACGATTATACGATAGCGTACGCCGGAACAAGAATCTTCTCGCCTGTAAAACGAAAGATCTTTCTCTTTGCGGGTTCGGACGACGGGCTCAAGATATACCTAAACGGCCACCTGGTCTGGTCCAACCTTGTCGCTCGGGGGCTCGTCAGAGATGAAGACAGAGTCCTCGTAACGCTTCCGAAAGGCTGGAGTACTTTGACAATGGAGATTACGCAGGGCATTGGTGACTGGGGCTTCACGCTGTGTCTCCCGGAATACCGCGGAAAAAGACTGAGGTTACATTGAAACACGGTTTCCGCTTGACTCTTGTACTGACATGGCTCTGCCAAGCCATGCTTTGGAATGCTGCAAAGGCACGACCGAAAGCGGACGTGAAACCGGAACAGAACGTCCGCCATGAAGCGGCTGCGATGGTGCCTGCAGGTCAAGGCGATGTGATCATCGTATGGAGAGCAGTTGTGCCGCAGGGGTCGGATATCTATGCCCAGAAATTAGACACGGACGGCAAACGGATTTGGAGAAATGGAGGCGTTGAAATTTGCCATCAATCGATCGCCGACGCACATTTCTCTGCGGTCACAGATTCGCAAGGCGGTGTAATAGTCATCTGGGAAGATTCACGTGAAGGTGAGTACAATACCGACATTTATGCACAGAGGCTTGATGAATATGGCAAGCCGATGTGGAATAGGACCGGCGTCCCTGTGTGCACCGCGAGACATCAGCAGTTGTTCCCGAAAGCGGTTGTCGATCAGCGCGGCGGGGTCTACGTGTTTTGGACTGATTACAGGAACGGCAATGCCGATATATTCGCCTGTCACCTGGATTTCGAAGGAAGAGTCGATCACCGTTTCAGCATTTGTACCGAAAAAGAAGACCAGATGGATCTGACCGTTGCGCCCTCGCCTTTTGGAGGAGCGTGTGTAGTCTGGGTCGACCATCGATTTGACTCCCCAGGAATTTATGCACAGTTAATAAATGCCAATGACAGCCTGCGGTGGCGCGCAGGTGGCCTTCCGGTCTGCACAGGAGTGTATCAACAGGAAACACCATCTGTTATTAGTGTCAACAAAAAAGGATTCGCTGTTGCCTGGGCTGACTACAGGGATAGACTCGCCAAAGTGTTTGTCCAGCTGGTCAACTCTGACGGTGTCATGGTCTTTCTTTCAGGAGGAATTTCAGCCTCCTCTTCTTCCGGGCCGCAGTACATTCCATGCATAAGCGCAGTCGATTCTACAGCCGCCGTTGTTACCTGGCTTCAGTATGAAAAAGGAGCGGGGATGCTTCAGCGGAGAATAGATCTGACAAAGTCGGTCCAGACTAATCTTCCTTACGCTATTTCGAGACCTTCGCTTGCACAGTTCTGGGCGAGCAGCGTGCCTGACGGCAAGGGCGGGTCTGTTGCCACGTGGCTTGAGTATGATGGCGGAAAAATTAAAGTGTTCGCTCAGCGTACTGCTGCCGATGGGAAATGTCTGTGGGGCAAGGCAGGGCGGTTGATCGGAGCCGCGAAGGAGAAGTCTCATCCGCAGATAGTCATCGATGGAATGCATCGTGGCTTTATCATTGCCTGGACGGGTGAGTCTGCTGTTGGTTCAGATATAGTTGTTGCCTGTGTGAGTGAGGAAGGCAAAATTATGTGGAAGAGAGAAGTATAAAGATCGGCATTGAGAAGAAAATTCGCGTCGGCGGGAAGAAGTCGAAGTGTTCGATGCACGGAAGATCTGTCCGTAAGATTGTGGCAGCAATATTATGTTGTATGATCTTCGGCCCATGTTCGAATGTTATTGGAATGCCGCTCACTTCCGCAGACACGGTGACCATTTATGTCTCGCCGCGCGGGAATGATTCCTGGATGGGGCGGCTTGCCGGTCCGACTGCGAATGATACAGATGGCCCTCTAAGGACCATACAGGCCGCACTCGGCAAGGTCAATACGTCGGCCGAAAAGAACGCTGCACCCGGCTTGCATTTTGAAGTCCTTGTCCGCTCGGGTTACTACTATCTGCCAAACGGGATCGATGTCAGTTTTTTATCCAGGAGAGGGTCCAGTTTGGAGATCAGGAATTTCCCAGGCGAAATTGTGACACTTTCCGGTGGGGTGAGGCTGAAGGAGCCTGAGCCGCTTGAAGGACGTGACATGAAGTCGCGCATCCGGCCGGGATATGTTAAGAACGTGTATGTGTTTGATTTGAAAAAAGCGGGAATTGACGACTATGGAAAGATCACCGAACGAGGTCGTCCACCGCTCCAGGTGTTCTTCGACGACTCGCTGATGACACTGGCCAGGTATCCCAACAAAGGCTGGCTGACGATCGCGGGAGTTCCTCAATCCGGGCCGGTCCTGTACAAACTCGGCCTGGAAAGGGAAAGGAGATATGACGGTATTCCCGTCGGAAGAAACTTCGGAAAGATTAATTATTCAGGCAACCGTCCCGCGGGATGGCAGAGTGGCGACAAGATATATGTACATGGATACTGGACATGGGACTGGTACGACTCTTACAAAAGCGTCGATTCTGTCGACACAGTGAATCGTACGCTGGCGCTCTCGCCTGCGGCCGATCCTTACGGGTATACAAAGGGTCAGCGCTACTATTTCCTGAACAAGCCGGAAGAGTTGGACACAGTCGGTGAGTGGTATATCGACGATTCCACGGGTCTATTATATTTCTGGCCACCGCGCAATATCTCAGACGGAGAAACAGTGATATCAGTTGCCAGTGCGCCGTTGCTCCATCTTTCAGGTTGCTCCGGTGTTACCGTATGCGGAATATATTTCGACATTTCTCGGGGCAACGGCGTCGTGATTGACGGCGGTTCGGACAATTCAATCCAGGGATGTCTTTTCAGGAATCTCGGCGAACATGCCGTTGAGGTAAATGGCGGACACGACAATGGAGTAAAGAATTCGATCATCTCCGACATCGGGCTGGATGCGGTAGTGATCAGAGGAGGGAACAGGCAGACGCTGGAAGCGGGGAAGAACTATGTTGTCAATAACACTATCGATCACTTCGGAACGTGGTTGCAGACTGTGCATGGCATAACGGTGGCGGGAGTTGGGGATATCATCACTCACAACGAAATTTGTGATGCACCGTTCGAGGGGTTGTACCTCTCCGGAAACAATCATTTGGTAGCTTACAACGATTTTCACGACATCTGCAGAGCTTCGGGGGATGCAGGTGCACTGCATACGGGTCGGGATTGGACCTGGCGCGGCAATGTCATCAAATACAATTACTTCCATGATCTGAAGGGACCTGGACTGCACGGAGTGATGGGGGTCTATCTGGACGATTGGGCCACGGGGTTCACGGTCTACGGAAACGTTTTTGATAAGGCCGGCCACGCGGTATTCATCGGTGGAGGCAGGGATAATCTGGTGGAGAACAATGTATTCATCGGCTGCGAACCATCTGTGAGCATCGACGGCCGTGGCTTCGGTTGGGCGAGCTATTACTTCAACGGTGCGGGGGGGACGGAGCTGTTCGACAAAATGCTCGAGGTGAAATACTGGAAGAATCCTTACAGGAGCGCTTACCCGAAGTTGACGACTATCTCGGAGGATGACCCCGCAAATCCGAGTGGAAATATCGTTACCGGGAATGTGTCGTGCGACGGTAGGTGGATGGAAGTCCACGACTACGGCACATTCAACATGAACATCGTCAGGATCAAGGATAATGTGATTGCCGATCCGGAAATTCTGAAACGCAGATTGGCGAACCAGATTGGCTGGGACCCGTATTACCTGAACCTGGAAACAGACAGCGGCTATGTCGTCATGAAGAGGAATAGTGTCGAAGCAAGGAATGAACTTGTCGGCAACGATTTTGTCATGAAGACCAACTTCGCTAACATTTCGCGCGGCGGCCTTCATGTTTCAAAGGCATCGTTTGCGCGCGGTTTCAAGTCGATCCCGTTCAGCGAGATCGGACCTCGCGACAATCCTTTCCGAAGAATTGCGCAGTGGTTGCGTGAATCCGTTAGTCGCTAGACCTATGAAATGCTCTGTACTTTCTATAAACGTCTGTGGGAAACTGAACGTGGATGACATCGGGAATTAGATGCAGGGCGAACACATAATCGGGTTAGACATAGGTGGTACCAAGAGTGCAGTTGTTCGTGGAACCGCGAAGGGAGAGATACTGTCCCGTGTCGAGTTCCCTACCAGACCACAGCGCCCGTTCCAGGAATGCTTCGATGAATTGTGTGATGTGACATCCGGGGCTCTGCAGTCTTCGGACAAAAAACCCGCGGCGATCAGCGTTTCAATAGGCGGGCCCCTGGATGTCCTCGAAGGAATCATCATGTCGCCGCCGAATCTTCCCGGCTGGGTTAACGTCCCGTTGAAGAAACTCCTTTTCGAAGAATTTGGTCTTCCAGTTTATGTTGAACATGACGGCAATGCCGGCGCGCTCGCGGAATATTACTTTGGCGCTGGAAGGGGCTCGAAGAGCGTTGTCTTCCTCACACTTGGAACCGGCCTGGGAGCGGGATTGATACTTGATGGGAGGCTCTACCGCGGTGCCAGCTATGTTGCAGGTGAGATAGGCCACATCAGAATCGCCGACGACGGACCCGACAGCTACGGCAAGCGCGGCTCTATGGAAGGATATTGCAGCGGGAACGGCATAGAGAAACTTGCGGCCCTGTTGTTTCCCGATCGATGGATCACACCCGTGTCAGTTCGTGAGTTGGCGAATCTTGCCCGCAACGGCGATCCACAGGCCCGGAAAGTTTTTGATACATCCGGCCTGTATCTCGGACGGGCACTTGCCATTATCGCGGACCTGGTTAACCCGGACAAAATCATTTTGGGTGCACTCGGCGTAAGGCTGGGGTCCCTCCTGATGGACCCCGCGATGGAAGTACTCAGAAAAGAGGCCCTCCGGGAGGCGGTGGACGTGTGCAGGATCGTTCCCGCCGAACTTGGCGAGAAAATAGGCGACATTGCCGCATTGTGCGCCGCGATAGACCAGGGAGGCATCAGGTGAGATCGCTTCCTCATGCAGGTAGATTCTACGGAGTACTCTCCAGATCGGGGTGCCGGACTCGTACCGGATTCTCATCAACGGGCTTTGAACGATAAGGAAAACAACGTAATGAAAAAGATCCTAATTTACACACTCCTCATACTGGCCGGTCTGCCGGCTTCCTGCGTCGTTGCTCGACCAGCTGAAGGGAACGATTTCAACGCGCGGAGACAACAGATACTCGACTACTATGCCGATTCAATAAAGATTTCATTCAATCCCGAAGCCCCGGATTACTCCCGTCCGAATTTCGACATAATCGTGGCGAAGCTTACAGCAGGAAAGGATGTGCAGACGGCTATCAGAGCTATGGATACTCTTATGGCCAAGCCGGTCGGAAACATGTTCTACATCTATGAACTCATGGGAACATACCTATTCGGCAGGAAGTCCCTCCCACCAGATTTTGGCGACAAGGTGAGAGACAATTTGGAGACGTCAACCATTTACCGCGGCGATACAGAAAATCACTGGCTCCAGTACTACACAGGATGGTATCTTGCCGCTCAGGAGTGGAACGTCCCGCGCTGGTCGAACGGCAAGAGCTCCGAAGAAACACTGAAGGAAGCCCAGGATTATATAGATCACTGGATTTCGTTGACAACTTCACTCGGTCAGGGCGAATTCAACTCGCCGACATATTTCATTACGTACGTGGATCCGCTGGTGCTCCTCTACCAGTTTGCGAAAGACCCTCTCATGCGAAAAAAGGCAGAGATGATGCTGGAGTACATGTTCGCAGACTACGGCATAGAGAATCTGAATGGCTGCTATTGCGGCGCGCACAGCAGAGACTATCCTTACATCGCGGTAAATCCCCAGATGGCGCAATCGAGAATATTCGGATTCCTTTACTTCGGCAACACCGAGTTCAACCCGAGAATCCGCGAGGCGATTTCGGTCATCTTTCCGGCGTTGAGCAGTTTCAGACTTCCTGCCATCATTCGCGACATCGCCACGGACCGCTCCCAGCCCTATGCGTCCAGGCAAAGGAAAAGGGTAAGGTTCGTCATCAGGTACGGGCCTGAGAGAACGCCGCCGGTTTACAAGTACTCCTACATGACAAAGTACTACTGTCTGGGCAGCATGCAGGGCGGGATACTTCAGCCTATTCAAGAACATGTCTGGGATATCACCTTTGCAACACGGCGGCCGTACAATACAGTCTTCGCTATTAATCCTTACAGATCGCCGAAGGAGCTGGGTTTGTTCTTTCCGGAGGAGGCCCTGCCGGTCTATGGCTTCGTGGCCCATTCGCACGGTTACTACGGCAACGTCGACAAATGGTCCTCGAGCTCGCCCCACGAGCGGACATTCCAATATTGCAACACGCTCATAGATTTGTACGATCTCGATTTGAATCCTACCGAGCTGTGGCATGAAATCGATGCTTTCTTCCCGCTGACGCTGAATCAATTCATCGTCAGTAAAAGCGGATGGATCTTCGGAAGGATGGACAGCGCATATTTCGCGTACTATCCGCTTCAGAAATACTGCCTTGAGAAAGACACCGACTCTATCCAGTTGCTTGGCGGCGATGAAGGCTCGTTCGGCATCGAAACACTCGATAAACGTCCGGTAGATCTGAGACTGAGGAGCTTTTCGACCGCCAATGGTTGTGTGCTGCAGGCGGGTTCGGTCACAGAGTATGGAAGCTTCGAGAATTTCATGAGACTGGTTAAGAAAACGAAAGTAGTTTTCGACAGCAAGAAGATCAGTGTGAAGTACGGCACGATTAACGGTGACCAACTGTATTTCCGCTACTTAAACGATAGAGAGTTGAATGGCAAGAAGATTGTCCTGAACTATCCGCTGTTCGACAGCAAGTATCTCCATTCTGCTGTGAACAGCCGTGTGCTCAAGATTACCTACGGGAACACCGTACGGACGCTTGACTTCAACAATTTCACTGTAACTCAACAGACTGTTAAATAAATTTCATCACCAAGACTCGAAGGATAAAAATGTTTAAGAGATTGTTAATGTTGGTACTCCTTTCGGCAGCGGTCTCGTTCGCCGGACAGAGGAGAGTATATGTAGTGGTTCACCTCTATCAGAAGATGGTCGTTGGCGGACACAATCCTCCCGCGGGCATATTCTACACGACCGACGGCGGTGCTAATTGGGAACACCTGGGCTGGTCGAACATTATTGCTTACTCCCTGACTATCGACCCCGATTCAAACGGTCGTATAATGTATCTCGCCGCAGGTAACGGCGTTCTGAAGTCGACCGATGCAGGTGAGACATGGCGAATCATGACCGATTGGCACGAGACCGAGGTCAGCCAGGTCGTGATCGATCCCGGTAACCACAACATCCTGTACATCGCTACGCCTTACGGCGTCTTCAAGTCAACCGATGCCGGCTGGACGTGGTCGAAGAAGAACAACGGTATCAGTCCGAAACAGACAGGTACTACCTCTTCAACTTTCATCGGTCCCATCCTTATCGACGAAGCGAATCCCAACAGGCTAATGATCGGTACGGAGAACGGCATCTATGTGAGCACAAACGGAGCTGGTTCGTGGAAACCCTTTGCGTTGAAGGGCCGCGGAGTTCGCGATCTGGTCTGCAGCAAGTCGGACCCGCGGATCATGATCGCCGGGACAGAAAATGCCGGCATCTTCGTATCCCATGACGGCGGGAAAACTTGGAGCCAGTCCGGGAATGGCATCGACTCACTGGCGATCTATACTGTCAGTTTCGATCCGAAGGACGAGAGAATTCTATATGCTGGCGGCTACGATACAGGGTTCATGAAATCGACCGACGGCGGTAAAACATGGAAATCGTTTGATTCCGGTCTCTCCGAAGAAACAATTCACGGGATAGCGGTCGACCCGGATAATCCGCAGGATATCTATGTCGCCACGATACCGGGCGGAGTTTTCAAAAGCGCGGACGGCGGGAAGACCTGGAAATATTTGTTCCTCGACGGTGCCCAGGTCTATTCTGTCATGATCCACTGATCCGGGACTTCTGTCAAAGGAGGCGAGTGACAACAATGACTGTGTCGGAAGAATTGTATAAGCGTGCCCTCGAGCACATCCCATGGGGGACGCAGACAAATGCCAAGAGGCCCATCCGGGACTTTTCGGGCGTCATGCCGTTTTTCGTTGAGAGTGCAAAAGGCTGCAGGTTCAAAGACGTAGACGGCGATGAGTATATAGATTATCGCCTTGCGTTGGGCCCCGTAATCCTCGGATACGGGTACCCGGGGGTCGATGAGGCTGTAAGGGCGCAACTCGAGAAGGGCGTCCTTTTCAGTATGGCAAGCCCGCTTGAAATGGAACTGGCCGAACGGATTTGCCGCTTAGTACCGTCGGTGGAGATGGTCCGGTTCGGGAAGAACGGCGTTGACGCTAACGCCAGCAACGTGCGCATCGCCAGGGCATTTTCCGGAAAGGACAAGATTATCCGGTGTGGGTACAACGGATATCACGACTGGTTTTCAACCGGTATCGCGGGAAACGGCGTCCCCAAAGCCCTCTCTGACTACGTCTACATAGTGCAATACGGAGATGTCGAAGGTCTGGAGAAGATATTAAAGCGTGATGCATCCAGCATCAGCTGTATTCTAAGCGCTCCCTACGACTTCAACGAGGACACGTCCGGAGAATATCCGAGAGCACTGAGAAGACTTGCTGACGAATACGGGATCATACTTATATTCGACGAGGTCCTGACCGGGTTCCGGCTTTCGATCGGCGGCGCGCAGGAGTATTTCGGTGTCCGGCCCGACCTCACCTCCTTCGCGAAAGCAATTGCCAACGGCTTTCCTTTGTCGGCGTTCGGAGGAAAGAGGGAGTTGATGAGGAAGCTGGACGATTTTGTCCTGACGGCAACGTATGCCGGAGAGACTCTCTCTTTGGCAGCGGCAATTACGACACTGAAGATTATGGAAGAAGAGAAAGTCCACGACCACATCAACAGGATGGGGAGGCGCCTGATGGATGGGTTCTCGGAGATAGCCGAACGCGGCGGCATCGAAGTCAAAATTGGTGGATTCCCCGTAGCTTCCTATTTTCTCTTCAACTATGCAAAAGATGAAACGAATAAGAAGCTCCAGGTTGAACTTAACAGGGAGCTCTTCAAGGAACACGTGTTTGTTTATGACAGATGGTTCATCTCTTTTTCGCACAAGGAGAAGGATATAGATGAAACACTCGGTAAGTTCGAGCGAGCGTTGAAAAGGTGTATGAAGGGCTGAACCGAACACTATGGACAAGATTATCTATTTCGACAGTTTTGCGTTTGTCGGCAAACGAATGGGCGAACTCCAGAACGGCATTTACGCGATTGACGATGTAGCCTCCGAAATGAGACGATGTGGAATCCACGGCGCGCTGCTGACTCACACTCTGTCGCGCGAATACGATCCGGTGGTAGGGAATAGACTGCTCCAGGAAGAGATCGGCGAAAGGAAGAACTTCATACCATGTTTTGTGCTGAGGCCGGATGATCTCGGAGAATTTCCGCCGGTTGAGAAATACCTTGATGAGCACGTCATAAAGGCAGCCAGGTTGTATCCGCGGACTCAAATGTATGGCTTCGAAGAGTTCACATGCGGGAAAATCCTCGATAACCTGGAACACCGGGAGATTCCCCTTTTCATTGAAGGCGGACGCCGTTTCGTGCCTGGTTTCAATCAAGCCTCGATAGATGAGTTGGACAGGGCGTGCTCCGCCCACCCGAATCTCAAGATCGTTTTGCAGGGCTCAAGGTGGGATGGAATGCGGGAAGTGTTTTTTCTGATGAAGGAACACGCGAACATAATGCTCGAGTTCTCTTCTCAGCAAGTGAACTGGGGGATTGAATTCTTCGTTCAATATTTCGGCGCAAAACGTTTCCTTTTCGGAACGCAGTTCCCCGTCATGAGCATCGGTGCCGCACGCGCGTTTCTTGATTACGCGGAGATCAAAGAGGATGAAAGACGTCTGATAGCGGGACGCAATCTTGCAGAGCTCCTAAAAGTTCAACTTGTCGACAATGAAGGATATAGAGAGAGTGACGACAGAATCCTGGTGGCTGCAATGTCAGGTAAGCCGCTCAGCGAGTTCAATGTTATCGATGCCCACGCACACATTGTGCCGGAGGGAGAACATGTGGCCTATTCGCCGATTCTCTTCTCCGGTGCCGACGACATGGTGAAGGGTGACGGGAGGCTGGGAATTAGAAAAACCTGTGTCAGTGAATGGCTTGGACTGTGGCTCGACCATGACAGAGGGAATGAAGCGACTCTTGACGCGATGACCAGGTATCCCGACCACTTTGTCGGATACGGCGCCTTCGATCCAACATTTGTAAAAGATTGGGAATCGTTGTTGAACCACTGGTATCTCAACGGGCGGTTCCTCGGCATCAAGCCGTATTTCCCGCGAAATGAAATTCCGTACAATAGTCTGAAATGGGACCCGCTTTTCGCTTTCGGTGACAAGCACAGCCTCTTTGCACTCCTTCATCCATCCGAGAATTTTATCCCGGAGGTAGAGGAGATCTCGGCCAGGTACCCGAATCTTAGATTGCTTCTTGCCCACTCAGGTATGAACTTCAGGCATGCATCTGATGTCTGTGAATTAGCCAGAGCGCGCCGCAATGTCTACCTGGAACTGACTTTCACGGATGTACCCGACGGAATCATCGAGTTCATGACAGAGAAGGTGGGCGGAGGGAAGATTCTTTTCGGTACCGACCAGCCAATGCGTGACGCCTCGCCTCAGCTCGGATGGGTTGCATATTCCAGGATCTCCGGGGACGAAAAGATCAAGATCCTTGGGAATAATATGGAAGAGATCCTGTCAGGAACTCGATTGCCTTCCTCGAGGTGATATAGCGGCATTTCCTGTCGCATCGGAAACGTGAATTCATGAAAGAGAAAAGTTCTATGAGCATTGAGCCCACATACAATATCGTTACGCATGCCCACTGGGACAGGGAATGGTATCTCAGTTTTGAAGAATACAGGACGTGGTTGGTGGACATGGTTGACGAACTATTCGACAGAATCGACAAGGATCCCGACTTCGACTCCTTCCTTTTCGACGGCCAAATGGCGATGGTACTTGACTATCTCGAAGTGAGGCCGGAGATGCTTAAGCGGTTCAAGGAGAATGTCGGGAAGAAGAAGTTCATTATCGGCCCCTGGTATGTTCTCGTCGACCAGTTTCTCCCGAGCGGAGAATCACATGTGCGGAACTTGCTTTACGGCCTGGCATTCGCGCGGGAACTTGGAGAGCCGATGATGGTCGGGTACATCCCCGATCAATTCGGTCACATAGCACAGATGCCGCAAATTCTGAAGGGGTTCAACATCGACTCTGCGGTCATCTACCGCGGTTTCGGAGGCGAACCCGGTCAGGAATCGTCTGAGTATCGCTGGCAGGCCCCGGACGGCAGCTCAGTTTTGATGGTGCACCTTCCCAAAGATGGCTACAGCTTCGGCTATTTCGGTTCCGACAAAGAGGAAGAGATTCCCGGCAGATTCCAAAGACTGAAGGAGCAAATCGATCCAAGGGCCAGGACCTCGCAAAGGCTGGTATTGAATGGCGGCGATCACCACTGGGCCGATCCCAACGTCACGAAAGCTGCAAAGATAATTTCTGAAAAACTCGGTGCAAAGGTCCGCCTCACAAACCTGCAGGACTATATGACGAGGCTGAAATCTGAAGCAGAGTTTGACTCTCTGCCGGTCGTGGATGGAGAAATGAGATTCGGCATCCGACACGCCTTTGCGGTCATCGGCGGGACGGCGTCAAGCAGGATGTACGTCAAACAAGCCAATTACGATTGCCAGAACAAGCTCGAACATCTTCTTGAACCGTTGAACGCGATCGCGGTCGCATTGGGGAAAAGAAGCCGGGCGGGATTGATAAAACAGGCATGGAAGTACGTGCTTCAATCGCAGGACCACGATGTTATCTGCGGATCGAGCGTCGACAGCGTCTACGATGAGACAATGGTGCGGTACTCAAAAGTGAGAGAGATTGCGAACAGGACGTCCATTCAAATCTTAAACGACCTCATCCCGTTCGATGGCTCGCAGTACAAAGACGACAAACATTTGTTTCTTTTTAACTTGCTCCCTCACAAAAGGAGCGAGGTTGTCGAATGCAATGTAGAATTCTTCATAAAGGACGTCATCATAGGCGTGAATCCCGATGTCAAGGTCTACCCTGATGTGCTGAGGTCTGAGTGGTTCAAGCTGGTTTCCCCCGAGGGTCAGGAAATGCCGATCCAGCTGCTTGACCGCAAAGAGGATTTCGGAATTACTTATGCGAAATACTCTTACCCGCATCAGACAAGAGTCGACAGGTGGAAGGTCCTGGTGATGGCCGATGCCATCCCTGCGATGGGCTACAAGGAATACTCTGTCAAGAAAAAGGAATCGGTGGAAAAGTTCGAAACCGGCCTGAAGGTTGGCGGCGATTTCATGGAGAACGATTACGTGAGCGTCAGGGCAGGCGCCGATGGCACGCTTACGATTACCGACAAGGCTACGGGTGAAGTCTACAGTAATTTGAATCTGTTCGAAGATTCCGGGGATATTGGAGATGAGTACACCTATTGCCCACCCGATAACAACCTGGTCGTTAATTCCACCGGGTTCAAGTCGTCCGTCCGCGCCGTCGAGCTTGGCCCTCTTCGTGGAGCGTTAGAGATAAAAATACCAATGAAGTTGCCCGCAGGTATCAAAAACGAAACGCGTGAGCGCAGCGCGGACCTGACCGATTTCGAATTGAAGACGACTGTCTACCTGGCGTGTAATTCAAAGAAGGTCGATATCAGAACGGAGGTCGCAAATAACGTGCGCGATCATAGGCTGAGAGCGATTTTCAGAAGCGGCGCACAGACCGATGTTTCCTATGCCGATTCCCAGTTCTGCGTTGTGAAACGCAGGCATCGCAAATACGACATGATTGGTTTCCCGTACGAGCTTCCGCAGAATTTGGAAGTCCTTCAACGGTCTGTCACAGTCCAGGATGGGAGCCGCGCCATGACGGTCTTTGCAAAGGGGCTGCCTGAATATGAGCTGCTGCTTGACGAGCCGGGCACCCTTGCGTTGACGCTCCTTCGATCCGTAGGTAACCTATCAAGTCCTAACCTGAAGACCCGTCCCGGCGGCGAAGCAGGATGGAAAAATGAGACGCCGGGAGCACAGTGTCTCGGGCTACAGACGTTCGAATACAGTATCCTGGTCCATACGCCTACGGAGGATTTCGTGGAGGTCAATCGACTGGCAGAGGAGTATAACAGTCCGGTTACTGCTTTCACGCGGAAACATGATGTCGACGTTCAGAGAGAGATGTCATACCTCGAACTGGACGGAAAGGGACTCGCTTTCAGTGCATTCAAGGAAGCCGAAGGCGGGAACGGTGTGGTCTTTCGATGTTATAACATGCGGGACAATCCGCAACAGGGGGGCCTTACCGCAAGATTTCCGTTCGAATCTGTAAGCGTAGCGAATCTTGAGGAAAAGGGGACGGCGCCCCTGGAATTCAAGAAGGCAGGGGGCAATTTCAGCGCGGATGCCCGTACTATCGTAACGCTCAGAGTGGATATAAAGAGGAGGAGATGATGCAGTACTTATCGAAGGAAGAGGTCGTAGATAGATTCAGGCACTACCGATTCATCAAGAACCAGCTTCTTGAAATAATAGGAGGATGGGTCCAATTTCTCCCTGAAATTGAAATCAAGATCCAATACGGGAGGCAATTACATCATGATGCCCTGCACTCCGACTTGCTCAAGCAGAGGCTCAATTATCTAGGTGCGAGGATAGACAGCCGGCAGATGGCATACCCGGGCAAGAAGTTCATGTCATACCTGGAGGACGTCTGGCATTCGGCCGATCATACGGTTATCAAACTCTATACGGTGGACGTCCTCATCCGTTCGTTGTTGGTGGACGTGATCCGGGAACACCTCGATCGCACTTCGGTGCCGGAAGACAAGGCTTCGGAAGATATACTGAGAAGAATAGTCAGCGACGATTACGCCAGGATAAGCTGGGCGAACAGCGCAATTACCGAGCTTGACCCGCAGGGCGAGATATTAAATGAGAGCATAAAAGAGCGCCTCAGGGCGAAGATTGCTGAATCCGGCGGCTTCATGGGATCGAACGAACCCGGAACGTTGTTCAAGAAGGAATTCCCCTACAGCAAACATCCGGTGAGGCCGTCGAGCTGGAAGATTATTGAGGACGCCGGGTCATATTCCGAAAAGAACAACAGCTTCGACAACATAGAGGGAAAGAGAAGGCTATTGCACGATCTGATAGACGGCGAACTTTGCAGCATAGAAAGGCTCGGAAAAATGCTTGCTGAATTTCCGGACCTTCCATGGGAGATGAAGACACAGCTCGCAAAACAGGCCTGGGACGAGTCGAGACATGCAGAGGCACAGATTCGAAGATTGAAAGAATTCGGTGGGAAACCGGGCCAATATCCCGTAAATTATTGGGGTTGGGAAGTGGACGTAAATCGTCCGGATCCTCTTGAGCGCCTGGCAATATCGAACATGACCTTTGAAAGCGAGGCGTGTAAACATATGAGCAATTGGATCGAGATGGCTCGTGCAACCGGAGATGAAGAATCTGCAAGGCTCATAGAATTCATCTTGATGGACGAGGTCACGCATGTCCAGATCGGAAAGCGATGGGTTGAGGAGCTGACTAAAGGTGATCTGGAACATTACAATAGGGTCCTATCTTATCCCGAATTCGTCCTCCAAACGTTGCGTCCCAAAGGAATCAAGATGGATGATCTCGCAAGTAATTAGAAAAAGAAGACCCCGTGCGGAAACATTCGTCGATTCGGAGGAATGATTTGTCGTAATGTATGTCAGGTTATCAGTGGGCACTATTCTCGAAGGACGGTGAATTAGAGTTATGGCTCCAAATTACATTGTTCCGGCGGTCGATCGTACCGTAAAAGTACTTCAGGCGCTGATCCATCATCCGCGCGGTGCTTCTCTTTCCCAGCTTACATCAGAAACCGGGATTCCGAAAAGCTCCTTGTTTCGGATTCTGACCACGCTGCATTATCATCAGCTTGTAGTTGAGGACCCGGAAAGACAGACTTTCAGCCTCGGGATGAAACTCGTGGAATGGGGAAGCACGGTTCTTGACAGATTGGATCTCAAAACCATAGTTCATCCGCATCTTGTAAAGTTAGCGGGCCTGACAGGCCAGAGCTTCTACCTTGCCGTTGTGGATGATTATGAGGTGATTCTCGTCGACCGGGCAGATACGCCGGATATCTGGCGCATAGTGACGAGACTCGGCTTGCGTTCACCGGTACACTGCACCGCGAGCGGCCTGGCGATAATAGCAGGGCTGTCAGATACGCAACTGGACGAGGTGGTCAAAAGAAAAGGACTGCCTAAGTTCACTTCGAAAACCATTACCACGAAGAAGGCGCTTGTAAGTAAACTCGAAGAAGTTCGGAAGATGGGTTATGCAGTTGCCAACGGCGATTACAAGATAGATCTTTATGCGCTTGCAGTCGGCATACGGGATCATCGCGGGAAGGTGGTCGCGTCCCTGATGACCGCACTCCATTCCGATATTGCGCGGAGTAACAAGAAGCTTGTGAAATCACTCATCGACTCCCTCGTACAAGAGGGCAGGGATATATCCAAGCTAATCGGGTACAACAATAAGCGGTAGCTTGGATTCTCACCTTAGTCACATCAACACCACATTCAAATCCGGAAATAGTCAGTGGACATAGGCATAGTAAGCGATGAGATCGCGCCCGAATTTCGTGACGCGGTCGGCTTCGGGAAACGGTGGGGAATAAGGAAATATGAAATCCGCACGCTCCGGACCGGTCGGGTTCCCGACGTAGAGGAACATGAAATCAGTGAGGTTCTTGAGGTCCTGCACGAAGGAGAAATGCAGATATCCGCTCTTTCACCGGGACTTTTCAAATTACCGGTCCGGGAACGGGAACAAATCCGGAAGCAGCTTGAGGTGGTACTACCCGGGACCATTCGTTTGGCCGAGAGGCTGGGAACAAGCAATATCATTGTCTTCGGATTTCAGCGGCAACCCGATGAGTCGGCTGAGAACCTGAATATAGTAGTCGATATTCTCGCCGGTGCGGCTGAAACAGCTTCAAAGTGGGGAGTTACTCTAATGGTTGAGAATGAACCGGGTTTCTGGTGCGATACCGGTACCGACACCGCCTCCGTTCTCAGAAAGATCTCTTCGCCCGCGTTGCGGGCAAACTGGGACCCGTGCAACGCCTTCGGTATGGATGAGGAGCCGTTTCCTGACGGTTACAACGCGGTTAAGGAATTCGTCGCGAACGTCCACGTGAAAGATACACGAAGGGGAGCTCTTCTCGAGTGCGTACCGATCGGAGAGGGTCTGTTAAACTGGCGAGGGCAGTTGCGTGCTCTAATAGAGGAACGCCGCGTCGAACACGTGACCATTGAAACGCATAGTCTGCCGCTCATAGAGAAGTCGAGGCGGAATGTCGAAGTCCTCCGAAAAATGCTGGAGGACCTCGGGGGAACTGAACAGAGTTAGAGGTATTCCCCTCTGGCTGATATCATTAATCTGTATGACAAGGGATAACATGAGAGAAGAGCATTTTTCATACAAGACACTTGAAGACCTCAAACGCGCAGTGGGGGCACTTGGCGTCGATGTAACATTCGAAGAGAAGCTCGAGGCGATTTCGAGGCCGGTGGTCATAGGTGAAAGGAAGATTGGCAACTCACTCGCGGTTCATCCAATGGAGGGTTGCGACGGGATGCTTGACGGGCGGCCCGACGAACTTACGTATCGCAGATGGGAGCGATTCGGAGAGGGGGGCGCAAAGCTTATTTGGGGAGAAGCAACGGCGATCGTACCCGAAGGCCGAGCTAATCCACGCCAGTTGATGCTGAATGACGGTACAATGGGCGACATGGAGAGGCTTCTGAAAGGCACTCGTGCCAAACATCGGGAGGCGTTCGGAGGTGATAGTGATCTTATGGTCGGGATTCAACTGACCCACTCCGGCCGCTACAGCCATCCAAGACCACTGATCGCATACCACCACCCGCAGGTCGACAGAGTAACTTATGCCGACAAGAGCCGCGGCATCCTGGTGACCGAGGATTATCCGGTTGTTTCCGACGATTACCTGGAAAAGCTTGAAGACAGTTATGCCGTCGCGGTGGCGATAGCCGCTGAGATAGGTTTCGATTTTGTCGATATCAAACAGTGTCATACATACCTTTTAAATGAAATCCTTGGAGCACGAACAAGACCCGGAAAATATGGCGGGAGTTTCGAGAACAGGACCCGGTTTATCCGCAACGTCCTGGCCAAGATCAAAGACAAAGTGGGGGACAGAATAATCGTGGGCTCCCGCATCAACGCCTTCGATGGTATCCCGTTTTTGGAAGATCCCGAGACCGGCATCGGAAAACCGATGGAATATGAAACGCCGTATAGATATAGCTTTGGGGTGGACCAATACAACCCTCTTCGGGAGGACCTGACGGAAGTCATACAATTCGTCAGACTCCTTGTAGAATCGGGAGTCCAGCTTCTGAATATCTCGCTCGGAAGCCCCTACTATAACATGCATATCGGTCGTCCCTTCGAACGACCTCCAGTCGACGGATATCAGGCCCCTGAACATCCGCTGATCGGAGTGGAAAGGCATTTCAGGCTAACCGGACAAATCCAGGAGGCTTTCCCAAACCTGCCTATCGTTGGTACCGGCTACAGTTGGCTTCAGAAATTCTTCATCAACGCGGCGGAGTCGAACCTCAGAAGGGGGAGGGTCAAGATTGTCGGAGTCGGACGAGGTGCCATCGCATATCCGACTTATGCAAGGGATGTGCTTAACGGAGTCGATCTTAAGAGCAGCAAAGTGTGTTATGGTGTGAGCTTTTGTACCGACCTTATGCGCTCCAAGAACAATGAGCTTGGACAATTCCCGACCGGATGTGTGCCGAGGGACCCGGTCTACACGAAGATATACAAGGAGTTGCTGGCAAAGGCCAAAGAAGAACCGTTGGAGCCGGCCAAATCGGGCGGAGAGGAGAATATATGAGCGCTGATAAGGTCAGGATTGCGCTGGTCGGCGTCACCAACCATGGTGAGACGATTCTTAGAATGATCAGGAGAAGCGACAAGTTTGTGTTGAGATCCTGTTACGACATTAATCAGTCGGCAAGCTCGAAAGTGGCTTCCATGGCTGGAGGCAAATCTGCAGTCAGTTATGATGCCCTGTTGGATGATCGCGACCTTGACGCGGTTGCCCTCATAACCCCCAATTATGTCCACCTCGAGCAGGCGGTAAGAGCTTTCGCCGCCGGGAAGGCCGTTTTCATCGAGAAACCTCTCGCTTCGAACGTTAGTGAAGGGCGCTCGATCGTGGCCGCTGCTGCGAAAGCACGGAAGATCCTGCAGGTCGGTCACAACACGAGAAAGAGACGCCCCTTCCGGGAGGCTCATAGGCTCATCAATTCCGGCGAGCTGGGCGAAATAGTCAGCGTGTATGCCAATATGTCGTTTGATTTCGGGCTGACAAAAGAGGTGCCCGAATGGAAGAAAGAGAAGGATAAATGCCCGTTACTACCGATGACACAGCTCGGGATCCACTTCATAGATACGCTTCAGTATTTGATCGGACCGATTGCATCCGTTACCGCCGTTCAACGCTCGGCCTGGCTTAAGAACAAGCGCGGCGAGGAAGTGACGGACAGTGTGGCGGGGACGCTGAGTTTTGAAAATGGGGTCATCGGTTCAATGCAGTCAGACTATGTTTCGCCTTACACTTACACCGTCGTCGTCTTCGGCACAAAGGCCAAGATAACATGTACCGATAACGAGGTACTGGTGGAACGGCCGGTTGCGGGAAAACTCGAGAAGGAAATCATCCTGGCCAATGAAGAAATGGATGGCGAAAGCTATTTCAATGAAATGGAAGAGTTTGCCGAGTGTGTCCGGAGTGGACAAACCCCTGAAGTTGACGGGTATTCCGGTCTTCGGAATCTCGCTGTTGTCGAGGCGATGGCAAAGTCGGCAGAATCCGGCCGGACCATTAGTATCAGCGACGTACTGAAAGAGCCATAACCTGCTCCAGGCGGAGAATACATGAACTGACAGAATGAGTAAGCGTATGGTGTGGTAACCGATTCGTTGTATCAGACCCCGAGATTTGCTTCAACCATAAAAGAACCCGTCACAGTTGCAAGATGCTGTGGCGGGTTCTTTGTATCCAAACACTGAACGCGGGGCTGGTCAACAAGTTTCTATCTGTTATTGCGCCGAGACTTCCAATTCAAGTTCATAGGTTACTGTGGCGCCGGGATGGAGCGTGACAAGCGTACCCCTCTCGCGTTCCCTGACGCGCCCCTCCACATGACAGTTCGCCGGTTCGATGCCGAGGACGTGCATTCCGAGTCCGGGCATCTTCCACTCCACCAGGCGCGGTAGATTCCGTGTGCTCCACGTCAGACGCACCTCCAGCCGTCCCGTCCCGCCAGCGCGTGGGAACTCTGGGTTGCTTATTACTACGGTTGAAGTCTCGTCACCATTGTGCGCTGTCTCCCCGTTGACCGCGTAATCTTCATGGTAGTAAACCCTTTCGCAGTAATTGGCTTGCGGAGATTCCCACATGTCGAAACCCTGCAGGGGAGTCCCCTCGTCCCGCGCTACCACCTTACGATCAGGGAATGATATCGCAGTCTTCTCGGTCATAAGTGGAAATCCGAAATTGAAATGGTATAGAATCATATGCGAGGTTATTTCATGTCCGATATTCTCGACAACGTCGCGAATCGATATTTTGTTTTTCCCAATCCAGCTTTTGATTCTTCTGGTGAGCCGGATGTTCTCCCCGAAGATTTGTGATTCTTCGATGACACCGCTGACGGTCATTTCATATTCGTCTCCTTCCCAGGTTCCCTCAGCCGATGTCTGCACTGCGGGAATGTGGTGAACCCTTCCGTGCTGGCCGTATTTCTTTCCCCCGTCTTCACACGGACTCCCGACCTGCGTTAGACCGCACGTCATAAGCAGGCCTCCGACTGCAGTCCGTCCCCATTCCGCGCCATTCGCGTCATAGTATGAAGGATGAACGTCGCCGTTCGGCGACTGCCACGATATAGGCACGCCGCCGAATTCTGCAAGTGAGATATCCATCCCGCGCATCGGGGAGACATAGTAGGCCAGGCCGGCGCCTGTTCGCACCTGGATCTGTTCTACTCCAGCCTCGTGCCCTTCAGTGAGCTTCATTCTCCTGATACCTGCAACCTGTTCAAGCTTTCCTACGCGCGCTTCCAGCTCCTGCCGGCTCCACCTTCTGCCGTAAAGGTCCATTGCACCTACCTTGGTTGTTTAATCCTCAGTTATTTCAGGCATGCGTTCGATGTTCGGGTTAGTAAAGATATCGTTCTCATCAGTGCTTGAGCTTGAGAACTCGGACACCACTGCTCCCTCGGGTCCGGCTTGGAACCAGTGCTTCGTGTTGGAGGGAATTGTGTACTGCATGCCGGGCTGCAATTCTATCTCATGGAAGACGGTGTAGTACGGCCTGCTCTCCTCGGGGACTTTTGCCTTTGGTTTGGAAACCGGGTCGCCCTCAACATATAGCCGGACGTTCCCCCACCTGCAACGAAATGTCTCCATCTTTCCCGCCGACCCGCCGACAGGAGGGTGCCTGTGTTCCGGGCACGTCTGGCCGGGGAAAAGGGCGAGCTCTTTGGCGCAATAGATGTTCGTGTTTATGTAGGTCACGAGCTCGAGCCCTTCGGAATGGGCATGTCCGAGCCCGAATTCTGCAATTTCTATATTCTCACTCTCGGCAGGCGTGAGCACGATGCCGGCCCGGGAGTACATGTCAGCGGCCCTCTGTTGAAGCTTCCTGACCTCACTTCGTTTTATCATTCTGTCAGCTCCTTTTTTCTTTCTTGTTGGTTCGGGAAGAGTCTGTAATTCCGACCCAGACTGAGTGGGTGCGATTCCATTTCCAGCCGCTTAATCTCAGTCCGGGTTTCACGCGTTTCCAACCCTTGACGATGCGGCGGCGCAGTTTTGTCCAGGAAGGGACACCGCTAACCGCGTCCGCCTTCTCCACATTGCATGCCCCCACGGCCACCGCGGCCGTAAGGACACCCTCCGGCGATAATCCTTTTACCAACCCCGCAATGAAACCCGCGATTGTCGAATCGCCGGACCCCGTCGTCCCGGAAACCTTCACACTGAACACGGGGGCGAGGAGCTCGCGTCCTGTCCATTCGTCGACCAGTCCGGTGAAGCCTCTCCCAGCTCTTGCCAGTCGGTTGCGGTCGTCAGTCGTCCGCATGTATAAACCATGGCTTCCCAGCTTAAGCCCAACCACCGCCGCACCCATTCGAAGGAGTTCCTCGCCGATGGAAGAGAGAAGCCGTTCGTCAGCGGCTGAGATCATATCACGGTCGCCCGATTTCACCCTGAGTTGATCAAACAATCTGCGGTCGAGCATGAAGAGAGTCTCTTCAAAGCTCGGTAGAAAGACATCCACGTGCGGAAGGACCCTCTTCAAAAAAGCCCTCCAATCCACCCGTCCGGATTCCGATTCGGGATCCGGCATCGACATGTCCAGGCTCGTAGTCACGCCGATCCTGCGCACGCTGAGAAAAAGTTGCTCGAGCTCTCTCCCGCCGTCCGAATAGATGCGCCGCATGATCGGGGGATAGCCAAAGTGAAAGACCTTCGCGCGCACTATCCGGCTGTAGTCGACATCCCTGGCACCAAATGTATCGTTTGTCCCGGCGCAGTGGAGGAACATCCGATCGATGCCCGGCGGGCTTATCACTATGCTGTATGATGTGGACTCTCCGTCAACAACGATCATTCCATCAGTCAATGCCGGATCGTGTTTCCGGAGAAGGTCCAACACTGCGCCGCCGAACAGATCGTTTCCGACCTTGCCGATTAGAACGGTGGGAATGCCAAGCTTATGGAGGGCTAGCCCGGCGTTCGAGACCGCGCCCCCGGTAGACATTACCGCGGGTCCGACAACTACCAGCTGACCAGGCTCAAGGAGCCCCCGGGTGCCGTTCCTTCGCTCATGCAATCCGGGTATCACGTCGAGGCAGATATGCCCCGCGACAACCACTTCCGCTTGTCTCCTGCGCATGGGTCTCTTCCTAATCGAGAATCACTGTCTGTGAGGTTCGCTGCGACTCAAGCGCGGCGGTGAAAAGGCGATGGGTCGCGGCGGCCTCCTCGGGAGTAGCACATCCGAACGGCTGCTTCATTTTGTCGCCGTTCACAAGTTCGTCGCAGAACGCCGCCCACATCTGGACTATTGAATCCGAGAACCCGAATTCGAATATCCCGCCCGTTATGGTGGTGTATGCCGATGCATAGGAGACATCCAGTACGCGCCATGCCTGTTCGTCGCCCGGAGCGTACGGCATATATGCGACCCGCTTCGGATTCCTTGTCGTGAATTCCGCCGAGAGCTTCGTCCCGCTGATCTTGATGAACCACGTGTTGCCGTGTCCTGGCGCAATCCGCTTCATCGATGCGAGGAACGGGAAAGAATAGTTTTCTGCAGATACCTCGCACGCAAGAACGGCGTTGTCCCAAGTTTCGCAGGGGACCATCTTCCCGTTCCTGTCAGGGCGTTCCGTGACGATCTTGCCGAGTATTCCGCGCACGTTCTTCGGTTTCCAGCCGAATCTCAGGGGCATGTGAAGAACATGCAGGCCGAGGTCTCCCATGCATCCGTATTCGCCGTTGCTCGCCACCATGCGCTTCCAGTTGATCTGCTTGCGTGGATCGAGGTCGCTCGAATGCCAGAACCCTGCCTCGGCGTCGATGATCCTTCCGAACTTGCCTTCGCGCATCCATTGGCCGATCCTGTACGCTCCGGGGTAGAATGGGAATTCGGACGAACACCTGACAACTACATCCGGGTTCGCGGCAATGGCGGCGTTTATCGCATCGTTTGCCTTGATGTCTATCCCGAAGGGCTTTTCACCGAGTAGATGTTTTCCGGAGTTCACGATGTCGACATACAGCTCCTGATGGAGGTTATGGGGAACGGCGCAATATATCGCGTCGATATTTCTATCGTTCAGCAGGGTGCGGTAGTCGGTGGATGCCGTCGTGACGGACGGGACATTGTCCTTGAACCAGTCCATCGCCGCCGGATTGGCGTCGCACACTGCCACAATCTTCGGTTCGAATTCCAGGTTCAGGAGGTGGAGCCACCGTGCGGCGGCACTGGCAAACTCCCGTCCCATGAGGCCGCATCCGATAACGCCGAATCTTATTTCCTTTCTTGCCATCTCCCTATTTCCCCTTCAATATGGACATGGCTTTCGCAACGTCCGCGCCGTCGTGGACGATAGCCATGAAGGCCTCTGTCATCTTCCGGGGAGTGGAATGCTGGATTACATTTCGTCCGTAAACGATTCCCGATGCACCCTGCTTCATCAGCGCATATGTGCGGGTCAAAATCTCCTCATCCGGCGCCCTGCCGCCCCCGCGCACGAGGACCGGTATGCCTGAAGCCGTCTCGACAACCCTATGGTATTCCTCCACGTTGTCGCTCGGGTCGGCCTTGATGATGTCGGCGCCGAGTTCTACCGCCTGCCGGACTAGCGGCAGGACCTTGTTTATGTCCCCGTCGACCATATAGCCGCCCTTCTTATCGTTCGGCTGCATGACGAGCGGTTCGACCATTAGGGGCACACCGTATCGTTCACAGTTCGGCTTGAGCGCGACAACGTTCCTGACGCACTGGTGATAGACCTCAGGCTGGTCGGGCATGAGAAAAATATTCGCGACCACGCATGCGGCGTCGAGGTTCAACGCCTGCTCGACGGCGTTGTCGACGAGTTGGCTGAAGAGGTAGCGGGGAAGCGTACTGCCGTAGACATTTGCCACGTCCGTTCGGAACACGAGCGAGGGCTTCTTCTTCCCCTTTATGTCTTGAAGGAGATGAGCCTGGCCGGGGCTCAGCTGGATCGCGTCGGGATTGGCCTCGACTATGGTTTCGACCGCCTTTCTCAGATTCTCGATTCCGGAGAGGAAGGACGGTTCATTAAAAAAACCGTGATCGATTGCTACATCAAAACATTTGCCGTCCGGCCCGAAGAGCCGGTTGAGTCTTGGTACAGTTGACATGGTTGACAATTCCTTTCTGTCTGAATATATGTCAAAAGATTCTTTTAGTCATCTCCATAACTGTTTGTGCCATGAAACGAGATGCGAGATGATCGCTGCCTGGCCGGGTTCACAAACTGTGAACGGAGTTGCCGTGGCGGCAAGCGCGGATGAGGGAGCTTCGGGGGCCGGCTCGTTTCAGATCTTCCTTTATCTCCAGTGATGATATCACGATATTGGCTTTTAGCCAAACAGTAAGGAGAAGTGAGTGTCTCGGCAGGGGGAGCGGGATCCAGTAAGCCATGCTTCAATCTCCATGGATCCCGTGCGAGAGCTTTGGCGAAAGAGACCGATGTCATCTGCGGGTGAGAAGAAGATCCGGTTGGTGCCGGCAGTATCGCCAAGGGCTGTTGGGCACGAACCGGACACAGCCGCGAATAACTCGGCGCGGGCTGGCAGGTTATCCATCATACAATCCACCACGCGCTGACGCATATTCAGCGGGTCGGGGGGCAAGTCCCTCAGGGCCCGCCAGGAAATCCCGCGGACGAATCTTGGTTCGCGGGATTTTTTGTACCCTCAGCTCTTTCGGATCACTCTCGAGAAACTCCTTCGCGACTATATTCCGACATATTTCAGCATTTCAGTCGCTTGACCGCCGAGAGCGGATGAGCCAAGATGCGGACGAAATGGTTTGCGAAGAGAATATTGATATTCTCAGTTCTCTTAGTGATATTTTTTATACGAGTAAGCGTTGATGCGGGTCCGATCGCCACTACTTTGATGCGACATAGAGTTGAGACGCATATTGCGAAAACCAAAGGCCATGGCTAATTACCAGATGGATCCGCGATGGATAGAAGCATATTCAAGATGAGAACGTGTGCTTCACATTCGCCAAACGAGTTTTATTTAGTATGAGAAATATTCTTTCGAACTGAAGGATCAGCAATGAAAATCACAAAGGCAGTAATTACCGCAGCCGGCAAGGGACAGCGAAACCTGCCGCTTCAAACACTGATTGATCGGGATGGTCGGCAAAAGTCCGTCCTCAGCATCATCATAAACGAGGTAGCACAATCCGGGGTTGAAGAAATTTGCATGGTCATCAATCAGGAAGATGAGGCTGCTTACAGATCGGTTGCCGGGGATCATGCCGGAAGAATATCCTTCGTGTATCAAAACGAGCCGCGTGGATACGGCCAGGCTGTTAGTTGTGCGAGAGGATTCACGAAAGGAGAACCGTTCCTTCACCTCATCGGAGATCACCTTTATGTGAGCAGATTGAAAACGGGTTGCGCCGCCCGGGTTGTGAAACTTGCTGAAGCGGAATCGTGTGCGGTGTCCGCCGTACAAGCCACACGCGAAGGTCTGCTGGGCAACTTTGGCGCCGTCGGCGCAAGACGGATACTGGGCAGGAACGACGTATATGCCATCGAGACGGTCATTGAAAAGCCGACTCCGACTGAGGCCGAGCAGAAGCTGATCGTTCCCGGTCTCAGGGCAGGTTACTATCTCTGTTTTTTCGGCATTCATGTCCTGACGCCGGCGGTAATGGAAATCATCGACCGACAGCTCCACGATTCGTCGGACGGCCGGCTCTCCACGATCTCCTATGCGCTGAACGAGCTCTCCCGGAAAGAGAAATATCTCGCCATGGAAATGAACGATCAAAGGTACAATATCGGGGTCAAGTATGGCCTCTTCAATGCTCAGCTTGCCCTGGCGTTGAACGGAGAGGACCGCAACGATATTATTGCGATGCTGTTGGAGATGCTCCTGTTTAGAGAGAGCTCCGTCAGTGAAAGGGAGAAGGAATGAGCACGCTTGTCGATTTGATCACGAGCAAAGATCCGGCCGTTCGGGATCAGGCCCTGGATTCTTTTTGCCGTGCGGCCTCGATCGACCAGCTGCTCAATGAAGCAGCGGTGCTTGAGGAATTCCGTCATTCAAGCTCCAACCTCTACGAGCAGGTTCGCTCTCTCTTCTTCCTCTATGCAATACACCGTTTCCATATTCCGACGAAGAAAGGGATTGTCACACGCGGACTTATCCCGTTTCTGGGTTACAAAGACTTGTTAAATCGCCGTTTTGAAGAGGCGATTCAGAGTTTCCTTTTGGTTCAGGAGAAAGAAGGATGCCAGGATGGCATCTCCAGTGCGCTCGCGGTCGCTTATCGAAGCCTCGGCTTCCAGACACTCGCAAACCAGGTGCGGGCAAGCGTCCGCTCGGTCCGAGGGAACCAATGGATGTTTCGTACCGGACATGTCTCCGATCATCCGTTACATATAGTTCCCGCGCTTCTCCGGAAAAAGAACGGTCTCTATCCCATCGTGCACGAACAGACCCCGGTACGGATGGATTTATCACACAGCGGCTGGAGCGATATCTTTTTCCTGGGTATGGATTTCCCGGAGGGAGCGCGTGTCCTCAACGTTTCCATAGATCTCGCTGTGCGGGATGGTTCGGGCAGCCTCACTCCACGTCCCCCGGTGGAGGTTTACCTGAGAGTCATCGATGTCCCGGTGATTCGGCTTGTCAGTACCGATCTGGGTGCAGTCACGGAGATTACGTCGTTCGCACAGCTGTTCAATTTTGCCGAAGACTATCTCGGTCTGCTGAAGGCGGCAGTGATAGCGTCCGGCATTGTGCCTCCGGGCATGGAAGGGCTGAGCCAGCCATTTCCCGAGGTCCTCTCAAAAATCCTGGGGCCGGGTCTGGGGATCGAAATCGTAAGCCAGGTGAACGGAATTCCAAAAGGATCCCGGCTGGCAGTCTCGACAACACTGCTCAGTTCTATTATCACAGCCTGTATGCGGGCAACCGGACAGACATCCGCACTCACCGGCTCGTTGAGCGAAATGGAACGGCGTACCGTTGCCGCCCGCGCAATTCTCGGTGAATGGCTGGGCGGGTCCGGGGGCGGATGGCAGGATTCAGGCGGCGTCTGGCCGGGTGTCAAGTTGATCGAAGGAGTGCAAAGTACGGAGTCGGATATTGAGTTCGGCGTAAGTCGTGGATGCCTTTTGCCGCGCCACACCGTTCTGACTGAAAACGACGTCTCGCGAGACGCCCGGCGGCAACTTCAGGAAAGTCTCGTGCTTGTCCATGGCGGCATGGCGCAGGATGTCGGGCCAATTCTCGAGATGGTAACGGAGCGATATCTATTGCGGTCGAAGGTCGAATGGAGCAGCCGAAAAGAGGCCCTCTCACTGTTCGAGGAAATCGTCACACAATTGGAGAATGGAAACATACGGGCGCTCGCGGGTTCTACTCAGGCTAATTTCTTCGGTCCCATCCAGTCGATCATTCCGTGGGCGACAAATCTCTATACCGAATCGATAATCAAAGAGGTGCAATCGGAATTCGGAAAAGACTTCTTGGGATTTCTGATGTTGGGTGGAATGTCGGGCGGCGGCATGGGATTCTTTTTCAAACCGGCAAGAAGACGAGAAGCCCAACGTCGATTGCAGGAAATCATGAGTGCTCAGAAGCGAAGGCTTGAACACGGAATTCCTTTCGCGATGGAACCGGTGGTTTATGACTTTGCCATCAACGAAAAAGGTACCTCGGCAGAGCTGCTGGACAGTGATGAAACGGTTATGCCTCAGCGCTATTACACGTTAATGGTACCCTCACTCCTGAGGAAGGATCCCCGGACGATAACCGCGGATCAACGTTCCGAGTTGGAACACTTTTCCTCGGCCAGCAGGACTAATCCTTCACTTGGCGGTGTCCTGCAACAGATACTCGACCGGATCCTGCCGGAGAGCAATGTACAGAGTTCGAACGGCGATACACTTCAAGATTTGTTAAAGAAGCACGGATTCGACCAGGTTCAGCATGAACAGATCAAAGCGGACCTGCGCATAGGACGTATCGGCCTAGCTCAGAACAGACTGCCGATCAGCAGCACGATTACGGACGTTGATCCTGGAGATGTGTTTGATTGTACCGCCGACACGATATCCCGTTATCAAGGGATCGGCACGGACGCAATAGCATCGGGGCAGGTTGCGGTCTTGACTCTTGCGGCGGGTGCGGGGAGTCGCTGGACCAAAGGGGCGGGAACGGTTAAAGCGCTCAATCCCTTTTGCCGGATCGATGATGCCCAACGGACTTTTCTTGAAACTCACCTGGCGAAAAGCCGGAAGACGACGAAGGAGTTCGGAGTCGATATCCCTCATGTGATATCCACCGGCTACCTGACTCACGACGCTATCAGGCGGTATCTGGAGCAGGAAGGATATTATGGATACGCTGAGAACACCTATCTTTCGCCGGGAAAGAATGTCGGTCTCCGCCTGGTTCCTACGGTACGCGACCTTCGGTTTGCATGGCTTGAGATGCCGCAGCAGTTGCTCGACGAACAGGCCCAGAAGGTTCTCGAAAGCCTCCAGGCGTCTCTGATGGACTGGGCAGAGCGGACCGGCGAAGCAAGCGACTATACAAACAATCTGCCGCTGCAATGTCTCAATCCCGTCGGACACTGGTATGAGATACCGAACCTCTTTTCGAATGGTGTGCTTTCACGCCTGATCGCAGATCATCCGCAACTCAAATTCATCCTTGTGCATAATGTCGATACGATGGGGGCCAACATCGACCCGGGTATCCTGGGGCGGCACATCGAAAGCAAAGCCGGAATGACCGTCGAGGTTATAACGCGCAGGCTGGAAGATCGCGGCGGGGGACTGGCCAAAACCGATGGGCACTTCAGATTGATCGAGGGCCTCGCGTTGCCACGTGAAGAATACGAGTTCAATCTCTCTTACTACAACTCCGCGACATATTGGATCGACATAGATCAGATGTTGACGATATTCGGACTAGATCGCGGGAGTCTGGAAAACCAGGAGGCAGTCAAAGAAGCAGTCCGCCGACTTGCGTCGCGAATGCCGACATACATTACATTGAAGAACGTAAAGAAGCGGTGGGGGAAAGGACAGGAAGACGTCTACCCGACCCTTCAATACGAAAAATTATGGGGTGACATGACGACCCTTCAGGAACTGAATTGTGCATACGTGGTTGTCCCTCGCGAACGCGGACAGCAGCTGAAGGAGCCGGCCCAGATGGACGGCTGGCTGAGGGACGGATCGGCGGAATACGTAAGCTCTCTCTGTGACTGGAATTCGCGGTAATCACAGTCGTCCTGCGTTTCAGCTTGGATCGACTGGATACGCCCAGAACCCCTTCAGGCAGCTGACTCACAATTAGCGGGTCGGCGGGGCAGGTTCCTCAGAGCCCACAGAATCTTTTCACGCCTATCGAAGTTGACGACTCTCAGAATTTGTCGTTTCTAATTTTACACGCACCCGCACGATTTTCTTACCGTTAGTTCCGTCTGAACAATGATCTTCCTCCCGGGCTTGGCTCGCTCCTCTATTTCTTCAATGAGGGCTTCTGCGGCAGATTTGCCTATTTCGTAGGCAGGCTGCCTGATCGTTGTCAGCGGGCTCAGTGCGAGCTCAGCCCGGATATCATCGGTCATACCTACTATCGCAATGTCCTGAGGGATACGTAGCCGGTGCTCTTGAATCGCCTTTATCGCCCCGAACGCCGCAGGATCGTTGACAGCGACGACAGCATCCGGGCGTTCGCGTGGGGAAAGTTGAAGAAGTCTTTCCATGGCCACATACCCACCCTTCTCATGAAAACCAGACTGAACGATCAGTTCCGGTCTAACCTTCATGTTGTGTCGGGCGAGAGCCTTCTTGTAGCCCTTCATCCTTCCTTTCCCGATGGAAACTGTCGGCGGACCACTTAAATGTGCTATGGAATGGTAACCGTGGCCGATCATGTGCTCGGTAATCCTTGCGCAACAATCCTCGTCATCAATGCTTACGCACGTTGCCCCAATATTCTGAACGACCCGGTCGAAAAAGACTATCGGCACACCTTGACGGATAGTCTCTTCGTACATTGAGTGATCCGTCACCGTTTGAGCAGTCGAAATGAGCAGCCCGTCAACACGCTTGGATTGCAGCGTCATTATCGCGTCCTGTTCTCGGTTGACATCCTCTGCCGTACTGGTCAAGATCAAGTGGTAGCCTGCCGAATAGACGGCGTCTTCGATTCCGCGTATGACTTCGGGGAAGAAGGAGTGACTTATCTCGGGCACTACGACGCCTATAGTCTCAGTCTTCCTCAGCGCCAGGCTTCGCGCAATGTGATTTGGAGTGTAGCCGTACTTTCTCGCAGCGCTGAGGACTTTTTCGCGGGTTTTACGGTTTACATTTGGCCGCCCGTTCAGCGCCCTCGATACAGTCATCGCCGAGACACCGAGTTTTTCGGCGATCGCCTCGGCCGTAATGCGTCGCGAGACTTTTCCCGAACGCTTTCTTTCGCTCATGTCATTATCCTGTTGATTTACTGATTCCGCACTTATCTTTCCCAACAATTTAACATGTTATAGATAGAATTATAACAGTCGTCAGCCGCGAGCGACTTCGCAGCATGATGCCCGGCTGCGCGGGGGAGATCGCTGCCGGATGTGGGAGACATAGGAGGCTGCCGGCAACAATGGCGGGCAACCGGGTGAGCCGTTTACGCACGGTCAATAAAAAAAATCGATTGACCTCTTGACATTCATATTTGATGTCGCTAATTTAAGGCGCGCTTGTGTTAGCGCTAACATATTTCACTTTGCAAGGGAGAAGCAAATTGATACCTTGGTCACGACCTGACCGCAAAAGTCCATTCATGCGGGAGGGATCTTCAGTCCCGTTCCTCGGTTTATACCCCCAATTCCGCCTCCGGGCACCTTCTCCCCCAAAAAGTGCGCAATTATCTCGCAAAATGCGCTACGGTCCACCCTCTTCGAGAATCAATCCGGACCTACTATCCCGTTACCATGATGATATCGAACACTTTTCTCGTTTCTCTTTGCCGGTCAAACTAATGTCGAATCAAACTTCCAGAATCCGATTCGTATTTCAGTAGGCGAAACTATTGCTCGATAGAGAACCTGTCCAGTAACTGAACGATTGCCGTTTTGTTAACAGTCAGACAAGAAGGATCTGTTCATGATCGTCGCAATCGATAACTGGTGTCATACTGTCGCTCTGGAGCACAAGTACATGCTGAGACTTATAACACAATTCTCAAAAAGGGATGGAGGTTGAAAGAAAAATGACAAGAAGGAATTACACAGCTTTCTTCGTCTCAATAGTGGTTTTGTTTACATCTCAGCTGGCATGGAGTGCCGCCGGAAGGATTGAAGGAAGAGTGACCGATGCCAGTACGGGCGAACCTCTTCCCGGTGTTACACTCCAGCTCGTGGGGACCTCGATGGGCACGGCCACGGATTTGAATGGCCATTATTTGATTTCTAATGTCCCCGCCGGTTCATACAGCCTAAAAGCATCGTATGTCGGCTACAAAGGGGAGACGCATGAATTCCGGATTAATGAAGATGAGCATCTCGACATGAACATCAGGCTGGAAGCGGTCGGAGTCGCCGCGAAAGAAGTGGTCGTGACGGCCCAGGCCAGCGGCCAGAACGCAGCCATTAATCAACAATTGACTTCTAACAATGTTGTCAATGTGGTCTCATCGGCACGCATCCAGTCACTTCCGGACGCAAACGCAGCGGAATCGGTCGGAAGACTGCCCGGAATCTCACTGGTCAGAAGCGGGGGAGAGGCCACACAAATAGTGATCCGCGGACTTCAACCTCAGTACAACATGATCACTATTGATGGAATACCAATTCCCTCCAACGATGCCGGCAACATTTCTGCCAGCGGTGCTTATGCTACACCTTCGAACACCGCAGGCGGGCGAGCGGTTGATGTAAGTATGATTTCATCAAACTCGCTCGAAGGTATTGAAGTCTACAAGACCGTTACACCTGATATGGATGCGGCCGTTCTTGGCGGTACCGTCAACTTCAACATCCGGGAAGCCAAAGCAACTCCCACCGGTGCGCCTTCGCTCTCTCTTCTCGCTCAGGGAGGATATAACGATCTTATGAGCTCATACGGCGACTACAAGTTCGTCGCGAGCATAGAAAAGCGATTTTTCAATGATCGTCTCGGCGTATTCGTGCAGGGCATCGTACAACAGCAGAACCTGACTTCAGACCAGCTCGGAGGATCGTATTATCAGCCCAACAAACAGGACGTACCAGATTCAGTAGTCCTTGGCAGTCTTAGTCTCACATTTGCCCCGCGGCAGGAGCAGCGATATGATGGAATTGTGACACTGGATTACAAATTGCCTGCCGGCAAGATAGACCTTGTGAATTTGTTGAGCCGTGGTAAAACAGCGACCGAATCCCACAGTGAAACCTATAACCTTGCGACCTATGGCAATGACATCCAATTCGGCACACAGCAGACGTCTAATGTGCTCAATGTCGTGACGAATATCCTGGAATATGAGCAGACCGTAAGCTCGATCAGGCTGGACCTCAAGCTCTCCAACTCGTACTCGGATAATCTCACTCCTGATGGCTGGAGCCTGGTCTTTGATCAGCTTTCGGCGGGGACGGGTAACATACCGAACTATCAGAGCCCCGTTCAGATTGCCAAAGCAGCTCAGGACATGATAAACCTGAACAATATGTATTGGGCGGGCAATTCCACATGGAGGAGCTTCAACAAACAGAACAATACTCAAGCGTCGATCAATCTCGAGAGGAATTTCAATCTGTCTGACATAGTCTCTCTAACGTTGAAAGCCGGAGGCATGTATCAATACACTACCCGCTATTACAATTTTGACGACGGATTCGGGAGCTTGTATGGCGGCAATGCCGCGGGACGCCGATTGCAGCTCGTTCAGGCCCTCCCATGGCTGACGCAATCGCCGTATAATCTTGACCCTACAGGCAACACACCCTTTTCGATTCTCGGGTTCTATAATCCGAATATGAATTTCGGGAAGTTTCTTGGCGGTGAATATGGCATGTATTCCGGAGTGGGTGTGGGCACAATCGGTACGGTAATAGACCAACTGAAAATCTTAGGTCAGGCAACAACGCAACGAGAGACGGTCCCGGATTACCTTCCGGACGTGTACGGGAGCCTGGCAAGTGATTACCATGGAAATGAATTCAGGAGCGCCGAATACATCATGGCGACGATCAATATCGGTCCCCAGCTGACCCTCATTACCGGCGCTCGCTACCAGGGACTAAAGACCTCGTATACCGCTCCCCAGTTTATTGGAGATGCGGATGCGACGAATCCATATCCGGATGTCAGTCTTCTTCCATACACTTGGGTGACGAAAGATGAATACCATGGATATCTGCTGCCGGATGTTAGTCTGAAGTATGATCCGTTCACCTGGTTGAGTGTTCGCGGCTCGTATACGAGTACGCTTGCATATCCGGACTTCAGCCAGATCACGCCGAGACTGGATGTCGCCAGCAGCAGCGGTCACTGGGTGATCTGGAACAATTATGCTCTGAAGCCGGCGTATTCGCATAACTACGATCTTCAGATGGCCGTGTATGACAACACTATCGGATTGTTCGCAGTCGATCCATTTCTGAAACGTATCGAAAATCTAATATTCTTCAATCAAGGGATATATATAGTCGATCCCTCGCAATATCCTGGGGTTCCCAGCTACACTCAGACCTTTTCGCTCGATACATATATCAACAACCCGTATCCGGTTAACGTCTGGGGTATTGAAACCGAGTGGCAGACGCATTTTTGGTATTTGCCCGGTCCACTCAGCGGGTTGGTTCTGAATGTCAACTATACTCACATATTCTCCAGCGCAAAGTATCCCTTCAATAACACCGTGCATTCAACGGTCTATCCTTTTCCGACCAAACACGTGGATACCTCTTACACTGACAGACTAATACAACAGCCGAACGACGTCGTCAACCTGTCGATCGGATACGACTTCAGGCAATTCTCGATATTGGTCTCCATGATATACCAATCCGAGGTTTATAATAGGACAAACTTTTATAACGCGCTTCGATCCGACAAATCAAATTATGTCCGGTGGGACCTGGCTGTAAAACAGGGATTACCGTGGCAAGGTGTTCAGCTGTACTTCGATATCAATAATCTTAACAGTGCAAGCGATATATATGTGGTGAGAGGATCTGGTTTTCCAACGTCGGAGTCCGATTACGGACTGACGGCAAATTTAGGCCTTCGCTGGACGCTGCAATGATTTCCCAATGGTAAACTTGAACAGGAGGAGAGGCGACATGAGAAGAACGTTTACTTAATCGCTGCGTTGCTGCCGAGAAGTTGACCTCCGGCACGGCGCAGATGATCATTCGGTCAAATTGATAACATCAGTGGGTGTTAGTTCCAAAGTATAACCCTTAAAAGAAAGGATGCTTGGTTATGAAATCAGCTATTACTTCGTTGCTGCTGGTTGCTGTCGTGTCACTTGCAGCAGTGCCATCAGCATCGTTTGCCGCCCCAAGCGCCGATACCGTTATCGTATCGGCATTGCCGCCGGGCAACCTCAACAATTTCATAAACGCGGATACTACTTCCGGAGGTTTCGTCAAACCAAACACGGTATTCCTGTTGAAGCCTACCGGCGCAATTGACACAGTTTATTACCTTACTGCACCAATATCTCCGAAAGGGAATGTCCATATTGTCGGGTATATCAATCCGAATACTGGTCACCCTCCGGTAGTTGCACCTTCCATTGCTGGGGACAACACGTCGATCGGTTACTTCTTCGGTCCGCAGGGCAATGATACACTCTCGCTCGAGGGATTGTACTTCCTGGGCACGCGAACCGACAGTATATCATTTACGGGCCGTTTCGTTTCTCCGGCCGGGGATAGCAACGTGTTTATCTTCGATCAGTGTATTGTTGAGAATATTTCAGGTGCCGGCACCCCCAACCTCTTCGATACGTGGAATCATGATCACAACAGTTTCTACGTGACTAACTGCGAATTCAGGAACAACCAGGACGATAATCCACAGAATCCCGGCTTCGCGTGGGTGGATCCGGGGACATATCCGTGTGATACCGCAGAGTTCTACAATAATACTTTCTTTCTTACAGGCGGATACGTTCTCGGTTCATCGGGGTACGGTTGCACATTCCTCGATTTTGAGCACAACACCATTTTCTTTTCGGGGCAGGGAGGCGCCTTCGACCTGTACCAAATGACCAACGCGGTCATAAAGAGCAACATCTTCTTCAGCGTTTCTTCGGCAGCCTACCCCGACTTATGGTACAACAACATCCCCGGCTCTTGGGGCTCCGCGGTGATCCCAATAGACTCATTGCGTTCTCTGACGGCAGCTCCTTACAACTTGACAGAGGCTGGCAGGCACATTACGATCACAAACAATGCGTATTTCTGGCCCAAGGTCACAACCGACAATTGGTCACAACTTAATGCCGGTATCATGGCGAGCACTCCGCTTCGTCCCCCGGATTTCATAAACACACAGCCGGGTATGCTGACGAACAAAACCGCGTGGCCTTACATTAATGTGGCAAACAATGACAGCGTCGATCCGAGTTTCAACTCTACACTTGTACAGACGGCGGGGACTCAAATGGCTGTCTTTGTTGACACTTGCTGGGCAAACGGCGGATCTGGCATGGGTATTCGCCCCTACGTATACCCGTTGTATAATCCTCCTTCGCTTACAGCGGCATGGCCCAACGTTGCAAGCAATTGGGCCTCAACGCAGGGCTACCCCGTGCCGGAAAATCTGGCTTACAGCAACACGGCTCTTCAAAGCGCAGGTAGCGATGGTCTCGCGTTGGGTGATCTGAACTGGTTCCCCTCTCAGCTGGCGCAATGGAAAAAGCCGGTCACTGCCGTTAACCAGACTAAGAATCCGGTACCGACCGAGTTTGCACTGAGCAACAACTATCCGAACCCATTCAACCCGTCGACTCAGATCAGAATCAGTCTGAAGCAAGCCGGCGTGATCAGCTTGGCAGTCTACAATGTGCTCGGCCAGCTCGTGCAGGTTGTGGATCAGGGTTACAAGCCCGCGGGTGAATATCTGTACAATGTTAACATGGATAGATTTGCCAGCGGCGTCTATTTCTATACTCTCAGGCAAGGAGCGAATTCCATCACCAAAAAGATGCTCCTCCTTAAGTAACATGGATTCCGCGAGGTTGTCCCAAAACAAGGAAAATGTCATTCTGAAGGAGCGGAGCGACTGAAGAATCCACTTATTCGTTCTGAAAAATGGATGCTTCACTTCGTTCAGCATGACAGACAAGACTTTCTGGACAGCCTCGCGGTTCCCGATATCGCTCACAGTTCCGCATCCCGACGTTATTCGGTTGGCAGAATTCTCATCGGGAGAACACCATGGCCAAAGGTCGGCGAGTAAGACGACTTAATTGACAGGTTCACGAAGTGCAGATAAGATTGGAGATTTGGCAGCCTGTGAGGCCGGAGAAGGACGCGACTTCGTCGTGACAACGCGATCATTCATATCGACGATGGTATTGGTTCTATTGCTGGCTTCAAACGCGTTTTGTACGGGGCGGTCAGTTCGTCAGCATTTGTTGATGGATTACAATTGGAAATTCTTGCGGGCCGATGTGAATGGTGCCGAGGAGCCTGGCTTTGACGACAGCAAATGGAAAACCGTGAATCTCCCTTACGATTGGAGCATCGAGAGCGAATTTGACAAAAACGCCGCGACGGGAGGTGCAGGCGGATATCTTCCGACAGGCATCGGGTGGTATCGAAACCATTTCATCATAGGGAGTGTCGGGAAGGGACAGGATTACTGGATCGAGTTTGAGGGCGTATATATGAACAGCGATGTCTGGTTGAACGGACATCATTTGGGCAATCATCCATACGGCTATACGAGCTTCTGCCACGACCTCACTCCGTTTATCAGACAGGGGGAAAACATAATTGCGGTGAGAGTTGATAACTCACTTCAGCCGAACAGCCGCTGGTATTCAGGTTCAGGAATCTACCGTAATGTTTGGCTGAACGTTGCCGGTCCGATTCACGTAGCGCACTGGGGGACGTATATTACGACACCTCATGTGGATTCGTCCTCCGCCACGGTCGTGGTCCAAACCTCTATTTACAACAGACTCCCCGCCGCGGAAAGTATTCTGCTGAGGTCATCCGTCGTCGACGCGTCCGGGAAAGTCGTATCCACTGTCGAGTCTCCTGTTTCGCTCTCGCCTTCCGGCAGATCGGAGGTGGAGCAGTCGTTGAAGGTAGTCTCGCCTTCTCTCTGGTCCATAGGGACGCCCTCGATGTACACGATGAACTCCGTATTGATCGATGGGACCACGATCATCGACAGTGTCGGTTCGCCTTTTGGAATCCGCAGGATTGAATACGATAAGGACAACGGCTTTTCTTTGAACGGGCAGCACGTGAAGATGAACGGCGTGTGCCTTCATGAGAATGCTGGTTGTCTCGGAGCCGCGGTACCCGTTCAAGCGTGGGCAAGGCGCCTGAAGCTTCTGAAGGCAATGGGCTGCAATGCAATCAGAACGGCACATAACCCTCCCTCTCCCGAGTTCCTTGATTTATGCGACAAGCTGGGATTTCTCGTGATGGATGAAGCTTTCGATGAATGGGAAATTGCGAAAGGCCAGGTCAAATACGGGTATCACGTCTATTTCAAGGATAATTGGAAATCTGATTTGCAATCGATGATTCGCCGCGACCGGAATCATCCGTCTGTCGTCTTATGGAGTGCGGGGAACGAAGTCCCGGAGCAGGGAACGGATTCCGGTATGGTCATACTCAAGAAACTGATTGATACGTTTCACAAGGAGGATCCGACGAGGCCGGTTACCGTTGCTAATGATCATATCGCGGATCCTACGTATCCGGCAAAGCTGGGTTTCCTCAAGATACAGGACATCGTGGGATACAATTATGTCGACCGGTGGGGGAAGCGCAGGGAATTGTACTACAGTGTCGATAGGCATAATCATCCCGATTGGAAGATGATCGGGACGGAAAGCGTCTCCATCCCAAGCATACGCGGGAAATACACTCTGCAGTCCGATACAACCGCCAATCCGTTGACCCGTTTCCTGAACTACAGAACGAACATGATAGAAGCCGAACAGCTGTGGGAATTTGTCTCACTTCATGATTATGTCATCGGCGATTTCATGTGGACCGGGATCGATTATTTAGGCGAGGCCCGGTGGCCAAGCAAGAGTTCGAGTTCCGGCGTGATAGATCTGTGCGGCTTTCCCAAGGACAGTTATTATTTCTACCAAAGCCAGTGAACCGACAAGCCGGTGCTGCATCTTCTTCCCCGTTGGAATTGGGCCGGCCACGAAGGGGAGGCTATTCCCGTAATCGCGTATACCAATTGCGACAGCGTGGAGCTGCTCCTGAACGGCAAGTCTTTCGGCATGAAATCCTATGTGTTTCCCCAGCAAGGTCACGCCGGAGAATGGTACAAATATGATCGTCCGTTCATTTTCCCGACAACGTCGGACTTGCACCTTTCGTGGGACGTGCCTTACGAGCCCGGTACGTTGAAGGCGGTCGGCAGGAGAAACGGACAGATCGTTACCGAGGAAATACACAGTACATCAGAACCATACGCCATTCGGTTGTCAGCGGACAGGACGGAGATCAAAGCAGATGCCGAGGATATATCGGATGTAAAGGTGGAGATAGTTGACAAGCAGGGCTGGGTGGTTCCGACGGCGGACAGCCAAATTGCATTTGAAATCCAAGGTGAAGGCGAGCTGGCGGGTACCGATAACGGTAATCCTGTCGATACAACTTCAATGAAGAGTAATCGGCGAAAAGCATTTAACGGACTCGCACTTGTGGTAATTCGATCGACCCTGAAAGCAGGAACAATTCGTCTTAGTGCCGGTTCTGCGGGTTTGAAGAGTGCCACCCTTGAGATAGTCTCGCGCAAATCATCGGATGCACCGATGACTGTCGAGAGTCTGGATCGTTAAGTACTCAACTAAAGACAAGTAATAGGTCAGGCCATGAAGAGTTATTCAGAGAGTGAGCAAGGGGTAGTCGGTGAAATAAGAAGAGCAGCGCGTGCTCTTTCGATTTTATCGGTGATTCAACCCGGGATATTCCTTCTCTTTAATCTATGCCTTCTTATGCCTACGGGGGCGAGGGCGCAGTTTGCCAATGGTGCAGATGTCGGCTGGTTGTCGCAGATGGAGGCTAAAGGATATGTGTTTAAAAACAGCTCTGGAACCCCGATGAACTGCCTTGATATTCTGAAGGAGAAGGGAATCAACGCTCTGAGGTTCAGGGTATGGGTTAATCCGAGCGGCGGATACTGCAACAAGAAGGACGTGGCGTATATGGCTCAGCGGGCTGACAGCATGGGATTCAATGTGTTGATAGACTTTCACATGAGTGATACCTGGGCCGATCCGGGGCATCAATCGAAGCCGGCAGCCTGGGCAAACGATTCTCTCCCTCAGTTCCTCACAGATATATACAATCACGTCTACGGCGTCCTGGATACACTGAAATCGCTCGGTGTAGTCCCTAAATGGGTTCAGATCGGAAATGAAACCAACAACGGTATGCTGTGGCCGGATGGAATGGCGACAACGCACATGGACAACTTTGCCCGAATGATTGACACAGGTTACGCTGCCGCAAAGGCCGTCGATAGTACAATTCAGGTCATTGTTCACCTGTCAAATGCGCATGATGATACGATGTACAGGTGGATGTTTGATGGGCTGAGAAGCTATGGTGCCAGATGGGATATAATCGGGATGTCGGTGTACCCCTACTGGGCCAATTTGCCGTGGGCTACAGATGACAGTCTGGCGCTCATAACTATGAAAGATGTGATTGCAAGGTATCATACGAAGGTGATGGTCGTTGAAGCGGGCTATCTCTTCAACAAGCCAATCGACGCCAATCACTATTTGTTGGATCTCATAGCAAAAACGAAATCAGTGAACGGGCTGGGCGTTTTCTACTGGGAGCCTGAATGTTACAACTGGCAAGGTTATCAACTCGGAGCATGGAATCCTTTAACTCAAGAGCCCACAGCTGCCTTAGATGCTTTCCTGGGCATAGATGCAACTGATGTGAAACAGCCGAGAGGTGTTCCGGGTTATAATTTTAACATTTTCCCAAATCCCTTTAATCCGAGCACGACTATCCGGTACGAGCTCCCCACGCCCGGAAATATCTCGATAGTCATTTACAATGTGCTTGGCCAGGAAGTAGCGCGGCTCGTTGCGGGCTATCAGAACCAAGGTTATCACGATATAGTCTGGTCGGCGAACAACGCTCCCAGCGGAGTGTACTTGTGCAAAATGAGCGCCGGCGACTATCTGGCGACAAAAAAGATTGTCTTGCTCAAGTGAACCGGCTTGCACTTTCAGATGAGACGGAGCACATCTCATGATTTTGGTGATCGAACGGTTCAGGTCATGCTGACTAAACCAGGAGGGCAATGAAATGATTCGACAAATCTGCGTGACAGTAACGGTAGTTGTTATCGGATTGTTCTCAGCCTTCGGAGCTGAAAGAAAAAGCCCGGCAGCAGGCGATATAAACGCCCCAGTAGTCCGGCAGAAACTTCTCATGGATTACGGCTGGAAATTCCATCTGGGAAATTCCGCGGACCCCAAGGAAGATTTCGGCTACGGAATCGCTGAATCCTTCTCGAAGGCCGGTGTTGCGAGCGGACCCGCGAGACCGGACTTCAACGACTCCACTTGGCGGACAGTTGATCTTCCGCACGATTGGGCGGTTGAATTGCCTTTTGTTGATGTCAAAGACAAGACGCTGAATGATCACGGCTACAAACCGCTCGGGAGGCAATTCCCACCCACATCGATAGGGTGGTACAGGCGGACCTTCACCATTCCGGAGAAAGAGCAGGGGAACAGAATCGCGGTGAAGTTCGATGGAGCTTTCAGGGATTGCACGGTCTGGTTCAACGGCTTTTTCCTCGGAAAGCATCTCAGCGGATACACTGATTTTGATTTCGATGTAACGGATTATGCCAACTTTGGCGGCAGGAACGTACTGGTCGTCCGCGTCAATGCTACGCAGGCGGAAGGATGGTTTTATGAAGGTGCAGGGATCTACCGGCACGTGTGGCTGCTTGAATATGCCCCGCTTCACATCCCGCTCTATGGCACCTACGTAACCTCCGACGTCAAAAGCGATTTCGCATCGGCAAGCCTCAATATTCAGACCCGGGTATTCAATCAGGAATACCTGGCGGCCGGCTGCAGGCTCGTTTCGATTTTGCTCGACGAAAAAGGGACCGAGAGAGGGAGAAGCGTTTCGGAAATATCGCGCCTGGGTCAATACGAGAAAAGGAATTTCATGCAAAAGATTGGAGTAGTTAATCCGCACCCTTGGTCGCTACGAGACCCTTACCTGTATCGTCTCGTGCAATTGGTTGAATCGGACGGGAAAGTAGTCGATCGGATCACGACTAAGATCGGAATTCGGACAATACGATTTGACAAGGACAAAGGGTTCTTCCTGAACGGCAAACATGTCGAAATACAGGGCGTCTGCTGTCACCAGGACCATGCGGGAGTAGGATCGGCACTTCCGGATGGGCTGCAATACTTCAGGATCATGAAGCTGAAAGAAATGGGATGCAACGCGTACCGCACGAGCCACAATCCTCCGACTCCAGAGCTACTGGATGTATGCGACAGCGTAGGAATGTTGGTACTTGACGAAAACAGACTGATGGGGAGCACGCCGGCAATCACCGATCAGTTCAAACGGCTTATCCTTCGTGACAGGAACCATCCGTGCGTCATTGCATGGTCAATCGGCAACGAGGAATGGACGATCGAGAGCAATGAAATCGGTGCGAGAGTCGCGCGAACGCTCAAACGCATCCAGCGGGAGTACGATCCCTCGAGGCTCTGTACCGCCGCTGCGGATAACGGTGACCAATACGAAGGCGTCAACAGTGTTGTGGACATCCGGGGGGAGAACTACATTGAACGTGTGAAGGATTTTGACAAATACCACTGTGAACACCCAGACCAGCCTATGTGGGGAACCGAGGAGTCGAGCGCATATTGCACCCGGGGAGTCTATGAAACCGATTCCGCGAAGGGGTATATCACGGACTACGACGTGAATTTTCCGTGGTGGGGAGCGACTGCCGAAAAATGGTGGAACATCTATGCCGCTAGGCCATTTTTGACCGGCGGTTTTGTCTGGACCGGCTTCGACTACAGGGGCGAACCGACCCCTTACGGTTGGCCGGACATCAATTCGAATTTCGGAATTATGGATATGTGCGGCTTCCCGAAAAACAATTTCTACTATTACCAATCATGGTGGAGCGACAAAGATGTCCTCCACATATTTCCCCATTGGAATTGGAAGGGAGAGGTCGACGATCTCGTTCACGGGAAAGGGCAGCCGATAGACGTCTGGTGCTTTAGCAATTGTGACAGCGTGGAGCTGCTGCTTAACGGAAGGAGTCTCGGAACAAAGGTTATGAAACGCTATTCCCATCTCGAGTGGAAGGTAAACTACGAACCCGGTACGCTTGAGGCTCGCGGGTGGAGGGATGGCAGGATGTTGATCGACAAGGAAGAGACGACGGGAGAGCCCGTCTCTATCAGGCTCACTCCGGATCGGGACACGATTCGCGCGGATGGCGAAGATGTGTCCGTTATCGCTGTTGCCGTCGTCGACTCACTCGGCAGGGAAGTCCCTACGGCCGATAACCTGATCCATTTCACGGCCGAAGGGGCAGGAACGATAATCGGAGTGGGCAATGGCAACCCCAGCAGCCACGAACCTGATAAATATCTGGACGGCAATTACCAGAGACAATTGTTTAACGGCAAATGTGAAGTGATCATTCTATCCGACCGGACTCCGGGTAAGATCACACTCAGAGCGACCGGGAATGGATTGAAAGCAGCGACGCTTACGATCGATGTCAAGACGTCAAGAACGAGGCCCATAGTAGGAATGTAGAGCGTACACTCGCGGTCTGTCCCGGCCAATAGCAGACGAATCTTGTCGCTTCTCCAGGCAGAGGATTTCTGGGATGTAGGAGACGGAAATTGCGTCGTTCATAGAAATGGAGCACAATGATGGGAAAAAACGGGAAAGTTGCCTAGTATAGAATGGAGCATTCAGTTGTGGAGTCAAATTCTGATTTAATCGACCTAGTTAGGGACGAATTCCTAAAACTGCATGGCCGAAATGACAGGATGGTTATAGTTAGGTCGCCCGGGCGGATTAACTTAATCGGGGAACATACGGATTATAATGAAGGTTTTGTACTTCCGTCCGCAATAGATCGCGCCATCTATCTTGCGGTGGCCCCGGCTCGCGGCTTCGAAGTCACCATTACTTCGTTGGATTTCAAAGATGATATGCGCTTTGATTCAAGGGAACCCTCGAGGTCTGACAGTACCTGGGCCAATTATATGATCGGGATAGTGGACCAGCTCTCCAGGGCAGGGCATCCGGTGAAGGGATTCAACTGCGTATACGCCGGGGACATTCCAATCGGTTCGGGGATGTCATCGTCCGCAGCCGTTGAGGTCGGACTTGCATATGGGCTTGACAGGATCTTCTCACTTGGAATAGGGCGTACTGAGCTTGCACGGATCGCCCAGCGGTCGGAAAATGAATTTGTCGGAGTCAGGTGCGGCATCATGGATCAATTTGCGAACCTCTTGAGCAAGGGCGACTCAGCTTTGTATCTTGATTGCAGGAGCCTCGACTACGTGCATATTCCATTTGTCAAGAAGGACCTGAAGTTCGTGCTTTGTGACAGCGGTGTCAAACACAGCCTGGCTTCCTCCGAGTATAATCTAAGAAGACAGCAATGTGAAGCGGGCGTACAAATTTTGAGGAAATATCATCCGCAGGTCCGAAGTCTCCGCGATGTCAACCTTGAAATGCTGCAGCGACACGAGTCCGAATTGGGGAGCACCGTGTACAAACGGTGTACTTACGTAGCCGAGGAGAATATGCGTGTAGATTCGGCGCGAAGGTACCTGAATCAGAACGATTACGCCGGCTTTGGAGAGCTGCTGTACAAGTCTCATGAGGGGCTGAGAGAGAAGTATGAAGTAACCTGCATGGAACTTGACGTGCTCGTCGAGGCTGCATCAAAGATCCAGGGCGTGCTCGGAGCAAGAATGATGGGGGGAGGTTTCGGCGGCTGTACATTGAACCTCGTGGAAGGTGAATCAGCCCGGGAATTCGAAAGGGAAATCCGTGAGGTTTATGTCCAAAAGACCGGCAAGATCCCTCAGATTTATGAGTGCGTTCTCACGCCCGGCACCGATGTCGTTCCTGATTAACTCCCAGTACGGGATGCACGTAGACAAGGGCTGTCTCTGCATGCGTAGAGAAGGCGGAAGCGGCTCACCGGTGGTGGATACAGCAGCAGGTTCAATTGCCGGAGACAACAGACCAGAGGACCTTTCGGCAGATACAACTCGCGGTATTACATATACTGAAATTCACATGACCTATTATTGAAAACCGGCAAAAAAGATAATGAATGACCTCATCAAGTATACCCATCGCAGATTCAATCCGCTGACGGGGGAGTGGATCCTTGTCGCGCCCGGACGACTCAAGCGGCCGTGGCAGGGAAAAGTTGAAAGGCTTCCGGCTCCCGTGCGTCCCCGATACGATCCGTCCTGCTATCTCTGTCCCGGAAACACAAGGGCTAACGGGAACAAGAATCCGAACTACTCTTCAACTTTCGTTTTCGACAACGACTTCAGCAGCTTGTCGCATGACAGCCCCGAAGTAAGAATCGACGAGAGGGGCATTATTAGAGCGGAAGCTGAACAAGGGATCTGCAGAGTGATATGCTTCTCGCCGCGACACGACCTCACTCTTGCCGAGATGGATGAAACAGATATCGGCCGGGTGATCCTCGTTTGGAAGCAGGAATACGAACAACTCGGACACCTTGACGATGTTAATCATGTGCAGATATTCGAGAACAAAGGCGAGCTCATGGGGTGCAGCAATCCTCATCCCCATTGCCAGGTGTGGGCGGAAAGCGCCATCCCGGTCGAGCCGTCAAAGGAAGCTTTCCGGTTCGAAAAGGTCCGGGCAGAGTCGGGGAAGTGCATCCTATGCGAATACCTGGCTTTCGAATTAGGTCAGAAGGATAGGATCCTCACACAGAACGAACACTTTGTCGCGCTTGTCCCATTCTGGGCATCCTGGCCGTTCGAAACCATGATTCTCCCGACGCGTCATCTCCAGAACATTGCACAGTTGAACGCCGCCGCGATGTCCGCATTTGCGTCGATTCTGAAGGAGCTCACCGTGCGGTACGATAACCTCTTTGAGGTATCATTTCCATATTCATCTGGGATTCACCAGTCGCCGACCGACGGGAGACCCCATGAGGAATGGCATTTCCACATGCATTTCTACCCGCCGCTTCTCAGATCGGCCAGCGTCAGGAAGTTCATGGTGGGTTACGAGATGCTGGCCAATCCGCAGCGGGATCTTACTCCAGAGGATGCGGCGGATAGACTCCGGTCGGTCCCCTCGATACACTACCTTCAGGAAGGCTGAAAGAAATGTACGGCGAAGCGAAGTTAACAATCTCGGCAATGGGAGATTTCAGGAAAGCGCCTGAAATGCATGTTGCCGGTAACAGTGTTTTTTTTAGTACTCCTGACTATATTGGAACAGATGCCTTCATCAACGAGATACCACGGAGAGCGGGATACTGCCCCTACTGGCAGCGAGAATAACACGGAATGGTTTGACCGCCCAGCCAGCTTGCCCCCCGTGGAGACCACCAATTACCGGACACCCCGTCAAGTCTGCCATCGTCATTCCCCGGAAGAAATGATTTTACTCTTGTGCCCGGCCGGATGAGCAACATGCGGGGCGGACTCGGTTATGAGATACGGGCTCGGAGGAGAGCCAGGGACTGCCGGAAAGATTTCTTTCTCGATTTGCGATATTTCAGAAGACATGTATCGGCAACAATTCAGGATCAATTGATTTCACAACCTCTAATTGCAGAAAAATAAAGAAGGAGAAACATGCTGAACGGCTTTGGTCTGAGTGCATCTCTGCTCCTATTTCAGTCCACGAGCTTGCTGTCGCTCGGCTGGGTAGACTCGCTGGTAATCGTGTTATACTTTCTATTCGTCCTGGGGATCGGATACTATTTACTGAGATTCACGAAAACGGGTGAGGACTTCTTCCTGGCAGGCAGGAGGATGAGTTCGTGGGTTGCCGGGTTGTCGTTCGTCGCGGCTAACCTTGGATCGCTCGAACTCATGGGGTGGGCGGCGGCGTCATACCAGTATGGCATACTGGCGACTCACTGGTACTGGATCGGCGCTATCCCGGCTATGCTGTTCCTGGCATTGGTGATGATGCCGTTCTACTATATCAGCAAGACGCACTCCGTTCCCGGCTATCTGAAGCTGCGCTACGGCGAGTCTGCAAGCATGCTTTCCGCTGTCTCGTTCGCTTTTATGACTGTGCTCATGAGCGGCATCAACATGTTTGCGATGGCGCTGGTAATGAAGGTGATCCTCGGGTGGAGCATCGATTTCAGCATATGGGTTTCTTCCATCACCGTCATGGTGTATGTCGTGCTCGGCGGACTCCTCTCGGCAATATTCAACGAAGTCCTCCAGTTCATGCTGATATGGCTGGGTGCTCTCGTTATCCCGGTACTCGGGCTGATCGAAGCCGGTGGATGGTCGGGTATGGTTGCCCGGATACATGCAAACTTTCCTGCAGGTAATTTTACTCACCTCTGGAGCACACTTGGTTCATTCAACGACAACCCGATGGGCATCCACTGGACGGGAATCGTTTTCGGGCTGGGATTCATAATCTCCTTCGGTTACTGGACCACCGACTTTCTGGTGGTTCAGAGACTTCTATCGGCAAAGGACCTGCGCTCGGCTAAGATGGCACCTGTGATAGGCGCAGGGTTTAAGATGATGGTGCCGTTCATCGTGATCCTTCCGGGTCTTCTGGGACTGGCGGTCATGCCCGGGTTGCTTCCCCAGCAGCAGGCGATTGCGACAGGCGGTCACAGCTACAACGAAGTGCTTCCTTTAATGCTGGCACGGTACGCCGGCCCGGGGCTGCTTGGTCTTGGCGTAACGGCTTTGATAGCCGGGTTCATGTCAGGCATGGCAGGCAACGTCACCGCCTTCTCAACGGTGTGGACTTATGACATATATCGACCCGCCCACTTGAGGCTGACAAAGAAGGAGCAGCCCGATCAATATTACGTGAAGATGGGGAGATGGGCGACGATTGTCGGAGTCATCATCAGTATCGGTACCGCCTATCTTGTACAACAATTCGCAAGTATTATGGATTATGTACAGGCGCTCTTCAGCTTCTTTATCGCGCCGCTCTTCGGTACGGTGATACTCGGTATGCTCTGGAAACGGGCCACGGGTCCCGGAGGCTTCTGGGGGCTTCTGGCCGGGACTGTCTCCTCGATAGGGATGTATGTTTGGGTAAAACTCGACCCCGGTGCGTTAGGCATAATCGCCCTTTCCAAGTATGCTAAACCTATGGCGGACGACATGTATCGGGCATTGTGGTGTTGGTTGGTGACGGTGATCGTGACGATAGTGGTAAGCTACCTCACAACCCCGAGACCCGAAGCAGAGTTGAACGGCCTTGTGCGAGGATGCACGGTTCTTCCGTCCGAAGGAGACTTACCGCTTGTGAAACGGCCAATCTTTTGGGCGGGGATTGTGTTCGCGGTCCTTCTCGCACTTAATATCATCTTCTGGTAGGAGGTAGATAACATGGTAGACAACAAAGGTATTTCGATATGGTTTTTCATTGGCACTCTGCTTCTCCTGTATGGTATCATCATAACCGGTGCCAACATCTATGAGGCCTACAATCCAAGTTTCGGCAGACCGACTGTCCTTGAAAACATGCATTTCGGAATCTGGTGGGGAATTCTACTTATAATAGTCGGCTCAATCTACTTCTTCGGTTTCCGACCGTGGAAACACAAAAATCAGAACTCCTGAGACGTGCGTTGTGCGCGGCCCGAAATCCGATGAACAATTTCACAGGAGCAGAAAATGAAACACACGTTTTTACTTTTGGTAAGTGCGACGGTACTGTCGTCAGTGGCATTTTGCCGCCAAAACAATACGGCGAAAAACATGATTGATAAACGGTCATTCGGAAAACTCCCCGACGGAAAGGCGGCAAGTCTCTATACGCTCAAGAACGAGTCGGGGATGTCCGTTAAGATTACCGACTTTGGCGCTACCGTCGTATCGATTATCGTTCCGGACAAGAACGGAAAATCTTCCGATGTAACATTCGGTTACGATAATGTGGAAGGGTACATCAACGGAACACAGTTCTTCGGTGCGACCATCGGACGATATGCAAACAGGATTGCCAGGGGAACCTTCGAGCTTGACGGCAAAACTTATCACCTCCCGATTAACAATGGTGTAAATTCGCTTCACGGTGGCCCCGCAGGTTTCTACAAGCGGCTCTGGTCGGCTCAACCACTCGAGACGCCGGAAGGACCTTCGCTCAAACTCACCTACGTCAGCAAGGACGGTGAAGAAGGCTATCCGGGCGAGCTTACCGCCACGGTATCATTCACGTTGACAAACGACAATGCGCTCCGTATTCATTACACGGCGACGACGACAAAGCCGACAGTGATTAACTTGACAAACCATAGCTACTTCAACCTGAGCGGTGACCCGACGAAGCCGATTCTCGATGAACAGCTTATGATTAATGCCGACTACTATACACCCGTCGACAGTACTCAAATACCGACGGGGGAGATAGCCAAAGTTGCCGGCACGCCGATGGATTTTCTCAAACCGACGGCGATCGGATCACGGATCGATGAAGCGAACGAGCAATTGAAGATCGGTCATGGTTATGACCTCAACTGGGTCCTGAACGATGAGAATGGGAAAGTTCGTAAAGTCGCCGGGGTGGATGATCCGTCAAGCGGAAGGGTCCTTGATGTCTACACCGATCAACCGGGGTTGCAATTTTACAGCGGAAATTTCCTCGATGGCTCACAGATAGGGAAGAAAGGGATTGCGTACAAGTTCAGGACTGCGCTCTGTCTGGAGACTCAGCACTATCCGGATTCACCTAATGAGCCGAAGTTCCCGTCTACAACCCTTCGGCCTGGACAGACATACGAGACAACGACTGTCTACAAATTCTCCATAAGGAAGTAGTATCCTCGCCAGCCGAGTCCCAGCGCTCGGTAGAGTCGAGAAGAACAAACGGCGGCCATGCTGCTCGCTCACAATTGAGCAGCATGTCTCGCGATCTTGCAGGAACTCGGGCAAATGAGACGCTACGTAATAGGACTTGATTTCGGGACCAATTCTTGCCGTTCGCTTATCGTGGATACCACGAGCGGAAAAGAATTGGCGTCGAACGTGTATCCCTATCCATCGGGGATTGATGGAATAATACTGGACCCGGCCGAACCTAACCTGGCAAGGCAAAACCCCGCAGACTACCTCAAGGGAATTGAGGTAACCATCACCGGGGCGTTGGCTAAGGCCCGGGAAACGGATCCCGAGTTTAAGCCTCAGCACGTAATCGGGATAGGAGTAGATACCACCGGCAGCAGTCCGATGCCCCTTGATGCAGCGGGGATACCGCTCTGCTTCACTGAACGATTCAAGAACAATCCGGGAGCCCATGTGTGGCTGTGGAAGGATCATACAGGTTACAGGGAGGCCGAGCAGATCACGTCGTTGGCGTCGGATATCCGTCCGCAGTACCTCGCGAAGATCGGAGGAGTGTACTCGTCGGAGTGGTGGTGGAGCAAGATACTCCACTGCAAGAACAGGTCACCCGAAGTTTTTGATGCTGCATACACCTGGACAGAGATATGTGACTGGATTCCTGCCAATCTCATCGGCGAGCTCGAGCCCCGGAGAATCAAACGAAGCGTATGCGCAGCCGGGCATAAGGCGCTCTTCAATCCGACTTGGGGCGGTCTGCCGGACGCCGATTTTCTCCGTACCCTTTCTCCGGGATTGGAGAAGCTGAGGGAGCGTCTGTACCAGGATGCCTACACCTCGGATCAACGAGTGGGCTTCCTGTCGAAGGAATGGGCTGCCAAGCTTGGATTATCGACTGGAGTTGCCGTTTCTGTCGGTGCGTTTGACGCGCATATGGGGGCTGTTGGCGCAGGCATTTCTGCCGGGACCCTTGTGAAGATAATGGGTACAAGCACCTGCGATATAATGATCTCGGCCTCGCGTGATAAGCTGGAAGATATCCCGGGAGTTTGCGGAATTGTCGACGGCTCCGTGATGAACGGCTACTACGGTATTGAGGCGGGGCAGTCGGCTGTCGGCGATATTTTCTTGTGGTTCGTAAACAACCTCGTACCGGAAAAGTACGGCAAAACGACAGACGAAAAGTTCGCTAATCTGAACGATGCTGCGGCCAGACTGAAACCGGGCGAGACTGGGCTCCTGGCTCTCGATTGGAACAACGGCAACCGTACAATTCTGGTGGACGTACGGCTGTCGGGTTTGCTTGTCGGCCAGACCCTGCATACTCAGCCGCACGAGATCTATCGCGCCCTCCTCGAGGCGACCGCGTTTGGTGCCCTCGAGATTATCAACAGGATTGAGAAGTATGGAGTGCCGATAAAGGAAGTCGTAAATTGCGGGGGATTGGCCAGTAAGAATCCGATTTTGATGCAAATATATGCGGACATAACGGGAAGGCCGATGAAGATTTCGCGGAGTGATCAGACCCCTGCGTTGGGAGCAGCGATCTTTGCAGCTGTCGCCGCGGGCGAAGAGGCAGGCGGCTACAGGTCTCCGACGGAGGCACTAAAGTCGATGACAGGTACCGAGAAGGTTTATGAGCCTAACCAAGAGAGCCGTCAGGTCTATAAACGTTTGTACGCTTTATATCACGAACTGCATGATGCATTTGGAACGCGTGGATGGTCCGGAAGCCTGTATCATGTGATGAAGGATCTCCTGGACATCAGGGATGAAGTGAGGAGAAGTCAAGGTGCTTGAGAAGTTGAAGGAAGAGGTGTGCGATGCGAACCGTGAACTTGTCCATTGCGGGCTGGTTGTCCTTACCTGGGGAAATGTCAGCGGAATCGATAGGGAAGCCGGACTCTTTGTGATAAAGCCGAGCGGCGTGAGTTACGATGACCTCAAGCCGTCGGACATGGTTGTGGTTGATCTGGAGGGGAAGGTTGTTAACGGATCAAAGCGTCCGTCCTCGGACACGCCGACGCATGTTGAGCTATACAAATCATTTCCCATGGTAGGTGGGATCACTCACACACACAGCACGAATGCCACAGCCTTTGCCCAGGCCCGAAGAGAAATACCTTGCCTCGGAACAACTCACGCGGACCATTTCGCAGGGGCTGTCCCGGTTACACGTCTCATTGGGGACAAAGAAGTGAGCGAGGCTTACGAACGAAACACAGGCAAGGTAATCGTGGAGAGGTTCGGCAGTCTCGATTATGGAGCCATACCCGGCGTCCTGGTAGCCGGCCACGGACCTTTCTGTTGGGGGAAGGATGCGATGGAATCCGTCAGGAATGCTCTCATTCTGGAGCGAGTCGCGGAGATGGCGATCAAGTCGATTGCTCTCGATCCGAATATACAGGAACTGCCCGGCCATATCTCGAATAAACACTTTGATAGAAAGCACGGAAAGGACGCGTACTACGGGCAGGAGGAAGATTGAACCTACTGAACAAACCCGCGCGGGATCTTCGAAAACAAAGCTGGTCAGACTGTACGACGTGACACTAATTATTGAAGGAAGGCTCCACTGATGATAGACCTGCAGAAATATGAGATCTGGTTCGCGACCGGAAGTCAGCACCTTTACGGTCCCGAAACACTGAAACAAGTCGACACGGATTCGGAGGCGATCGTCCGCGGTTTGAATGACTCTGGGAATATCGCCCTCAAAATAGTCTTCAAACCAGTTCTCACCACTCCGGAAGCGATTCACTCGCTTTGCATAGAGGCCAACAACAACCCCAGTTGCGTTGGGCTCATCACGTGGATGCACACCTTCTCTCCCGCCAAGATGTGGATCGCCGGTCTGAACATACTCGCGAAACCTTTCGTGCACCTGCACACGCAATTCAACAGAGATATCCCGTGGGACACGATCGACATGGACTTCATGAACCTCAACCAATCCGCTCACGGCGATAGAGAGTTCGGATTCATCGCCACCAGAATGGGCAAGCGGAGGAAGGTCGTTGTGGGACATTGGCAGGACAAACTAGTCCAGCAACAGATCGCGATCTGGGCACGGGCTGCGGCCGCCTGGACTGATGCTCAAGGCGCAAAGGTCGCACGTTTTGGCGACAATATGCGCGAGGTCGCAGTGACCGAAGGGGACAAAGTCGAGGCACAGATCCGGCTTGGATATTCAGTGAATGGTTACGGGGTGGGCGATCTCGCGAAATATGTCGATGGAGTTCCCGACAGAGATGTCGACAGACTAGTCGAGGAGTACTCGGACAAATACGATTTATCGCCGGACGTCGTGAAGGGGGGCAAGTATTACGGGAAGCTGCGCGACGGTGCCAGAATAGAGCTGGGACTGAGGGGATTCCTGAGTGATGGAGGCTTCAAAGGATTCACTACTACGTTCGAGGACCTTCACGGGCTCAAGCAGTTGCCTGGGCTTTCTGTACAGAGATTGATGGCTGAAGGTTACGGCTTCGGGGCAGAGGGAGACTGGAAGACGGCGGCGCTGGTCAGGGCCATGAAGGTCATGTCTGCGGGCCTCGTCGGCGGGACCTCGTTCATGGAAGATTACACGTACCATATGGATCCCGCCGGCCCGAGGGTGCTTGGTGCGCATATGCTTGAGGTCTGCGAGTCGGTTGCCTCCGGCAAACCCAGGCTTGAAGTCCACCCCCTGAGCATCGGCGGGAAAGATGATCCGCCGCGCCTCGTGTTCAACGTGGCCGACGGGCCGGCGATAAACGCATCCCTGATCGACATGGGGAACCGTTTCAGATTGATCCTGAACGAGGTGAGCGTAGTATCGCCTGACAAACCGCTTCCAAAACTGCCGGTCGCACGTGCCGTCTGGGTGCCGAAACCGAATCTTCAGGTGGCCGCAGCGGCATGGATACTTGCAGGTGGGGCTCATCATACAGGCTTCAGTAAGGCCCTGACGCCGGATTATCTTGAAGACTTCGCGGAGATTGCAGGCGTGGAGTTCCTGTTGATCGACGACTCCACGAAGCTATCTCAGTTCAAGAAGGATCTGAGATGGAACGAGATGTATTATAAGCTTGGTATGGGAAACTAACGTCAATCAGGGGTGGTTCTGTGGGCAGTGAGGGATTCTGCGCCGGAGGCGCACCCCGACCCTCCCGATTCAAGGTACTTGAATCGGGATGCTCTAAACCAGTTGAGCTTTTGAAATCAAACGTTCAATAAACTGCCGACTCTTCTGAGATTTGATGTAACTCTCCCGGTCTACTGCTTCTTTTCGGGATTGGAAGGTCTCCGTATAGATAAGCTTCCATGGTATCCCTGCCCTCGTGGAAACTGTCTTGCCCCTGTTGTGTTCTTCAAGTCTGCGGGAGACGCTTGACGTGCTCCCTACGTAGTACTTACCAGTCTTATCGCTTACTAATACAAACGCATTAAGGTATGTTATATAATTGTTTGATTTTTCTGGGAGACCAGGCTCGTGTTGTTTTCTGAACTGTGCAAAGTATGTCGTCAAGACTTGCAAACCAGCGATTTGTTGTTGCTTCGTAACGCACTCGACGCCATAT
>JAHECO010000091.1 GCA_024641705.1 Candidatus Kryptoniota bacterium
GAGTCGGCGGGTTCCAACTCCTCGTCGATGCCAGGAACGACAAGGCTGTGAAGCGACTGCGCTCGAGGAAGCACCGCGAAGAGAAACCGTTCGCACTTATGTATCCGTCCTTGGAAGACTTGAAAGAAGCAGGCGATGTTTCAGATCTCGAGGAGAGGCTCCTGCTCTCGCCTGAGGCTCCGATTGTGCTCCTGAGGCGGAGGACAACCTTGTCAAGGCTACCGGACTCTGGCGAATCCGACTCGGTTGAGGAGTCACGAACCTTGACAAGGTTAAGCCCCTCGGTTGCCCCTCGCAATCCCTATCTCGGGGCAATGCTTCCATATACGCCGCTCCATCACATACTGATGCACGAGGTCGGTTTTCCGATCGTTGCCACCAGCGGAAACTTATCGGACGAGCCGATCTGCATCGATGAGAATGAGGCGCTGCAGAAACTCGGCGGCATTGCCGATCTCTTCCTTGTTCACGACAGGCCTATCGAGAGGCAGGTCGACGATTCGGTCGTACGCGTGATGGCGGACAGAGTCCAGATAGTCCGTCGTGCGCGAGGATACGCCCCCTTCCCGGTGGAATTACAATTTGATCTTCGCAATTCCGAATCCGGAACAGTTCTTGCCGTCGGCGGGCATCTCAAAAATACAATTGCCGTAAACTCCGGAAGCAACGCTTTCATCAGTCAGCATATCGGTGATTTGTCAACGGAAGAAGCATACCGCGCGTTTGAGAAGGTGACCGCCGACTTGAAGAGGCTTTACGATGTCTCGCCCGGGACAATTGTTCACGATCTTCATCCCGATTACCTGTCGACTCAGTACGCCGCGAAGGCCGACGGCAGGAAGCTCGCGGTACAGCATCATCTCGCACACGTTGCCGCATGCATGGCAGAGAACAAACTGGAGGGCAGGGTGCTCGGTGTTTCGTGGGACGGTACGGGCTACGGGGAAGACGGGACGGTATGGGGAGGCGAATTCCTTCTGACGGACGGATGCACGTACGACAGGGTCGCAACATTCCGCTCTTTCAGACTGCCGGGTAGCACGGCCTCGATCAAGGAGCCCCGTCGAACGGCGCTCGGTGTGCTCTACGAGATTTACCGTGAGGACATTTTCGCCAGGGCGGACCTGGCCCCGGTCCGGTCATTCGATTCCGGTTCGCTTAAGGTATTGAAGAAGATGCTCGAGTCGGGATTGAACTCGCCCGTAACAACGAGTGCGGGGCGGCTCTTCGACGCCGTATCGTCGATAACAGGTATCCGGCAGGTGGTTAATTTCGAAGGACAGGGAGCTATGGAACTGGAATTTGCCCTGTATGGAGCAAATACGGATGAGACTTACGGCTTTGAGGTCAAGGGAGAGCGGAAACGGGGGGCGGGAGACCGGAAGAATTATGAACCTGAATCCACTGTAGATTGGGAGCTGATGGTGAAGGAAATAATCTCCGACGTCTCAGGTGGAATAAGTACGGGACAAATCGCGGCAAAATTTCATAACACACTTTCCGAAATCATTCTCGACATCGCAAGACGCATCGGTGAACAAAGGGTCGTCCTAAGCGGCGGTTGTTTCCAGAACAAGTATCTGACAGAGAGGACTGTAGACAGGCTAGCCGGGGAGGGTTTCAAGCCTTACTGGCATCAGCGAGTTCCACCGAACGATGGCGGCATCTCGCTGGGACAGATCTTCGTCGCGTTGAAAAGGAGCCGGATGCAAGGTGTCGGAAATAAGAAATAAGAAATAAGAAAGGGAGAGCCTTAAGCTGACCGCTGAAAGCTGAGTGCCGACTGCCATGAAATACATCGACGAATACAGGGACGCTGACGCCGCAAAGAAATATGCGAAGATGATCCACGAAATCACCGCGCGCGAGTGGACCATGATGGAGATCTGCGGCGGCCAGACCCACGCGATCGTGAAGTTCGGGATAGACCATCTGCTGCCGAAAGAGATTACGCTCGTCCACGGTCCGGGCTGTCCCGTCTGTGTCACGCCCCTGGAGATTATCGACAAGGCCATCGCGATCGCGGGGCGGAGTGACGTCATATTCACATCGTTCGGAGATATGCTCCGCGTGCCGGGTTCAGGCAAGGATTTGCTTACCGTCAAGTCCGAAGGAGGAGATGTACGAATCGTCTATTCCCCTCTCGATGCCGTGAAGATTGCGCAGAACAATCCAGGAAAGAAAGTCGTGTTCTTCGCAGTCGGGTTCGAGACAACGGCGCCGGCTAACGCGATGGCCGTCTGGCAGGCGAGAGAGCTCGGCGTGAAGAACTTCTCACTTTTGACCTCACACGTCCTCGTTCCTCCGGCAATGGAGGCCATACTCTCCGCGCCTTCTCATCTTGTCCAGGCGTTTCTTGCCGCGGGACACGTTTGCACGGTGATGGGATACGAAGATTATTTCCCGATCGCGCACAAGTACAAGTCGCCGATCGTAGTCACCGGTTTCGAGCCCGTTGATATACTTCAGGGTGTCTACATGGCCGTGAAGCAGCTCGAGGAGGGGAGAGTGGATGTGGAGAACCAGTACTCTCGCGCCGTACGGAGGGAAGGGAACCTTCCGGCAAAGAAACTGATTTCGGAAGTGTTCGAGGTCGTCGACAGGAAATGGCGCGGCATCGGTATGATCCCGGGAAGCGGTTGGGGATTGAAGCCGGCATTTGCCGAACACGATGCCGAAAAGATCTTCGATGTCTCGGGAATAGAGACACAGGAGTCGCCTGTATGTATTGCCGGCCAGATTATGCAAGGGCAATACATACAGGCGACTCCTGTG